>CALLHY010000013.1 GCA_938009275.1 uncultured bacterium
TGAAACAGTGCTGAGTGGTTAACACCCACGCCTATAATCCATCACCCATCTCTTCGTGAATAATGTTAACGCCTGAAACAGTGCTGAGTGGTTAACACCCACGCCTATAATCCATCACCCATCTCTTCCTTACCCACTCTGTTGAAGCGAACATCAAACTAATCCACAAATCACCAAAGGATTCCTTATGAGCTTATTCGGCAGGTATTTAGAGGATTTTACGAGACTGGGTAAGGAAGAAGGTAGTACTGTACAGGCGGTCGCCGTACCGCCCTCTGTATCGTAGCATTTCAAGGCTACTAATCAATAAGCAGGTGGGTTAACGAGGTTAACGAGGTTAACCAAATTCCTTATAGTTATATCTATAGAAATAATGTGAAGCATAACTATATAGAAACACGTTAACCTCATTAACCTTGCTTAGCTACCAGGCGTGGTTATGAACAATCGTCTCTTTGCCCTAAGCCCTTAATTACAGTCATATTATGCGCACCATTTGTCACCTCATATCCCTCTGCTCTCAGTTCACTTGCCAAAGCTCTGGCATTACTGCTTCGGAAGTTATTTTCCTTGCACCAGGCGTTGTATGCGGTGGTGAAATCCTTTAGTTTCATGGCATTATCAGTTCTAATATCAACACTATCTGTTACACAGCGTTCTTCGATGAATTGCTTCAGCGCATCGCATTCGTGGGCATACTCGTTCAAAGCGTTTTGCATGGCGGGGGGAAGCACTTTCATGCCTTCTTTCTGGTATAGTTTCCAGCCCTCCACTATCCATTTCAGAATGCCTTTCTGTTCTCTTAGCAGAGTGTCCTCAAAACGCTCAATCATGGCATCTGTAGGCACTTTGTAGGCGAATGGCACCAGGCATATCCGCCGGAGCATACCTGCGTCACGGACGTTAAATAGTGGCTTGTGGTTGCTCCTAATCCACAGCTTGTGGGTGGGTTTGAAAGCGCACACGCTTTGATATACCACCTTTCCGCTAATCATGTCACGGCTGCATAACTGCTTTACCGCCATATCGTTATAGGTGGCTCGTTCAGGTATTTCATTGGACGTGGCAAAGCGGATGGCTTTCAGGCTCGCCATGTTTTCCAATAGCAAACGCTGGTCTGAAACCTTGGTTTTTAGCAATATGGTGGGGTCTATCTCTCGGTGGAAGCTGCCAAAGATGCGGTTTAGCACCTCAAAAAAGGTGGTCTTACCATTGGCTCCGCTGCCATAAGCGAAGAACAGCTTTTCTTCCAATACCTTTCCGCTAAGCGATAGCCCCACAGCCTTTTGCACATAGCGTACAAGAGCTTCGTCGCCACAGAAAATCTGGCTGAGGAATGCTTCCCACTTTTCACAGCTTGCGTTTGCGTCGTAAGCCACAGGGAAACGGCGCGTTAAGTATAGCGGACGGATGAGATTGGGATCGCAAATAAGCTGATTCGTATCGGTGTTGTAAACTGCGTTTTCAAAAGCGCAAAGGTGCTCGTGTGCGTCTATATCACGCCCAAGCAGGCTAAGCTCGTTACGGCTTTCAAGGTGCTTGCGTATCTGGCTTAAAGATCGCTGATTGGCAAGGTTTTTGGCAATCTTTTCCAGATGGTAACTGGCGGGATTGGCTTTCAGCCTGGTGCGCATATCTTCCAATGCGTTAAGCAGCTCTTGCGCCTTGATGTCTGCGTTCCAATGCGCACCATCCCAATATATCCATCGCTCTTCATCCCTTATGTAGCGGTGATTATCGCCATAATTGGCAATAAAAAGCTCACTCGCTGTGGCATCGGTGCTATCCTTGATGTAAGCGGGTAGGGAGAGGGATTGCTCCCCCTCCTTTCCGCTGTGGTTTATGGGTGTAGATATTACTTTAGGTATCATAGCATAACTCCATACTGCTCCGCCACATAGAATAGCGAAGCTAAAGTGATGGAACGCACTGAGGCAAAAGACCGCCAGTGCGTGTTTAAGCTGCGTTGCGTGTCGTGGTAGTTAGGATTGTTCAAAAACATATCCCACAGTGCTTTGCCGCGTTCACCAAAGCCAGCGTAAAGCGCTTGACCTATCTTAATCCAATCTTTGTATTCGATTGGGATGGTGGACATTATGGATATTATTGCCTCTGCCTTGGCATAGTCGGCATCTAAGTCTGGAGCTGTATCAAGACGAGAGGTAGAGAGGCCAAGGGGTTTGGAGAGCGAGGGAGAAAGGCTGGAAAGACTGGGAGGGACAATTTCCTTTATGCTATCCGCCTGTTTGCTAGTTTCAACGGGGTTTAGCGGAACGCAACGGGAGTTTATTAACAGAGCGGGGTCGTAGCTCATAAAACAAGCTCTTGCCCAGTCTGAAGTAAGGTCGCAAATGTGCTTCAGAGCCCATTCAATCTGAAGTGCAAGGTGCTTGTAAATCTTTTTGTAGATGCCTTCCGAGGTGATAGGGGAAGAAAATTGGGCGATTAGCTTAACCCCATCCACCGCGCTTGTAAAAGCATAGCGAATGAAGGGTAACTTGCTAATGGCAAGCTGTTTAATGGCTTCGGGATTTGGGACATGGTCGAGGTCGAAAATCTGGAACTGGGCTTTTTCCACATTGATGTTACTACGCTTGTGGTGCATTAGCGAACCGCAGAACCAGGGAAGAGAGGTTTTGGCACAGCGCTGTGCGTCTCTGTCCGTCATTTGGCGCAGGTGGGTGATGGCTTGTTTCAGGTTGTAGCCTTCATAGTTGCCGTTTTTGATGCCATCCATCACATAGGCAATGTCTCGAATGGTTAGGTGCTCAGGGTGTTTGACGCTTCTGCCAACCGTTATGGGATGGCGAATTATGTCATAACTGAGAGGGTCTTCGGGGCAAGGTAGCTCCGAAGGTGGGATACAATAGGCCTGGGTGTTTTCCGACAGCGGAGTGCAATTAGATAAGGGTAACATTTTCAGTCCTTTAGGCTGTCTGCCTATCAAAAGTAGTTTTTCCACAAATGTCAGCTTAACTGACGCTATTACAAGTTGTTAACAACAAGGGAGGGGGATTAGCCATGCCCTATGTTGCAATACTATACGGCCTGCTTTTTTTGTCCAGTATAGAGTTGACATTTTTTGTGGTTTATTTTCAACAAATTGGGCAGTTTGTTGTGGCTCTAAAGGTAATGGCTATGTTGCTGTACAGCAGATTGTTAAGGTTGCATGATATGGGTGATGATGTTTTCGCCAGTATTATCACCTGTCGCCCCTACAGGGCTTTGTTTTTGGGGTATCCTCTCTAATACGCCGGATTGAAATCCGTCGCTAATACCTGCCATCCCTGATGGGATTGGGTTCGCTGATACCTGCCATCTCATACGGGTTTGCGTTCGCTGTTACCTGCCATCCCTGATGGGATTGGGTTTGAGGTTAGACGTTAAGCGTTAGACGTTATGCGTTAGAAGAGGTTACGCCTCCCAGCGCATAATCTTACCCTGGCTAAGGTGTTGTTTTATGTAGGCAACTGCTTCGTGGTGTCCGTCTTTGGTGGCTTGGTGTAAGAGACGACGGATGGCAGCGGCTTGGCGACGATAGGCTTTGGTGTCGTCATCGTTAAAGCATTTAATGGTGCCAGTAGGGAGGGTGGTTTCTTTTAAGTATTGGGTTAGGGCGCGGATTTCGAAGTCGATATGTCGAGAGGTCGAGGAGTCGAGGGGTCGAGAGGACGAAAAGAACTGGATTCCAGCCTTCGCTGGAATGACGGCGGTAGTAAGTTGAGAGGTTGAGGGAGAAAGTGGGGTGATTTGTTCGGCGAGGATGCTTATTAGCTGGTTCAGGCGTTGTTTCACAGCTTTCAGGGTTTGTTCATCGGTCATTTTTATAGGAGCGAGATGATAGCGCGCATTGCCTGCTTCCATAGGAGGTAGCTGTTTCGATAGGCAAATCTCGGCGGTAGTGGCGTAAATATCGGTATTGGGATGGTTTACAAGCAATTCTAACACTTTGGCTCCTTCCCAATCGGGATATTGGCTTATCAGTTTTCTGGCGCAATTATCGGTATCCATATTGTATCTCCTATATTATGTAAGTAATTATGGTCATAATATGTTAGGGGGGAATAGTGTCAAGCACTTTAATGGTTAATGGTTAATAGTTAATGGTTAGTGGCAGAGTGAGTTAGCAAGCCTTAGACATACTGCTAACTTGTCCACATCATCACTTCATTACTACATTACTTCTTCACTCCTCAAATCCGCGTAGCACGTGTATAATAGGAGGGCAAACTTATGAATAAAGACTTCATTAACACGCTGGCAAAAGAGCTGGCAACACGCATCAACAAGCTGGTGAACATCCCCCTGGTAAAGGAAGAGGATGAACAGGCTTTCTTTGAAATGGTGGTAAAGCTGGTTTTGGAGATAGTAATTTCCAGACTGGGGAAAGAACTGAGCGTTAAGCGTTAAACGTTAGACGTTAAGCGTTAGGAGCAAAAGGAGTTGCTATGATAGTGGCATATAAAGACCGTATGGTGTTCAAGGGTGAATGTGATGGGCTGGTGTATTATTGGAACAGAAAGGTCGGGAAGATGATAGCCCGTAGATATGTGGTTCCCAAAGCGAGCAGTGCCAATAGGAAGCTGGGAGCAATATCGAAGCACCTGAAGAGCCTGGAACTTTCGCCGAGCTACATTGAAGACATGAAGATTTATGTGGCTTTATACAGCCAGAAACAGCGCGATAAGTGCTTTCTATCTTGGCGAAACGCATTTCTTACCATGATGTTCAAGCTGGCAAAAACCAATAGCCAGGTGGATTTGAGCACTATTAACCGAGAACAAATCGAGAATGAACAGCTACCCTGTGTAAGCGTTAAGCAGGCTGTTGAAGCTGGCTTGCTTCCTCTTGTGGATGGCTATGAGACTTTAACTAACACCCTTTAAGGAAAACAAAAGACGGAGGCTTTCTATTATGAAAGTAAAATTCAAGTTCGGAATCAGCACCTACAGTGGCACCGTGGATGAAATGACCTTTGGCAGCTATCGCAAGCATAGCGTATGCATTGGTCGCAAGTTTGTATTTCCCCGCTTAACTGCAAACAACACCCTGGTGGGGAGCGTTATGAAAAACCTGGCAAAGGTGTATGGCGATTGCTCTGCGGGCTTTAAGGCAGATTTGAAGGTGTATGCCTATCGCAACACTGCCAATGTACCCGCTGGCAAGATAGCACCCAATGCCTATGCCATCTTTGTAAGGCTGATGTACAATTTCGCCGAGGCAGATAGTGAGCACATAGACCTTGCCACCATCACTCACAGCGATTTGCAAACCGTGGGCTCCGACATCGCAACTGTGGCAGACGCAGTAGCAAACGGCTATCTGGCAAATGTAGCCAATGCCAATATGCTAACCGCAACCATGTAAGCTAATCCTGAATTCCATAAGCAACGAAAGGGGCTGAAGTATATTTATATAATGCTTCGCCCCCTTTTTTTTGTTCTATCGATATTGGCATGGTGAGTCCTCAATGATACGGCGTTTGCGTCATATTTGCCGATTTTTATATGTTCTTGCCCAAATACTGATGCTATTTCCAGAGTTCAGACTGAGGCGTGCAACAATAATTCTTGACTTATATCCCCAGTGCAATATCGTGTGTAAAATTATGAATAACGATGGAGAAACTTGCATGAAAAAGCTGATTATTATAGCCGCTATTCTAATGTTACTAATTTCTGCCTGTTCCACAGCAAGGCAAAAGCTAAGCCCTCAGGGAAACGTTGATTACAAGACCGCAAACGTTTATTATGCTCAAAAAGACGTAGACAAGGCCGAAGTCTTTTATAGTAAAGTGCTAAACGACAATCCAGACCATGCCATAGCCTTACGCAGGTTGGGAGACATTAGTTTGCACAAGGGTGAGATGTATGCTGAGAGATCAGTAGAATTCAACAAAAAGGCCAATGACTACTACAGCAAATCATTATTAATCATGGAAGCATTTGAAAACCCCACTGATGAAGAAAAGCTTGCCATCAGAGACATGAAGAAACGCAAAGAAAGCACCTGGGTAAGAATCTTCCGTGCGGGTGAAGCTGAGCTTAAGAATGGCAATACAAAAGCAGCTATGGACATTTTTGAAATGGTGCACGAACTGGATAAGAACCGACCTGAGCCTATGATTCAGCTAAAAAACATATACCTGAAAGAGCTAAAAGACGATGCCAAAGCTGAGCAAATCCTTCTTAGCCTTATTGCCGGTGAACCCGATAAGCTGGTCTATCTGCAAGAACTTGGAGCTTTCTACTATAACAAGGAAAACTTCAGTGAAGCAGTAAAGTATTTCGAAAAAGCCAGACTTCAAATTCCTGTAGATATTGATAATCTTATGAATATCTCTGCTTGCTACTATGAGATGAAAGACTATGCAAAAGCTCTTGAAATAACCCAGTTGGCAATGGAACTCGATCCATCTAGTATTGACTTGATCGACAATGCTCGCTCAATTGCTGCCAATATGAAGAACAACGAGCTTACCATATCATTACTTGAAAAGCTGATCGACAAGCGTAATGATGCAGATGATTATAATGCAATGATTGGTTTGATGTTAGACAAAGGTGATCATGCCCAGGTTATTAAATATGCTGAGCAGTGGTATAACTGGGACAAGACAAATAAATTGGCAGTTCAATACATAGTATTTGGTGCCCAAATGACGAAAAACAAGTCTTTGGAAAGCAAGTATACCGCTATCTTAAAAACCTTACCTTAATATAAATACTTAGTACGTCATGGGCAGTGTCATATTCCGGCACTGCCTGTTTTTTATGAGTAACCAATCAAAAGCATACTTATTCGCGATTGCTTCTATTCTATGCTGGTCGAGCATCAGTACCGCTTTTAAGCTCAGTTTAACTCATTTAAGTCCCGATGGATTATTGTTATTTGCCTCATTTAGTGCTACAGTATTTCTCTTTGCATTGGTTGTGTTAGATGGTAGTATTCTGTTATCATCTCCCATTACAAACTTAGGTAAATCACTAATCCCAGGGCTGCTTAATCCCTTCGTGTATTACTTAATGCTGTTTGAGGCATATTCGCGCCTAAGAGCTCAGGAAGCTCAAGCTCTGAATTACACTTGGGCGATTGTGCTGGCAATGTTCAGTATCTGGCTATTAAAGGAGAGATTCAAAGTAAGCGATTTCACAGCCCTATTAGTTAGCTTTGTGGGAGTGGTGATTATCTCTACAAAAGGTAAGGTACTCAGTTTGCAGTTTGATGACCCCATTGCATCTGTAATTGCCGTTCTAACTTCTGTAGTATGGGCTCTATACTGGGTTATTAATGTAAAGGATAAGCGTTCTGCGGGAATTAAGCTGTTTTATAACTTCTTAATTGGCTTCATGGCAATATGTTGCTATTTGTTAGCAACACGAAAACCAATATTTAGAAATAATGCAAACATCATACCAGCCCTATTGGGAGGTGTGTATGTTGGTTTGTTTGAAATGGGTTTAACCTTTCTTTTGTGGTTCAAAGCGCTTCATTATACAAACAATACTGCCAGGATATCGAACCTCATCTTTGTTACTCCCTTTGTGTCCCTGCTCTTCATCTATGGATTGCTAAAAGAGTCTATACATCCTGCCACGGTTTGGGGTCTTGGCTTAATAGTGCTTAGTAATATAATCCAGAAGAGCAAGTTATTCAAAAGGAATGCTTAGCTGACAGCAATCACCCTCTGAATCAAGCTTGCCAACCCCAATTCCTAATAGTCTAACCTTTCTACTCGTTTCCCAATTTGCTATTAACAAATGTTCGCCATAACGATATAATATCTCAGCTTCGTTGTATGAGCCCTTCATAGAGCAAGTTCGGGTTATTGTTTCAAAATTATCGTATTTCAGCTTCAAAACGATGTTTTGTCCACAAATATCATGTTTCTTCATTCTGGTACTAAGCCTTACCGATAGGTTCTTCAGCACTTCCAATAGCTCGTCAAGCTTATCTATGTCTGTGTGAAAAGTGCTTTCGCAGCTAATGGACTTGGGCTCAGATTCGGTTACCAGTTCACGATTGTCTATACCCCTAACCACTTGGTAATAAAACAAACCATTCTTTCCAAACACCTTTAGCATGTCACGCAGTTCCCACTTAAAGAGGTCTTCCCCATTCTGTATGCCCAGCTTATTCATTCTGGCAGCAGTAACCTTGCCAATACCATGAAACTTGCCTATGGGCAGCGCGAAGAGAATGTCTCTGGCATTATCAGGAGTTATAACGCTTAATCCATCCGGCTTTTGAAGCTCACTGCCAATCTTAGCCAGAAACTTGTTATATGATACGCCGGCTGAGCATGTTAACCTGGTTACTTCAAGTATCTCACGCTTTATCTCAGAGGCAATATACACGGGATCATCTATGCCTTGTTTGTTGTTAGTTACATCAAGATAGGCTTCATCTAATGACATCGGCTCTACAATATCTGTCCATTTATAGAAAATACCCCTTATCTGATCTGATACTTGTTTGTACAATCCAAAACTAGAGTGCACAAATACTGCCTGGGGGCACAGATTCCATGCCTGATAGCTGCTCATACCACTATGTATGCCATACTTTCTGGCTTCGTATGAGCATGTTGATACCACTCCCCTACTATTGGGTGGCCCACCAACAATAACGCACTTCCCCTTTAACGATGGATTCTCTCGAATCTCAATCGCAGCAAAGTATGCATCCATATCGATGTGAATAATCTTCTTCATAACATCTTCAGAAATTTACTGACAGAAATCAGGTCAAGAAATAATTGAACAATTCTCTTGACATTTATTGGATACGCCAATATATAGATGCAGATTTGTTCCTACTATTAGAATGGAACAAGGAGGTAATAAATGAAACTTTGTTTTCGACCATTACTTGTCTGCATAACGATTATTGCAGGCTTATTTCTCTTCTCTTGCTTCGACAGCAGTACCGAACCAGAAACTCCCACTGTGGATGTAGGCACAGCAAATTCATTAGCCAGAGAAGGAATGAATCTTTTGAACCAAACCATCATCGATCTTGGCAATTCTGATCCCGAAATAAATGACTCTCAAGATTTGATGCAACAAGCCACGTTCAATAACATTAAATCCAAGTTTGACGCTTCATTGGCCATTGATCCCAACAACCCCATGGCAAATCTTGGCATGGCTATGCTAAACATGGTAGAGATTAATTATGACGACGAACTGTGGAACATGATGGAAGATGCCGGCGTTTTTGATAATGGCGAAAAAAGGATATTAAATAACCAATTTCAGTTCCTTGCCAAAATGCCTGTTAACTTAATGAATCAGATTAAAAACTCTAAAGAGAATACCATGAGCATCATGCGTGTTCAAAACTTCATTAGAAACAATATACTGCCCAAGATGGACACCAGCATCTCACGTCTTGATAAAGCTGTTCTAATGGCCGACAGCACCGTTCTTCATATTGAAGTGGATGATGAAGAGATCGTGGAAATAGATTGTGGTGAGATTTACGCTTTTAGGGCTGTGTCTCATGCCGTGAAAGCTGCATTCAACCTTATGGTTGCCTACGATATGAACATGACCGATCCTGACGGTGGATACGACTGGTTAGACGAACTCAATAACATTGATGTACCTGATTATCCAGATTCATGGAATGCATACGCATACAACATCAGTGCTGATCACCTCTATCTAGATTATTATGAAAATGATTACCAGGATGATAAGCATCAAGCCTTACAGATGGAGATTCAGGCTAAGATTGCAAAATATAACATGGATAACAGCAGCACATTTATGAAGCTTACTCCATCTGGTGTTGCTTATTTGAGCAGTGCGAAGGCAGCAATTTTAAGTGCTGCTGCCGATATAAAGAATGGTGTAAACTACATTCTAGCCGAAAGTGATACTGGTGATGGACAAAATGACGACTTGATTAAAATTGAAAACATCATATCCATTAATGACGAGATTCCCCCTGACGATGAAGATGCTCCGCAGTTCGCCCAAAACTGGAACACGATAAATGACATTGCCGATTGGTTAACCAATGAAGTACTTGCCGGTTCTTATACCTTAACCGCGAATAATATTGAATTCCAGGTGAATCTAAGCGCTTTCTTCAATGGAGCCATTCCAGACATGGAAGCCGTTCTGCCATACTTCCACTGGCGAGATACAGGGTCTGATTGGGTGTACGATTATGTAGATTATGAGTATTCATTCGACACTCCAAATGGATACTACAACTTCTTGTATAATGGCCAATACACCAACATGACTAATATATACCATGTTCACAAACGCGAGCATGACATACGTTTTGACCCCGGATATCTTACCACCCCTGCAGGCGTTGAGATTGATGAAGATGATTATCCTTATTTCCCAGACTACACCTTTGGTGGCATCTTCCCTGGCATGACACGTCAAAAAATGATAGACATCTTTGGTTAACAGATTTATTTCACTTCTTATTCTGGGGGTATATTTCCTTATATACCCCCTTTTCATTAGTGGCGAATGCCATGCTGACTCGCTATACTCGGAATTAAGCTTTGCAGATATCTATCACAAAAGCACCGAGGGCACTTACAACCAATACTTATACCACTACAGGTGGACTTCTGGCTGGACAAATAAATGTAACAATACCAGACTGGTTACCTTGTACAGCAATGAAGCCATTCGAGGCAGATTTGCTTATTATCCCGACGTGCACAATAGAATAGATTTTGAGGCAAAGCAAGAACATCTCCAAATCAGTTATTCCTGGCTACAAAATAGTGTTGGCATAGAACCCAAGCTTTATCTTGGCAGCAATATGGGCTTTGGCATCTCCTTACAGGGTTGTAAATCTAAAACTGAATACTCATTTGAGTCCAGCACACAGCAACATTCCGCTTCCTTCGATTACAGCATCGAAAAGGAATCTGGCAACATTCCCTTTAGATGGGTAACAAACTCTATCAGAGTGAGAGCAGCAAATCCTGAGTATAATGCCAGCCTGTCGGCTACCGATCTTTCACCACTTACCTGTGATGGGTTTTTTGCCAATAATCTGGATGGCTTCATTATCACATCTGCAGGAAATATTATGCTTCCTAAAAGCATTTCTGCTTCTATCCAAGCCACCTACATGGATTTAGACGCCGACTTGAGATATAAATCCAGCTTATACGGAAAGATTAGCAATCTCAGAGCGCTTGCCTTTGGCTCGAAACTACAAAAGACCTACGCTCATGCTGATATAGATTTGGGATTAAATGCTTTAATTTGTGGAATTGGCAGTGATTCTTATATAGACATCTGGCCATTCACTTATCTAGATACATTTTTGGCTCACAGAACCAGAATAAAACAACTTGGCATCAGGGGACTATCTCCATCGATTGGAGTCGCTTATCACATGCATTGTGATAACGATACCCGCTTTAACTACAATATTGGGATAACCTATCATCATCTCTTTCATAAAGAAGACGTGGTTATCCGAAACCGTAAAGCAGTGCTCTACCCTATTCTGTTTACTTACACTACTTCGAACTACAATTGGCAAGATGATCTTGATGCTTTTATTCGCATTCCAGTTCAAGCTTCTTACAACTTTGGAAGAGTTAGTGCCAGGATACATCTTCTGCAGGTGATGCCATTTAAATGGAGTGATGTTATGAATCAAGGCAGCGCTTCCGAATCTCCAGCTCAAGCCGGTACCAGGCAATGGCAATGGGGAGGATTAAGCTGCGGGTTAGAATTTGACTATGCCTTATAATACGCAAAAGACAGCTTTGACAATAAGGCTGCCAATGTGTCTTATAATCGAATGTCTTATTACATAATGTACTTTGTCATTTCGGTTTATCGAACGCTTTGCATTGCTGGCAATAGAGAATCAATAATTTCTATATGCGCAACCTCAAACAGCGATGGATCACGAAAACTGGAACTTCCCTTCACATCCTGCTGAGATGCAAATGTTACTTCGGGCTTGTTATATATTACACTAGTCTTGGTAGTTTGGTGAATATACTCCTTAATGATGGGTTTGGAACGGGAAGAAGTATATATGCCATATCCGATGCGAACAAAGGCCTGAGCATCGTTTTCTACCAGTATATCACCTATCTTGCTAACGTTTGGTTATTTTTTCTGTTTTAACTCTCCACATTGACTCTCCACACATCCAATGTGTCAAGTGTCCAATGTGTGTGTGTCCAACGTGTCCAATGTAACCAATGTAACCAAAAACCAATGTAACCAATGTAACCAATGTAACCTAACAAGCCCTTAATGTTCCTCTCTCTTCCATGCAAGTAATGTAATATACTACTGCCGCATTCCTGCCACGATCACGCCGCGTTGTGGCAGAATTGCGGCGTGGTCTCGGCATTACTGTATAACATTGCTTACTTGGATGAGGGGTGAACAAGAGGGAGAGAATAGGGATTTATCGAGAATTATCTAAGTTTACCACCAATTTGCATACACTTATATAATCGTGCTCTACAATAGATTATGGGTGCTTCCTCTCCAGTTATAGCAGAGATTTAGCTTGACGATTTAGAGCACTGCCACATATATGAACACATATTCATACAACGAGGTAGACATGAACGATAAAGCTTGTCTGTGCAAGAACATCGCACCGGAGGAGATGCTTAGCATTAAGAATGAACTCCCCAGCAGCGATACCATTAGTCATTTAGCGGAATTCTTTAAGGTGTTCGGTGATGGCAATCGGCTAAAAATATTATACTATCTGTCGCGTCACGAGCTTTGTGTAGCGGATTTAACCGCACTTGTCGATATGCAGCAATCTGCTGTCTCGCACCAGCTTAAGCTGCTAAGGTTAAACAGACTTGTTAAGCTTAGAAAAGAGGGGACAACTGTGTACTATTCTCTGGACGACAGTCATGTAGAATCAATCTTTGATCTGGCATTAGTGCATTTACGGGAGCAGAGATGACCACTAGGGAATTTGACGTTCACAATCTGGATTGCGCAGGTTGCAGTGCTAAGATTGAGGCGGAGATAGCCAATCTCCCGGAGGTGGCTGTAGCACACTTAAACTTTATGAATAAGCGGCTTACTGTTCAGTATAAAGAAAACATCCAGATGCCTCTGGAACGCCTGAATGCCATTGCCGACAAGATAGAGCCGGGTGTGAAACTTAGCCCAGTGGGAGATGGGGATAATAACGAGACAAAAAAACCCTGGTTCATTGTGCTTTCGGTGTTTATCCTTACTGTGTCTATGTTTATGCCGGATACCCTGTCTATGCTGTTGGGACTAACTGCATACATAATAGCAGCGCACAAGGTGATAAGAACATCTATAAAAGAGCTATTTTCAAGGCAGCTTTTTGCCGAGCATTTCCTAATGACCATCGCTACGCTGGGTGCGCTGTATCTGGGAGAATATACCGAAGCAGCAGCAGTTATGATTCTCTTCGAGGCTGGTCAGTATCTCGAATCTAAAGCTATTAACCGCAGCAGGAACATGGTAAAGTCTATGCTGTCGCTAAAACCTGAATTTGCCCATCTGAAAACAAACGATACCGTGTCGGACGTAAAGCTGGTTCAAGTGAAGCAAAAGGACATTATTCTGGTGTATGCCGGAGAGCGCATACCGCTGGATGGAACTGTGATAAAGGGTGAATCAGCCGTTGATACATCTTCTATAACAGGTGAATCAGAGCCTTTGGCTGTGTCGGTTGGCTCAGATGTATATGCCGGGTTTTTGAATAGCAGTGCGATATTGGAGATTGAGGTTAGCAGCACTGAAGCGGATAGCATGATTTCACGCATACTAAATCTGATAGAACACGCCGGAGCACGGAAATCGACCACCGAGAAGTTTATTACCCGCTTTGCACGCTATTATACACCTGCGGTGGTTGGTGCTGCTCTGTTAGTATTCATTATTCCCTTGCTGCTGGGCTATCCAGGGGCTGTATGGTTTAAACGTGCACTGGTGTTTCTAATTGTTTCATGCCCTTGTGCACTGGTGATCTCGATTCCTTTAAGTTATTACATCGGTATTGGTCTGGCAGCTAAACGAGGGATTATATTCAAGGGTAGCACTTATCTGGATTTGCTGCGCAGGGTGCATACTCTGGTATTTGATAAAACAGGAACTTTAACAACCGGAGCATTAAAGGTTAGCAGAATACTTAGCTCGCAGGCGGGCAATGAAGAAGAGCTGAAGAATGCCTTATTCATCTGTGAATATACTTCATCGCACCCCTTTGCCAAAGCTGTAGTAGCTGCTTTTTCCGGTAAGTTTATTCCCGCCGAAGTGAAGTCCTTTACCGAATACCCAGGCAAGGGTATTGAGATGCAGTATGCTAACGACAGCTATCTGGTAGGCAGTGAAGCCTTTATTGCCAGCAAAGGCTATCTTGGCTTGCATGATACCGGTGCAGAGAGTGCTGTGCATGCTGTTAAGAACGAGGTGTATCTGGGAGCAGTTACCTTTAGTGATGCTCTGAAACCGATGATGAAGGAGAGCCTAACCAGACTGAAGCATTTAGGAGTAAAGAAGCTTACAATGCTTTCGGGAGATAGAATGCCCAAGGCTGAGCAAGTGGCAAACGAGCTTGGCTTAGACAGCTTTCATGCCGAATTGCTGCCCGAGCAAAAGCTTGCTAAATTAGAGGAGATTATAGCCACCACGCAGGGTAAGGTTGCCTATTGTGGTGATGGATTGAATGATGCCCCTGTGCTGATGCGCGCAGATATCGGCATTGCCATGGGCAGCATTGGAGCTCAGGCGTCTATTGAATCCGCCGATGTGGTTTTACTGAATGACCGTCCTGATCAGCTTCTGGCTGCCTTTATGCTTTCGGGTAAGATACATCGCCTTGTTTGGCAGAACATAACAATCGCTCTGGGCGTAAAAGTACTGGTAATGAGTACCGGTTTGGCGGGCGTAAGTGGGCTTTGGGAAGCCATTATTGCCGATGTGGGAGTAACTCTGTTTGTAATCTTCCATTCACTTCGCACCATGAGCAAACAGGATAAGCTTGACAAATAGACTATGCTTATTTTTTCAGTTAAGCGTTGTGATATCATGATTGGTTCATAACGCTTAACTGATATTTATGGAGAAATTGATGAATATATCAATCACCTTACCGGACGGCAGTGTTCGTGAATACGACCAAGCTGTTAGTGCCCTGAAGATTGCTGAAGACATCAGCCCACGCCTTGCCGATGCATCGATTTGTGCAGAACTGGATGGCAAACTGATAGACCTGAATCACATTATAGACCATGATGCCGCGCTTGTGCTGCATACATTCAAGACTGAAACAGGCAAAGAAGTGTATTGGCACAGCACAGCTCACCTGATGGCGCAAGCCGTTAAGCAGCTATTCCCGGATGTTTTGGTAACCATTGGCCCTGCCATTGAACAGGGTTTCTATTATGATTTTGATCGTGAAGCATCTTTCACCGATGATGAACTGCTGCAAATAGAAAAGCGCATGCAGGAACTAAGTGCGCAAGCTCTCCCCTACACCCGCGCTGAGCTTAGTAAAGCCGAAGCAGTAAAGCTGTTTGGCGATATGGGAGAAACATACAAACTGGAGCTTTTGGAAGCTATTCCCGATGGGGATATCATAAGCAGCTATCGTCAGGGAGATTTTGTTGACCTGTGCCGTGGCCCGCATATCCATAATACCTCCAAGATAAAGGCCGTAAAACTGCTTAAAACCTCCGGCGCATACTGGCGTGGCGATGAAAAGAATAAGATGCTAAAACGCATCTATGGCATTAGCTTCCCCAGTAATAAAGAGCTAAGTGAATACATGGCTTACCTGGAAGAAGCAGCCAAGCGTGATCACCGAAAGCTGGGAAAAGACCTCGACTTGTTCTCTATCAATGAAGAAGTTGGTGCCGGTTTGGTGCTTTGGCATCCCAATGGTGCCATGATTCGCCACCAGATAGAAAGCTATTGGAAAGAAGAACATCTGCGCCGTGGCTACAAGCTGGTTTATACACCTCACGTTGGGCGTAGCAACCTTTGGCAAACATCTGGACACTTGGGCTTTTACAAAGAGAACATGTATAGCGCGATGGAAGTGGAAGAGCAGGATTATTACATTAAGCCAATGAACTGTCCCTTCCATATTCATATCTACAATGCCAACCGCCATAGCTATCGTGAACTGCCCATCCGCTTAGCCGAATTGGGCACAGTTTATCGCTTCGAGCGTAGCGGGGTGTTGCATGGACTGATGCGTGTGCGTGGATTCACTCAGGATGATGCACACATAATCTGCACACCCGAGCAGATGGATGCCGAGGTAGAGAAGCTGATTGTCTTTTCTCTGGATATGCTAAAGAAGTTTGGTTTTAAGGACTTCTTAATCTATCTATCCACCCAGCCGGAAGGCTCAGTTGGCGAAAAGGATGACTGGGACAAAGCAACTAAGAGCCTGGGCGCCTCACTTACCAAGCTGGGACTGGAATATGCAGTGGATGAAGGCGGCGGTGCTTTCTACGGCCCTAAGATAGACATAAAGATAAAGGATGCAATTGGAAGAGCCTGGCAATGTACCACCATCCAGTTTGACTTCAATCTTCCAGAACGATTTAATATGCAATACGTGGGGGCTGACAATGCTCCTCACCGTCCCTTTATGATTCACCGTGCAGTGCTTGGTTCAGTGGAGCGTTTCTTTGCCACACTACTGGAGTATCATGGCGGCAACCTGCCTATCTGGTTATGCCCGGTTCAGGTGATGCTAATCCCAATTACAGATGCACAGTTAGACTATGCCAATGAAGTAATGGAGAAGCTTCAGATACAAGGCTTGCGCTGTGAGATTGACCCACGCAGCGAGAAGATAGGCTATAAGATTCGTGAAGCCGAACTAAAAAAGATACCCTTTATGTGCATCATCGGTAAGAACGAAGCTGCAAATGGCCAGGTTACCTTACGTCAACATACCAAAGGCGATTTGGGTTCAATGAGCTTAGAACAGGCTATTACCGCCATAAACAGCCACGAATGATTGTAAGCGACATTATAATAAACGAATTGAAGCTGGAAGCTTCTGCCATTCTAAAGGTAGCAGAGCAGCTTAGTCCTGCCGCCTTGGAGCAGGCCTTCCAGCTTCTTATTAACTGCAAGGGCAAGGTTGTGCTAACCGGTATTGGTAAAACAGGCATTATTGCCAGAAAGATAAGTGCAACGCTTGCCTCCACAGGCACCACCTCCATCTTCTTGCACGCTGCTGAAGGCATACATGGAGACTTAGGCATGATAAGCAATAACGACGTAGTGATTGCCGTGTCTAACAGCGGAAATACTCAAGAGCTTATCTCCATAATCCCCTTTTTGAAGTTTAATAAAGTTCCCATAATTGCCCTTACCGGCTGCATGACTTCCCAGCTTGCCAAAAGCGCGGATGTAGTGCTGGATTGCGGCGTGCCTAACGAGTTTGAACCCTTGGGCATAGTGCCAACTTCATCCACAACTGTAGCACTGGCTGTTGGCGATGCCATCGCAATTGCCCTATTGAAGCAGAAAAACTTTCAGCTAAAAGACTTTGCCCGGTTCCACCCCGGTGGCAGCATAGGTAAAAAGCTGCTACTGCGAGTATGTGATTTGATGCACAGCGGAACTGACATGCCAAGCATAAAACACAATGCAAGTATGTCTGCGGTTATAATGGAAATGACAGGCAAGAAGCTGGGTTGTACTGCGGTTACAGATGAAAGTGGCTGCTTATGTGGCTTGATAACTGATGGTGACTTGCGCAGGCAGCTTCAGAGTAAAGGCAATGATCTCCTGAACTTTAGCGCAAAGGATTGCATGACAGCCAATCCTAAGCACCTGAAACCTGAGGAACTGGCAGTGGATGCACTAAACACTATGGAAAGCTATAATATAACCATGCTGCCGGTAGTGAACGATGCTCTTCAGCCTGTGGGTATGCTACACATGCATGACCTGATAAAAGCAGGGGTTATATAACTAATTCAACAACTATCCAATTACTTGTTTTCGGGCATTCTTCCAAAGCTTCCTTGAACTCATTTCAGTATCATTACGGACTCTTTGCAGACTTAATCCGTAATGAACCCGCAAATATCCTTATATCTCATTAGAATATCTATCATGCGTGTAACCACAAATGAGTACTGATAATCAGTGTCTCTGTTGTATTGGAATGCTATACAAGAAAAAACCGCCTGCGAGAACAGGCGGCTTTCAATAGGGGCTTTATGCGGGTCTTGTTTATTTTCTCTTGGTGAGGTGTTGAAGTGTTTTCTTTTCTTTGTGAGTGGCATGAGTGATGTCTATCACGAGGTTGCTTGCCACAAAGATGGAAGAATAGGTTCCAAAGAAGATACCCAGACACATGGCAAAGGCAAAATCATGTAGCACACTTCCGCCAAAGAAATACAAGGCCAGGGCGGTGAACAGGGTTGTTCCAGCGGTTATCACAGTTCTGCTAAGAGTACGATTTACAGAGCGATTGAACACTTCTTCCACCGGGTCTTTGCGATATGTTTTCAGGTCTTCACGAATACGATCGAAAATTACGATGGTATCGTTGATGCTATAACCGACAATGGTTAACAGCGCGGCGATAATCTGAACCGTTATCTCCTTACCTGTGATGGCAAACACACCTACGATGATGAATACGTCGTGGAACAATGCAAGAATAGCCATTATCCCAAAAGTAAACTCAAAGCGGAACCAGATGTACACTATCATAAGAACCAAGGAGATAAGCACTGCTAACAAAGCAGCGGTTCTAAGCTCTCCACCCACTTTCGGGCCAACTTCATAGATTTCTTCAATCACATCGCGAGACATATCCTTGCCTGCCACATATTCGGGCAAGTTGCTTTGGATGATATCAAGAATCTTTCCCTTGGTATCGGAAGAAACATCAGCATCGGATTTTTGGCTTTTTAGTTTAATCATAAAAGATGCATTTTCCACTTCGCCCACATGCTGAATCTCGGCTTCAGGGAAACCGTTTGACTTCAGAATGGAACGAAGCTTGTCTATCTTTAGAGGAGTAACGGAACTATCTTCAGCTTTCAGATTAACCTTGGCGGCAACACCGCTGGTGAAGTCAATACTCCAATTCAGTCCATTTACTAGCAGTCCACCAACGCTGGCAAGAATAAGGATGGCGGATATGGCATATGCCCAGTAACGAATCCCTACGAATGGGATATTGGTATTTTGCATAAGTCTCATCGTTATCCTCCTCTTAGATGCTCAGCTTTTTGCTGGTAGCGGTTATAACAAAGGTTTCCAGTATGGAGCGCACAAACACAATGGCACTGAACATAGAACCAATTATACCAATGGCGAGAGTTACTGCAAATCCGCGGATGGGACCGCTGCCGAAATTGTATAACACCGCCGCTGCTATCAGGGTGGTAAGATTGGCATCCCACACTGTGATAACAGCTCTCTTATATCCTGCATCGACAGCAGACCTGGGGGTCTTACCCAAATCCAATTCTTCGCGGATACGCTCGTAGATGAGCACATTGGCATCAACAGCCATACCTATGGTAAGGATTATACCTGCGATACCCGGGAGCGTTAGAGTAGCTCCAAAGGCGGTTAAAATGGCAAGGATAAAGCCAACGTTAAACACCAACACAAAGTCGGCTACAAAACCGGCAAGCTTGTAGTAAATAAGCATAAACAACACAACTGCGAGCAAACCTATTATACCTGCCATGCTACCGCTTCTAATGCTATCGCTTCCAAGAGTGGCACCGATTATGGAAGTGGAGATGGGCTTGATGGGAGCTACGAGATTACCCGTGTTTAGCACAATAGCAAGCTCTGTGGCTTCTGCTGTTGTAAAAGAACCAGTAATCTGAGCGCGTCCACCCGAGATGCGATCGTTAATGTTAGGATCCGAATATACAACGCCGTCCAGCACAATTGCCAAACGACGGTTCAAATTGTCACCTGTAACCTTTTCGAACTTACGTCCACCTTCACGCTTCATCTCTATCGAAATATAAGGCTTATTGGCAATGCGTGGGTCTGTAGATGTTGATGATCCATATTCCACCTTTGCTTTAGCCAAATCGGAACCAGAAAGCTCTACTGCAGAATGAAGTACTATTAAACGGCGGTCAGCTTTTGAAGTTTGGGTATCAGCTTTCTCCAGGGCAATCTGGAATCCCATGGGTACTGTCTGCAAAAATAATGAATCGCTTAATAAATCTTGAACCAAACGTAGATCATCAAATTGCACCGTGTAGTCACGCTCACCAGGGCGAACAAGAGTGCTAAATATGCCACTGCCTGCGGATAAGCTATCAGCCTTGGTTGAATCAGGAGCAATGATGCTTTTGTCTTTTTTGTCCAAGGCTGCCAAGGCAGGGAATAATGACAAGTTATTGTTTATATTGGTGTCTATTAAATCCAATACACGCTTACTGTCTTCAGGCTGGGCAACCAGTTTAAATTCCAGCATAGCTGTTTGCTTAATCAGCTTTTCGGCTGCTTCAAAATTGCTTACTCCGGGAAGCTGAACCATAATCCGACTATCACCTAACTTCTGAATGGAAGGTTCGGCTACACCAAATTGGTCGATACGTTCACGGATGATTTTAATGTTTTGATCCACCGCTCCCCGCGCATCGCTATCAGATAATTCAGAAGTATCTACTTCCAGTAATATCTGCATGCCACCACGAAGATCGAGACCGAGTTTCAGCTTGTTCTTTGCCCACCATTCAGGTAAGTTCGGAATAGCCAACGGAGCCAAATAAAATGCTGTTACGCATATAAATATGACTATTGAAAGACCACGCCAGGAAAACTTTTTCATTGGCTTCTGCTCCCTATTTCGTTATTATTACAATCAATTTTGTAGTTCTGACCCAAAACTCTGAATAGCTCGCATTCGTCAAGTGAAATGTTTATTTATATGTGCTTCACAGAAAGGCCAAAGCTTGTTTTGCATAGATTTAGCTTGACGCAGAATACAGAGCAAATTGACATACATGGCAACGTAATTTTATGTGAACAAGAGGCAGATATGAAAAGCAATTACTATGTTATAACCGATATTGGGAGCACAACTACCAAAGCCATACTGATAGATAATAGTAGCGAAGAACCCGTTCTGCTTGGAATACACCATGCAAACACTACGGTAGAAGCACCCCATAATGATGTTAGATATGGTGTTTTAGAGGCTATTGTTGGCCTGGAAACCAGAACCGATATCCAGCTTATAAGTACAAATTCTGATGCGTTAGATATCCAGTTTCATCCTGAAGTAAGTTATCTTACAACCAGTAGCGCTGGAGGCGGACTTCAGATACTGGTGATTGGGCTAACCCTTTTCGACAGTGCTTCCAGTGCGAAGCGAGCTGCCTATGGAGCTGGGGGGATTATCTTAGATGTATTTGCCATAGACGACAGACGCAGAGCAGCAGAACAGATGTTAGCCATGCGCGGCTTACACCCGGATATGATACTTATTAGCGGTGGCACAGATGGTGGAGCATTAACAGGGGTGATACGGTTAGCTGAAATACTGCGAATTGCCAAGCCATTGCCGAAGTTCAATACCGACGTAAAAATACCAGCCATCTACGCTGGAAACGCAGAGGCACAAGAGATAATAAAGTCTATGATTGGCAATGATTTCGATCTTTTTACCTTGCCAAACTTACGCCCCAGTATAAGCGCAGAAAACTTAAAGCCAACTCAAGACATGATACAGAAACTGTTTATGGAAAACGTGATGGAGCGAGCACCGGGCTACAATGAGCTAAAGAGATCAGTACACGCTGAGATACTGCCTACCCCCATGGGCGTACTGAAGAGCCTGATTTCTGCCACCAAACAAGAGCAACGGAACTTTTTTGCCTTTGACATTGGCGGTGCTACTACCGATGTTTTCTCTTACATCAACGGGCATTACCAGCGGACAGTTAGTGCCAATCTGGGTATGAGCTACAGTGCATTGAACGTACTAAGCGAAATGGGTATTGATAGCCTCTTGCAAGTGCTACCCCCTGACTTCAGCGCTGATGAAGTGCGTAACTACATTGGAAACAAAACCCTATATCCAACATATAACCCGTCAGATTTACGCGAGATTAGAATAGAGCACGCCATCGCCAAGTGTTGTATAGCAAAAGCTCTGGTGCAACACGAAGAGATGCATTACAACAGATACAAAACCGGCTTTTTGAATTCACTAAAAGATAGTAATGTGGATGGTTATGAAGCGAAGTTTGAATATCAGGTAGCCGAGGAAAAGCACTATTTCTATCCCAGCGATATAGATGTGGTAATCGGTGCCGGAGGAGTTTTTGCACATGCCAAAAATGAAGCTCAAAGCATAATGATCCTTATTGATGCCTTTAATTGCTTTGGCATTACTGAGTTATGGCTGGACAAAGACTTTATTACCCCACATCTTGGGGTTTTGGGACAGACCGATACACTCGTTGCGGATAATCTTCTGCACAGTTCCTGCTTAAGTAAGCTTGCCTTGCACTTGCGTCCCCACTATCCTAAAAAACATATTAAGGCCGTGTTGAAAATTAGCTACAGTGACAATGATGGCATGAAAGAAATGAATGTTATGCCAGAAAGCTTCATTGTGTTACCTGCTATGATGAATAGACAATTAACTATCGCGCCAGCCAAGAGATGCATCTTGAATAGCAGCAAAGAGCCCATTAGCATAGCTACCGATCTCCTCGTGATTATTGACACACGCACTAACACGATGCACTACGATGCTGAGTTAGAAACCAAGCTCGGTTTGTATAATGCAATGGACTACAGTCCTGTAGTACAAGAGGTATTTGTTAATGCTAATCGCTTCATCACATCAGAATTTACTAGAACCATTACCCTTCCCTATAAGGGAGAAGTATTAAAGCAAATTGGTGATGATACGCTGCCAAGTGATGAGGTTGCAGTAAATAAATACAATCCACCCAGGCTGTTTTTGGTGAATCCCTATGCTCATCTTGAGGATGTGAACAAGCAATTGGTGTTAGACACCCTAAAGGTTGTTTCCGGTGATGTTATAAACTTTGACGACGTGTTAAGAGACAAAGTAGAAAACAAAAAGAGTCCCCATTTAGGTCAAGCTTTCAAGTCCCCTGTGCGTGGTAAACTGGAAATGATTGACTACAATAGCGGTTACCTTATTATCTCTGAACTTCAGGACTACAGCTCACGCCCAGTTTTTGTTGACGTGGCTGCTATCATGATGTGTAAGCCTCAATTGGCTCTTAGATACATAAAGAGAAGTGTAGGCGATTTTGTGTATCAAGGTGACCTGCTTGCCCAGAGATTATCTTCTACAGGAAAAGGGGAACCGCCCTGCTTTGTTCGTGCACCCAAAACAGGAAAAGTTACCAACATTGATCAAACTACGGCTGAAATCACCATCCAATATGATGTTTCACCTATATATTACAAGTCTCATGTTAAAGGCAAGGTGGTAGATGTTAGAGACAAAGAAGCTGTAACGATTAAGTTCGAGGGCAAGAAACTGGAAGCTAAGCTCGGTATTGGCAAAGCGGAGCATGGTCATTTTTGTTATCTGGATAACCGAGAAAACCTTGGCAAATACAGTCTTCTCGACTCCATAGTCGGGGCAAACTTCGCTGTTGATATCGAGTTCATAAATCAAATGGTAACATATGGAGTAAAGGGGATAATATGCCCAGGGCTCAGCGAGCAAACATTAGTTAGCTACCTTAAACATGAACTGGGCGTGATAAACACAGGAAATGAGTTACTACCCCTATGCCTGGTAATTACTGATTCATTTGGAGCAGATGGGTTCAGCAGCATTATTGCTCACGAATTAAGTGAATACGCTGGTAAGCAGTGCATGCTTGAACCACATACAAGAATAAGGGCCGGAGTATCAAGACCATTTATATGCTTCATGGATTAATAATCTGATCTGATATTCTTAGTGTTTTTACCCCGTATACTTAAAAGGGTGACTCTCCATCCTGATTTTAGTTGTTTATAATCTGAAGTGCAAGGCGAAACATTGGGCATACAACAACGCATCCCGATAAAAAAAAGGCTTGTCTTAAATGACAGCCTTAAAATTATGGCGTTCAGTAAAGATATTTGACCCAAAGTGGAGGATAGAAATGCTTGATGACCTTAGAAAGAAGCAAAAGGTAATCATTTACTTCGTAGCAATAATCTTCATCCTGGGAATGGGTGCAGTGGGATTGGTAGAATTACTTAACCCCCAGCCATATCTCGGTAAGGTTGGCAAAAAGAAGATAACCGTCGAGATGTATCAACAGAAGATACAGGAGATGTTTGATCGTTATTCCCAGATGTATCAGAACCAACCCCTTGACGAAAACACCAGAAAAAGCCTCGAGAACCAAGCTTGGCAGTCACTCGTGGATGATCTTGTATGGGAACAGATGCTAAAAAAGAACAAGATCAAGGTTAATAATGATGATATTTTAACGGAAATGCAAAACAATCCTCCTCAGGAGTTGATGCAGAATGAATCATTGCAAACCAATGGCAGATTTGACAAGAGCAAGTATCTATCAGCTCTAAAAAACAATCCCGAATTCTTTGTGATGATGGAAGACTATGTTCGCGGCTACCTGCCCAAGCAAAAGCTTCAGGAAAAGATAAAAGCTAAGGCAGGGATAACAATAGATAGCCTTAAGGCTGAATATGCCAAAGAGAATGACACTGCCACCGGAAAGATTATATGGTTCGATCACAATATGTCTGACCCAATTACCATTACTGATGCAGAGATTAAGGCCTACTATGATAAAAACAAGGAAGAAGAATTCAAGAAAGGCCCTGCTTCCAAAGCTAAGTTCCTTGTTTTTGAAAATAAACCCTCGGACAAAGACTTTGCAGAAGTAAAGAAGAACGCAGATCAGATATACAATCGCGTGATGAGTGGAGAAGATTTTGCCGCATTGGCAAACGAATTTTCTGATGATCCTGGCTCAAAAGCTAATGGTGGTTCACTAGGTGAATTTGGTAGGGGACAAATGGTTCCCGAATTTGAAAATGCAGCTTTCGCACTGGCAAAGGGACAAATCTCCAAACCTGTAAAGACTAATTTTGGTTGGCACATTATCCGCAGTGACAGTATCGGAACAGCTGGCTTAGAGGGACCCAAGATTAAAGCCAGCCACATCTTGCTGAAAGTAGAAGCCTCCGATGAAACAAAAGAAAAGATTTCATCAGATGCCGAAAGAGCAAAGAAGCTTGTAAAAAAGATGGGTATCGACAAGGCCGCAAAAGAACTTAAGCTGGAAGCTCAAGATACCGATTGGGTTGCCCACGACCAGGAATATATTCCTGGAATTGGGAGCTTAGCAGCTTTAACCGATTTCATGCGCAAAAGCAAAGCCAAATCCATCTCCGATCTTGTAAAAGATCAGCAGGGCCGCATGATATTGGCTCAGTTAACTGATAACAAGAAAGAATACTACGAAGATTTCGACAAGGTAAAGCTAAGAATAAAGTATCAGCTCGAAAAGGAAAAGAAAGTAGCCAATGTGAAGGTAAAAGCCGAGCAGTTTATGGCAAAGTATCCCTCCGGAGAATACTTCAGTGCCGCAGTGAAAGAAGGCTGGAAGATAATCGACATGAATCAACATAAACAAGGCTCAAACATACCCAATGTTGGCATCTCCAAGGAATTCACAACGGCTGTATTGGCCATGAAAGCCGGACAGACCAGTGGATTACTTACCAATAAAGAGGGTAATTTTATTGTTTCACTTACCGAGCGAAATACACCAAACTTCGATGCTTTCAGCAAGGATAAAGATGCTCAGAATACCATTCGCAAACGCTTGGAAGACGCAGCTTGGAATCGCTGGTATGACAGCTACAAAAAGTCCATAAAGATTATTGATAATCGAGCAAAGTTTGGGATGTAACAGTTAATATGAGCAAGCTAATGACAAGTGTTAGCGGAGTTAGGGGTGTCTTTGGGGACACCCTTAATCCTTTTATAGTACAAAAATATGTAGCCCGTTTCGCTGCATTTCAGGCAGAGGAACACCCCCATGTACCCAAACGCATTATCGTTGGAAGAGATTCACGTACAACTGGACAAGCAATGCTTCACAGCATTGTGGCAGTTCTTATCAGCATGGGATTTGACGTAACCGATTTAGGCATAGTATCAACTCCTACTGTCCTGTTAGCGGTTGAGCAATCGGATGCGATAGGTGGAATTGCCATAACCGCATCTCACAATCCTCCAGAGTGGAATGCAATGAAATTCGTTGATGCTGATGGAATGTTTTTATCTGCTTCCAAAGCTGAAGTTTTCCTTTCTGGAGTAGATCAGCCAATTTCCTGGGCTAACTGGCAGAACATCGGAAAGCTATATCACGATAATAGTGCGATTCAAAATCACATTAATAAAGTGTTAGCCATCCCCTACATTGATATAGAGAAGATTAAGGCAAAGAAAATAAAGGTGGTTCTGGATTCCGTAAATGGTGCTGGAGGGTTAATGACTCCAGCCCTATTGAAGCAACTTGGGTGCACGGTGTACGAGATTAATGGTGAACCCACAGGGGTTTTTGCACATCCTGCTGAACCTTTGAATGAAAATCTGGGTCAATTAGAAGATGCTGTAAAGTTTTATAATGCAGACATAGGCTTCGCTACCGACCCGGATGTTGACAGGTTATCGATTGTATCCGAGAAGGGTGAATGCATTGGTGAAGAACTAAGTGTTGCCCTCGCCCAGTTATTTGTGTTACCAAAACAAAAAGGCGATGTAGTGGTGAACTTAAGCTCTTCGATGATTACAGACTTCATAGCTGCCAAGTTTGGCGTAAAAGTTCATCGTACCCGAATAGGTGAAATAAATGTAGGAAAAAGAATGCAAGAGTTGCTCTCCCCTATCGGCGGAGAAGGCAATGGTGGCGTTATCTGTCCTGCTGTTCACTACACCCGTGACGCCATAGCCGGCATTGCTGTTATTTTGGCACTCATGTCAGAAAGCGGTGAAAGCATTTCGCAGCTGGTAGAAAGCCTCCCCAAGTATTATTTTGCCAAAGACAAATTAAGCTTGGAGTCCAGTCAGATGGATGCAGTAATGAAGGCGGTTCCAAGTTTGTTAAGTGCCTACGATATTGACTACACTGACGGCATTAAAGGCACAACAAAAGATCATTGGATTCACATTCGCAAGTCTGGAACCGAACCCATTATCAGAATATACACTGAAAGCGATAGCCCTGAGAAATCCAGACAAATATGTGATGCAATGATGCAAGGATTGATTTTAGCAGCGTCTAAAGCATAATAACAATTATTCATAAGTGCGGTCTTAGTGGCCGCACTTTTTTTGATCCTTTCAATTAACTCTTCCTCTGCAATGCGCAGTTAGTCATCTTAATCTTTATCATTGTTGCTTATCCAACCTGGCAACTGCTGTATCATTGCAGATTCTTTGCTGATAATACCAATGATACGCATGCATTGATACCGCAGCACTACAAAGGAATAATAATTCAGCTTGCAGCCTGCTGACTACTATTAGCAGTGATTTGGAAAGCTTCTTGCATATAGTAATGTCGCACTGAATTGTTCAGCTTTACTTGTGCTTTATGAACAGATAAGGAGATAAATATGAAAAAGATAGCCATAGCTTTATGCCTTGTTGTGGTAAGCTTAGGTCTGTATGCAGGCCTCCTTTGGCAGGACTCGATACCAATCCGCCAGGGGGTTAACATTGAATGGTTTCGCACTGGCGTTGATACTAATGACGGTGGCGCGATTTATGTGTGGTCGGATACCAAACTGGGAGAAAGAGACCTTTGGGCTCAAAAAGTTGATGCTGCAGGTAATCTTGTATGGGGTGAGCCGTTGCTAATAGACGGTAAGATAGACAGACAAGAAGACCCGGTTATCACCAGAACCTCCGACAACAATTATATCATTGCCTGGATTGATTTTTCAGACGATCTTGATGGCAACGTGTATGCACAGAAGATTAATAACGCTGGTCAGCTTTTATGGCCTGCCGGTGGAAAACCAATATGCACCCGCCCCGGAATTCAGATATCTCTAAATATGGAAGCTGACAATGATGGCGGAGCATTCATTTTGTGGGTAGATTCACGTAATCCCAGTAAAGACATTTTCGGTCAACGTGTATCTTCAACAGGTGATCCGCTGTGGATTGTAGATGGTATTGCCATTGCCAGTGGAGAGGGTGACGAAGTGCAAAACACCATGCTGCCCGATGGACAGGGTGGAATGATGATTGGTTATACTCACAATTTTAACGGTGCAGAAGATATCTATGTAAAGAGATACCTCAGTGATGGCACCTTTGCCTGGAACGAGCCATTACCGCTTTGCGTGGAAACAGGGAACCAGTCTGGGGTACGCATGGCAGCTATGAATAATGGTGAATTCATATTCACATGGCAAGATCAAAGAAATCCCGATTGGGATATATATGCTCAGAAAGTAAATCTAACCGGACAGATGCTTTGGCCTGCCGGAACCAATGTATATAGTGACCAAAATCAAGCCACTCCCCGCAAACAAGATAATCCAAGAATACTGAAGACCTCAGACAATTGCGCGGTTATAGTGTGGGAAGATTATAGGTCTGGTAGCACAAATTCTGACCTCTACGTACAAAAGATGAGTGTAGATGGTGCAAAACTATGGGCTCAAGACGGCATAGCTCTCAGTACTGCTGCTTTCTCACAAATTGGTGCCCGTTTAGCTGCGGATAGCAATGGTGGATGCTTTATAGTATGGGACGACTATCGCAATGGTAATACCCCCAATGATGATATCTATGCTCAGCATTTAGATAGCAATGGCCTCGCTCTTTGGGATGCAGATGGAAAGGCTATCTGCACAGCACCAAACGGGCAAAATGGCGGATTGGTTAAGTATTCCGGTAGCAATGTATTTATCAACTGGATGGATATCCGTAATGGAAGCGTGGGCATCTATTATCAAGTTTTGAATAACGCAGGTGTTGCTCAGTTAGAAACTAATGGCAAACTTGTTTTCTGGGGTTTGAGCGGAGATACTCCCAAAGACAATTATCAGATTCTTAATCGCTCCAATGATATAGCCATTATATGGCAGGACACTCGTTTCGCAAACGATGGTTACCGCATCTTTATGCAATTTGTTAACCCGGATGGCAGCGTAGATTTGGAAACCAACGGTCGCCCTGTAACAATTGGCGTTGATGGAAAACAACTATTACCCAACGCCATTGTAACTCCAGATGATCACATAGCAATTGTTTGGGAAGATACTCGTGGTGATAATCCGAAAGTGTTCGCCCAATTGATCGACCCCGCTGGAAACAGGCTTTGGGGAGATGGAGGGATGGAAATTACCAATGCCTCACCTCTTCGCCAGAAAGACACCTTTATTTCTTATCACGACGGTTCATACTATATTGGCTGGTCTAATTCTGTTCCTGTAGGTAGCACAAATTACTACCACGTTTATGGGCAAAGAATTCAAAATGGACAGAAGATGTGGGGTGCTGACGGTAAGGTTATATCCGTATTGCCTGCCAATGCACAAAACAGCGAATGTACCCTGTATAGCGTGTTAGAAAACTATTATGTTTGGCACCGCGTAGACACCACGACGTTCTTGTACACCATTTGGGCAAAGAAAGTTGATGCCAATGGTGATGCTGCAACAGGTTGGCCAAATGCTGGCTTACAGCTTTCTACATATGATGATTGGGATACCGTTCAATATCATCCCGTAGCCGCACGAACACCAGAAGGATTGTTCGTGATGTGGAAAGATAAGCGAACAGACTTCACTCTTAACTACTGGGGACAGCATGTTAGTGATAGCGGTACCAGATTGTGGAATCCTCTGGGCGTTTCGCTGGCAGAAAACAATCGTGAACAGGAAGCTGCCGATATTAGCGTGAATAGTAGTGGTATTACCTTTACCTGGTGTGAAAACATCAATGGTATAGAAGATATCTTTGCCCACAAGTATAGCTTTGAAGGTATGCCTCTTTGGGGTAGCCTGGGCTATGCTGTTGTTCAGAAAGACTCCGTTCAATCTCATCCTACTCTGTCGAGCTTCTCGAATGGTCACTCTATTATAGCCTGGGCAGACTTCTGGGGAGATGAAAGTGACATCTATTACAAATACATTACTGGTTCTGGTGAGGTGTTGGGAGACCCAATAGGAATGATCCTGTGTAACGTAGCCAAGAAGCAGTATCAACCTCTTTCGGTAATCCTGAATGATGAAGCTTATGTAATATGGGCAGACGGACGTTCCAGCGGTAAAACCGAAATTCTGGGACTGTACATGCAAAAGATGAATAGCTCAGTTAGTAATATTGATGTAAATATACCATCGCTTAGCTCGCTCGAACTACGCCAGAACCATCCTAATCCCTTTAATCCCAGTACAACTATCAGCTTTGCCCTTAAAAACTCCACTAAACAGGCAGAACTGAATATATACAACCTGAAAGGTCAGCTTGTGAAAAACCTGCATAAAGGAAGCCTGAACTCAGGCAACCACAGCCTGGTATGGGATGGTAAGGATAATGCCGGCAATCTCGTTTCAAGTGGTGTCTATTTCTATCGCCTCAGCGATGGAGTGAGCACTCAGCAGCGAAAAATGGTAATGATGAAGTAACTGAATAATCAGCATCTATTTATACAGCCCCCGGTATCATACGATTCCGGGGGTTCTTTTTTCTCTTGACTCATGTGCTACACATTTATCATTGCTCCGTAACACTGCTTTTAATAAGGAGTAAAAATGATCAATTACACAAATGAGATTGATAGAATAACTATGTTTATTGCAAACTATTGCCAGTCCACTGGTTATAACAAGTTAGTAATCGGCTTATCTGGAGGAATAGATTCCGCTCTTTCTGCTGCACTCGCAGTTAGAGCAGTTGGTTCAGAGAACGTTTTTGGAATAAACATCCCATACAAGTTAAGCCATCCTGACAGTGCAAATGATGCCTTATTAGTAGCTGAATGCTTAAACATAAGCTTTAAGACCATAGACCTTAGTCCAATGACAGACAGTTACTTCAATACCTATGCAGTGAAGGCAGATAAGTTGCGAAGAGGAAATTGGATGGCACGCATCAGAATGAACGTTATCTACGACTATGCAGCCGAAAGAAACGCCTTAGTAGTCGGTACGGGTAATAGAACTGAACTCATGGTTGGATATTGCACTCAATATGGTGACTCAGCCTGTGCCTTCGAACCAATTGGACACTTATACAAAACCGAAGTTTGGGAAATGGCGCGAGTGCTTCAGTTACCCGATAGGGTAATCAACAAGACTCCCACCGCGGATTTGTGGGAAGGTCAGAGCGATGAAGCTGAACTTGGAATTCGCTATGCTGATTTGGATGCAATTCTGATGTTCTTAACCGAAGGTATAATTACACAAACCTATACCAAAGCACAAATAGACAAAGTAAGAAAGCTGATCAAGCGATCGGAGTTCAAGCGAAATATGCCCCCCATACCGGAGCGAGTTTTATGTTAAGCATATTCAAAAGCAACAGATGTGAGCTTTGCTATACTGAACGCATTGTAAGGGAATGCCCCCGCAAAAAGAAAAAACTATGCTGGCATTGTTGCAACGAACTAAGATGTGATACGAAATGCCCAAACGCCTGTCCCTATTCTGGCAAAGAGAATGAGCAAGGCATCTTCCCCACCTTCAAAGCAGATTCATTGACAGAGTCAACGGACGTATTGAAACGCTACATCGACCTTTGGGCAGGTCGGGAGAATCCTCACTTAGAAGCAAAAAGCCCCATTAGCGTGGCTGAAACCAATCAAGCGGAAATTGTAAGCTGGCTAACAGGATTTCAGTATCCATCTCATTTCCCCTTAGGTTACCTGATGCAGAAACTGGGTATAGAAACCTCAGATAATAATGAAGATCAAGTAGGTCACCATGAAACTTGCGTACATGCCTTTATGCAGGCTGTAGTACGATTGGCATGGGATGAACTGCGAAGCTTTAGCGTTAACCAATTGCCAAAGGATGATCTTGCTGTTCGTTATCGAGAGTTAATGCAAAGTATCCCATTGTTAAAAAAGGTATCTACATACAGCATAATACACAGCGGGATTGGCGAGGATGGTGTAAGCGCGCTGGTTTATCTGGAACTAAACCACAAACAAGACTGGACGATTCTCTTAAGCAATGCCAGCGGAAAATGGAAAATACGCCAAAACATACTAGGCTCACCCAAAGAATATTTTGCTCAAAACCAGATATACAGCAACATAGCCGAAGCCTTGGGTAAAGCAGATGATGCCAAAGTATGGGAACTAATCCAGAGCAAATTAAAGGACTATCCTGACAGCCCGGATTTGTATTATTATAGAGCTCTATATTGGCAGCTAAGCAAGGATAATGACAAAGCCGCAGTAGATTTTTTTAACGCTATTTCCCTGGACAACACCTGGATTGAGCCATATTTTCATCTGGGAGCTCTTTACCTGGGTAAATCTGACTACCAAAATGCTGCTTATTGGTTTGGAGAATTGAACTCACTTCACCCAGATGATCCCAATGCCATGAATAACCTTGCTGCCTGTTATGCCGGATTGGGACGCGATGCAGATGCCAAAGCTATTTGGGAGAACATATTAGCATTGTACCCAACCTTTGATGTAGCAAAGAAGAACTTAGACAAATTGAACAATGGATAATCACATCAGATATATGCAGCTTGCCATGCAAGATGCAGAAAAAGCCCGTGGTAAATGCTCTCCCAATCCGTTTGTGGGAGCAGTAATTGTGAAGAACAACCTGGTGATTGCCAAAGGCCACACCATGGAATACGGTGGAGATCATGCGGAAGCGCAAGCTTTGAAGAAAGCTGGCGCGAAAGCGGCAGGAGCGGATATGTACGTAACGCTGGAACCATGTTCTCACTATGGTAAAACTCCTCCATGTGCATTGGCAATGATTAATTCTGGCATCAAACGTGTTTATGTTGGCATAGTTGATCCTAATCCTCTTGTTGCTGGAAAGGGCATCCAAATGCTAAAAGAGGCAGGGATCGAGGTAAACGTCGGCATACTGGCAGATAAGATTACTATGCAGCTGGAATACTTCCTTACCTTTATCACTCAGGGCAGACCTTTTGTGATTCTGAAAACTGCTCTTAGCCTGGATGGGAAGTTCGCCGCATCTGATGGTAGCTCCAGATGGATTAGCAATGAGAAATCACGCCGTTACACTCATAAACTACGTAGTACAATAGACGTGATACTAACTGGGATTAGCACCATCATTACGGACAATCCCATGCTAAACGCACGTACGTCCGCAAAAGCAAATCAACCTCTTAGAACCGTGTTAGATGTTAATCTAGACTTTCCATTGGACTCGGCTTTCGCACTTAGTATGAATAAGTATCCCAGCTTGGTTTTTTGTTCGGAAAAGCTAAGCAACTCCCAAAAGGCAGAGCAAATAAGAGAAATGGGAGCATTGGTATTTGGCCTGCCAGCTTATGGAGGCTTATTCCAAATAGCCGATGTACTGCAATACCTGGGAAGCTTAGGCAAGTATTCGCTGTTACTGGAATCCGGAAGCGGAGTTGCAGAATCTTTTTTGCGTGAAAAGATGGTAGATAAATGCCTCTTTATTTATTCTCCCAAGCTGATTGGGGGTACAAATAGCCCATTACCAAGCTTGGGATTACAAAGAATCATTGATGCTGTATCTCTGGATAATATAGAAGTTAAACGTTTTGATGACGATGTAATGATCAGCGGCTATCCACATTATTCTTCATAGTATTACAGGCAGTCTCTGTTATTATATTTCCCTTGCCGTAATTCCCATATTCCTGCTGCTTCCTTGAGCGAATTACTTATGAATTACGCATGAATTACGCATGAGACCCGTATTTCATGCGTAATTCATAAGTAATAACATTAAGGAAGATGCTTACATTAAGAATGCTGAAAAGCTATAAGTGATTGTCCGGCAGGAAGTATGTTGCTGGTAACTTTGCAGGTTGAGAAAACCATATTCTCTAATAATTCAATATCGATACTTACATCTTGATCCGATACATTCTGACACACTGTTGCTACGATATTGTTCAGTGTTCGTTTGTAGCAGAGAAGATTGGGGGATGCGTCAACAAAACAAAAATCTCCATCTGTTAACACCGGGTAACTTGCTCGCAATGCTATTAATTCTGTATAGAAATCATGAATTCCCTTGCTGAGTTCTCTCTCTTGCCAGTTCCAGTCAAATGGACGCCGGTTATCCGGATCATTCGCACCCCTCATAGCTATTTCATCACCGTAATAGATGTGTGGTGTTCCCACGAAACACATTTGAAACAGGATAGCATGTTTTACTGATTCTATGCACTCTCCACCAATCTCAAATATCCTGAAGGTATCATGGCTGCCCAATAGGTTCATCATGGCTTTTGCAGCATGGGTGGGATAAAGTGCCAACCCGCTTTCAATCTTAAGGCAGAAGTCGTGTTTGTTTATCTGTTTGTTTATAAAGAAGTCAGTTACCGGATATTTAAAGAAGGCGTAGTTCATAACTGAATCAAAATATCTGGCACTAACCCATTTAACAGCATCGTGCCATATCTCCCCCACTATCCAGGCATCAGGCTTACACCTTTTTACTTCTTTGCGAAATAGCTCCCAGAACCAAAAAGGTACTTCATCTGGAACATCAAGTCTAAAACCATCTATTCCCACATTTAACAGCCACCAGCGGGTAGCCTTTAACACATATGCAACCAATGATTCATTAGGTTGGGCAGCTTTTATATCATGTATGGCATTCTCTTCAGGATGGGGTCGGGATAGATCATAATTCAAGTCTGGCATATCTTTTATTCCCCACCAGCATTGGTAATAGTCTTTAGGTTTAAAGTTCTCGGGAAGTGGGCTTGGTAAGGGCCAATTAAACCAATCGTACCAGTTCCAATATGGTGATTCTGAGCCTCGTGCTACACAATCGCGGAATGCCCAGAAGGTTTCACCTGTATGGTTGAAGGCAACATCCAGTATTATCCTGATGCCAGCGTTATGGGCTTCTTCCACCAGGGCTTTTAACTCCTCAAGAGTGCCAAAATGAGGGTCTATGCTCATGTAATCGGCAGAATCGTATTTGTGATTGGATTTTGCCTGCCACAGTGGATTGAAGTAAATAACTGAGATACCCAGTGCAGTCAGGTAATCCAGCTTTTCTCTAACCCCGGCAATATCTCCACCATAAAATGACCACCAATCAGGTTTACCTTCGGGAAGATACTCACTTTGGATTAAACCATTTATTTCGCTCCAATCATCTACGAAGTGGTAATACTCTCGATTTACCTGTAAGTATTCACCTTGAGATGGAGGTGTTTTACAATCCTGATAATACCATTCTGAGAAATCTGGATTATTGTCTGGATTGCCATTGTAAAACCTGTCGGGGAATATCTGATAAACTACGCTCTTATGCACCCAGTCCGGAATGCTGAATACTTTTATCGTTCTTACATCAATTTCTAGTGCTGAGACAAGATTCAGGTCTCTGGCAACCCCTTCTTTACCAAAATAGTAATGTTCGCCACAGTGAATAACTTCAATAATAAACCTGATTACGTTCCCGGTTAATTGGTTGCTGGTATCAATGAAATCACCATACACTTCCTGGATAGCCGTTCTGCCGATTCTTTTCAAACGCTTCTTTTCGTTAGCCAGCAATAAGTGTACATCATCAACTAAAGCTGGGAACCAGATGAAGCGTAATTCAGCACAATCTTTACTTGAGCGATATAGTTTGATAAATCCATGAACCCTGGCGATTTCATTAGTCTTGAATATGTCTGTCCAACTGTGTTGATGCAGTGAGTTTCGAACTACTAAAACCGAGTTATAACCCCCATAAGGATCAATCTCTTTTTGCTCGCTATTCTCATCTGCTATCCAGTTTCCATCTACGATATACTTATATCGGTATCGTCCTTCCGGTATGTCTAAATCTATGCCGAAAGAGCCCCCATGCTCCTCTAAGGGTATAATCTGCCAATCGGTGAATTCACCTGCGATGCCCACTAAGTGCTTTCCGGCTGTTAATGGGGAATATGTAAAACGAACTAAACTCATTTGATGTTACTATGCTCTCGTGATTCTTGTTCCCGCAAATAATGCTGCTTAAGATAGTATCCCGTAGATGAATCCTTGCTCTCCATTAAGCTCTCAGGAGTTCCAGATGCTATCACACGACCACCTTCATGTCCACCTTCAGGACCAAGATCAATCACCCAATCGGCAGATTTAATAACATCCAGATTGTGTTCAATTACTACCACTGTGTTGCCCATCGCTACTAGTTTCTTCAGCACGTCCAATAGCTTGTTTATATCGTCAAAATGCAATCCGGTAGTAGGTTCGTCAAGAAGGTAAAGAGTGTTACTGGTAGATGTTTTGCTTAGTTCACGGGAGAGCTTTATCCTTTGTGCTTCACCGCCGGATAAGGTGGTGGAAGACTGCCCCAGTTTTATATAATCCAAGCCTACTTCATGCAGGGTCTTTAGTTTTTGCTTTATTGAGGGGATAGCTTCAAAAAATTCTACAGCCTCTTGCACGTCCATGTCCAAAACTTCAGCGATGTTCTTTCCTTTGTATCGGATGGAAAGAGTTTCAGAATTGTATCGCTTTCCCTTGCAGACTTCACATGTAACATAGATATCGGCCATAAAATGCATTTCTATTTGCTTAAGCCCTGCTCCTTCACATGCTTCACATCTGCCACCTTTTACGTTGAAAGAAAAGCGTCCCGGTTTATATCCACGCATCTTGGAAGCAGGAAGTTCGGCAAATAGATTTCGGATGGGATCAAACAGTTTAATATAAGTGCATGGATTAGAACGAGGGGTTCTTCCAATGGGCTGTTGATCTATAGATATCACTTTGTCGATGTGTTCAACACCGCTAATACCGCTATTTGTGCCGACCTTATGCGTGCTTTTAAAGAAATAGTTATGTAGATAAGGTGATAGCGTTTGGTTTATCAAGCTGCTTTTTCCACTACCTGAAACTCCTGTTATGCATACAAACAGCCCAAGTGGTAAATCCACATCTATGTTTTTTAAGTTATTATGTGCTGCTTTGCAGATACTAATCACCCGTTCGTCGGGTTTAACTCTTATCTCCGGAACGGGAATCCTTAGTCTTCCCGATAAATATGCTCCAGTAATTGATTGCGGGTGCTTCATTATTTCCTCGATGCTACCCTGTGCCACAATGTTACCGCCGAAGACACCTGCTCTGGGCCCAAAATCCACTATCATATCCGCATTTCGCATCGTGTCTTCATCATGCTCTACCACTATAACGCTATTCCCCAGATCTCGTAGCTGTAACAGCATATTCACTAACTTGGCATTATCACGTTGGTGAAGCCCAATGCTTGGTTCATCAAGGATATACATCACACCTACTAATTGACTCCCTATCTGACTGGCAAGCCTTATTCTCTGCGCTTCACCGCCCGATAGAGTAGGGGAACGCCTGTCTAAGCTAAGATAATGCAATCCTACATTGAGCAAAAATCCTAAGCGGTTGCGTATCTCTTTAAGCACTTCATCGGCGATTATTAGTTTGTTGCCTGATAGTTTCAAGTTACTGAAAAAGGCGTGAGCTTCTTTAATGCTCATAGCTGTTATATCACCAATGTTTTTATCGGCAATGCGAACAGCTAAGGATGAAGCCTTTAGTTTCTTTCCTTCACAATCCGGACATGGTTTGTCGCTAATAAACTGCATATAATAACGGCGCATATCTTCTGATGTTGTTTCATGCATTCTGCGCTCAAGCTGGGGGATAACGCCTTCATGTTTCATCATAAACTGGCCGCTACCGCGCTCATTCTGCCAGGCTACCTTAAACTTTTTGCCTTTTGAGCCATAAAGAATAAGCTGCTTTACCATCTCAGGGAGCTGATACCAAGGCTTGATGAGGGAAAACTCGTATGCTCTGGCTAAGTTGCGAACGGCATTTAGCGTCCAGCTGTCTTGCTTGGACTCAAGTCTTCCCCATGCTGCCACAGCACCCTCCATTATGCTAAGCTCAGGATTGGGAACCACAAGATCAGGATCGAACTCCAGCTTATATCCCAAACCGTTACACACAGGGCAAGCTCCCAGGGGGCTGTTAAAAGAAAAGCTTTGAGGAGATAGCTCTTCAAAACCGATGTTACACTTTGCGCATGAATTCATAGCTGAAAGTATCTGTTCTCTTTCTTCATCTACATAGCCTATCTTCACTGTGCCTTCTGTAAGCTTCATGGCTAATTCCAAAGAATCCGAAAGCCTGCTTTCAATGCCCTCCTTCAATACTATTCGGTCGATAACTACATCAATATTGTGTTTACTTTTCTTGTCTAACACTATGTCTTCATCAAGATTCCGAAGCTGCCCATTGATCATAACCCTTACAAAACCTTCCTGTCTAAGTTGCTCCAATTCATCCTTGTGTTCACCCTTTCTGTTTTGCACAAGAGGTGCCATAATTTGAAGCTTGCTACCCATGGGTTGATCCATGAGATGCTCTATCATCTGGTCTACCGTCTGAGAACCTACTGGATCACCACAGTTGTAACAGTATTGACTACCCACACGGGCAAATAGAACTCGCAGATAATCATAAATCTCGGTAACAGTTCCTACTGTTGATCTGGGATTTTTACTGGCAGCTTTTTGCTCTATTGATATAGCAGGTGATAAACCTTCTATATAATCTACTTTGGGCTTTTCCATCTGACCCAGAAACTGACGGGCATAGGCAGAAAGAGATTCTACATAACGTCTCTGTCCTTCGGCATATAGGGTGTCAAATGCTAAGGATGACTTACCTGAACCAGAGACCCCTGTAAACACTACTAAGCAGTTTCTTGGAATGGCTAATTCTATGTTCTTAAGATTATGCTCTTGGGCACCTTTAACGATAATCTGTGTCTTCAATTCTCACCTCACATGGTACATGTTTCTATACTTTGCTGAGGTGTCAAATGAATTGTAAGTTTGCGACTATGGGATTTGGCAAATTGACCAAGATTTGTCCAGATTATCATTGACTAAAAAGCCGTCTTTTCTTTTTTGTGGAGGAAAGAAATATAAAAGATCATGGAGGAAAGATGAAACATGCCGTTGTTGTTTGTGCAAAGCGCAGTCCAATTGGAAACTTTGGTGGTGCTTTCAAAGATGTATCCGCAGTTAATCTTGGTGTAAACACCCTAAAAGCTGTTTTTGCCGAAAGTGGAGTTAAACCCGAAATGGTTGATGAGGTTATCCTCGGCAACGTTTGTGGAGCAGGTATGGGACAGAACATCGCACGTCAGATATCCATCCACAGCGGAATCCCATCTTCGGTACCCGCATATACGGTGAATAAAGTTTGTGGATCGGGGATGAAAGCAGTTGCACTTGCTGCACTGATGATATCAAGTGGCGAAGCAGATATTGTGGTTGCAGGTGGAACTGAAAATATGAGCCAGATACCCTATATCTTGCCAGATGCTCGCTGGGGTGCAAGAATGGGTAACAAGCAAGTTGTTGACCTTATGATCCGTGATGGCTTAAGCGATATTTTTAATGATTATCACATGGGTATTACCGCAGAAAACCTCGCAGACAAGCACAACATTAGCCGTGCAGATCAAGATGCATTTGCCGCATTAAGTCAGAATAGAACTGAAGCTGCCCAGAAGAATGGATACTTTTCAGACGAAATAGTGCCAGTTGTAATCCCACAAAAAAAGGGTGACGCATTGGTTATAGATAAAGACGAAATGCCTCGAGCTGGCGTGACTGCCGACAGTCTTGCCAAGCTACGACCAGCATTTAAAAATGATGGATCAGTAACAGCAGCCAATTCCAGCGGAATAAATGATGGAGCCGCCATCGTTCTTCTTATGAGCGATGATAAAGCAAAAGAACTTGGTCTTACTCCCCTGGCAACCTTTGTCCAAAGTGCTTCTGCAGGTGTTGATCCTTCTATTATGGGTTATGGCCCCGTACCTGCAGTAAAAAAAGTGTTAGACAAAGCAGGCTGGAACCTTGGTGAGATTGAGCTGGCTGAGCTAAATGAAGCTTTTGCGGCACAATCCCTTGCAGTGCTAAAGGGTTTTGAGTTAGAAGGTTTAGGAAAATTAAACCCCGAGATTATTAACGTAAATGGTGGAGCCATCGCACTTGGACACCCGATTGGTGCCAGCGGTGCCCGCATTATTGTAAGTTTGTTACACGAGATGAAGCGTCGCAACCTGAAGAAGGGTCTTGCATCCCTTTGTATTGGTGGTGGCATGGGTATAGCCAGTTTATGGCAAAGATAGGAGGATAAGTAAGATGGCAGAAAGATTGAAACTTGATAAAAGCATGGCTCTCTTTGCAGAAGCCCAAACTCTTGTTCCAGGTGGTGTTGCGGGTATTCGCAGACCTTATAACTTTGTTCAGGGTGAATACCCAATATTTTTCGATAACGGAAAAGGTGGCAGAATCACTGATGTTGACGGTAACGAATACATCGACTACCTGTGTGCATATGGTCCCATAATTTTGGGCTACCGCGAAGAAGAAGTAGATAATGCAGTAATAGAACAAATTCGCAGTAAAGGCTTTTGTTTTTCCCTAACTCAAGAAAAGCAAAACGAGCTGGTTTATAAGCTTCGTGAACTAATTCCAAGCTGTGATATGGCTGCAATCGTTAAAACCGGTAGTGATGCCACCACCATAGCCATTCGTGTAGCACGCGCCAACACTGGCAAGACTAAGATCGCGCGTTGCGGTTATCACGGTTGGCATGATTGGTGTGTAGAAGTAAAGGGCGGTATCCCTCAGAAGCTGTACGAAGATATAATTGAATTCCACTACAATGACCTAAACGAACTGGAAGATATTCTCAAAGCCAACAAGGACGATATGGCAGGCATTATTGTGACACCAGTAGGCCATCCTTTGGCTGCTGATGTTCAGATGCCCAATCCCGGCTACCTGGAAGGTGTTCGTGCTCTTGCTGACAAATACAACGCGCTATTGATCTTCGACGAAATCCGCAGTGGTTTCAGATGCAGCATTGGTGGAGCACAAAAGCATTTTGGTGTTACTCCCGATCTATCCACTTTCGGAAAAGCTATGGCTAATGGGTATGCCATTGCCGCTTTGGTTGGCAAAGAAGAATACATGAAAGTAATGGCAGATAAGGTCTTTCTATCATCCACTTTCTTCCCAAATACTGATAGCATCGTTGCAGCATTAAAGACCATTGAAATTCTCCAAAGAGACAATGTTTTGGATGCCATCGCAGCCAAAGGGCACAAGTTTGCCGCAGATGTTCAAAACGTGGTAGATGCTTCTGGGATGCCGGTAACCTTCAGTGGAGCACCATGGATGCCATTCATTACTTTCGACAAAGACGACACAGGACTATATAAGAAACTAAGAAACGAATTCTACACACAATTGATAAGACGCAAAGTGTTCTTGCAGCCTTACCACCACGGCTATATCTGCTATCGTCACACCGATGAGGATCTTGCTTACACAGTGCAAGCCATAAAAGAGTCGTTGGACGATCTTAAGCCTTTGCTGTAAGGAGCATAATAGTGGCAAAATACATCTTCGTGATGGGCGGTGTGCTATCTTCTTTGGGAAAAGGAATTGCCACCGCCTCCATAGGCTTGTTACTGAAGTCAATGGGCTATAAAGTTGTTCTGCAAAAGTTTGACCCATACTTGAATGTAGACCCTGGTACAATGAGTCCCTACCAACATGGTGAGGTTTTTGTTACCGATGATGGTGCGGAAACTGATTTGGATTTGGGACACTATGAAAGGTATGTAGATGAAGCCTTAAGCAGGAATTCGAGTTGCTCTGCGGGTCAGATATATGAAAGCGTTATCCAAAACGAACGCAAAGGGGTGTACTTGGGAAAAACAGTGCAGGTCATCCCTCACGTAACTAACGAGATCAAGCGGCGCATACAAAGGCTTTCTGATAATTATGATATTGTAATTACCGAGATTGGTGGCACAGTGGGCGACATTGAAAGCTTACCCTTTGTAGAAGCAATCAGACAATTACGTTTAGACCTTGGGCAAGAGAACACCCTATACATCTTACTAACCTATGTTCCATACATCAAGTCTGCTGGCGAGCTGAAAACCAAGCCTTCTCAACATAGTGCATATAAGCTTCGCGAAATTGGTATTCAGCCCGACATCCTGCTCTGTAGATCTGAGAAGCAATTCGATGAAGATATATATGGCAAAATAGCCTTGTTCACAAACGTTCAGCGTAGCCATGTAATAAATGCCATTGACGTTAAGTGCGTTTATGAAGTTCCCTTAACATTCCAGAAAGCCAATCTACCAAACATAATCTGCAAGCACTTTGGCTTGGATTGCAAAGATATGAATCTGGATGCCTGGCACCGGTTTCTTGCCAACAGACAAGAAGCAGAAGAATCGGTAACTATTGCCGTGTGCGGTAAGTATGTAAAACATCAGGATGCATACAAGAGCATCGAAGAATCACTTACACATGCCGCCGCATCAGTTAAAAGGAAACTGAAGATTAAATGGGTAGATTCTGAGCGTAACTTCAAGGATACCGATTTGGATAGAGAGTTAGCGGGAATTGATGGAATATTGATCCCCGGCGGTTTTGGCGTTCGTGGTATTGATGGCAAGATTAGCATTGCAGGTTATGCCCGTACTCACAACATTCCTTTCTTTGGTATTTGCCTTGGTATGCAGGTTGCAGTTATTGAATGCGCTCGTAACCTATGCAATCTAAAGGGAGCTAATAGTAGCGAGTTTGACGATAGAAGTCAGCATCCCGTTATCCACTTGATGGAAGATCAGTTATATATAGACAAGGTTGGCGGATCGATGCGTTTGGGTGCATACCCATGTAATTTAGCAGAAGGCAGCATCGCTGCTCAGGCTTATCAGTCATTATCCATAAGTGAGCGGCATCGCCATCGATACGAGTTTAACAATGCATACCGAAGTCAACTGGAATCTGCAGGCGTACGACTAAGCGGTTTATCATTGGATGGACTCCTGGTGGAAGTAATAGAACTCCCGAGCAACAGATTCTATGTGGGTGTTCAATTCCATCCTGAGTTTAAAAGCAGGCCCAACAAGCCGCATCCGCTGTTTGTGAAGTTCGTTGCTACCTCAGCCAGACTCTAAGCAATTAACCAACTTTCTTTATACATGGAGCTTCTGCTTAGGCTGAAGCTCCATTTCTATAATAGCAAATCCAATATTGGCTTGTAAGTGTTTTGTATGCGTATCTGCATTTTATATAATCACTGCTGGAATCCACTTAATAATCATCACTATAAAAATCGGTATTCACGGTATTCACTCTGGATTTCTGTGCGGTTTTGTGCAGCTCTTCTGTGAAAGTTTCACTTCTGTTTCACTTCCTCTGCTAATATCACAACGATACCTCATATCCTAAACTAATCCCAGATCATGTTCGGGTAAATCCCTCGTGATTCCCTCGTCCCACCTCGGAATCACCCGGGAATCACGAGGGCTTCATGAGGCATTACTCCCAGATACGAGGGATAGCTCAGTTGATTACCCATTATTACCTGTAGTTGGTCTGCAATTGTGCGTCTTAGGCTAAGGAAATAATTCCTCGACAAAAAAAGCGTGTTATAGAAAATGCCATCTCTAAACAGAATAAAGGTTTGGAGTAATAATGATAAATGTGATGAACCTTAGCAAAGAGTTTCCCAAAAAGGATGGAACAGTATTTAAGGCGGTTGACGATATCTCGTTTGAAGCCAGGGATGCAGAGATAGTTTGCCTATTGGGTGTGAACGGAGCAGGTAAAACAACCACCATGCGTATCCTCTCCACAGTATTCAAACCCACTTCGGGAACGGCAGAGATTCAAGGATTCAATATACTCAGTCAAGCTCAACAGGTAAGAGAAAATCTTGGCTTTTTAACCGGTGATACGGGACTATACAATAGATTACGCGGATCAGAATTTATTCGCTACTTCGGCAGGCTCTATTCTGTACCCGAAAAGACCATTGATGAACGCATAAAGGAAATGGCTGATCTCTTGGACATGCATGACTTTCTGGACAAGAAAATTGAGTTTATGTCCACCGGTATGAAGCAGAAAGTATCAATAGTTCGCTCCATCATTCATGATCCGCCGGTTATGATATTTGACGAACCCACCTCGGGATTGGATATCTTAACCGCACGAAACATAGTGTCTTTTATCCGCCAATGCAAACAGCGCGGTAAGTGCGTGCTATTCTCCACCCACATTATGCGTGAGGCAGAAAGATTGGCAGATAGAGTGGTGATGATTCATAAGGGGAAAGTGCTGGCTAATGGAAGCTTGGAAGAGCTAAGGCAACAATCCAATCAAACAGATTTGGACGACATATTTGTGCACTTCGTAAACCAATTTACCGATGAAGCGGAGGTTTTGGCTCATGAATTTTAGAAAAGTTGGCGTAGTTTTCCGCAAAGAACTACTGGAAGTATTGCGCGATAAGCGCACTCTGTTCGCTACTCTAATTCTGCCGGTGCTATTGTATCCGCTGCTTATTGTTGGCTTTAATTCTATTATGACAAGACAAACCGAAGTGCTTCAAGAACAGGGTGCAACCATTGCGGTGATGGATAGCACGAACAACGATGTTTCTCGCAAACTAGTGGCTGATATGAGCAGGATAGAAAACTATACTTTTGTCCCATATAGTGCTTCTACTGCTAAGCTATATGATGAGAAAGACATCCAGGCAGTTGTTAGCATACGTGATTCCGTCGGTATTGATGGAACTCAATTTTATAAAGTATATATTCAGTACGATAAGTCGAAAGATAAAGGGCGCATAGTATTCGACAAACTGAAGAGCAGTATTTCTGAAACTGAAAAGGGGATTCAGAAAGCTCAGCTCGCTAAATCGGGCATGAATCCTGAATTCATGGAGTTGGTAAGTGTACGTGAAAGAGATACCTCCACCGCTCAGAAGAAGATGGGTATGCTATTGGGGATGTTTTTGCCTTACATAATGATAATCATGCTCTTAACAGGTGCATCCACGGTTGCAGCGGATTTGGTAGCCGGAGAAAAGGAACGCAGAACGCTGGAAACCCTGCTTGTATCGTCCGCTGCCAGACAAGAGCTGGTATTTGGTAAGTATCTAACGATTATTACTCTGGCGATGGTGAATGTGATTGTAAATCTATTCAGTATCAGCTTTTCCCTAAAGTTCATGCTTGCCAATGCTGCTGCGGATATGTCTGGTGTACAAATGCCAATAAGCGCAATCATCATCTTGCTTGCAGCCATGATTCCCCTGGCTACATTCTTCGCAGCACTATTACTATCTATATCCACCTTCAGCCGCAACATGAAGGAAGCGCGCACCTATGAGCAACCAATTTTGTGGGTGGCAATGATGATGGCTATGATAAGTTTCCTGCCAGCAGTAGAAATGAATAACTTAATGGCATTGATACCAGTGGTGAACATCGCTTTGCTATTCAAAGCAGTTATGATTAACGAATATGCAGTTTCTCATCTACTTATAACAATCGGAAGCACGCTGCTGTTAGATGTTCTGGCTGTTTGGGCTACTATAAAGCTCTTTACTACAGAATCTGTGCTATTCCGCTCGGAAGATGATGGGGGTAGCATAAAAGCGGTTCACCAAAACAAACGCAATTTCTTTAATCCCTATTATGGTCTGGTTTATTTCTCTATTGCACTTATTGTAATGTATTACCTTGGTTCCTATTGGCAGATTAAAGACCTTATGGCAGGCTTGCAAAAGACTCAACTGCTTATTATAGCATTACCAGTATGGATTATCTTACGCGTACTAAAGCTAAAAGAGAAAGATATTCTGCGCTTAAAAGCCCCTAAGATAAAGGAAGCATTGCTGATACCATTTATAGCCATACCAGCAGCTGTCATTGTCTCCATTGTTTCGCAGTTAATAAACTTGGTGTTCCCCTTTCCGCCTAAATACATCGAAGTGATGTCTAAGCTGTTTACTATGGATGCGTCGTTATTCAAAGTGTTCATTGTGATGTCGGTTCTTCCTGGCTTTTGTGAAGAGTATATGTTTCGTGGTTTTATGATGCGTTTTTTTGAAAAGTATGGCGATAGAATGGCAGTACTCATAAGCGCATTACTGTTTGCGGCATTCCACCTTGATCCCTTCCGCTTCCTTCCAGTGTTTCTACTTGGATTGTTACTGGGATATCTAACCATTAGGTCAGGATCGATTGTTAATAGCATGCTTTCTCATACGATAAATAATGGTATGGCTCTGGTAATAGTTACCTATGGCGATACGAGTTGGTTAAAGCCATTCATTAGCAGCAGCGAATCACTTCGCTTTTGGTTGTTGTTACCCGCCGCGGCCATCCTGTTTGCCGCCTTGTACCTGTTTCATAAAGTTACATCTTAAAGGAGTTTGTAAATGTGCGGAATAGTTGGATACATTGGAACTAAGAATGCCCTGCCCATAGTTGTAGAAGCGTTAAAACGCCTGGAATACCGCGGATATGACAGCTCTGGTTGTGCACTTATTCATGAAAACGAGCTCCAGGTATATAAGCGTCAGGGTAAAATCATTGAACTGGAACGCAGTCTTCCAGAGCCAAACAAGTGCAGCGGAAATATCGCCATAGCTCATACACGCTGGGCTACCCATGGAGAGCCAAATGAAGTAAATGCACATCCTCATACTGATTGCAAGCATGATATTGCCGTTGTTCATAATGGCATAATTGAAAACTACAAGCTGCTGCGTGAAAGGCTTATTGAACTGGGGCATACCTTCGTTTCTGAAACCGACACAGAGGTAATCGCTCATCTTATCGAGCAATTCATGACCAGTGAAGCCTGCCTTGAAGATGCTGTTCGCGAAGCCATGAAACGCGTTGAAGGCACCTATGGGCTGGTTGTTTTGTCCAAGCATGAACCAGATAAACTGATAGCCGTGCGCAAAGGAAGTCCCTTGATAATTGGCATTAGTGATACCGAGCACTTTATCGCAAGTGATGTAAGCGCAATAGTTATTCATACCAAACGTGTTATATACTTGCAGGATAATGAAGTTTGCATTGTTAAATCCGATGGCTTTGAGATTACTACCTTGGATAAGCATAGTGTGAAGCCTCAGATATCGGTGGTAGATTGGGACATCTCTGCAATAGAAAAGGGTGAATTTAAACACTTCATGTTAAAAGAAATCTTCGAACAGCCCATTACAATTGGTAATGGCTTTCGCGGGCGGATAAATAACCAAATGGGCACAGCCCGACTTGGGGGGCTTAATCTTCCCAGCTTTGAGTTAAGAAAGATTAAGCAGATACACCTGGTTGCCTGTGGCACTTCCTTTCATACTGCTTTAATTGGGAAGTACATTATTGAAGATATAGCCAGAATCCCGGTTCATGCTGAGTACGCATCTGAGTATCGCTATCGCAATCCATTGATACCAGAAGACACATTAGTGTTCGTAATCAGCCAGTCGGGTGAAACCGCAGATACATTAGCTGCCATGAGGGAAGCCAAAGCCAAAGGTGCCAGAGTTTTAGGCATTACTAATGTAGTAGGCTCCACTATAGCCCGCGAAAGTGATGGTGGCACGTATATACATGCAGGAAGCGAGATAGGAGTTGCTTCTACAAAAGCCTTTACTTCCCAGGTAACCATAATGGTGCTGCTGGCTGTGCTGATGGGAAGAATGAATCACCTATCCCCAATCGATGGCATGGACTATATTAAAGAACTTGAAACCATTCCCGATAAAGTTAACTGCATCTTAAGTTTAAACGCCTGCATCCGAACAATTGCCGACAGTATTAAAGACTGCCCAAACGCTTTGTATTTAGGTAGGGGGGTAAACTTCCCTGTAGCACTGGAAGGGGCATTGAAATTAAAAGAGATATCTTACATTCATGCAGAAGGCTATCCTGCGGCAGAAATGAAGCATGGGCCAATCGCATTGATAGACGAAAACATGCCTGTGGTAGCCATTGCAACCAAAGACCCCTTGTATGATAAGATATATTCTAATCTCCAGGAAGTGAGAGCAAGGAAAGCAAGACTTATTACGATTGCAACTGAAGGAGATACTGAGCTGGAAAAGATATCCGAACATGTGATATATATACCCGATACACTCACCAATCTGCAACCTCTGCTAACGGTTATTCCTTTGCAGTTGCTAGCGTATCACGTTGCTGATTTACGCGGATTTGATGTAGATCAACCACGTAATTTGGCTAAAAGCGTAACGGTGGAGTAATGCAGCAACGAAGCGTTTGTGGAGTAATCTGCGCAACTGATTGCCAGGCTTATTTTGAAGAATGTGAAGGATGCGTAAAGCTACAGGGCAAGGTTTCCTGGGCTGAGTATTATAACGATACATATTGCCCCATTTACAGGTGTGTGATGTCCAGGCAGCTAAGTTCATGTGCAGATTGCGGCTTGGCCCCTTGTGACGTTTGGTATGATACTCGTAATCCTGCTGCTTCGGATGATGAATTTGAAAAAGATATCAATTCTCGTTTGGTTAACCTGAGGAAGTAAGAAACACTTGTCTACTTCAAACAAAAAGCCTGTCGGGACAAACCCAACAGGCTTAATAGTATCAGTAAGATATTACTCTTTCTCTTCGCTTTCTTCGGCTACCACTTCATCTTCTACTGCCTCAGCTTCAGGCTCGATTCCCTTAACATAAATGCTGATCTCAATTGAGTTCTTAGCCAGTTCAGGATAGAAGTCGTCTATATATTCTTGTATTGTGTTTTCGATGTCATTGTGTTTGTCCATCAGCTCTTGGCTGAAACCTAGCTTAATGTCCAAAGCATTCATCGTAGTGGTAATATTTTTTACCTCAGGTTTTTCTCCATATACGTTATTGAGGAATTCAGGGAGAGATTTCGTAAGCTTTACTGTGCCATTGATACGCTTGTATGTTTTTAGACCGTAATGTGCTGCAAACACTGTACCACCAACAACTAAGAGAGTTTTGAAGAACTTGTTCATTGTTTACCTCGATATGTATTTTACTTATATATGGATTTGATTCTTCCCCAGCTACGATTCTGCACAGATGTAGGCTGGCTTTTTACAACGTCATTTGTATTAATGGGGTTGAGGCTAAACTCACTGAAGTTAAACAGCACTATACCAGTGATGCTGGTATAGGTACCACTTGAGTTCAGGTTCATAACTTCTTTATTTCCAAAGCTACCATTTTGAATTGAACAAACCCCTGATCCATCGGTAACGTTTATCCGATTCCTGGCACCTTTTTGGCCGATGCTGGTAGCATTCACAATTTTGGCATAAACGCCTTCATACGCTTCCGCTTCTTCAGCTCTGGTAAGCTGGCCGGTTGTTAAAATCAGAGGTCTTGGAAGCATGGTTCCAGATTCAATGGTGCGTGTATCAGTGATATCGGTTAAACAGGTCATGCCAAATGTTTCAGAAACAACGCCACTAACTAACACTCTATCACCGATTTTTACTCTATTATTCTTGTCTGCAACCATAATACCGCGCCAGGCACCGTTTAAGGGCTCATTGATGAAGTATCCGCCGTTACGATAGTTAATAGCAGTAACAATACCATCCAGGCTTACTTGTTTGCCAAGATGACGGGATGGATAAGTACCATCACTACCAGGATTGGCAGTGAATTGAATGTCATATATAGAGATAGCCCAAGCCCCTACTGAGAAGCTTGCTATCAGGCAAATCATTATGAGTAGCTTTTGCATACATCACCTCTATGTGGCAATTTAATTACTCTCAGTATCTTGTCAAGATAAATCGTGCAATCATTTGCCGAATTATGCTTGCTTTGTAGCTCCATTTCAATACCTAATACTCAAAGCTAGATTAGATTAAATACGTCAATGTAACAAGCACTTTTAGTTCCCATTCACAGCCTATTATGAGAACAGCACCTTCGCTCTTGAAGTACATATCGGTTCTTGGCCAATCGCCTAGAATAGAAGTAACGATATGCATGTATCGAAACACATGAAACACAATATGTTGCTTCATAATATTCTAATTCAGTTTTACCAGCCTGGTTTGAACTACTCTCCCAAGAGCTTCCAGACGTATAAAATATATCCCGGAAGCACAAGGCTGCCTTTTGGAGTCATAACCATCCCAGGTTAATTGCTTGCTGCCATATGGCAACAATCCGGAGAAAAGCTCAATGACTAACTGCCCCTTCAAGTTAAACAAAGATACCTTGGTATAGGAGGGTTCTTTGAGGTAAAGATTGATTGTGGTTAAGTCCTTGAACGGATTAGGATATGGGTAATCTAGAATTATCTGGGGTAATGGAGTAAGTACATTATCTACTTGTTGCTGTGATTCCACAGCAATTACTTGTAGCTTCAGCCATTGTTGGTTCTCATAGTCGCGATAAACGAAATGCACTCCTGAATCCGTAACAGCATAATTCCTAGAGAACTTACTCGGACTATCAAAAATAACTTCCGGATTTGTCATAGAGGAATTACCATGGGCGTCAAAGACACAATAGTGCATGGTATAGCTGGTCGTGCCGGTATGGAAAAGCAAGGCAAATGTGCTGTCGGTAAGAGCTTCTATAGCTCCATTTATATATCCTGTACTTGGGACATAAAAAGGTATCTGCTTTGTCCATAGGCAATCAGATGCCATAGTGTATTTGGCTATCTCTAAACCATTATTATACCTTGCGACATAAAGAAAACCGGACTTAAGATAACTACTGAAGTATTCGTTCGGATTTTGCGATTCACAGTCTAGCAAAATCTCTGCGTTGGGGCTGATGACAACAGTGCTAATTGGAGTAGGAACGGAACTACTTTGTTTGTAGTTCAAAATCAGGTGGTTTTCCATACACCTGCTGGAAACGTATAAGCTATAGCTGAAAGAAACAAGCAATCCTGGATTACTAAAAGCTGGTAGTATGTTTCCCTCGGATGAGATTCGCAGCACTCTGGTTCCGTCATATCCTGATAAAACTACATAGCCACCGATAAAATCACTCAAAAAAACCGGGTCTTGACCCTCCTGGTTCTGGAATAGGCAAATTCTTGGCCATGTTAGCATGCCACCTAACACTTTTTGACAATATACATCCCCAACCAAGGTTTGCCACGCAATGAAGATACTTCCGTCAATAATTGTGCCAAAGAAAGAGCGGATACCTCCGGTGTACACATTTATACCATCAAGGCCCCACATTAGTTGACCATTGGCAGAAACCAGCTGGGCATTAAGTAGATGGGGCGAAAACCCAGGAAATCCCTCCTGCCAAAGCACTAGGATGTCGTCTCCTGCTTTATTTGTCTTCATGGATGTTATGTAATCACCAGCTACAACATCGACTCCCTCTGCAGGCCAAAAGTTATCAAGCGTAGGCTCTATCATGTCAAGATGCAGTGTTGCTTGTGCCCAAGTGTCTCTTTTATGTAGAGTGGCAACAATGGAACTTTGGCCCATAGACAGGATGTTAGAATCAATAATAAATCCCCTGGATCCCGTCACCAATGGCTCTCCACCATCGGGAAACAACTGTGTGCCGGAAGCATCTATGGCTTGACAGTATATACCGCTGGAATCCAGCCGATAATCCATCCAATAGACTTGAAAAATGCCAGATAGACATTCAGCTATAAAGTCCGGTTGTTTGCCTGAGTAGTTTTCAAAGCCACTTAGTCCTTTCTCCAGAATAGTCTCACCATCTGAAGATATCTTATCTAATTTAAGGTCGGGAGAGTCAGCTCCATAAGTATAAACTATGTAGCATTCTTGATTGCCGGCAGGATGCAGGGTGTAACGTAACTGCGGGTTATTGGAATAAGTGTTAATGGTCTTTTGATAGTGCACATCTCCGTAGTCGGAAATACTGGTTATCAACAAAGAGCTTTTAGCATAGTTCATTGTACATATCGCTACTTCACTTTCGCATATAGCAACCACTTCTACATATTGGGCAGCACCTGTATCATAGTCAATTGAAAAGCTGTTTTGCAGGGTTGTTTCTTCTCCAATATCAAAAGTATAAACATCAACATAATCTTTCCTACCCACGGCATACATGACCTTCGTCTCGGTAAGAGCATCCAGAGAGCTATATTCCAAAGCTGGAGGTGTGCTGGCAAAAGTGCCTCGGTATATCTGTGTTCCATCTGGCGCGATCCTCACCAATGCATTTTCATTCCGAAAGGCTATAGAGATCATTATGCTATTGTCTTCCAAAAGTATCCCATCTCGATAATAGCACTCAAAATCACTCCAATAACCGTTGTACTCACTTATGAGAATGGGATTGCCGTTATCATCCAAACGCTGAACGACAACACTATGCCATGTCAATGCTAAGCTCTGGGCGTTAGAGACCAGCCATAGCCCCCCGGCATTGTCTGAAAATAGAGTCACCTCATAGGGTTTCGGGGAGTTAGTCGTCGGTAAATCTATCCCGAATGCAGGCCAAATTGGGGCTCCAGCAAGCGAATATTTGTATACTTTCAGGTTGGCGTTTGCTATTATAACAACGAAAAAAGCATCAGAACCGCTTTCCAGGTAATAATTATCATCACTTGGCAAAGTGATTGGCTGTGACCACATTGGATTTCCTGCATCAGTAAACCGCATTATTTGGATATGCTTAATCCCATCAATCGTTTTTCGCCATGCCAGGATAGTCGTATTGTCTTGACATATGCTACCAACGCCTGTGAAATCAAGGTTGTCATAATGTAACAACTCTTCTGGTGGTTCCACCCTAAGGGCAGGCATAAGTGAGACAAGCCCTAACAGCAACATACATATTATGATTCGCATCTTGCACCTTCTTCATTGAGAATAATGGGTGTGATGTTATGCGCAACACCCGCACAAATATCCCATTAGCATAGTAATTTATTACCCGGGTATGATGTCAAGCTGAATGTGCGTTTCCGATTTATTGTGGATCAGTAGTGTAGCACGCAGTTTACTAGAAGCAAACGAAAGCGCTGACATAAAGAAATGAGTTACTCGTCCGATCCACAATCCATTATGAGAACAGCACCAGACTCAAAGCCATAATAATCATCCCCACCACTAATCCCGATATAGCCACATGATGCTCCCCATACTCCTCTGCTGCTGGTAATAGCTCGTCCAGTGATATATATACCATAATTCCAGCTACAGCAGCAAACACCATGCCAAATGCCGTGTCACTAAGGAAAGACCTTAATAGCAGAAAGCCCAATAGCGCTCCCACCGGCTCTGCCAAACCGGAAGCAAACGAATATACCAGAGCTTTGGTTTTGTTCCTGGTGGCATAGTAGATTGGCACAGATACCGCTATTCCTTCCGGGATATTGTGGATTGCAATGGCAACGGCAATGCTTACGCCTAATGTGGGATCTTTCATGGCTGCCATAAAAGTTGCCAAACCTTCGGGGAAGTTATGAACCCCAATGGCTATCGCCGAAAAGAGACCCATGCGCATTAGCTTCTTTTCGTCTGGTTTCTCTTTCTTTTGGTTGCAATTAACATTCTTGAACTCATGAGGATTCTCATAAGACGGAACAAGATTATCGATAAGGGCAATAAGGCCCATGCCCACAAAAAAGGCAAGAACTGTAATCCAATAGCCATTTCTATCTCCATACACCAAGCTTAGAGAGTCTTTGGCTTTAGGAAATATCTCGATCATGGATACATATAACATCACACCAGCTGAGAGACCCAATGAAGCAGAAAGAAATTTGGCACCAAACCGCTTTGAAGCAAATGCCATCAATGAGCCTATACCTGTGGATAAACCTGCAAATAAAGTTAAACAAAATGCAAACAGAACATTATTCTCAATCATATCATCCTCTGCATTTCAAGATAAACCATATGCGAACTTATGCAACACAACTACTGAGATAATCTGTCTAATGCAATATAATTCAAATGCTTTTCTTAATCCATGGCTTGCCCATTGGCAATACAATTTTTCCAGCTAAGTCATTTATTATAATCGCGAACATCATATACATGGCACACGCAGCACAGAACATGAGTTCATAACCGGCAACCAGATTCCAGAAGGGATTTATAAAGTGACCCAATACTAAAAGGTAGAATCCTATGAGTAAGGTGAAAAATGTAATAGACATCATAGTGTGAATTCTCATGGTAGCTATCCACATGCCCAGGGTGTATATCATCCAAGCTACGAGATACCAGCCTACATCGGTAGTGCTGGATTTGAATACGTTATAATGATTCATTAAAAATATCAATGCCAGGCCAATCCAGAATGCACCATAGGCTGTAAATGCACTGTAACCAAAGTTGTTACCCATCTTCTGTTCATTAAAACCGGCAATCAATTGTGCCAAACCACCAAATATCAAGCCTAATACTATCACTGGACCAAGGCCACACCAACCCACATTATGAAACTGTAACACCAGCGTTGTTAACGAAAACCCCGCCAATCCCACAACTGCCGGATTTGCATTCTTTTGCTCGTTCACACTAAACTCCATATCAATTATTCAATTTCAATTTCTGCTATCCTGTTCGGCTATCAGATATTGATGGTCAGTCATTTGGGGGGGCATTAATTGTCAATTGATTATCTTTGATGGTTGTTCCTTGAAGGAATTACTTATGCAATACGCATGAAATGCGCATCGCATCCGCAATTCATGCGTAATAATAGCGCAATCGCAGCAGGAAAGCTTATATTGAAGCTATTTTAAGTGTTCCTTAAGGCTGTGCTATGCAATGTTGTACTGCTGATATTTACTTCATTCCAAACCAGTAACTATCACTCATGTCGGCATTAAACTGATTGCGAGACTCGGCATCCATAATGTTGTTTTGTGCATTTGTACTCCCATATCCTATTTTCGAGAGAACTTGAATATGTCTGTGTCGTATCCTACACTAAGTAAACTATTTAGTTTCCCTGCCTCGTTTATGGCCAGCTTAATCCTGATAGGCATAAGTTTGCTTCTATAACCAATGCCGCCGAAACCGCAAAACTCCCAGTTGTTATCATCTTGCCAAAGTTCATGTTCAGAATACCTCAAGGCTTGTGCTCCCAACTCAAGCACCCAGTTAGCATAAGGATTAATACTTATCCCAGAAGTAATCATTTGATAGTATGGAGCACTTAGCTCATACCTCGAGTATCCCATAAAACCATCTGCACCGCCTATGATGAACGGATTGTACTTCATGTCATTATCAGAGCCGAAATATGTTCCATAATCAAGAGTGTTTCCAATACTTAGCAAGTCTCCAATGGGAACATAAAGCTCTGCCTTTAGCTGCATGCAGCTATAGATATCGTCACTTACCGTAGTATTTCGTGAAAAATTGAACTTGTTAAGTACTCTCGTACCTTTTGTGGGGAAGTAATAGTCGTCTAGTGATTCATTATACAGCTTTACTCCAAATCCGCTAACCGTGCTTTCCAGGGGAAGTGATGGAGCCTCAGATATTTTCTCGTACATCTTGGTTCTACTACTATATAGGAATAGCTCTGCAATGGCAAAGTCTTTGGCAAACAAGCCCAAGCCTGAAGTCATGCCCCATTCCAATGAACGCACAGAATTGGTTTTATGATGATCTTTGTATGTATATTGGGTCTTTTCGTTTATGTAGGGAAACAGCCGATAGTAGGCTCCCCATTCTTCACCATAGTTTTTCACGTAGTCAATGTTAAGTTCGTTTCTTCCACCAAGCTTTACTTCTGTAATAAGCTTTGAGTTCTTTAGCAGGCAGTTGTTTAATGATAATACAGCTCCTGCGCTAAGCTTATCCTCAGAGTTATAGGACAGATTAATTCCCAGTTGCCTTCTTTCTCGCTCTTGAACATGGATTATCAGTTTATAGCTATTTCCCTCAATTCGTTCCAGAACTGGATAGATGGTATTGAACGCTTGCGAATTCCATGCCTTCTGACAACCATCGTAGATGTCGTTTACATGATACATGTTACCAGCGAAGAGCTTTGTATATTCTTGAATTTTGGCCTGGCTGAGAAACCTGTTACCTCGAACATCAACCCGAGTGATGTTATAAAGGCTAAGCTTTTTATTGAACCCCATACTGCTGTTCTCAGATGCTGATTGGTTTATCTGCTCTTTGAACTGGCGTAGTGAACTTATCTGCTCTCGTGTCGATCTTTCTCCAGTATCAATTATCTCTTTTATCTTTTGGAAATCAGTGGCAGAAAAAGAGCTGAGATTTGGCTCGATTATGAAATCGAACAAGTCCAGATGCTCATTTAGATTACGAGTGATGCCGATATTTATAGTTTGATCCAGCACTTCTATTAAATTGTTCAGGTTATCTCTGTTTCTAAGCGTAGAATTGACCTTTATTCCTATCACTTTATCAGCCCCCAAATCGTGTAACAACTCCCCGGGTAGATTTTGGGACACGCCACCATCGATGTAAACATCACCGTTGATGGAGAAAGGCTGAACTAAACTTGGGATAGACATTGATGCTCGTAAAGCTTGCATCAGAGACCCGCTATCAAATGTGACAGCTTCTCCAGTTATCAGATTTGTAGCATTGCAGGCAAATGGTATGGGCAGTTTGGTAAATGATGCAACCTGAGAAGCAGGAGCAAACATTTTGAACAATTCAAGATTAATCTTATTACCTACATACACACTGGAAGGTAGCCGCGGGACCCAAGTGTCATTTACTTCAAAGATGGCATTTCCATAGGGACTCCAGCGTTTTTGGCCAATGTATAGCTCTTTTCGGCTATGCACATCAAGTGCGAGATAATCCCAATTAATACTAAGGCATATCTGTTCAATTTCGGCCGCAGAATATCCCATAGCATATAGCGCACCGATAATCGCCCCAATACTTGATCCGGCGAGGTAATCCGGCCTGATACCTTCTTCTTCCAAAACTTTTAGCACACCAATATGCGCAAAGCCACGTGCACCACCCCCGCTAAGTGCATATCCAAGCTTCTCAGCATGCAGGGTGATAGACATAAACGCTATCACCACAAACATTAAAATATGTCTCATAGCCTACACTTCACTTCAGTCGACTAAAAGCCCTCATCAGGTTTTATTGGCTCTACTATAGGTTCGTCTAAGTTCCGGTTGGTTTCTCTCACTTCGAATTCCAGCCTTCCGAAAACTGATGTTGCTTCGATGCCAATGCTTTTACTGGAATTTGTTGCGCTAAACTTCCCCGCTTTGGGTAACACAATGCTGCCTAAAACCGCGGTAGGGCGTATGTCAAATTTTACATCAGAAGGTAAGACAACAGTAGCTGAGCCGAAAACAACCGTAATCTCTATGTCCTTTGCATCAGGCTGAATATCGCTAAGATCGAGCTCTCCACTGGCAAATACCATGGTGTATTCTTGACTTCCGCTACTATAAAATATCGTACTTCCCTTATGGTTATTACTTGCACGGTTGTGAACTCTAGGTTTAGCACCACCTACCAGCATCTTCACACCAAACATGATTATTACTATAGCAAAGAAGACCTTCATTAGTGGTAAGTTAATATTGAAACCACGCAAAAAGATTGATACACCAAACAGGATAATCATTATCCCCCAGAAGATGTTACCAAAGAAAAAGTCCATTCTCATTTCCTCCTCCTCAGAGTTTTAGTCCATGCCACCAGGCATCTTTCAATTTGTTTATGTTTATTGGAGTTTCATTATCAATTTTCAGTACTGGAGTGTCTATCACTTCGCCTATTTTGCTTAGCACTATAGAATGCTTTGTGGCAAGTTCCGCAATCTTGTGTCTGTGAACTTGGGCAGAACTTATAACAATTCTCCCGGGAGCTTCACCAAAATAACAAGCAACTTTTCTAGTAGATTCAGATGTGTTAAGTTCTGCTCCCAATGTAGTTTGGGGGTTAAAACAACACTCGCATATTGTCACTAATAAGCCACCATCAGAAAGGTCATGTGCGCTGTTTACAAGGCCAAGGTCTATTAGCTCCAAAATCAAGTTCTGCAGGTTAGATTCTAAGTCTAAGTCCACCATTGCGGGATTGCCAGCTTCTATGTTCTTTATCACTTTCAGGTATTCTGAGCCACCTAAATCTGCCTGTATGCTACCGAGCAAGATAATGTCATCACCCGTATTTTTAAAATACTGAGTGCTAGCCTTTCTATAGTCTTTCATTAGTCCAAGCATACCAATAACTGGGGTAGGATAAATTGATCCTGAAGGATTTTCATTGTAGAAAGACACATTCCCACCAGTAACAGGGGTATGAAACTTCCTGCACGCATCTCCCATTCCTCTTATTGCCTCAGTAAAGAAGTAATAAGCTTCTGGTTTGTAAGGGTTACCAAAGTTCAGGCAGTTTGTAATAGCAATTGGTTTCGCACCACTACAGGCAACATTCCTGGCAGCTTCAGCTACGGCTGCCATAGTGCCATTATAAGGGTTTATTGCACAATGCCTGCCATTACAATCGGTTGATAAAGCTACAGCCATATCTGTTCCGTCAATTCTAACAACCGCAGCGTCAGAACCTGGCTCTATCACGCTACCTATTTGCACCATATGGTCATATTGCCTATATACTCTGTGCCTGCTGGCAAGATTGGCACTGCCGATAAGCGTTAGCAGGGTTTGCTCTACGTCTATAGCTTCTTCGTGAATGCTTGTGTCATAGTTTTGTATGCTATCGAGATATGCTGGCCTAATGCTTTCTCTGCTATATACTGGCGCTGAACCACCAAGTATCAGGCTCTCAGATGGTATTTCTGCTACTAATTCTGTATCATAATACACTCGGAGTAGCTTATCTTCGGTCACCCTTCCAATCTGAACTGCATCCAAGTCCCACTTGGCAAAGATTGCTTTAAGGGCTTCTACATTCTGGGGTTCGACAATCACCAACATTCGCTCTTGTGATTCTGATAGCATTATCTCATAAGGGGTCATACCAGTCTCTCGTTGAGGAACTAAAGCTACATCAATCTCTATTCCAACTCCTCCCTTACCAGACATTTCTGAACTGGAGCAGGTTAAACCAGCCGCGCCCATGTCTTGAATTCCAACAACTAACCCAGAATGAATAACCTCTAAAGTAGCTTCCAATAACAGCTTTTCTAAGAATGGATCACCAACCTGAACAGCAGTGCGTTTCTCTTCCGATTCTTCACTTAAGTCAATTGAGGCAAATGTGGCACCGTGAATTCCGTCTCTACCTGTTTTTGCTCCCACGATTATCACAGCATTGCCAACTCCCGATGCAGCAGAACGGGCAATTTGATCGTGCTTTAATACTCCCACCGCCATGGCATTAACCAGAGGGTTACCTTCATAGCTATCTTCGAAATATATCTCTCCCCCAACGGTTGGAACACCAAAGCAGTTGCCATAATCGGCAATTCCACTTACAACTTCTTTTATCAGGTGCTTAACTTTGGGATTATCTGGATTGCCAAAGCGTAAGGAGTTCAAAGCAGCTATAGGTCGGGCACCCATAGTGAAGATATCACGCAATATGCCGCCAACCCCCGTAGCTGCTCCATGATAGGGCTCCAGGGCTGATGGATGATTGTGGCTTTCGATCTTGAAGGTAATGGCCATTCCGTTCCCAATATCTACAACTCCAGCATTCTCTTCACCAGCTTTGGTAAGCATTGCTGCGCCATCTTTCGGCAAGGTCTTTAGATATTTAACGGAGTTTTTATAGCTGGCATGCTCACTCCACATCACACTAAAAATGCCAAGTTCAACTATCGTAGGTTCGCGCTTTAATATGTTCAATATCAAGCTATATTCTTCATTACTTATGCCATGTTCGGCTATCAATTCGGGAGTAATAGGGCATGGTTCCATTTATTTCTTAATCCTTATGAATATTATTATCTGCACTCAGTTTTGCGCTTAATCTATCCAGTCTATCTTCTATTATGCCAAAAGTTAGGCGATAGTTTTCCAAATCGCTTCCGTAGGGATCTTTAATATCTCCCGATTCGCCTACTATCTCATTCAAGGTATATATCTTATGAGCATTGTTGGATTCCTTTTCTCTTAGCCAATCACGTTGCCGTTCTTCCATAGTTAATATCAACCAACTTGATGCCACCATCTGTGGAGTTACCTGTTTGGATACGTGTTCCTGGGCTTCCATTATTCCACGTTCCAATAACAACTGCATGGAACTAAGAGATATATTGTGTCCACCTTCTATAAGTCCGCATGAATCGGTAGCCATCGATAAACCCTGTTCTTTAATCTTGTGCCTGAATAGCTTCTCAGCTATAGGGCTACGGCATATATTGGCAGTGCAAACAAACATCACCAGTGGCAGGCGGAATGACTGCTTAATCTCGTAGAAAGGTATGGAACCCTCTCTAATGCACTTCAATTCATCTTTGTCCGTGGTGCTCTTAGCTTCACTGGCCTTGATGTATTCAATTATTGTGGACGCTTGAGTACCGCTGCGTATCTCTTTTGGAGAAGGGATTAAACCAAAGTCTAACCAACTTGCATAATGTCTCTCTATCTTCCCCAAATCCTCTTCGGCTGGCAATCCAGATAGGTTTATACTGGTGCTGATAAGAGGTTCACCCAGCTTTTCTATGAATTCCCTTAAGAGAGGATCAGTTGGAACTCTGAACGCAACCTTGCCATCAATTGCTATATTATTGTATTTATCGTCATCATAGCTCATCACAACCGTCAAATTACCAGGCCAGTATTGCTCTAACAGAGACTTGAGGGCTGTTGGTATCTTGCTTGTGTCGAGATACGAAATATCTGGTATCAGGGCAATGTAACCCTGTTTTTCTGGACGCTGCTTGTATTGGTTTATTCTGCTTATGGCTTCTGTGGCAGAAAGACGACAACCAATCCCCCACATCGATCCTGTCCAATGCAGGATGGTTGAATTTACCAATGAGTTTTTCGCAATGAACTTTTCTAATTTGTGCAGTCCCGGATCGCGCAACAATTGCATCAATACTCCTTATTCTAAATAGGGAACAGGATTTATAGCCCTGCCATCTTTTCTAAGCTCAAAATGTAGCGATGCTTGTGTAGCCGAACCTGTCATACCGCTCTTGGCAATTGCCTGTCCTCGCTTCACCCTTGCTCCTTTGGCCACCAGAAGCTCGCTGTTATAGGCATATAGTGTAAAAAATCCATTCTTGTGATCTATTATTATCAGCTTGCCCTGCCCGCCGTATCTATCGGAGAAGATTACCTCTCCATCATCGGCTGCCACAACCTTCGTGCCTTCTGCCGCTGCTATATCTATACCGTTGTTAACCACACTGGTTCCATAGCTTTTGGTTTCCTGGCCATAGGCCCTGATAATCTTACCGCGAAGTGGCCAGGCAATTTTTTTACCTGTAAACTGGTAACTTGAGGGTTCCTTTCCTGATTTTGCCATCAGTTGATTTACCAGGCTCTCCAAGGCAGAACTGTCTTTTTTTAGCTTTTCCACCTGGGCTTGAAGCTTTTTCTGCTCAGCGGTAAGCTGCTTGGTTTGCGTGGCCAAATTCTTTATCTTTTTGTCGTATTGAACGTTCTTATAGCTCTCATCACGAACACCCATGGTAACCTTGATGGCTTCAGATTGCTTTAGTTCTTTCTCGTGAGTGAGGCTAACTCGAAATCCGGTTAAGATGTCTATCTGTTGACGAGTACCTGATATGAAATGCTTCAAATAGCGATGATCTCGATGATTGATGCCCTGCTGCTTATATGACCTATCTACTCTTAACAGCATGTCTAATTCTTTATTTTGCTGTTTATGCATGGCACTTAGCTTACTTTCTGCTTGTTCAAGACGTTGTTGAACAGACTTCAGCGAATCCCGAACTACCACCTCTTCTTGCTTCAGCTTCATCAGATTGGCTTCTGTCCGCTTCTTTAGAGACGATGTGCGTTGAATCTCCGATTCTGCCTGCTTTTTCTTAGTCTCAGCTTGCTTTACTTTCTGTTGGGTGCTTTCCAATTGCTTTTGCACCTCACGAAGCTGACGCATCTTATCATCCAGTTCGTCTGCATAAACAACTGAGCATAGCACACATACAATCAATATTAGCACATAACGGGGCATTATCTTCTCCAAAGTCTGTATAACTGACAATCTTTTTTCTTTCCATCTCTGTGTCAATGCAATTTTTGGGCTATCTCACATCCCACCGTTTTTCATACAGAAACAAATAATTGGTTTGTTTCGTGCTATTTACACATACATGGATTTAACTTGCAGCCATGAATGGGTTTATAGTAGGTTTGGAGGTACTAACATCCGATTTCGTAGAATATTTTTTTATATAACTTATGCAATTTCCAACAAGCGAGCCCGATAGATCGCTATACAATAGCTCTCTAAAGGGTTCTGTTGCCTCGATTGATCTGTAGCATACCCACACTTTGCGTTGATCTTTCTATACTTTCCTTGCTGCTTCCTTGCTGCTATCCTGTATCGAATACAGGATAGCAGCAAGGAAGCAGCAAGAATCGTCCTCGATGGATGAGAAGTTGATCGATTATCTCAAATAGTGACGCCCTTCCTCCACTTAGCTACATCTCTACGTCACCGAAACACTTTTATGGTTACACAAAGTGGGGCAATATAGCCAATTAATACACTTTCAGAAAGCCATGAAGAAGGTAATGTAGGGATGTAGTAGCAACAGATTGTTTGCTTACGCTATCACCTCTTTGCTATTATATTAGCTAATTATCGTGTTTACTAATTCGCCAACAGGGATTTGCTTATCTATTTCCACTCGCAGATAGTGGTCGGACAGAAATTCACAGCCGTTCTCGGTGTGTAGTTCAACCACGCCTCTTACCACAGTCTGGCTGTCTATCAAGCGCTGTCTATATGACTGTTGAAGCTTGTCTGAGAGGGCTGTAAGTTGCACCATTCTTGCATGTTTGGTATCTTTTGGCACTTGATTTGGCATTTTATCCGCTGGAGTGCCCTTGCGCTTGGAATAGCTGAAAACATGAAGGTAAGCAAGTGGCAGAGAGCTAAGTAAGCTATAGGTTTCCAAGTGATTTGCCTCAGTTTCTCCCGGAAAGCCGGTAATTACATCGAAGCCAATGGCAAGGCTTGGAAAGCTCTCATTCAGCCTATCTACAAGGTCTATTATCAGGCTGGTATTATATCGCCGTCCCATGCGAGAAAGCACTTCATCAGAGCCGGATTGCAAAGGAATGTGAAAGTGTGGGCACAGCTTGCCAATACTGCTTAATCGCTTTATTAGCTGCTCTGTAAGTAGCTGTGGCTCAATGGACGAGATACGTATTAGTTCCAAGCCGTTTATAGACGCCATGTTGCTTACTACATCGCCCAAATCGAATTTACCATCTCGGTAAAGCCCGAGATTAACTCCGCCTAAAACTATCTCTTTGAAGCCTGAATCGGCAAAGATGTTTGCCTGCTCAATCACCTGTTTCAGAGTAGCCGAACGAGCATGACCGCGGGCATAGGGAACAGCGCAATAGCTACAATAGAAATCACAGCCGTCTTGAATCTTCTGAAATGCCCTGGTGTGCCCAAGCATGTTTGTTGATGGCTTAAAATAGAATTCCTTAGCGTCCATGATGTCCGCAAAACGGTAATCTTCGCTATCTAAAATACTGGCGAGATTAAGCTTATTTTGATTGTCTATTATATAGTCCACATCGCCCATGCCTTCAATCTCGTCTTTACTGCGCTGGGCAAAACAGCCTGTAACTATTACCTTTATCTGGGGATTGGCGAGTTTACGGGCTAATGCCTGGCGAATGTGATATCGGCTTTTATAATCTGTCCTATTGGTTACCGTGCATGTATTTACGATGTAGATATCAGCTTCGGAATCCCAATCTACTACAGCGCATTCATCAGCGGGGAACTGGTCTAAGAGGATGGCAGATTCTGCCTGGTTAGTTTTGCAACCAAGCGTTTTAATGGCGATGCGTATCATTTAGTTAGATAGCCATATATGCTTTTTGCATATAGCTGGTGTTCTACCTTCAGAACTTTAGTGGCGATGTCTTCGGGGCTTTGGCAGGTATCGATAGCAACCTTTTGGCTGGCAACAATTTTACCATGATCATATAGAGGGTCAACAAGGTGGATGGTGGCACCGGATTCCCTCTCCCCCGCTTCCCATACCGCCTTGTGCACAGCCATGCCATACATGCCTTTTCCGCCATATTGGGGCAACAAAGCAGGATGAATGTTCAATATGGGAATGGCAATGGAGCTAATGAAGCTTGCGCTAAGTTGCTTTAGAAAACCGGCAAGGGCTATTAGCGATATGTTATTCTCTATACATAGCTTAGAAACTTCGGCTTCGAAGCCAGCCATATCTTTGGCAGAAACTACAAAAGAGGGGATGCCTAAGTTTTTGGCTAAGATGAAAGCAGGTGAATCGGCTCGCGTGAACACAGCCAGAGCAATTTGCACGGGAAGATTGTGTGTCTTCCAATATTCGTGCATGGCAGACAGATTACTGCCCCGGCTGTGTCCGCTGCTTAAAACTGCTATTTTATAAGTGATAGATGAAGCTCTTTCCATTGGGTATTGTCAACTTCCGAAGGTGCCTGGGTCATGAGATCGGTAGCCTTTAAGGTCTTTGGGAAAGCTATCACATCGCGAATGGACTCTGCTCCGGTCATAATCATTACCAAACGGTCTAAGCCGGGAGCAATTCCTCCATGAGGCGGAGTTCCATACTTTAGCGCATCCAAAAAGAAGCCAAAGCGTTGTTTTAGGTCTTCCTCTTCAAAGCCAAGGACATTAAATATCTTGCGCTGAATGTCGAACCTGTGGCAACGGATACTACCGCTGGAAAGCTCCATGCCATTGCAAACGAGGTCGTATAGCTGGCCTAAGATATCGCCTATTCTGTCGGGCATATCAAGATAGGGAATATGCTCTTCTTTGGGCAGGGTGAACATGTGATGCGCAGGCTCCCAACGATTATTCTCTTCATCGCGGCTAAAGAGCGGGAAGTCTGTAATCCAACAGAAATTATATGTATCTTGGGGTATAAGATTCAGTTTGGCGGCTACATGATTTCGCAAGCCAGCCAATACCTTGCATACCGTGTCGTATCTATCGGCAGCAATGGCTATCAAATCGCCTGATTGTGCATTACAGGCAGTTATTATGCCTTTCGCTTCTTGCTCGCTTAAAAACTTCGATATACCCGCTTCAAGACCGTTGTCCGTTACCTTGGCAAAAGCTATGCCTTTCCCTCCTAAGTGTTTGGCAACCTCTATCAGTTCGTCTTGTTGCTTTCGGCTGAATTCGGCTGCGCCGGGGATGGATATGGCTTTTATAACGCCACCAGTTTCAAGGGTGGAGCTAAACACCTGGAAGGAGCTGTCTTTCAGTATGGGGCTTAGTTCGCAAAGCTCAAGACCAAAGCGGGTATCTGGCTTGTCGCAGCCGTAGCGGTTCATTGCATCAGCGTAAGTAAGGCGTGGGAAGGGAATGGGCAGGTCTATGCCTAAAACTTGACTGAAGAGAGTTTGCATAAGGCGTTCGAGAAGGTCGAATATCTGTTCTTGAGAGGCAAAGCTAAGCTCTATGTCAAGCTGGGTAAATTCTGGCTGTCGGTCTGCGCGTAAGTCTTCATCACGAAAGCAACGAGCAATCTGGTAATAGCGGTCAAAGCCCGATATCATTAGTAGCTGCTTAAAGATTTGGGGAGATTGGGGCAAGGCATAAAACTTACCAGGCTGAATGCGACTGGGCACCAGATAGTCACGCGCACCCTCGGGAGTGCTTTTCATCAGTATCGGTGTTTCTATGTCGTAAAAGCCTTCAGCGTCTAAGAAACGGCGCATGATGCTTACAATCTTGTGGCGGGTGATAATGATGTTCTGTAGCTTAGCGCGGCGTAAATCGAGATAACGATAGGTTAAGCGCAGGTCTTCTTCCGCCATGGCAGCTTCATTTATCTGAATGGGTAAGGGCAGGGTGTCGTTTAAGATAAATAGCTCATTGGCTACTACTTCTATGGCACCAGTGTTCATGTTGCTATTCACATTTTGCGCATCCCGGGCAGAAACTGTGCCCTTGATAGCGAGAACATACTCGTTTCTAACCTTCTCTGCTTTGGCGAATATGTCGGATTGCTCGGGGTGAATTACTACCTGCACAATGCCTTTAACGTCTCTTAGATCAATGAATATCAAACCGCCTAAATCGCGGCGTTTGTGAACCCAGCCCATAATACATACATTGTTTGCCAAATGGCTGAGATTTATCTCACCACAGTAATGTGTGCGCTCTAAATTGCCAAGATTATCTAACATTGTTCCTCAGTTCATCTTAATTGCTTCATACAAAGCATCTATCTTCTTTACTTCCTCGCCAATGGCGTTTATCATGTGGCATTTATCCAAATACTCATCTGGAGGATAGATTGTAGCATTATTTTTAACTGTCTCGGGCATCATTTGCAAGGCTGCCTTGTTCGGGGTGGCAAACTGAGAATACTCGGCATTGCGTTTGGCATTATTGGCTTCAAGCAAATAGTCTATAAACTTATATGCCAGTTCCTGACTCTTGGATGATTTTAGAATTACGATGTTATCCATCCACAAGCTACTACCCTCAAGCGGAAGGAAGAAAGCAAGATCAGGATTGTCTGCCATCTGTTGGAGAGCATCACCATTGTATGCCTGGGCAATCCATGTGGTTCCATCTGGCACTTCGTTTTTATAGGAATCGGAGTCAAACTGGGTAATGTTTATATCCCATTCACTCAGGGTCTTTTTGGCGGCTGCTAAAGAAGCTTCGCTGGTGTCATTCAGACTAAATCCGTTATAAATCATGGCTGCGCCAATCACTTCACGGGCATCATCGAGCATGGTAACTTTGTTTTTACCCTTAAAGTATTCATCTCCCATCAAGCTCCAGCTCTGTTTGGCAGCCAACTGGGCAGGGACATAACGCTTGTTATACATCAAACCGGTTAAACCCCAGAAGTAGGGAATTGAGTACTTGTTGCCTTCATCGAATGAAGCAGCAATCTCTAATAACGCCGGATCAAGATTCTTGTAGTTTGCCAGCTTCGAAATATCAAGCTCTTGAAGCATACCACTCTCACGTAGTATGTTTACATGGTCACCACTGGGAAAGACAATGTCAAACGATTCACGTGCGCTTTTAATTTTGGTTAACATGTTCTCGTTGGAGTCGTAAGTGCTATACTTAATGCGACAGTTGTTAGCTGTCTCAAATTCTTTGATAAGATCTGGGTTTATGTAATCACTCCAATTGAATATGTAAAGCATGGGAGTACTTTTTGAACACGAACCAAGGCTTAGCACTACTAATAGTAGAAGCAGAAACTTGAATAATATCGAGTGTTTCATTATTATCTCACCTCTTTCTTTAGATTTGCTTATTATCGTTAATATGATTGTTGTTAGCTTGCTTGATGCCTTCGTTTAGCTTAACTAATTGCAAGAGTAACCAGCCAAGAATAAAGAAGAGCATAAGGGATAAGATGGAATATCTGATATCCCCAGTTTTATGAGCAATCCAACCGTATAATATTGGACCAATTATTGAAGAAAGGCGTCCTGTCAAGGTATAAAAACCAAAGAACTCAGCTTGCCTGTTCTTGGGAGTAAGCAGCGAAAGCATGGTTCGGCTGTTGGATTGGCTGCTTCCAATTGCCAGTCCGGCAAGCAATCCAACGAAGTAATACTCAAATGCAGATTTACAAAAGAAAGCCCAGATAACTACAAATATCCAGATTAGCAGGGAGATGCTTAAGGACAGTTTAACGTTTGTTCTATCGGTTAGCCAGCCAAAGAAACCTGCTCCGAGTATGGAGGTAATCTGCGCCAGTATGAAATAAACTATCATGTCTGGCGTTTTCATGCCAAAGCGCTCTATTCCGTATATTGAAGCAAAAACGATTACCGTAGTTATGCCGTCGTTATATATGAAATAGCTTATTATGTATCTTAGGAGTTGAGGTTGTTTGGCAATGTTCTTTACAGAGAAAGCTATTCGTTGATAGGCTACCCGCAGATAGTTACTTCTTTTTGAGGGACGTTTGAACTCTTTTAACCAAAACAAGGTAAAGAGCGAGAAAGCAAACAGATGCAAAGCTACTACTGGAAATACCAAACGTACATTCTGCTTCACCAGTACTAATGCTGCCACTAAAGATAACAAGCCACCCACATAGCCCAACGCCCAACCGAAGCCAGAAACCTTGCCGATATCTTCTTGTGAACATATCTCGGGTAAAAAGGCATCGTAAAAAACGTTCGCGCTGTTAAAACCAAAATTGGCGATGATAAAGAATAGCATCCCGATAAAGACACTACCAGGGTGCACATAGAACAGCAAAGCAGTAAATAATACTGTTATATAGCAATTTACGAACAATAGCTTTTTCTTGCTACGGGAGTAATCTGCCACTGCCCCCAACACAGGAGCTGTTAATGCAACCAGGGTCATGGATATGCCAATAGCTCTCCCCCATAGCATTTCGCCATAACCCGGGGCACCGCCAACTACGCTGTTTATAAAATATACACTATAAACCACAGTGACGATTATGGTGGTGAAGGCAGAATTGGCAAAGTCATACATCATCCACCCGAAGATGTTTCTGTTTATCTTCATGAATTGCCACCCAACACCAGTTTCGGGTAAGCTTTCCAAATCTGCTCGATATCGTCTTTGGGGCTGGCGATAAATACCTGGTAGCGTTTATCCACGCAATCATGAATACTTGAGGTATGCCTGGCATCAAGCTCCGCAAAGATGTCGTCAAATAGCAGGATTGGCTTTATTCTGGTGGTAGTTTCTATCAGATTAGCTTGAATTAGTTTTAAGATAATAACAGCTATTCTACGCTGCCCTTGAGAGGCATATAGCTTCATTGGTTTATCGGAGAGACGGAACTCATAATCATCTAAATGAGCACCAATCAGGCTGCGTTGCCAGTGCTTTTCGCGTTGCTCATGTTCGGCTACCAGCTCCAGTATCGCTTCAACTGAAGCAGCCTGTTGCCTTATGGTAGATTGATAGGCAATTCTAAGCTCTGTAACCATGGCAAAAACTTCTTTGAAGCTATGTTTCAGGGCTTTGTTTACAATATCCATGTACTTGTGTCTATAGTCCAAAACAATTGCCAAAGCCTGAGCAAATCGTGCGTCCCAGCTTCTTTTTTCTGCTGCCGTAAAGCTCCTTTTGAACATTGCATTCCGCTGTTCAACAATATGCAGGTAATCTCGCAGCACAGAGATATAGGCAGGATATAGCTGAGCGATTGCCAGGTCAAAATACTGTCTTCTGAAACGTGGAGAACCACTAATAAGCTGAAGGTCTTCGGGAGCAAGATAGATAACCTTTACCACGTTAATCAAGCTGCTTAGCTGTCTAATGGGTAGCTCATCAATCTTTAGCAGTTTTCTTCCATCTGCAAAGCTTAATGCTATATTCAGCGGGTTTTCATGGTCTCTAATAAACTGCGAACTGATGCGAAAATAGGGCTTGTTGAAGCAAAGCAAATCCTCGTCGCGGTGAAAGCGGATGGATTTGCCTATGCCACAGTAAGCTATAGACTCAAGCAGATTAGTTTTACCACAACCATTGGGACCAATAATCAGACTTCCCGCTGATGTAAAACAAAATTCGCTCTGAGTATAGCTTCTAAAGTTTTCTAGCCTGATACGTTCCAGTTCCAATCGTTCTAAGACCGGAGAGGCATAAGCAGGAAGGTTATCTCCTGATTGGCTACGCCTGCCTCGTTATAGATCATCATCGGGTCTTTGGAACTGCCCAACTTGATTATGGCTTTATCCGAATCCAATGCATCAAGAATGGATAGCATGAACTTATAATTAAAGGAAACACCCGTGGACGTGCCTTCAAAGTTATAGTTATCCATGTTTTGCTTGGCGTCGCCTGTATCACGGTTGGAGGTATTTACTTCAAACTTTTCGTTATCAAGCTCGAATCTGATGCGCAGGTTATCGTCAGGAGCAACCAGGGCAACCCGGCGAATGGCAGTTCGCAGAGCTTCTCTGTCTATCACGAATTTATTAGGTAAATCACCGATAAATGCCTTCTGATACTCTGGATATTTATGCTCAATTATCTGAGAGAAAACAAAATACTTGCCGTAGGAGAACATCATCTTGTTGCGATCAATAGAGATTTGAAGCTCCTTACATTCGGAATCATATATCTTCTGGAGGAATTGTAATGTTTTTACAGGAATCACTTTCTCTATATAGCTTTGGTTTTGGTCTGTAAAGATATTTTCCTCAATAGGGTTGGCATTGTCAACTACAGGTATAAGTGAGGAATCCAACACCTTTATCTCCGCAACTTTTCTCCCATCTGTAGCTGCCATGATGTGATGATCGGGAAATATCTTCCAACAAACTCCAGTTAGCACCGCACGGTTAACATCGGTGGAAACAGCAAAATGAGTTTTACTAATCATTCTATTATACAAAGCGGCATCAATGGAGATAGCATTCTCAAGCTTGGTTTCTGGGATAACGGGAAAAAGTGTATGATCGGCTATCAAGAGATTAAAGTCTACCTTTCCGCATTGAATCATAAGCAGTTCGTCATGACGCCAAAGATTTACTATGGCATCGGGCATAAAATTAATAATCTCATTAAAATGTCTGGCAGATACGGCAATGGTTCCACCCTCAGACACCGCAGCAGGAAACTCGACCACTACAGTAATCTCTAAATCAGAGGCAGTTATTCTTACAGTGTTTGTTTCTGCATTAACGTTTATAAGGTAATTTGTTAATATGGGAGATGTGTTTTTAACCGGGACTATGGCTGCCAAGTGCTGAATATGCGCCAACAGGTCTTTCTTTTCAATAGCTAATCTCATGATAACCTCTATCTGTGAATAGTAGTTTTTGCAAGGAAATTATCCTTTATGATTTAGTCAATCTCTTTTTGCATGACTACCCAAACCCAGGTCATTGCCTCCGATTCGTGCTTCAGCTCCTTGAAGGAATTACTTATGCAATACGCATGAAATACGCATCGCATCCGCAATTCATGCGTAATAATAGCGCAATGGCTCTAATGAAGCTGTGGGACGAAGCTCGTTTTTACTTGTTCAGGTGCAGCGATATTTTTGTAATAGCTTGCGACATAAATAGAAAAGGCAGAGAGTTTCCTCTCTGCCTCATAAGGAATGTGAATTATGTGGCTTATTTTTTAACAGCCTCTTTGAGTTTTTTACCAGCTTTGAAAACAGGAACTTTGCGTGCCGGAATTTTCAGAGCTTTTTTGGTTTTGGGGTTGATACCATTGCGAGCTTTACGCTGGGCAACGCTGAAAGAACCAAAACCTACCAATGAAACCTTTCCACCCTTTTTAAGGGTTTCGGTAACGCCTTCAAGGACTGCGGCGAGTGCTAATGCGGCAACTTTCTGTGAAATGCCGGCTGCACCTGCGATCTTTTTTACCAAATCATCTCTGCTCATATTACCTCCTAGTAGTTTTGTGATAAGAGTGAGAGTCATATTGGAGATTATATAAACGTGCTTCGAATTTTCTGTCAACAAAAAAAACTGCTATCTTTAAGTTATTAGCGGGTTTATAGCATATTGGCAACATCAGCACTTCGTGTAAGACATTATATAACTGCATGTTAGTAAATGTTGACGAAATTCTAAGCTGGGTAAAAAAAACTGTGGCGTTACGAGTGAAGACTATTTTTAAGTTGACAAAAAACGCCCAAACAGCGCTTTAGGAAATAGAATTAATCTGGAGGATTTACTCATGAAACTAAAGTTTTTATGTCTCATAAGCCTTGTTACCTTGTTACTGCTCACAGCCTGCGGAGGCAATAAAGTAGTAGATCAGGAAGTTGTACCTGTTCGAAACCCTCTTGCCCTGGCCCACGAAGCAGCAGCTAATGGCACTGACGCATATGATGAGAAGCTATACGACGATGCAATAATGTCATTCACCGAAGCTATTGATCTGTTCAACGAAGCAGCACCAACCGCTGTTCCAAGCGATTCCATCCTCCACAACGTAGAAAAGATGAATCTAAATATAGCCAAAATCTATAGCGATATGGCTACTGAAAGTGTATCTTTGAATATGTATAGCGAGGCTACAGCTTCTTACCAAAAAGCATTGGACATCTATAAGTCCATCTCCCCTGTTATGGTTACTCAAGATGAGATCGACAGTAATATTCTGGCTGCTTATAATAACCTGGCTATTACTTCGAAAAATGCCGGAAAGTTTGAAGACGCCATTAAGTATTATGACCAGATATTAAAAATGAAGCCCAATGATCCAGAAATCTTGAATGCAAAGTTCTTCGTTCTTAGCGACAACATCAAAGACGATACCCGGGCTTATCAAGTTCTTATAGAATATGCAGAAGTATCCCAAGATCCGGCAGCCTTTATTAATCTAGCCGATAGATACTCCGAAAGAGGCAACCAGGTAGAGGCAGCGAAGTATTATAATAAAGCCCTCGCCCTTAGACCCGATGCCGATATGTATCGCAGAATGGCAAATTTCTACCGCTCTAGCAAAGACTGGACAAATGCCAACGTCTACCTGGAAAAGCTTGTTGAAACTAAGCCAGCAGCAACTGAGTTGGCTACGATTTATCAGATGATAGGTAAAAACTACGATGAACTTGGCAACAAGAAAAAGATGGTGGAATACTACGAAAAGTCCATTGGGTTAGAGCGCGACCCACAGCTTGCATTGCTGCTTGCCAGTTATTACAATGGAACCAAAACCTACCAGAAAGTTGTCACTTATGCCACCATTACTCTTGGTGCAGACTCCCGCAACGCAGATGCCTTAATGCTACGCGGCTTAGCATACTATCAGCTAAAGAACTATGTTTCCGCGAAAGCTGATCTGGAACGCATCCAGAATGATGCCAAATGGGGCACCCAGGCCAAGAGCATTCTTAAAGACAAGAAAATGCCTAAATAAATATTGGCAAACTTTAGGACGGGTGGCTACGTCCATCCGTCCTTTTTTGTAGGTAACATGAAATGTAATAACGACGGCTCAATAAAAGCCATCTATACCTTCGACCAGGGTAAGAAGCTCTATCGCCCCCTTATGGCATCTAAGATCGCAGCTGGCTTTCCTTCTCCCGCTCAAGACTATGTTGAGGGTAAGCTTGACCTCAATGAATATATGATCTCTCATCCGGCATCCACCTTTTTTGTTCGGGTAGATGGCTATTCCATGGTTGGTGCAGGTGTTATGCCCGATGATATCCTGGTGGTAGATAGAGCACTGGAAGCTACCTCAAAGAAGATCGTGATAGCCATATTGGATGGCGAATTAACCGTTAAACGCCTCGTAATAGAGGATGATAATTACTACCTGGTTCCCGAAAGTGCAGATTATCCCAGCATACAGATTCATGAGGGGATGGATTTTACCATTTGGGGTGTTGTTACATTTGTTATTCATAAGGTTTAACTGCTTGCAAATCGGCAAGCTAAGCGTCCTATTACTACTCTTTATCTATGCATCCGGGACGCTTTTTGCCAGCAGCTATGTAAAAGAGCTATCCCTCCCACTTCAGTTTGATGTGCATGCCTACAGACTGGCAGATTCACCCATAATAAACCATTCAGAAAGCATTTGGGCCGACAGCTTGCTTTTATTGAGGGATATAGATTACAAAATCAATTACCATGATGCCATGTTGCATTTACCATCAATTCCACAAGCAAGTAACATATATGTTAGGTATATCTTGGTTCCCCCAAGTCTGAATAAAAAACTCCAAACCTGGGAAAGCAAAACCCGCAGCGATAGCCTCTTCACTACCTTAAAACGCAAACAGGTTACGGGCTTCAATACTGATGCTAAACTAGACATTCAGGGCGTAAAGACCTTCGCCATCACCTTTTCGGATAACGAGTCCTTTGACCTAAAGCAATCGCTGTATGTAAATCTTTCCGGTGAGCTATCCAAAGGAGTGTCGATATCAGCTCAATTGTCGGACAGCCAATCAAAGTTATCCCCTGAAGGTGATTCCAAAGAGCTAAGCTCTTTAGACCAAGTATTTATAAAGATTTATGGTGATAAGTTCGAGCTTGCTATGGGTGACTTAGAACTAAAATGGAATAACTCCCGCTACCTGGAGTACTATAGCAAGTTTGAAGGTTTAAAATTTCTCTACTCAGACAAGCACAGCCTGCAAGCAGCCTATTCCGCAGGAAGCGGAAAGTCCGCCAGCACTAACCTGGATATTGTTGATGGCAAACAAGGGCCATATTACTTGCGAGCAAATGACTATCAGCCCGGTTTCATAGTTATTGCAGGTAGCGAAGAAGTTTTCGTAGATGGTCTCCTATGGGAACGAGGTGTTGGTTACACCATAGACTACTCAGAAGGTAGCCTGATGTTCAAGCGTTTGATAAGCTCAAACAACTCTGTACTGGTTAGGTTTCACTACTCTGACGAGTTTTTCCCAAGTACCAGTTATCTTAATTCATCAGCCATTAAGTTAACTGACAATATAACAATTAAGCATCACTTTATCTGGCAGCAAGATGACAAGAATAATCCACTTTTGTTTGAGTTTAGTGACTCCGACTTGGATTCACTTAGTGCCGCCGGTGACACAAGAGCTTGGGGAGAAGGAGTTGTTCAGGTTGACCCGGGCTTGGGTAGTTACCGCAAAGAAATCAGCATAAATGGTATTGAGTATTATGTGTATGCCTACCCGGATTCAACCGCAACCTATAATATAAGCTTTAGCTTTGTGGGAAGTGGCAACGGCGATTACACTGAGTTTTCCCCAGGAAAGTTCAGGTATGCAGGAGTGGGTTTGGGTGCCTGGTTGCCTCGTAAGCAGTTAATCGCCCCAACTCATCAAGGCAATCTTGATGTAGCTATAGATTACACAAGCTCACTATTTCAGGCTGGTATGGAAGCCATTGGTACTATAAGGGATAAAAACACTTTATCCGGCTTTGACGACAGTGATAATCAAGGTGGAATTCTATACAGCTATGCTCAGATACCAATAAGGGACTTCGAAGTAAATATAGATCACGAAATGCGCTCTGCCAACAGCTCGCTATTTGGCAAATACCGAAGCCCTGAGATGGAATTCGACTTATCCGGAATTGAAACTGCTGACTCTCTTAAACAAAGTGAAACCAACCTCGGGATTTCTCACAAGTCTATGGCTTGGGAAGCCTCGCTTAAGCTAAGATACAAGGATGTCAACGAGTATTATCAGCAGCGGGCAATCCGCTTCAATTCTTCCACTATTGGAAAAGGTATATTTCCTGCTATAAACCTGCGATCTACTCTTTCAGAGCAAACTTATGAGCAAGAGGACGCACCCAAAGGAATACTTCAATATCATCAAGCAAGTGCTGCATGGGATACCAGAATAGCAAGGGTTCAGATAGATTGGTTGTTAAACAGGCTGGAGAATGGCAACACTGGTTCGCTATATGAAAAGATTATGCCATCTCTGAGAATAGGTAATAGCAATAGCTCATTAACACAAATAAGCTATAGTGACGATACCTCAAAGATAAAAAACAATTACTGGATACAAAGCTCAAACAATCAAACATACGCAGTTAGGCAATTGATAAACACTGAATTGCATAATCTGGATATAGACTACACCCACCGCGAACTGAGCCAACCTGGCAATAGCAACTCAGGTAATTCCCGCTATGACCTGATGAATCTCCGTAGCAATCACACTATAATCCACAAAGCAATAAGCATCTTTCAAAATTATCAGCTCAATCAAACAGAATTCTTCCCGAAGATTAGGGAACTGCAATATCTGGGTAGCGGTCTTGGTTACTACGATAGCACTGGAGTTAGCATAAACAATGGTGATTATGACTACGTTTACGTGAATGCAGGTGAAGGCAAGCTCTCTACCGAGATAAACGCACTATGGAGCATATATATCAAACCCGCTACTCTGGGAAACAGCAATTTCTACAAAAAATGGCACAGCGACATGAACATCAGCCTTACAGAGCAAAGTGCAAATAGAAACAATTGGAAGAGCTACTTGTTTCTTCCCGGAGAAGTGTTTAATGATAGCAACACAATCTATGGCAGGCAATCACTACAAAACAACCTTTGGATAGACCTGATACGCAACAAGATTACCGGAAACTTACAACTGAACATGGACAGAAGCCTGGACAAAAGATACCAAAGCTCAGACCGCAGTGCTAACAATATGCAGGCATTACAACTGGACATTAAAAGCTTAAACTCATATAATACCCGCTTACAGATTAGTCACGATACCGGCAGAGACTCACGGTATCAGTCTCAAACCGAAACCCAAGCCTACATAGCTATTGTCCAACGTAATTTTGTCCCTGCCAATAATATCCAAACTGAGCTCAGTTACAAGCAGGAAAGCGGGGGTAAACAAGATGGAAGCGAGAGCTACCGACTTCATTCCTACTACCTGTCCCCCACATTTAGAAGTATCTTTATGCAAAAGTATCGCATAATCACAGGGCTTTCCGTGCAACATAACAAGCTGGATGGAAGCAACTACTTCAGTTTCTTGCCTCAGAAACGGGATGGCTGGATATTTGGGGCAAACGTAAATGGAGTGTATAGAATGAATAGCTTCAGCAGCATTACCCTTGAGTACCGATATACCGATTATCCAAAAGAAAAAAGCAGACATGAGCTAAAACTTGAGTTCAAGGCAGAATTATGATGACGATTTCCCTTAGCCCGATAGATTATGCAATCGCTCTTCCATTCGTGTTTCTCGCAGGTTTAATAGATGCCATTGCCGGAGGAGGCGGACTAATATCGCTTCCTGCCTACTGGAGCATCGGCTTGCCTCCCCATGTAGCTTTGGGAACCAATAAGTTTTCATCTTGCTTTGGCACTGTATTCTCTACTATAAACTATTTTAAGGCAAAGATGATAGATGTCCCAGTCGCTGTTGCCAGTGCAGTTATGGCACTCATTGGTTCATGGCTGGGAGCGTCAACAGCCCTACGAATATCGGCGGGAGTGCTAAACTATCTATTGGTGGTATTGATTCCAATAGTAACGGTTGTTTCACTTGCTAGCCGCAACATGGGCTTTAACAACCGATCTCACCTCTTAGGCATAGGCTATCGCATTAGTTTGGGTTGCTTGGCGGGACTGGTGATTGGCTTTTATGATGGCTTTTTTGGACCTGGTACCGGCACCTTTCTAATCCTTATTTACGCAAGCCTGATGCACTACGATTTTGTGAAAGCAAATGGCAATACCAAAGTAGTGAATCTTGCATCAAATGTAGCCGCCTTGATTACCTTCATGGCATCTGGGAGCATCTTTTTGCCTATTGCCATTCCCGGAGCAGTTTGTGGAATTGCGGGCAACATAATAGGCTCCAAGCTGGTAATACTAAAAGGCAACAAGCTTATTAAGCAGGTGTTTATACTGGCATTGCTACTGCTATTGGGAAGGATAGTTTATAACCTGTTTGTAAGCTAAATGAACAACGCTATTATTACGCATGAAATACGGATGCCATTAGTAGTTCATGCGTATTTCATAAGCAATTCCTTCAAAGAAGATTGAGATTATCAAGCTACATCAATAATGAATGTATCACCCGTTATCCCTGAACATAGCTTGAATATCGGTTTTTAGCGCATGCTTCGCAGCAATATCCATCTTGCCCATCGAGCTGATGTCTATCGATTTTCCAAAGCGGCCAGGATGGCCTCTCATCAGTTCAATTCTATCCGAAAGCACGATGGCCTCATCGATATCGTGCGTTACGAGAATAATGGTTAGCTTGAGTAGCTCCACAATCTCCTTTAGCCAATCCTGAAGCTGAGATCTTGTCAAAGAATCCAGACTGGCAAGTGGCTCATCTAATAGAATCGCTCTAGCGTTACACATATATGTTCGCAGAAGAGCAACACGCTGTTTTAGTCCACCGGAAAGCTGGTGAGGATAATGAGTAGCATGGTTTTGTAATCCAAACACAGGCAAGAGCTCATCTATCTTCTTCCTTGCCGCGATAATATCACCATTCTTCACTTTAACCGGAATAAGTATGTTTTGAATAGTGTTTAACCATGGAAACAGCAGGTCATCCTGGGGCATGTAACCCAGAAGACCAGTTTGTCCGGTTATATCTGCTTTTTCAAGATAGATACGCCCACTATCTGGTTTGGTGATGCCTGCCAGAAGCTCTAAGAAGGTGCTCTTGCCACAACCACTTGCACCGATAATGCTAACAAACTCACCATGACAGATGGAAAAATCTACTGCCTCCAAAACTGTGGACATGCTGTTGCGAAAGAAAAATGATTTCTTTAGTCCCTTGGCTTCCAGTAGTATGTTGCAGTTGTTTGGAGGCAGTGCGTTCATCATGTTATGGCAGATATTTATTTGTATATGCTTTATCTACTTCAACACTAACGGGGATTAGTCTTTCCTGATACATCCAATCAATGAATCTTTTCCAAACTTCTGCCTTCTGTTCGCCCCACTTAGTTGCGTCTGCTTTATATTCATTAGCAAGATAATCCATGCTGCGTTTCACCTGGTCTGCATTAAGTTCGGGAACGTGTTTCATAAGGATATCAGCGGATTTAGCAGGATTGGCGATGCAATACTCATAACCGCGTGATACTGCTTTCATAAAACTTGCAGCCATCTCTGGATTATCATACAACACTTTCTCGCTACTGATGATAACAGGAGTATAGTAATCGAATATGGGGTTCAGGTCTTTTATTGGGATATATTCAATTTCAATATTCCGGCGTTCTGCTTCCACACCGTCCCAACCGTAGTAAATCCATTCGAAATCGGCATCTTTGCCAATGGTAGAGAAGAAGTCATATACACCAGAAACAATCTCGACCTTGTTAAAATCAGCATTGCTCTTTTCCATAATGTTCTTCAGTATTGCCTGTTCAGATGGAGAATCCCATGAGCCATAACGCTTACCCTCAAATGCTTTTGGGGAATTGATGTTATCTTTCTTTAGCGAAGCAAAGCCCGAGGTGTTGTGCTGGATAACTGCTCCGATGGACACCAATGGTATGTTCTCGCTTCTGGCGCGAATAACGTTCTCTTGATAGCTAACGCCAAAATGGCTTTTGCCTGTAGCAACAATCTGGTCGGTTACGCCCTGACCGGGCTGTAAAATCTCCACATCCAAGCCCTCTTCCTGGAAATACCCTAATTCCAATGCGGCATACAAGCCAGTATGGTTTGTATTTGGCGTCCAGTCTAAAGTAACTGTTACCTTTTGTAGATCAACAGGTTTTGCATCCTTTTTTTTACAGGCACCGATGAAGAGCATCTGTAACATCACAACTAATAGAATCAGTCCTTTTTTCATGTCTTTATTCTCCTTTATTTATTTACGCTCTGGGGTGATACAAGGTGTGGGTTTCAATCAATCTTCTCATATCAACATGGGTGTATATTTGAGTGGTATCTATACTGGCGTGCCCAAGCAGGGCTTGAACAATGCGCAGGTTCACTCCGGCATCAAGTAGATGAGTGGCAAAGCTGTGCCGAAATGTGTGCGGGGTAACGTCTTTCTTTATCCCGGCAGATATAACGGCAGCTCGCAGAATCTTCCAAAATCCCATGCGGCTTAGCTTTGAGCCTCTGCCGTTTAGGAACAAATACTCACTTTGCTTCAGCTTTAAGAGAACAGGTCTGGCTTGGTTTATGTAGCTGGAAAACAATGGGTCTATGCTGTCCACATAGGGTACATAACGCTGTTTATTGCCCTTACCTTGCACCAGAATCACCCGCTCACTAAAGTTGATGTCTCTAATGCTTAAGCCCAGCAGTTCGGATATGCGCATACCTGTGGCATAGAGCAATTCCATCATTAGCTTGTTTCTGATCTCAAGAGCAGTATTGGTCTGCAAACTACCCAGCAGGGTGAACATCTCATCTACAGTAAGGAAGTCTGGTAGATGAGTCCCTAGCTTTAAGCGTGGAACCATGTCCAAATCAACATTTATCATCACATCGTTATCTGCTAAAAAGCCAAAGAACTGGCCCAAAGCTACCCTCTTGCGGGCTATGCTGCTGTTCTGCAGACCTAGTTCCTGAAGCGTTAACAAATATTCAACAATGTCATCCGCAGTGTAATCTGAGATGTCTCGTTGTTTGAACATCAAGAAGTCGCGGATATCACTCTTATAGCTGTCGATGCTGTTCTTCGCCATACCACGCTCAACCTTGAGGTGATATGAAAAGCTGTTTAGATAGCTGAAGAGACTTGGTGATAGCTTAGCTTCATTCACTGCTGTAGTAATTTGGCGTTTCCTTGGTTATACGGATGTCGTGAGGATGGCTTTCTTTTAGTCCGGCTGTGCTAATCTCCACAAATACGGCATTTTGCCTTAGAGCTTCCAGATTGGCTGCCCCGCAATAACCCATTCCAGCCCTGAGGCCGCCCATAAGCTGGTAGAGGAAGTCTTTTAGTGGCCCCTTGTAAGGCACCATTCCCTCTATGCCTTCGGCTACAAGTTTGTTGTCCTCTTCATCTGCCTGAAAATAGCGATCCTTGCTGCCTTTCTTCATGGCACCAATCGAGCCCATGCCGCGGTAGCTTTTAAAGCGGCGACCATTATAGATGATAGATTCTCCTGGGCTTTCGTCGCATCCCGCAAATAAAGAGCCAACCATTACTGCCGATGCTCCTGCTGCTAAGGCTTTCACAATGTCGCCACTGTATTTCAAGCCGCCATCGGCAATAATTGGAATACCGCTTTTACTTGCTTCTTCTGCACATTCAATAACTGCGCTTAACTGGGGTACACCAATACCAGCAACCACACGGGTAGTGCAGATAGAGCCAGGACCAATGCCCACCTTTACGCCATCGGCACCGTTGTCTATCAGGTATCGACAAGCCTCTGCTGTAGCAACATTACCTGCGATAACTTCACAATTCAGATTGGCCTTTATCTTGTTTAATGCATTTTGAATGTTTATGTGATGGCCGTGAGCAGTGTCTATTACAATTAAGTCTGCCCCGGATTTAACCAGTTCGCAGGCACGTTCATAGAAATCACCTGTTACTCCAACTGCGGCTCCCACTAATAGCCTGTTCTTTTTATCTTGAACAGCAGAAGGGTAGTTTAGGCGTTTCATAATGTCTCTAACGGTAATCATACCCTCAAGAGTCCCGTCGTCACGAACCAATAACAGCTTTTCTATGCGATGCTTTTGGATCAGGCTAATCGCATCATCCATAGGAATACCCATGGGCGCAGTAATAAGCTTTTGGCTGGGCGTCATCATGTCTTGAACCAAACGGTTATTATCTGTTTCAAAGCGAATATCTCGATTGGTTAAAATACCTTTTAATATACCTTCCTGTACCACAGGAAAGCCGCCAACTCTATGATGAGCTTTTAGTTGCAATACCTTCTCCAGGGTGTCTGTAGGGCACAAAGTGTATGGGTGGGTAACAACACCGCTCTCTGCTCTTTTTACCAGATGCACCTGACGTGATTGCTCGGCTATGTCTAAGTTTTTGTGAATTATTCCAATGCCACCTTCACGAGCCATAGCAATGGCCAAATCAGCTTCGGTTACTGTATCCATCGCTGCACTCAGCACCGGTATTCGTAAAGATATACTTTTGCTAATCCTGGTGCTAAGCTCCACCGAAGCAGGAAGCACTTCGGACTTCTGTGGCACCAATAAAACATCATCGAAGGTATAAGCTTTCTTTATGCTTATCTTCATTGTTGTCTCCTATTATCTATATAATTCATAATGCGTCACAAAGCTGGTCTGGAAGCCGACCAACGGCTTATCCGTTGCCTGAATCCAGGTGAAAATATGCTATTAGGGCGTGTTTTTAAAAAATCTCGCGCCAATTGTTGTTCAGCTTCTGGATCGTTCAGCAAACTTAACTTCAGTAGTGATGTGTATTCAGCTGCTATGGGATCAGTAAACTGGTAGTTAAGCATACTCATTGCTCTATCAGTCAGCCCCAAACCGATGGCTGTTTCTACTGCAAGTAACAGCAGCTCTTCGTCTTTGTTCCTTTCAAATACGCTTAATAGCGAATCCAATCCGCTTTCCTGATTTAATTGAATTAGTTGGATAGCAGTGAAGAAAGTGGCGGTATCATCACCCTGCAAGCCCAAAGTAAGCATCATCAGATACATTGCATCATTTGTGTAGCTACTGCCTGGATACTTTATTACAAAGTCATTCATCAATGAGTCGGCATATTCAATGTTTCCACTTAGTAACTCACCAAGAAATAGCAGGTAAGCTTTTCCTTCGTTCAGTCTTGGTTCTTTGATGGTTTGCAGTATGGCATTAGCTCGTTGCTTCTCATTTCTCATCAGATATAATCGTGCTATCTCAAGATCAATATCTTGCCTTTCGAAATTATCTCTGGCATACTTTCTTGCGTCATTCAAACATATTATGGCACTATCAACTTGTGCTCCGCTGCTAAGCTGTATTTCAGCCAATAGGCGTCGGAGCTTAACCCCATACTGTGATTTTATCCACTTATTTCTATCTTTCCATAACGGTAAGGTTATGGCATTATTAATTGTCAGTAAAGCTGCTGAATAGTCCGCGTTTGTATAGCTGATTTCTGCCATGCGATAGCTGATATCCACCAGCTTCAGAGGGTCTGTTTCTACTTCTAACGCGTATTGGTAAGCAGCATAAGCCAGGCTATCGCTTCCCGATGATGCTTGTTCCTCAGCAAATCTATAGAGTTTGCTTAATTCCAGCTTTTTATATACACTTAGTGCTGTTTTATAGTCTTTCAAGCTTACTAAAGCTCCCGCGTACAGCTCCTTAACTTCTTCACTTTTGGAGGTGTCGGCTATTGCAGAGATACTAGAGAGCAACGTGGGGTCTTCTTGCAAGATGGCTTTAATCTGATTATTGGTAAAAAATAGATTGGAGGGAACTAGCGTTAGATAGGCAAGGTACTCATGAATCGCATCATTAAACAATCGATAGTTCATTGACGCATTGGCAATCTCCAGCGTAAACAGGTTAGGCTTATTCAGGCGTGTGCGAGCCATTTTATACAGCTGTAATACTCTATCGTAAAAGCCTTTTCTTTCGAAGTACGCAGCCAACTGGCGATACCTGAATTCCTCGTGATTAAACAGCTCCAGATAAGCCATGCTTTGTTCCCAAGCCTCTTCAACCTTTGCCTGAAGCACCAATAGCTGAATATACTGCTCCGTATATACTTGTTGAGGCATCACCCGTTGATACTTGTTTAGAAGCGTTTCTGCTTTATCTGTCTGCATTAGTGCAAAGTAGATTTGTAATAGTAAGTTAATGCTATTTAGATCATTGGGATACTTATCCAACACCTGGATTAGAAGCTGTTCAGATTGGGCATACTGCCGTTGTGACATTAGCTGGTATGCTTGTTGATAAATAATGTCTTTTTCGTTATATTGAGCATTCAGAGAACAACCAATAATAACAAGCAACAGAGACATAACCAATAATCTTTTCATTTCTACTTGTCCAATGATTCGCGTAGGTTCTTCAGATACTGCAAGATTACTTGTTGGTATTCACGCGGATAGCTCTTGAAGTTATCTTCGAGAATATTACTCTGTCTCAGGCTATTCAAGTCTATCTTTGTGTTAATATTGTTAATCCTGCTTTGATCTGCGGTTTCGCCTTGCCGTTTCTCGCTAAACTCCCGTTTGTTTATAGAGCGTTGGGCATCCAGCATTTTAGAAATAATCCGCTCTTGTCTCTCAAGCAGATCGGGGGTTAATTGATTGTTCCTCAATTGCCTGCTAATGCTATCCATCTCTTCGGTTATCTGTTTAAGAGCGTTTCCTTGTTTTTGGGCTTCAGGACTATTCTGCATTGCTCGTTTGAGGTTCTCTGCCAACCGCTCCTGATCTTGAGCCAGCTTTTGTATCTGTTGTTGCATGCCTGCATCCATTCTGCCACCTGAAGATTGCATCTGCATCATTAACTGCTCAGTTAACATACTCATAGCCATTTGTTCTTGACTCATTTGCTCCAATGCCTGCATCAAAGACTGCATACCAGAGCCTCCCCCACCTCCTGAAGATGAGTTTTGCATGGCTTGCATTAGGTCATATACCATCACATTAATGCCCTGCTGTATCTTAGAAAGGGTACCAGGAATTTGATAGAATTGAGATTCATTCACATGGTTGAAGAACTCTCTGTAGCTTCTATTAGTCTCAGTTAAGTCCATGAAGAATTTGGGCGGAATTATCATCAGCACTTGAACTTCGCTGAACAGCTTATTCAAAGAAATCTGGATGCCTTCAGAATGCGATATCAAATCTGGCACTATCTGATATGGATCATTACGATATCTGGAAGCAGCGGACTCATGTTTCTTGGAGAATATTAGCAGTTCTCTAATTGCAGTTTGGATTGCTTCCATCATCTTACCCTGGCTGCCGGCACTCATGCTGCTTTTCATCTCGGAAAGCTTCATGCTAAAACGACGCAGTTTCTCCATAGCCTGAGATTGAGAGTTCTTAGATTGGCTACGCTGATCCTGTTTTAGCTGTTCCTGGCTGTTCTGCATATCTTTCTTAGCGTCGTTTTGTTTCATATCTTGCATCAGCTCATCCAGTTTGTCCGATACTTTCTTATCCCTGGCATCATCCAGCATGTTTTTTATATCTTCAAGCTCTTCTTTAAACTTTTCATAAGCATCGCTTATTTGCTTCTGGTTTTTGGCTAATTCATCTTTATCATTGCTGGAGTCCATTGTCTTATCGCTTAGTGACTTCTGCATCTTTTCCAGTTCTTCACTCATTTGTAGTGCTTTTTGGATAGCTTGCTCTTTCTTGATGCTTTCCAAGAGCTGCAAGGTTTGCTCTATCTTTTTGGAAAAGTCTTCCATAGAGAACTTAAAGTCTTCCATAGCTTTCTTGATGTCTTCGGGTTTTATGTTCTTCAGGCTGTCTTCGAATTTCTGCATCGCTTTCTGCATATCTTCATTACTAATCTCTTCCATTAGCTCCTGAATCTTCATCATCTTCTCCAGGGTCTCAGGTGATAACGCCTGATTTGCCTGCATCTTGTCGATTAGCTTCTGATAGTTTTCGGCAACGTCTTGCACTTGCTCGCTCAGCTTCTCTTGCTGAGCAAGCATATTCTCCAGTTGCTTCTTGTCTTCCCACTTGGGGATGTCTTGTTTAAGTAACTCTCTTCGCTTATCTTCAAAGTCTTTAACCAGGTCTTTGGACTTCTCTAACGCGCTTTCAAGGTCTTCTTTCCGGTTCTGCTCCTGATTTTCAATTTCCTTGTATATCTCTTCTATGGAAGGAAATCTTGCCTTATACTTTGCGCTTTCAGCTTTCTGGTTATCTGGAGAATTGTCATATATCTCAGCCCAATAAGTAACTACATCTCCGGGGAATAATTCGGCACCCTTAAGGTCTAACATGAAATCGGTTACAAACATTTTTCCGCTTATAACATTTTGAACGTTCAGGGTGCCCACTTCTCCGTTATTGATCTGAAGTTTCAAGCTGGCATTCCTAAGCCCAAAATCATCATCCGCGGTAATAATTAGAGGAAGCAGCAGGTTTTGATTCAGTATCACATCCTCGCCAGGATAGCTAATCTTGATCTGGGGAGGGTTGTCGTCAATTATGCGAATCTGCTTTTCTTCGGGTCGGTTCTTTCGCCCCAGTTCATCTGTTATTTCCAGATACCATGTTTTGCTGCTGCTTACCTTTAGTGGCGCGATATAATTCATGTTGTCCAGCGCTTGCATTCTTATCCGTGAAGCATCGCTGAATACCATCTCGGCAGATGTTATGGGTATATTTGTGCTAATCGCCATCTTAACACTACTATGCTTCCATGTTTCTATATTGCCATAGCTTAGAGTGTCTGTCCACGCAGCAATGTTAGTGTAGGCAGGTGGGTTTATCTGCACCATCCATTTCTTCACAATTGGTTCATCTAATACGGTAATCTGGTAAACGGCAGACTTGCACACGCTATTTTCTACATAGTATTCGATGCTATTATCAAGGCTGCTAAAGATATAGCTATAGCCCGACAAGCCAAGCTCCCGCCACTGCTGATCGATCCTGTAGAACAACCTGTGTTTTAGCCTTGTATCCGGTTTTAGTATCTTTATCTCAAGCGATTGCTTGCGTCCTATCATTATATTTCCGGGGCTAAGCTCTATATAATTCTTATATACTATCTCTTGACGCTTATTTGTGTAAAACTGCTTGAATGCCAGCCGAAAGTCTTGCCAGTTATAAGCCCAAATGCTACCCAGGCCAATTAGAGTGAACAGCACTGTTGCCATCATCCAGGCTGGAACTGGCAAGGGTACTTTATAGCTTGTATTAGCCAGGCGAGCAACCGATTGCTCCTGTATTACAGACACCACCACGTTATCTGGATTCGTGGTGCCAAGCTCAAGAGTGTTTAGGAACAAGTCATCATTGTAATCTATTTGTCTATCCAGAAAACGCGCTACTTTTGAGCTATCCCACAAAGCCTGATAGGTGTTCCAGATGAAATATAATATTACTAAAGCAGCAGCAGCACGTATGCCAATGTTGGCATATAGCAAAGCGGAAGATTCCAATGGGATATTCATCCACAGCAAAAAGTACACATGCAAAGAGCATACAAACACAATAAGGCAATTCAGCAAGGCCTGCATTATGAAGCGTATGTTTATTCTCTGTTTGTACTTATCCAGCTGCTGTGAAAATTCTCTCATGTAAGGGCATTCTCCTTTACTTAGAAAGCGTATAATTCTGAATAGGCAGTATGTGTCAAGCAGAGTTTCATATCTATGCTTGCTGCTAAATTCACCACTTCAAATGGAGGAAAGCTAGTTTACTCATGTCCCCGAAACAATCAGCATTAGTATTTCTTTACTGCTTCTTTGAACGAATTACTAATGAATTACGCATGAAATACGGATGAGATGCGTATTTCATCCGTAATGATAGCGTAAGTCGATCAAGCTATATCAGCTTAGTGCCTTTAGTGGAGAACGCATTAACCGATAGAGGAGCAAACATACCGGCGTTAAACTTAGGAATGGCCGCTGCTGCAACCATAGCGGCATTATCCATACACAAAGCAAGTGAAGGATAATAAACATTAATGCCAGCAGCTTTGGCTTTCTGAGTAAGCTGTGCCCTAAGTGCTGAATTAGCCGCCACGCCACCTGCAATTAGTATGCTTTTTACCTTGTTCTGCTTTGCCCAGCGGATTGATTTGTTTATAAGAGGATCAATAATCGCCTGTTGAATTGATGCTGCTATCGCAGGTAGATTATTCTTAATGGCCTCCTCATCCTGGTGGGCAATCCACGTGCGAACAGCAGTTTTTAAACCGCTATAGCTAAAATTAAAATTATCCTTTGCAGGAAGGGCACGTGGAAACTGAGCATAGCTCGAATCTGCTTCACGGGCAAGCCTGTCTATAATGGGACCACCGGGAAAGCCCAGTCCAAGAAGCTTAGCTGCTTTATCAAAGCTCTCTCCTGAGGCATCATCTACGGTTTTTCCCACAATGGCAAAGTCTGTATATGTAGAAAAGTGTACCATCTCGGTATGCCCGCCTGATACCACTAAGGCCAGGAATGGAGGCTCTATTTCAGGATGCTCAAGTTTGTTGGCAAATATGTGGGCAAGCATGTGGTTAACAGTGAGCAGCGGGATAGAAAGGCTCCAAGCCAGGCTTTTGGCAAAGGAAAGGCCTACCAGCAGCGATCCTATCAGTCCGGGATTTACTGCTACGGCTATAGCATCAATATCTTTCAGGCTATATCCTGCACGATCAAGCGCGTTTTGGGTTAGTAGTAAGATATTCTTCAAGTGCAAACGTGAAGCAAGTTCAGGTAATACTCCACCAAAAGCCAGATGCTCTGGTTGGGTGGAAACAAGATTTACCTTTACGCTGTAGTACGTATCTACAATAGCTACGGAAGTATCGTCGCAGGACGATTCAAATGCCAATATAAGAGCCATTATTTAATCTTTACCTTTTGAGGCGTTATAGCCTCAAGAGTTGTGCCTGTTGGAGCTTCCACCATAAGTTCATGGAAGCCATTTTCGTCAGCAGTCTCGCTAACTTTTATATAGAAAGAAGAAGTATCTATCTTATTCAGTATCTCAGAATCACCAGATAGCTTTATGGCAGCCTTAGGCGGAAATGCAGTTTTGCCTTCTGTGATAATGCTTACATCATCAAACACTCTGCTGGTAGTAAATGAATTAGATATTCGCACTCTTACTTGAGTTTCAGAGAATGAAACATCGTCTCCAGCAGCAGCTAATTTCAATACAAATTCTTTCTCGTTTGCCAATTCTGCGGTTACGAACTCTGTATTAGCCGCATCAATGGTATGAACTTTATTACGAGGGCCGAATACGATAACCTTATCTGGAATAATCTGATACTTAAGATTGGCGAATCGCTGCCTGGTAAATGAATCTGCAAAGCTCAGTCTAATAGGAATCCGCTTTTGATGGAATACATCCGCATGAACAGCTATCTCCTGCTGTTCTGCAGGGCCTAATAAGGTAACGTTAATATTCTCTGGAAGATCAATGGTATAATCTGATAGTGAGATAATATCTACACCAGGTTTTATAGAGCTTGCATCTATGCTAACTTTGGTGCGTGAAAGCATCAGCTTCATGATATCCAGGCCTTTGCCCTTTACATGAAAGGGAATGCTATGAGGCAATTTCTCAAGTGTGATATTCTTTGGAACTGATTTCAGATTAACGGGCAAAGAAACAATGCTTCGATGTTCGGTAATCAGATTCGCTTGAAGCCAAACGAATACTGCCAATACCAACGAAAATATCCTTAGCCCCAGGTTCTCACGAAACACTTATGCTTCCTCCACCAAAGTGTTTATGTCCAAAGCCTTCATCTTTTTATACAGAGTTGTGCGCTCAATTCCAATGGCCTTGGCAGTTTGAGATACTCTCCATGAATTAATTGCCAGATGGTGAAGAAGATAGTCTTTTTCAAATGCTGCCACACTATCCTTAAGGTTGTCTATCTTTACATATTTGTCTATGTCCTCTCTGCCAGAGTCTTGCAAATGGAGAGACTTGTTGCGTAGGTGCTTGATGATAACACTATTATTCAGTTTGGTTTCGTTTATCATAATAAACTTGCAGAAGTTGCGAAGTTCTCTTATATTTCCCGGCCAGCTATAGCTAAGTAAATCCCCTTTTAGCGATGGAAGGTCTACCTCGTCTATGGTGCTGTATTGAGAAGAAAAGCTGGTAAAAAAGTAGCTCATAAGCAGCAAAATATCATCGTCTCTTTCTCGCAGTGGAGGCAATTCTACGATGTTACCCTCAATTCTATAGAATAGGTCTTTACGGAATTGAGCTTGATCGGACAACATCTCCAAGCTGGCATTGGAAGCAAATATGAGCCGGGTATCAACCTTTTTTAAACTACCGCCCACAACCTGGATTTCTTTGTTTTCTATGGCTCTGAGTATCTTTGATTGGGCAGCAATGGAAAGATTGGTTACCTCATCCAAAAAAAGCAGTCCATTGGTACATTCTTCAAAGAATCCGGTTTTAGTTCTGTCTGCACTGGTAAATGATCCCTTTACATGACCAAATAGCTCAGACTCTATCAAACTCTCGGTTAATGCACTGCAGTTAACTGTATGAAATGGCTTTCCAAATCTGTGAGTGTTTATATAATAATAGTTCGCAGCCACTTCTTTGCCGGTGCCGGTTTCCCCGATAATAAACAGGTCTTCATCAACAGATGCTAATCTTGCTATCTGCTCCCTAACCTTTTTTATTGCGTTGCACTCGCCGATGAAGGGAAAGCTTCGAGTAAACTGTTTCTTTAGATTTATGTATTCTATTTGCAGGCCTATGTGCTCTTCTTCCTGGTGCTTTAGAGTGATGGCATTCTCAATGTGCAATAGTAGTTGATTGGTGCTAAAAGCAGAGCCTTTTTCTGTGAAGTGATAAGCCCCAAGCTCTCGTATCTCATTTATTTGAGACGAGCTTACTTCTCCGGAAATAACTATCACTTTGTAATTCAAGTCCATGTTGGATTTTAGGTGCTTTAAAACTTGAATTCCATTTAACCTTGAGCCCACTAAAAAAACATCCAGAAGGATCACGTCTGGTTGAAACACCCGCAGTTCATCAAAGAACTGATCACTATTGCTTGTAATAAGAACGTCATATTCATATCTGGTCATAACCTTGGCTATCTGTTCTGCCAATACTACATCGTCTTCGAGTATAAGAACTTTACCTTTCATATCTGTTTATCCCAGTATCCTTTCTTCAAGCTCGGCTAATGCCGTTATAAAGTAGGTGTATGCCTGATCCGGCGAATCGTATGGCGAGAAATACTTATGTACATCACCATCCTGGAAGTATTTTGAACACATATAATAGAAATGATCCGATGTGCTAAGTAAACGCGCTGTCCGAAGTAACTCGGGATCACCCTTTTGCTTTATTTTATCAAACAGCTCATACAGGGTCTCGATGGCATTCTTTTGCATGTCATTTTCTAACCAGGCAGAAAGATCACGCTCTTCATCTGCCCAGGACACAGGTTGTGGGAAGGACAAAGACTCCTGTTGGTAATTGGCTAATTCGGTAGTTTCTTTAGGTGTGGCAAATCCAAGATGCGGTCTTGCCAGCACCTCTTTGGGAAAGTACTTCATGAAATCAAAGATTCCTGAGGATGCCCACTGATGCTCTCCAAAGGTTTCGTAGTCCATAAAGAGATTCAGGAATTGGTTCTTACCCCCCTTTTCTGCTAAGGTAAGATGATCAATCCACGAAACGAACTTCTGCACTGTTAACGGAAACTCCGGCCAATCACGATTAGAAAACCTAAACGCTATGTCATCGGCAAGCTGGTAGTACTTCAGCAGCAAATTTATGTCTTTCGAGTAGTTTTTGTATGCATACAGGGGCGTTCGCCACTGCAATATCCTGTCCACCCCTTCTGTAACAATCGTATTAAAGCCTTCTACTTCATATATAAGATCAGACAACCGATCTTGATAAATAAGCTCTGTATTTCTAAAGGTTGTCGTGTAATAGCCAAATTCTTTCTGCATCAGGTCTCTATGCATAGCTACCTGATCCAAAAACTCATTGGTATCATACAAGAAAGCAAGGGAATGGAAATATGTTTCTCCCATAATCTCTACGCAGCCTGTATCTACCAGCCGTTTGAATGAATCAAGCGTTTCAGGAGAATAAAGCTTGAATTGCTCTATCGCTGTACCTGTAATGGAATAGGCTATCTTAAACCTGCCTTCCGATTGTTTGATGAGATCAAGCAAAAGCTTGTTAGTTGGAAGATAGCACTTTTCGGCAACCTTGCGCATAACCAGGCCGTTCAGTTTGTCGTCGAACAATTCGGTATCTCTGCCTATATCCAGCACGTTGAAGTGATTCAAGCGGTAGGGTTGGTGTACCTGAAAGTAAAACACAATATTTAGCATGCTATCTCCTAATTCAATGGCCTGCGGATAAACTCAGCTAACACAGACGAATAAAGATGCCTTATCTTCTCCGCAGCTTCATCCCATTGGATGCGGTTAACTTCTTCCATTCCGTCTATGCCCATCTTTTTGCATTTATCCGGATTCTCGATCAAGTGGTTTATAGTCTCAGCCCAAAGATCAATATCCCAATAATCTATCTTAAAAGCATGATGCACCACTTCAGCAACGCCCGATTGTTTTGATATAATTGAGGTAATGCCAAATGCCATCGCTTCAAGAGGGGAGATACCAAATGGCTCAGAAACTGAGGGTAGGACATATATATCGGCAGCACGTAAGATACGCTCCACCTGCTTGCGATTTAAAAAGCCCGTGAACAAGAACTTATTCTTTAGCCTCATAGCTGCAGATTTACGCAATAAATGTCGAGACATATCTCCCGTCCCTGCCACAATGAAACGTGCTTCTGGATGCACTTTTAGCACCTTGGAGGCTATATCGAGAAAGTAGTCTGGCCCCTTTTGCAAGGTTACTCTTCCCAAAAACAGGACAGTAGGTCCCTTAAAGATACGCTGCTTGGTCAAAACAGTATCTACAGGGATGGAAAAGGCATTGTGAATTATCCTTATCTTTCCCGTGTCAATTCTATAACGACTCATAATCATTTGCGCCGTGTATTTTGATACCGCTATCACCATGTCGGCATAGGTCATTCCAGCATGCTCAATCTTGTGCACACGTTCGTCTCCTGGCCCACCTGCTCTATCAAATTCTGTAGCGTGGATATGTACAACCAAGGGTTTTTTGGATATCTGTTTGGCCAGCATCCCACTGGGATAAGTTAACCAATCGTGCGCATGGATAAGATCATAAGTCAATGTTCGAGCAAATCTATCAGCCCTCAGCGTGTATTCTTGCACCTTGCGCATCAAATCTTCATCCCCGATAAGATTGGTAGTCATTTCGTCCCATAGCTCTTGTTCTTCGGTGGACACAACCTCGCTAAGCCAGTATTGTTTCTTAACTGAAGCTGCATAGAGCTTAATATCACGCAAACTGAAATAGGTTTCCGGATTAGCATTGATGCCTATATAATCCAATCGCTCATTTACTGTTGTAAAGGTGCGCCTGCTATACTCCTTGTGCATCAGGGGATCGACAAATACTGCTGGCAGTGTGTCTACATCACTCTCCTCGCGCAAAGGAAAGTAAACCAGCTCCTTGGTGGGAAGCACGAGATCAACCTTTATGCCCTGAGCCAATAAAGCTTTGACCATACCATAACACGCCATGCCCAAGCCACCGGAGATAAGAGGAGGAAATTCCCAAGTGAACATCAAAACTTTCATTCTTGTTCCTCCAACACTGCTATGTAGCTTTCAATATTATACAGTGCAGCAACGCTCCATGCTTGAGCTGGGGCACCTTTGGGGAAGTGAGGAGAATCCCCATCCCAAATCTCTGCCACGGAGGCTATATGCCCACGCAAAAAGCTCTGTCTGAAGGTTTGAATGAATGAAGTAAGGGTATCTTTTATCTCACAATCTGGCCTTACACCCTTATGAGTCTTAACATACAGACCGCAGAATGGACCCAGAAGCCAAGCCCAAACGCTGCCATTATGATAGGATAGGTCGCGTTCACGCTGTGTTCCGTAATACTTCTTTCTAAAGCGCATATCCCTGGGGCTCAGAGTGCGAATTCCATAATTGGTGTATAGCTCCATGAAGGCTCTCTCCAACACCTTTTCCATCTTATCCCTGCCCAATACAGACCATGGTAAAGACAGCGCAATTATGGCATTGGGGCGAATCTCGATCACAGGCTCATTGCCAACAAGTCTATCTGCCAAAAAACCGTCATGCCAGAACTTCTGAAACGAGTCATGTACCTGTTCTTTAAGTTCAAGCAAATGCGGTAAGGCAGAATTTGGTTCACCTGTAGCCGTGCTTAATGCCAGGCACATCGCTTGATAGCTGCACAATGCATTATACCACAACGCATTAATCTCTACTGGAGCTCCATGCCGGGGAGTTATTGCCTTACCATCGATGCGAACATCCATCCATGTGCCATGAGCAAAGTCTTTGTGCAGCTCAATAAGTCCATCTTTCCTCACATCGAACTGATAAGTGAAGTTGTTCACAATAGCAGTAATGATCTTCTCGCAAAGAGCTATCTTTTCTTTCCAATATTCTTTGTCTTGCTTCACCTTACCAAGTTTCCACAGCAAAATCATATACCACAATGTAGAATCTACAGAATCATAATTAGCTTCTCTACATGATTCGGCGAGCATATTGGGAATTAGTCCATTCTTTAGATACCCGCTATATTTATTTAATATGCGTTCTACAGTATCTATCATATTTGGATTATGCAACAGGGCATTTAGCACCACCATGGTATCTCTGCCCCATGCTCCGTAGAACGGATAACCCGCAACCACATCGTCATTTGCCAGAAAATCGCTTAAGGCAAACTCCAGGAGCTTCATATAGTCCTGCTGCTTGAAGAGAAAGTTATCGTCATAATCAAGTTGACTTAGCAGAGTGTCATCCACGTCAGCATTATTCGGCTTATCCATCGGCACAGGCAATCCAGCATATCTACCGGCAATACGCTGTACAACAGCATTGGCATCATCGATGGGTGAATCGCTGAATAATAGATAGTTGCTTTCGCCTACTTTTAGATCAAATCCCATTTGAAACAGGCTAATCTGATCTCCAACACCTGCATAACCGCTCATTACCTCCCATGGATAGAAAACGTTATAATATACATAGCGGTTTACCATCACCTCTCCCTGAAGCAATGCACCGTGCACCCGAACTCCGTTATCATGCCTTAAGGCAGAAAAGCTGATAAACTCATCAATGCCTCCTGTGCTGTACTCCGACTTTAAGTCTTGAGAGCTTAGCTTATCCCCACTCTTAGGTGCACCAGACAAACTAATAACCGATATGCTGGTATCGAATTGAGCGTGATCAAGGCTTCCGGGTTGATTCATCTCATGATGAGCTGTCATGGTAAACTTGGGATGAAACTCGAAATGCAATTTATGATGCCCAAGATTTGTGTATTTAATCATAACCGTGTTGGTCAATTCGTCCATCATTAGCTCTTTCATAATCAATATGTCGTTCTGATGGGGCAATGCGGAGTATAAAAAAACCGGATATGGACGTAACCACGGCTTTACGAGGTGCAAAAATCCTTCCGGATATATGCAATTGCTATAGTTATTGCTGTCGAGGTGGATAACCTCACCCCGCCATTCTACTTTTTCTTCGATGCCAGCTACCAAATGCGTCCGGTTAAACGCTCTGTCGCTGGCTATAAGTAATCCGTGATACTTCCGCTGGTTTATCAGATTACCAGTTCCCAGAGCGTAAGCCCCTAAGCGGTTAGTAAGTATCCACTCATGATGGTGAGTTTCCATGAAATAGTTATTCATCGAACCCCCTTTGAATATCAATTAATCTCATGTGTTGATTTATTTCAATAGTCTTATTCTCGTCAAGTTATTTTTAGCTTATCATCGCATTTCTCACCATTTCAATAGGCTAGTAATACTTCCCATCAACTCAATCAGGTCATGGTAAGCTATTTATTATATACTTAATCACCCCCCGAGTTGCTACGATTTGCTACGAATTGCTACGAATTGCATACGAATTGCTAAGTTACAGAATATGTTTGTCCTTTTCTTCTTCCCTGCTAAAGAGTGTATATCACATCTCTATCCCCCCTTAATCAAGCGTTAACTATTAACGCTTGATTAAGGCTTGATGAAGACATGATTACCAGAAGCAAGGAAGGAAGAAACTTGTGGTCATTCCGGGAAGAAGAGATGGGGAGATGAGATGAGATTACTATTACACACACTTCGGTATTGATAAGGATTCAGTGCAGACTTCATCTTCTATAAATCTGCAATGCCGGTGCAGCCCTTTCAGGTGCAAAGTAAGGACGCTGTGCCATGCCAACCGAGCATAGCACCAATGTGTGAAGCAGGTACTACTAAATCAGAAATCTACTTTAACTCCAACGCTAACCGATCTCTTAGTATCTTTCCACCATTTAATCTCGCCTTGCTTATCCTTGTATTTCTCGGAGTATTGGCCAATAATGAATATCTTGCGTTTATCGTTCAGGCTGAATACTACCTGAGCAGACATCTGGGCATTGGGAACAGCAATTTTACCGAGGGCAAGTTCGGCCACATTGGTTTTGCTATATGAATAGGCAACGCTTTCCAGGCGTTTATACTGGGTGTCCATGCCGATATTGAACCAAAGAGACTTCCCTCTTTCCAGCTTGTCTCCATATAGATTCTGCCATCCCAAACCAGCTCGTACCCTATCGCCAATCTTCCCGCTCATTTTGCACATGAATCCATATGTTGCTCCAAAGGACTCTATCTGCTGTTCTTTGGTAATGATATACGGCGTGCCATCTGCTAAGGTATCGGCAACAGCCCTCTCTTTCTCGTATCTACTATCGAAGAAACCAGGGTAAAATCCTTCACTGCTTGCCCGATATTCAAGATTAACCACCAGATAATTGAAGTCGCCATAGAATCCGGGGAGTATGAAGCCTGTACCTGCCCCGCTAATATGTGCCATTTCCGCATAAGTTCCAAAAGTGGCTTTGTCGCTTTTCATAAACTGCCAGCGGTAATCTACGCTAAACACTGCTACTGGTGCTCGCTTACCAACATCCAGGCTTTGGTATATTTGCTTACTTGTTCTTGTTTCCAAGCCTTCTTTTTGATTAGTATCGGCATAAATTCCCGCGCCAATATCGAAGATATCTATAAACCTAAACGTGGAATCAGGGATAGGCTGAATTCTGGCATTCGCATACAGAATGTTATTCTCTGCCACATTGGAACTAAATGCCTGAAAACTAGGTCTTAGTGGCCACTTGGGGCTCCCCCCTATCAACAGGCCAAGATTGCGTTCTTCGGGATAGTAATACATGTTTGAGTATCGGTTCATTACCAAGCCATTGCCAAGGGTTAGCTCTGGGAAACCGCCAAAATGAAAATGGAAAGGTTCGTTCATTTCTGCATATCTGAAATAGTAAATCTTGTCCAGAATGTTGCCTATGTGATCCCAATCCTTCTTCCTTACTAATCTTTCCTACACGTAAATGCTTGAAAAATGGTGCATCGTTTTGATAG
>CALLHY010000014.1 GCA_938009275.1 uncultured bacterium
GATTCCCGCCTCCGCGGGAACGACAGGGAGTGTAGGCGTGATATGAGTCGAGGGGTAACGTAGCTTTCCATAACTACGAAATCGTGGAAAAGTGGAAGAGTGGAAGAGTGAAACACGGGCTGGGCATACAGTGATGGGAAGTCGAGAGGTCGAGGGGTCGAGAGGGGCTGATGCTCTGGAAAACATTGGTGTTAATTAGTGAGATTCGTGGATAAATAAGGGCTGGATTCCCGCCTCCGCGGGAACGACAGGGAGTGTAGGCGTGATATGAGTCGAGGGGATTACAACGTGTTGAACTCGCAATTCTATATTGTTCTGTTAGCCGCATAATATATGCCTTTCATTGAGTTCTTCATCTCAACTCTGCTATTCTATGCTATTCTCTGCTCTGCTATTCCTCTGTGGTTAATAATAGGAATGTCCAATCCTTCCTCTATGATGGGCATAATTCGTTTGTTATCATCGCTGTATTACACCATTCTGGTTATTTATCACTTACTTATCAGATAATCTCTCTTTAGCTCTTTTACTCATTGTAAAATAAAATTTTTGTCGCCCACAAGGGGCTTGGCATTGGTGGGTGCCTTGTACCTGAGGCTTACGCCTCAGGCTATTATCTGTCGCTCTTGCAGAGCTCAGATGTCTCTCTTGCAGAGCTTAGTTGTGCTCTTGCAAAGATTAGAAGTTTCTCTTGCAGAGCTTTGATAGTACTTTCCCGCTAACAAGTTAACCCGTTTACAAATAAACCCGTTAATCTCTCTTCTCCTCTGTTGCTCTTTGTTAAGTAATTTTGTCGTCCGCGAGGGACTCAATATGATTTTGCCTCGTACCTGAGGCTCACGCCTCAGGCTATTATCTGCCGCTCTTGCAGAGCTTTGATGGTACTCCCAGCTAACCTGCTAACCTGTTAACTTGCTAACCTGTTAACCTGTTAACCCCTCTTTTGCTCTTTGTTAAATAATCTATTGTGTCGCCCACAAGGGGCTTGGTATTGGTGGGTGCCTTGTACCTGAGGCTAAAGCCTCAGGCTATTATCTGTCGCTCTTGCAGAGCTTAGATGTTGCCATTGCAAAGATTAGAAGTTCATCTTGCAGAGCTTAAATGTCTCTCTTGTAAAGGTTAAAAGTTTATCTTGCAGAGCTTTAATGTCTCTCTTGCAGAGCTTAGAAGTTTATCTTGCAGAGCTTTGATGCATCACCCATTTACCCATTTACCCATTTACCCTCTAACCAACTAACCTGCTAATCTGTTAACCCAATAACCTGCTAACCTGTTACCCGTTTAACTCTCTTTCCTCTTGTACTATATGCTAATAAAGGAGATACAGCTTTCCATATAATAAAAGCACTGCCGGCAAGGGGGATGCCGGCAGTGTTGGCTTTAGCTGTATATGCTAAGGGACTAAAATCCGCTAAGGAAAGTAGGGAGACATTTCAAAGCGGAAGTTATTGCTTACATGTTTTTTAGTCCAAAGCCTTCAGAAAAGAAGGAACATCTGTGCGAAGAGTAGGGATACGTGCCGGTTCATCAGCGGCGGTTTTGCGTTCTTCTTTCAGAGAAGGCTGAGCGATATTTAAACGGGCAAAGATATCTTCCATTTCTGCTTCGGGAGATTTCTCTTCCACCTTCTGAACAGGAACGGGAGTTGGAGTTGGTACCGGATTGGTCAAACCGGGAAAATCTACTATACGGCCTTTATCATCCTTGTCCAGTCCTGTAGCGATAATGGTAACATTTATCTTGCCGGTCATAGAATCGTCTAAAATTATACCCATAATTATGTTTCCGGCTTTTCCAGTTTCATTTACGATAACGTTGTTCACTTCTTCAAATTCGCTCATCAGAATATCGTGTCCGGCGGTTATGTTCAGGAGCAGCGATTGGCAACCCTGCAGGTTTATCTCACGCAGCAAAGGATTGTCAATGGCAGATCTGGCAGCATTAATGGCACGGTTTTCACCTTCACCCAATCCACTACCCATCAGGGCATAGCCCATGTTTTGCATCACAGCTTTTACGTCGGCAAAGTCCACATTTATCAATCCAGTAACATTAATGATGTCACTAACGGCTTTTGCGGCTTCGAAAAGAACGTTGTCGGCTTTATGAAGTGCTTCTTCAAAAGTAACTCCTGCATACATTTCGCTTAGCTTTTCGTTTGGGATAACGATAAGGGTGTCTACATACTCACGTAAGTTTCGAATGCCATGGTCGGCATTATCAGCACGTTTACGTCCTTCAAAGGGAAATGGAGAAGTTACAATACCGAGCGTTAGTATTCCCATTTCACGGGCAATTTTTGCTATCACTGGAGCGGCACCTGTTCCCGTACCTCCCCCCATACCAGCGGCGATAAAGACCATATCTGCACCGTCAAGGTGAGACTTAATCTCGTCTTTCGATTCTTCGGCACTACGTGAACCCATTTCAGGATTTGCGCCTGCTCCCAGACCTCTGGTAAGCTTTTTACCAAGCTGAAGCTTCATGTTAGCAAGACTTTTGGTAAGATCACAGCTATCAGTATTGGCAGCAATGAATTCTACTCCAAAAAGATTGTTCCGGATCATGGTATTAATGGCGTTTCCGCCTGCTCCGCCTACGCCAACTATCTTGATATTGGTTCCGAGTTGGGCAGCTTTTTCATCAAATTCGATCATTTTTCCCCCTTAGGTAAAATCCTTAAGTATTTTTTTGAATATATCGGCTATTTTGCCTGTTTTTAAATTGGGAAGGCTAAATCCCTTAACGGATGGTTCCAGTTCCTGGTTTGAAGCATGGTAAAGAATACCTATAGCTGTAGCATAGGCAGGGTCTTCCAGTCGGCTGATCATGCCATTCAGACGTGATAGGTCTGGTGTGGCAACCTTTACATGCAGATTGAACGCTTCCGACAGCACTACGTCGATGTTTGTGAGATTGGCAGTGCCACCACACAGCACGATTCCGGCAGTAACCAATTCGGGCGTATAGAAGTCCTTTGCTTTGGTGTAGCATAGAGACAGCATCTCCTCCACCCTATGCTGGATTACGTGGCTTACCAATTGTTGCTTTCTTCTGCTGCCAGCGCGACCGCTGATACCCTCAACGTCAATTTCAGCGTTTACATCAACGCTGCTGACCAAAGCATTGCCGTATTCCAGCTTAATATATTCGGCATTGCTGATGGTGGTCTTCAATCCTATGGCAAGGTCTTCGGTGATGTTCTTCCCTGCCATTGGAATAACCAGTATCTTTTCCAGAGAACCCCTGCTGTAGATAGCTAAGTCGCAGGTACCGCCGCCAATATCCAGCACAATTGCTCCCAAACGGCGTTCATCGTCGTTCAATACTGATTCTGATAGGGCAATGTGGTTCAGGATAAAGTTTTCAGGTTCTATGCTATAACCAGCAAGCTCAATGCATTTGCTAAGATTACGCAGCGGAGTTAGCTCTGACAGAATGGCGTATACCTTGGCAATGAGATGGAAGCCATTCATGTTTACGGGATTGTGAATATCGTCTTGATTGTCTATCACAAAATTGTGAGGCAAGCCGTGTAGAATGCGGAAACGTTCCAAGCCTTTTTGGATTTTTACGCTGTTCTTCGCATCATTTATTACCTGCTCAACGTGCTCTAGAGTTATCTCTCCTGGTTCATTGGGCGTTTCAGTTGGAATGGATATTCTTCCATCACCAATGTGAGTGCGAATATGCTCTCCGGTAATGTTAGCGAAGATATTTTGAGCTTGGGTATTGGCTGCTTTTTCTGCATCTGAGATAGCTGCTGCAACCGTAACAGACAAAGCCTGAATATCTTTTACGATACCCCGCTCGATGCCATCGGAAGCTGCTTCACCAATGCCAAGAATTTCCAGCCTGCCATTGCCAACCTCTTTAGCAATAATTGCCCGAACAAAGGATGAGCCAATGTCCAGTGCCGTAATAATCGCATTTTTCATTTATTACCTGCCTTTACAACTACTTGATTCTTAAAGCGCAGATCAACTAAACTGCGACGATCAATGTTTCCATTATCTTGAACGAATAGATATCTTTTTAGCTGAGATGCCAGGTCTTCTTCAGATGGAATAATGCGTGTGCCGTACTTAGCATCTACAATGTTTATTGTATTGTCTATCATGTAATACTCAGATATATGTGGGACAAACTCAGGGGCTTCTTTCAGAATTCGCTTATGCAAATTCAGCACACGTGTTATGTAAGGTTTTTTAAGCTTTCTGCCCGCCTTTAGCTGGTTGTTGCTAAAATAGGTGCTCAAGATGGGCATATCCTCTGTGCTGAGAAGAGTGTATTTTGCTAATAGAACTCCTTCAGCATCAATGGGGAACAAATCCCCCTCAAAGCTTTTAATATATATCACGCCCTTGCGTTCTGTAATCTCGAGGTGCAATGTATGCATCAGCTTCTTACGCACTTTTACATCTTTTATGCGTGAGAAGCGTTTCAAATCGGCTCTTACCTGGGAACTGGGGACAGAGAGAATATTCAATCCCATATACTTAGCTGTAGCTTGGCGAATCAAACTGTCAGGAACCGCCACATTGCCTTCAAGGGTAATCTTGTTCACGGAAATAATGCTCAGATTGGTAAGAGTATACCACGTACCAATCCCTAAAGCAGCCACTCCAAGCAAGGACACGAAAAAGAACAGGTAGTATCTACTATTACCTCTGCGCTTTCTTGCTCTTGTGCTAATTTCCATAAGCTTATATTTCCCTTTTAGTTATCACAGTATGCCTTATTTTTCGTAAGCATACTTCAGGCCTTTAAGTTACTAAGTTTTTTAACGTTATGCTTTGTGTCAACGTTTTTTTTGAGTTGAGTTAAAATCTCTTCACCATATTGCCAGATGTTGCCAGCACCCATGGTGATAAGGATGTCTCCATCTTTGAGGAGAGCAAGTGTTTGAGTAATAATCTGTGAGTTTTCTTCAATTAGGTGAACGTTATGATGACCTGATTGAACAGCCGCATCGGCAATGAGTTGAGCATTAACACCTGGAATAGGTAGTTCTCTTGCGGGATAGATGGGTGCCATTATCAGGCAATCGCATGAGAAGAAGGCTTTACCGAATTGGCGGTACATATCTCTGGTTCGTGAGTATAGATGGGGTTGAAAGAGGGTAACAATTCTCCTCTTTGCGCTGTCTTTAAAGCCCTCCAATGTTGCCATGATCTCGGTTGGATGGTGAGCATAATCGTCATAAACGGTTATACCTGCTGCTTCACCTTTCAATTCGAAGCGGCGATAGACTCCGCTGTATTTGGCAAGGCCATCTTGAATTGCTTTAAAGGGAATGTCCAGCTCCAGCCCCATGGCAGCGGCTAACAGAGAATTCTGAATGTTGTGCTTTCCTGTTACTTTCATAGTTATCCGCCCCATTTTGTAAGCCTTGTAGCTTAGATCATAGGATGCGCTAAAATCTTTCATAACAATATCTCTGGCTTGCACATCAGCTTGTCGGGAGAAGCCGTAGGTAACTACTTTCTTATTTATCGAAGGCAGTATCGCCTGCACTCCTGGATCATCAAGACAGGCTATTACGCTACCGAAAAAAGGCACCTTGTTGGCGTATTCAATAAATGAGCTTTTTATATCGTCCAGATTCCGGTAACAATCCAGGTGATCCTCATCAACATTGGTTATTCCGGCGATGCATGGGGTTAACGATAAAAATGAATGATCATACTCATCAGCTTCCACAACGATATATTTTCCGCTGCCCATCACGTTGTTGCTACCAAAGTTCTTAACCTTGCCACCCACAATTATTGTGGGGTCCAGGCCTGCGCTTTCCAGCACCAATCCGGCCATAGAAGTTGTGGTAGTTTTGCCATGAGTACCCGATATACCTATGCTGAAGCTCATACGAGTGATTTCGGCAAGCATTTCGGCACGTCTGATAACTGGGATACGCAGGGCTTTGGCAGCAACGATCTCAGGATTATCGTCCTTTACTGCACTCGATTTTACTACCACATCAGCCTCACCGATAAATAATGGGTTATGCCCTTCATCAATCTTGATGCCGATGCTTTCCAAGTGAGCAGTAAGCTCCGATTTCTTCATGTCTGAGCCGGTAATTTCCAAGCCTTGATTGTGCAAAAACTCCGCGATACCACTCATACCAATACCGCCAATGCCGATGAAGTGAATTTTCTTTGTTCTTCCAAGCATGTTATGCTCCTTTGTTACTCGAGATTCTGGAAGCCGGCTGCAAAAGAGCAGCAAGGATTTCCTCCACAATTAGCTTGGATGCATTATTGTGAGGGAGTTTATTAAGATTATCATTGTAAGTATCCAATTGTGACTCAACAGTCTCGATGGCTTCTATCAGCGATTGGGGAGTGAGAGCAGATTGGTTTAGCAGCAGTGCTACACCTTTATTTTGCTGCTCCACAGCGTTATGGTATTGATGGTTATCTGCGGCTGCAGGTAAAGGGACTAAAATGGCAGGGGTTTTGAACTCTTCTAATTCCGCTATGGTCATAGCTCCTGCTCTGGTAATAGCAATAACTGATAGTCCCAACATAGATGTCAGGTGTTTTGTAAAGTCAAATATGTATAGGCCATTAGTGTCTTTGTGCTTAGACGCAAACTGGGCATAGGTTTTTTTTCCCGTTTGCCAGATGATCTGATAACCTTTTGCCAATAAAGCTTCTAATGCACCATCTACAGCCTGATTTATGGCTAGAGAACCTTGTGATCCCCCGGATACCAGAATAATGGGTTTAGCTGGTTCTAAACCAATATCGGTAACATTAAATTCACTTCCATTCTTTGCCTTGATAGGTATGCCATGCTTACTAAGAGATGCCTTGGCAAGATATTTGCGCGTTGCGTCAAAAGAGATAAAAATGCGAGTGATGAAGGGAGACATAGCTCGGGTTACCAGGCCCGGATAGCTGTTACTTTCATGGCAAAATAACGGAATATGCAGGATAGCTGCGGCTATCACAACAGGACCGGAGACAAAGCCTCCAGTACAGATTACCGCATCAGGTTTTACCCTCAGAAGAATGGAAATAGTTCTTACAATGCTCCCCAAAAGTAAGAAAGGGAATGCAAGGTTGCTTAGCTTCATTTCGCGGTATAGTTTCTGTACGCGAATTGTGTAAAACTGGTATCCTTCGGCAGTACTGAGACGTTCTTCTATGCTATCTGAATTGCCGATGAATATGGCTTGATGCCCCCTTTTCCTCAGTTCATCTGCCAGGGCCAACGCTGGCACAACATGACCGCCAGTTCCTCCACCACCAAAAACGAACCTCACACAAGCCTCCGTTCGGCACTGATGTTTAGAATAACACCCAGGGATGCTGAGTCTATAAGCAACGCGGAACCGCCGTAACTAATGAATGGTAAAGTGTTACCTGTTGGAGGAAGGATTGACATGGCTACTCCCGTGTTTACCAATACATTACAGAAGATATTCATCGCCAAACCCACACCTAAGAACTGAAGATACCTGTTTTCCTTAGAATTAGCCATTCGAAAAGCCCTGAAAAACAGCAGGCAATGAAGGCCGAATACTGCCAATGCTCCCATAAACCCAAATTCTTCACCGACTATAGTATATACGTAGTCAGTTCTGGCTTCGGGCAGGTAGTAGTGCTTTGCCCTTCCCCGGGATATTCCGGTTCCTAGCAATCCTCCGCTTGATAAAGCGGTTAAACTTTCTTTTACCTGGTAATCACTGTCGTCTGCTTTGGATGTACCTCTATCCTTGAAGAAGAGGCTGTATTTTTTGTAGGTAGTTAATCTCGATTTACGATAATCTGCGCCATGAGACAAAATTAATACCCCTCCAATGATTCCAGCCAGGGCAATCAGAAGCAGGAGACGTTTCCGAACCCCTGCATAGATCAGCATGCCATAGAGAGTTGCGCCCCCAATTATCAGGGTACTCAAGTGGCGTTCGAGAATGATAAGCAGAAATGTGGCACCAGTTAAAACAATTAATGAGGGGAAGTTTTGAAAGAACTCCAGAGGTGTTTTAACGTTAATTAGATCCTCATGTCTTTTATCCAAAATATGGGCAAAGAAGAATACCAGAACAACCCGAGCTAAGAAACTGGGCTGAAAGCTGACGATACCTAAGCTAATCTGACGCGTTGCGCCTTTAATTGTGTTACCTTTAAGTAGCACGATGGCAAGCAAAACCAGTGTAATATAAACCATGTAAGGTGCTAAAACACGAAGCTTGTTCAGGTTGAATGAGTATAGTATTACTATGGCAACTGCTCCAGAAACACCCAGGAAGACAATTTGTCTGTAGAAATACATCATGGAACTCTGAACAGAGGAGATATCCAGCATTACAATAAGACCTATTAGATTAAGCAGCAAGAAGCTCAACAAGATAATCTTGTCGAAACTGACAATGTAGCTTTGTGTTTTACTTCTTTTCATGTTCCGATATAATCGTTTCAACGATTTGTTTGAATACTTCGCCGCGATGTTCAAAGTTCTGGAATCGATCGAAGCTTGCACAGGCAGGCGATAATACTATGATGTCGCCTGCAAGAGCTTCATCATACGCGGTGCGAATGCAGGATTCGAAATCATCGATACACTCCAGTGGCACCTTGCCCAGCCAGGCCTGACGCATCTGATCTTGTGTATCGCCAGTAATATAAACCTTTTGCGCGTATTTCTGTAAGTCTTCTGTTAATACGCTAAAATCCTCTCCCTTATCTGAACCACCCATTATTATGCGAATAGGTCTCTCGAAGCTAAGCAAGGCACTTCTAACCGAATCGGTATTAGTGGCTTTTGAATCGTTGTAGAACGATACTCCTCTGGCACTTCCGGCATATTCCAACCGGTGAGTTAAAGGCTTAAAGCCCTTAACTGCGTTACCAATAGACTCTGGATCAGAAACCAGCGATTGCACTGCTAACATAGCTGCCATGGCATTTGCGTAATTGTGTGGGCCACGGATGCCCAAATCATAAATTGATACCATGGTGCTTAAACCAAGGCGAATGAACTTTCCATGCAGGCACGCGTAGGCTTTTGGCTGACAATCTTGAATGGAAAAGAAGAGCTTTCGGGCTTTAATACCTGTTGTCCACCTGGCTATTATGCTTGAGTCCAGAGATAGTATCGCGTTGTCATTATCGTCCTGATACTTGAATATTCTTGCCTTACTAGCCGCATAATCTTCAAATGAATCATAGCGGTTCATATGATCTGGTGTGATATTCAGCAGCACTGCAACATCAGGCTTAAAACTAGTAATCAAATCTAACTGAAAACTGCTTATTTCCAGCACGATGTACTCAATACCAGGCTTGTGGATGTCGTAACCGCAAAATGCTTCGCCGATATTACCGGCTAGAATAGACATGTGGTTCATATTGGTAAGAATATGGTGGATCAATGTAGCTGTAGTGCTTTTTCCATTAGAGCCAGTAACAGCGATTATCTTCGAATCAGGTGCTTTGATGCGATATCCGAACTCAATTTCGCTTATCAATTCTATGCCTTTTGCTTTGGCCCTGGTTAATATTGGTATGTTTAATGGTATACCTGGGCTAACAATTAGACAGTCGCAGTCCAGCAGTTTATTGGTGTGTCCACCAAACTCGCAGGTAAAGTCGTGCATAAGCTGGTTGGCCATGGGAATTTTGTCTTTCCACTGAAGTTCGCTTAAAAATGCCGAACCACCTAGCTCTTTAATCTTATACGCGGCTGCGATTCCGCTGCGCGCCATGCCTAATATGCCATACTTTGTTTTTGGATTGAACATCATTTATCCCTATTTATCGTAGTTTTATAGTTGAAAGCCCTACAGCAACCAACAGGATAGCAATTATGTAAAACCTGGTAACTATCTTGGTTTCATGAATACCTTTAAGTTCATAGTGATGGTGTAAAGGGGCACACAAGAAAATTCTACGCCCCTGGCCATACTTCCTCTTCGTCCACTTGAACCAACTGCGTTGCATGATTACGCTCATAGTCTCGGCCACAAAGATAAGACCAATAATCATAAAGAATATTTGCTCTTTAAGCAGTACCGATACTACAGCCAGAATACCGCCAAGAGTTAATGACCCCGTATCGCCCATAAATACTTGCGCTGGATAACTATTGAACCACAGAAAGCCTATAAGTGTGCCAATTAATGCACTAATGAAGACTGTTAACTCACCAGCATTGTAGATGTACTCCAGATTCAAGTAATCCGCAGCTATAAAATTGCCCTTCAGATAGCTCATAACGCCAAGGCCAAGAGCTGCAAAGGATAGCGTTCCAGCCGACAAGCCATCCAGACCATCTGTAAGGTTTACTGCGTTAGAAGTACCGGTAATAAGCAGAACAACGAAAGGTATAAACAACCATCCAAGTTCGATGTACATGTCCTTAAAAAATGGTATCTGTAAAGCCGTAATGGAATCACCACTTGAACTGCTGTAGTAGATAGCAAGTGTGAGAATAAGTCCTACAGATATCTGACCCCACAGCTTGTATTTGGGTATCAATCCTTTCTTGGCTTTAACAAAGTTTTTCAGATAATCGTCTATAAAACCCAACACTCCAAGCCAAACTACCGTTAGATACATCATAAGAATGGCAGAATTGGTAATAATATTCCAAAGAAGAGAGGAGATCATAAGCGAGACCAGAATAATAATTCCGCCCATTGTTGGTGTTCCCTGTTTTAAACGGTGCTTCTCAGGGAGGTCTTCATCTATTGTTTCAACAGCAGATTTTTGCTTCAGCATTCTAATAAAAGCCGGACCAACAATCAGAGATATCAGCAACGCAGTTATAAATGCACCTATAGATCTGAAGGTAACATAACGCATAACGTTGAACACAATACTATAATTCGCCAACGGATACAGAAGATGATATAGCATTAGCTTTCTCCTCTAAGTGTAGGAATTAGCAATTCAAGATGCATGCCATGGGACGCTTTCAATAAGATTACAGAATCGCGCGGAAGCAAATCCACTGAGCCAGATGCCAATAGTGCTTCTGCTGTAGTGAAGTTGTGCGGATTAGTGTCGGTCATAAGATGATATCTCTTTGATAATGTGCCAACCGTATATAGCTCTATGGGCTGCAATTCTGCCAGCATGGCACCAATCATTTGATGATACATGGATGCACTTTCGCCCAATTCTAGCATATCACCCAAAATGGCTACATGCGGTTTCTCTGGATCAAGCTGATGCCAATACTCAATGGCCTTTTGCATTGAACAAGGATTGGCATTATAACAGTCTATTATCAAAAATCCTTCATAACGTGTTTCCACTTGCATGCGCATATCAAGCCTTATCGGCACTGCAAGCGACGAATTGATGTCTGTATAGTCCAAGCCCAGTTTCAATGCAATTACTATAGCAAACGCAGCGTTCATTGCGAAATGAGGGGCAGCATAGGGCAATGTCCAATCCAAATCTGCTAAGTGAAATGTCTGGTGCGATTGAGTTAAGGTGTGATTTGTTATCTGGTAATCACATCGGTCGCCAAAGCCGATGCCAATACCATCATTGCGAAAGCCCTCGAAGCGAGAATCATCACCCGGATACAGCCTTAAAGCAAGAGGCCGTTTGAACAATGCGCTTTTTTCTTCATAAACTCCATCCTCATCCCCCAAAAACTCCAGGTGGGAAGGGCCGATGTTTAGTATTATGCCAATGTCTGGGCAAACTACGTCTGCCATCCTGCCGATCTCACCATGATGATTTGTGCCTAGTTCAAAAACGGCATACTCATGTGTCGGTAATATGCGTAGGATAGTTTTGCACAGTCCAATAATGTTGTTCTCGTTATGAAGAGTTTTCAAGCATGGTTTGCTGTTATCCAGCACCATTGCAATAAGTTCTTTACTGGTTGTCTTGCCTGTGCTGCCAGTTAAAGCGATGCGTTTTGGGGCAAACATTAGCAAGTATTTGCGACAGATATCGCCCATGGCTTGCACTGTATCTGATACTGGAATCAATGAGCTATGCCTAGATAAGTCTTGTCTTTGATGAATCGCCAGACATGTAGAATCGCTAATAACTGCATCCAGATAATCGTGCCCATCGAACTTCTCCCCTTTTATGGCATAAAACACAGAGCTGGCTTTCACTGTTCTGCTATCAGTAGAAAGATACCAATAATGCTTTGGCTGGCTATATCTGACCTCGTTATCGTCTGTATTCTCTTGATATAGAATATCCAGCATAGTAGCATCTATTGGCAGGATAAGCTCGTTATCTTCTTTGTAAATGTTTGGAGTCCACATTTCAAACGCTGCTTTCGCTTCTTCATAGTCATCAAAGTGTAGCCTGCTTCCTTCAATCTCTTGATATGTTTCATGTCCCTTGCCACATATCAACACCAAATCCCCGGGTTGTGCCAGCCTGATAGCAGAATTGATTGCTGTTTTACGGTCTCGAATAATCCACCAGGGTAGATAAATCTCGCTACTCATCACTATGTCTTTTATAATGCTGGCAGGTGACTCATATCGGGGGTTATCATCTGTAATGATAACCGCATCACTGTGCATCAATGCAGATTTTAACATTAAGGGACGCTTGCCCTTATCTCTGTTACCACCTGCGCCAAAAACACATATTATTCTTCTATGTGGCAATTCTTCCACTGATTTGAGCAAGTTTTCCATTGCATCAGGAGTATGAGCGTAGTCAACAAACACTCCGATCCCATGAGTATTCGGCACTTTTTGGATTCTTCCAATAACTGGAGGCACGGTAGCTAAAGCAGCCTCCACCGCAGTGCCTGGAAACCCCATCGCAATAAGCGTGACAGCCGTTAGCCCAAGATTGCAGATATTGAATCCGCCTATCAAGTCACTAACAATACTCAACCGTCCATTAGACGATACCAGGTCGAAGCTGCTCTTGTTTACATCTATTCCGATGTTCTCATATCCGAAGTCTGCGCCTTCTCCTCCTATGCTGTAACAAATTGCTTTGTTGCTGAGAAGGCGGTTGTATATCTCTAACCCGAATGTGTCAGCCGTATTGATTATTGATACAGCCCCATGCCTGTAATTCCTTTCGAAAAGCATATACTTAGCCTCTCCATAGCTATCCATAGTACCGTGAAAATCCAAATGATCACGGCTGAGATTGCTAAAGAGGCAATAATCAAAATCTACTCCATATACTCTATCCAAGGCCAGGGCATGAGACGACACCTCCATAACAATAAACTCCACACCGCTTAACATCATTTGTCTGAATAGCGAGTTTAATTGGATGATGTCGGGCGTAGTGTGATTAGTTGGCTTGGACACTTCGTTAATCTTGTAACCCAAAGTACCAATCCATCCGCAATTATAGCCCATCGCCCGAAGAGCTTCAAACAAAATAAGTGATGTGGTTGTCTTCCCATTGGTTCCGGTTACACCAATCAACTTATATGGCGGTACTTCAGGCAGCATGGTAAGTCTGGCAATTATTGCGGCTGCTTTGCGTGTATCAGTTACAAGAATATGGGCAAACTCTATGTGTAGAGGGGTTTGGCAAACTATTGCTACTGCTCCATTGGCAATTGCATCAGGCACTAAATCATGCCCATCAAAGCGTTCCCCTTTTATGCAAACAAAGATATCTCCCTGGCTAAGCAACCGATGATCGGTCTGTACTGATCCATTAAATTCAGCAAGCAGTGCAATACCTCTATTGTCAATCAACAAGCCATGTGTTTCTAAAGCAGCTAGAATCTTTTCCATTACAACGATGCCTCAACGATGCAGGTTCCACCCTTAGAGATTCTACTACCCGGCAATACCGATTGCTTTCGGACAATGCCCGAGCCATTTATCCTAAGGACAATTCCATGGTTGGATGCTTCCTTAAGGGCAGCTCTTAGGCTCAAACCGGTAAGATTTGGCATAGCGTTTGCCTCTACTACTGGAATACTTTTATTAATACTGGGGCCGATCTTTAAGGTAATAGGGTGATTACGGTCAACTGATATCCCCTCTTTTGGAAATTGATCAACTACTATAGACGCAGAATCCGGTCCCTCCACTCTGTAAAGGAAGCCGTAACGATTCAGTGTGTTTTCTGCCTGGAAAAGTGACATTCCTGTCAGTTTTGGCATCTTCAGTGAGGTCTGCATCAATCTCTCATTATAAGGTAGTATCTGACAATCTGGCATAAAGAGGATGTTTTCCACAATCTTTTTGAATGTAGGAGCACTACTCGTGCTGCCATAATGATAACCATAAGCAGGTTCATCATAAAAAACTACTATCACCATCTGAGGATTCTCAATAGGGAACATCCCAGCAAAAACTGCATTGTACTTACCGCTGGAATACCCCTTGGTGCCAATTACGTTCTTTTGCGCAGTACCAGTTTTTCCTCCCAGGCGAATATAATCCATTTTGATGTGGCGCGCTGTTCCGTAATCTACCACTCCTTGCAAGAATGACTTCACAGTATCCGCTGCTGCCTTACTTGTAACATTTCGCAATACAGATGGCTCAAACTGCTCAATAATGCGGCCTGAATCATCTCGATATGAATCAACAATTATCGGTTTCATTAGCTTGCCACCATTGGCAATTACGCTATAGGCTGCCGCAAGCTGGATGGCAGTTGTTGAAATGGCTTGACCAAATGAGACGGAATGTAAGGTATATCCATCCCAGTTCTGTAGTTTGGCAAAGATACCGCTGGATTCACCAAACAAATTCAACGCCGATTTTTGACCAAACCCAAAGGAGATGAATTTTTCGTATAGTTTGGCAGCTCCTATTCGCTCAGCAATCTTCGCAATACCCACATTACTGGACTTCACAATAATCTCTCTCGGAGTAAGATCACCGTAAAAATGTGTATCCGATATCACACGTCTGCCTACCTGATATCTGCCAGCGGGGATTAGTTCGTTGCTACGTACCAGCTTGTTTTCCAGGGCAGGAAGCATGGTAAGAGGCTTCATGGTTGATCCAGGCTCGAACATAAAGCTAGCCGGGATGTTAGACTTCACTCTTACAAATCCCGCTTCTTCTTCTTTATCTTCCTTCGATACGCCTGCCAAGGCAAGAATACGCCCGGTATTGGGATCCATTACTACAGCACCAGCATTGCTGGCACTATATTTTACCAATCCTTCGTAGAGTGCATTTTCTACTATCTCCTGAATATTAGCATCTATAGTGAGCCATACATTATGGCCATTTTCCGGCTTCTTCTCATGAAGATTGGGATATGGAACACGCTGTTGATTAGCGTCCAATACCACTTCTCGCCATCCATAATCCCCTGAAAGCAATTTATCATAAGTGGCTTCTATACCACAAATTCCAGAAAGCTTGTATAGTGACCTGCTATTGGTGGCACTATCAAAGCCGTCAGAAACTTCTCGAACGCTTCCCATCAATCGTGCTGCAAGCTTTTCTTTGGAGTATATCCGCTTCATCGAAGCAAAGCTGTGGTTCAAACCTGGCAAATCATTTACTTTAAAACCCTTTATTATTTTGTCCAGTTCTGCTTCGCTTATCTTGTTCGAAATCTGTATGGAACTGGTTTTATTTCCCATGTTCAGTCGTCGCAATACTGCCTCACGCATAATGGACGAATGTTCCGATATCTGATCGGCTATCAGTTCGAATGCCTGGTCTACAGTTTTGTTTTCTCGCGTTGCCCAGGAAGCCACTGCTGCCCTATCGATATCTACTTGATAATAGCTTACCGAGCTAACCAGAAGATTACCATTACTATCCAATATTGCACCACGGCGTGGAACTAGTATCTCTTTTTTCGGAACGTAGCGTATCCGCCTTGCCCCAGCAAAGTTAAAGGGATCCAAAATCTGGATGCTGAATAGATACACTACCCAGGTAAGTGAAACCAGACTAAAAAGGAAAACCAGAAAACGGAATCGTGACTTCATGTTAATCTAAAATAATCTGCACGTTCTTAGCTTCAGCTTTGGAGGCTATTAGATCAATGATGCAATAGCTTGCTTTTTCCTGCTTGGGAGATGGCTCATGCACATATATAACCCTTCCCGCTTCCTTTTCAGGAATGAAGTTGCTCATCTCTACCCGAACCAAAGAGGCAATGTGCCTGCCGCTGCGAAGATCATCCAGCTCCACCATCAGCTCGGTATTAATGTTTTTCTCGGCATTATACGTCTTTTCCAGGGCAGATAAGCGACGAGTATACTGCACAACACGGTTATTGTTAAAAAAACTTAAGAAAACTGTAAGTCCAAAAAGAGCTATCAGGACTATTATCCTTCCTCTCATTATTCCCCCTTATCTCTGTTGCCATACTTGTTGCCAAAAACCTTAGCCGGCAACGTGGCATCTATTTTTTCTGCAGCGCGTAACTTGGCACTGCGTGATCGTTGATTAGTCTGTAGTTCTTCGTCTCCAGCTATTATCGGAGACTTGGTTAGTACTTTAAGCTGCCTTTTATGCTTGCAATTGCAGGCAATCATCGCCGGTGGACAGATGCAGCTTTGGGAGGCTAATCTAAAGGCATGCTTTACAATTCTGTCTTCCAATGAGTGGTAGCTCATCACAACTATCCTGCCACCGGGATTAAGTATATTTATAGCATCCCGAATTGCCAATTCGAGGCATGCTAATTCGTTATTAACGTGAATCCGCAAAGCCTGAAAGATTCTCACTTTGCTCTTTAGCGATTCCTTGCTGCCAACCCCAACTACGCTATCTATTATGCGGGCAAGCTCTTTGGTGCTGCTAATCGGCTTGGGTGCGGCTTCTATGGCTTTAGCAATGCGCCGGGCGTTTAGCTCTTCCGAGTAGTCCCTGAAAATCTTGCCCAATTCGTAGCTATCAAGCTCGTTTACGGCATTAAAGGCAGTGTATTGCTGGCCAGCGTCCATCCGCATATCCAGCGGAGCGTCTTTATCGAAACTAAATCCTCGCGCAGCATTATCTATCTGAAAGGAAGATACACCTAAATCGAACAGCACGCCATCGACTCCCTTCACCTTTCTAAGGGCAAGCTCGGTGCGCATTTGTGCAAAGTTACTCTTTACGAACTCAAACTTATCATTAGCGTTTTCAAGGGATGCCAATTGCTGGCTTGCTGTGGCTATGGCATCGGCATCCTGATCAAAGCAATAAAGCTGTATTCCGGAAACAGCACTCAGCATGGCTGCACTGTGCCCACCCCCACCGGTTGTGGCATCTACATACACCTTCCCCGCTCTTAAATTAAGCAGTTCAATGCATTCTTTTACCATTACCGGAGTGTGGTATTTGCTCATATTTGATAATCTTCCGAATTGAATTCTATGCGATGCAGATCAAGCTTCTTGGTGCGCACTGCGTGGTAAACCTTGGGATTCCACAATGAGATATAGTGCCCTTCACCCTTGATTATCACACTATCGGTGATATCAACTTCGCTAAGCAGCAGCTCATGAATCCTTATCCTGCCAGGGCCTTCCAAGTCCTGCTCCATCATGGCAAAATCGATAAGCTGGGTTCTAAGCTGCTTTGCGCGGTCATTACCAGCCTTCAACCGCTCCAGTGTATCCTTCCAGTTATCGATAGGATATATGGCAATAGTCCCATTCGGACCTAGGGTAACCACAACGGACTTCCCCGCCTCCTCTGAGAATTTCTTCTTAAAGGGCGCAGGTATTATTACCCGTTGCTTGTGCACCGAGTTCTCGAAAATACCTAAAAATTCACCGGACATAACGACAACCTCTTTTTGCTGTTTCGTTCAACAAGCCGTGTTTTTCCCTTCTGTTCAAGCTTTTCGCCATTGATTTCCTATCTCACTTTGACATTTTATGACTTTTTTTGACTTTCTGTGGTGCTTATATGATACGACGTTATTCTTGTCAAGCATAAAATGCGCTTTTTTTCATGTTTTCGTAGGCATTAGTCCACAGCATTGATCTTACGAAGTTATATCATACTTACAGCTAATGCCAACCATCGCAATTTGGACAGAAAAATGAGGATAGCATGATGAAACATCATTACTTGAACATATAATCAAGATAACATGAGGGAAAGTGGGGGTTGTTTCACAAAGAGAAACGATGACAAGTCGAGATAGGCAGCAGATATCCTGTTTGGCCTCTGGTATAGATGCTAACAGGATTAATAAAATTCTTATTGAGCACTTGAATGTTATGGCTTGTTTCGCCGATGTGTGGTACAAAGCACCAAAAAAGAATGTTATCGGAGTCGGAAAGATGCTAAGCTGACTATAGTATGATGGGTATTATATGCTGCTTTCTTCTCGACCACTCCAACACCCCAGAACAATGTCTCTTATGGGCGACACAATGTTATATTTTACAAAGAGGAGAAGAGAAAAAGAGAGGTTAACAGATTAGCGGATTATCAGGTTAACGGGTTATCAGGATAATAGATTTACGTATTAGTGGGTTAATGCGGTTAAAAGGTTAGTACCATCTAAGCTCTGTAAGATAAACTCCTAATCTTTGCAAGAGAGACATTTAAGCTCTACAAGATGAACTTCTAATCTTTGCAAGAGAGACATTTAAGCTCTGCAAGAGCGGCA
>CALLHY010000015.1 GCA_938009275.1 uncultured bacterium
ATGGTTGTCATGGTTGTCATGGTTGTCATGGTTGTCATGGTTGTCATGGTTGTCAGTGGGTTCGCATGGTTCGCCAATCTGGTTCGTCATAATCGGTTCGTCAATCTGGTTCGCCATTATTGGTTCGCCAATCTGGTTCGCCATTATTGGTTCGTCAATCTGGTTCGCCATTATTGGTTCGTCAATCTGAATGAAGTATGCTACTTGCCCAGGTCTTTTAGGGTGTGGCTTAACTATTGCCTGAAGCTTTCCTTTTGTAATAGCCTTTTGGACAGCCCTTGGGCTTATGCCTTTACGGGCAGCATATTCCGAGACGGAAAGAAGTTTGAGATCACTCATACCAGAACCTCCACTCCCAAAAATTTGGAGCGGGCAGAATTCCGGAACTGCCCACTCCCAGGGAGGTATGTGTGTGCAAGATTAGCGAAGGGGCAAGTGTTCGGATTACCGATCTGTGGCTTGCGCAAGTCCCAATGCCCCTTCGTTAATACTGCAGGGTTGACAGAAAAGGGGGATACTCCCAACTTGGAGAGTAAGCTAAAACCAAGAATAAAGGAGTATCCCATGAATATCTACCGATCTAAGTATGTTGAACTAAAGCCGGTATTAGCATTAGTTGACCAGAGGTTGAGGGAACTAAACGAAAGCTTTCCTGAGTTCCCGGAGATGATAAGGGGTTTATCACGCGGACAGCGAGTCCCTTATCTGCAGGAACCTGCAACTCGTGAACCGGTACCGAAGCAAGACGTCCCAAGAGCCTGGTTCCATGTTTATATACGGTTATGCTACATCCACGAGACATTAGTAATGCCCGGGGGCAATAAGCTGATCTTATTAAAGACACCAGACGGAACGGAGTATGACGATCTGGATGGGCTGGTGTACGAAGCCGATCTTTCGATGGGATTGATGATTGGCGATGCATAGTATTATCCTTCATTGGTAGCCTGCTTGATTGACTTTGCCAGGATTTCCTTTTGCTCAGGGTCGAGGTAAAAGGCATCATCATCTAATTCGGCCATGAAGTCATTGAGGACTTCCTTGATGCTTTCCACGTTTACGCGGTGAAACAGCTTGCGTAGCGAGGTGAGATAATATGCCTTGGCAGTAGGTTTGCCTTGTAGTTCGGCGACATCTTTTTGCTTTTCTTCAAGGGAGTTTAATTCCTTCGCCATTTCCCTGCTGTTAAGAGCCATGGCGGCCTCTTTAATATTAGAGTGCGAGGAAGGAACGTAAGGGAGAGCATGCCCTCCGCGGAGGGAAAAGAACCAGTATGGCTCACCTTCGCTGATGCCGTCTGCCCACTGCTCTATTTGAGCCAGGCTGATGCCGATAATAACGCTACTTGAGCTTACTGCAACTGATATTAGTATGCTGGAAGCCATAATTGCCGGAACGTTTGCCAGCCTCTCGGCTATTATAATGGCTTCTAAAAAGGCAGTTTCATTATCAATCAGGTGCTGTTCGAAATACTCCTGGGATGCTTCAGTATCCACAGGAAGGTTAATAATAAGGGGGGTGCTACGTAGTAATGAATTCATGATTTTCTCCTTGATATGTGGTTACATGATCTGGTAATGGGCACTCAGGTAGGGTGCCGCCATTTACAACGGGCTCTACAACGCTGGCATAGGTGCGGTGTTGCAGGTTGTTTTGGGGGTTGTTCCAGGTGGTGAAGATCAGCTTGCAACAGGGGACGGATCGGAAGCCCTGGGGGACACGCACAGCCTGGCTGATGCGGTTTGGGCAATCCTTACATCCACTGATCGGCAAGCTGATGATGGCATTTGAAAAGAGCTTCATGTAATGTCCTTTTGCTGTGTGGTCGGATCGGCGTCCGACCCTACGACGCCTTTGCTTGCAGGTAGCTGGTTATTTTGCGGCGCATTTCTACTGCGGGTCGGTAACCCTGGAGGATTTCGACCAGGTATTGGTAGTAGATGCCGGTATCGCGAGATAGCTGCGCCTTGGATATCTTGCGCCGGGCAAGCTCTGCCCGGATTTCTTCTGCGCTAAGGATGGACTTAGATTTCATATAAACTCCTTATAGGTGACAAAGTTACAAGGTGATAAAGTGATGATGTGGTTGACAAAAAAGGGGACGCTCCCCATGCTGGGATAACACACAAATAAGCGCATAAGGAGCGTGAGAAGATGATTATTGATCTCAGAGAGAGCAAACTTGACATGATGGAATTTTGGATTACTAAGAAACAATTGCAGATGATGGTAAAAGCAAGGCTGTATGAGCTTTTTGGATTGGACAAAGATATGGGAAAAAAGCGATATACAGATAATGAATACATGGAAGCATTGAGAGGTACAATTACGTTTGAAGCGGATTCCTTGATGGATATCTTTGAGGATTTTGCCAAGGCAAGCCGTGAGAAACAAGACATGATAGCTTCCTTCATCCGTTATCGCTTTCTACACTACTTTGGTGAGCAAGTAAGAACCTTTTTTGGGAATGGCTTTAAAGATATGCTTGTAGCCAAGCTGCTGAAGGATGCCGAGACCAGCCTCATTTTTGATATCACAAGCAAACTGCCCCAAGAAACCAATAAATATAGTTTGTTTGGGAGGAATGACCGAGAGGATTGACTCTAAGTGGTTCTTCATCCGCTCAATAACACAACGTTGTTTTGGGCTGTTGCAATTATTCACAGCTTCGACGATGGCGTTTTGCGAAAGGGTTTGAGGTGTGGGCGGAACGGCGTCCGTCCCTACGTTTTGAACTTTGTGCTTGACATTCATAATAACCGCCTTTTTATGTAGTCTATGTGTATAGGGACATTTAAGGAGTGTGAGAAGATGGATAAAGTATGCCCAATGGCAAATGGGAAGCCGTGCTTAGGCAAAGAATGTATATTTTGGATGGGATTTGAGGTAGCTTGCATCTTCATTGAGAGCTACCTTCACTCTCTGCAATCGACTGTACGAATTTCGCCATATGTGCTCTCACACATTTCTCATGCCGTCGAATCTGACGCATTTGACGCTGGAGCAGCGACAGAGATTGTGGAGAGGATGCACCAGGACTTACTTGCTTCTCTGCGGATGTTTCGGTATCTGGAAGACAACCCGATTTACCCGAAAGCAAAGAAGAAGATGATTCGGGAGATGCGCCTGAAGCTGAAGCAGGAGATGCAGGAATTTGGGGATGATTAGGCTTTGGTTTCATGGGCTTGCTCCTTATAAATTAGACAGATTAGCTTGGCTTGATAGCGTTCGTACTGATGGCATTTTGCCCGTGCCCGCTCCCTGACCCTTACATCAGCATGGAAATACTGTGGCATGTACTTACACAAGCGCATACGAGCTGTTCTTAACTCACGCTCCAATGCTTTTTGCAGCATGCCGGATGCACTATTGCGAAGTTTGTGCTTGACATACATAATAACCGCCTTTTTTTGTAGTCTATGTGTATAGGGACAAGATACAAGGTTTGTGTATCGTGTCAAGCAGAAAATACACAAATCTTGTATGCGAGGGATTACATGTCAGTTCCAAGCAGAGTTAAACAGCTTATAATGCAATGTGATATGACGCAGAAGAAATTTGCTGAATCGATAGATATAAGCCCTGCAAGACTCAATAATTACTTAGCATCGCTTTCAAAGATACCTCAAGACATCCTTGTAAAGATATCTGAAGTCCATCATGTAAACCTGAACTGGCTAATAACCGGCAAGGGGCCGATGTTTCAGGAGTTGATTCCGATGGATGCGAGCATACTAACGGACACGATCCGGTTGCCTATAAGCGCGGAGATAGCCGCGGGAGAGCCATGCGAGGTGGTGTTAGACGAGCCATTGGGTTATCTGAATATCCCGCGGGCACTGCTTAATCTTCCTCCGCCGTACTTTATGTTTCGGGTGAAGGGGCGTAGCATGGAACCGCACATACTGCACGGGGACATTGTGATATGCAGCCAGACATATCCCGCACCACATGAGCTGAGCGGAAAGATAATGGCATTTAGGACGCATGATGGGATAACGCTGAAGAAGCTATTTTTGGATGATAAGAACCGGATAATGTGGCTGATGCCAATAAACCATGAGTTTAGCCCCGTACCCTATGATGAAGATGGCGAGGAGATTGTGATGATAGGGCTGCTGGATATAGCGATACGGAGTTTTAACAGGGAGTAGGAAGGATGATATACTTTCTTGTTTTTGTGTCTTTTATCGTGGTGGCATACATCGTATGGAAAAAGGACAGAAGGGATCATGGGGTTTCTCTGCCAACACTATCAACAGATATAGAAAAGGGCAGCCCCTCGGATAGGGAGAGTGAGAACAACATTCCTCTTACTATCAATTTGTCAGATGTATTGTCGCTTGGTACAGAGAAGACTTTGAGCAGTGATATTAGTATGGTTGGTGGGAGAACAGTATGGATAAAGTCTCTTGGTTTCGATGGAGTATATAGCACTTCTCCTAATGAACGCTATATAGTGGCAACTAGCGACACACATAGAGAAGGAAAGCGAAGAGTAAACGGAAGAGTAGTCTTTATTGATCAGACATCAGTTTTGTACGACAAGGAGATGCAGAGACCACATGATGCAAAGGTAACAAATAATGGTGATGTTATTGTTAATGATTGGTTGAATACGACTAACCCAGCAGGTGAATTCTATGTAATTGACAAGTATGGTTCGATTAGGATTAAGTATCCTGTAAAAGCATCATTATGTAGTAACGACATCTCTATAAATGGGATTTATGCTGCATTCGCTACTGTTGGTGATGGCATTGAATCAGATAGTGATGCCACATTTCTCTTTGATATTCAGGAGTACAAACTCATATCAAAGATAGGGTACTCATCTGTTGACTTTAGGATAGACGAAGTGAGTAAAACTATCCATTTTGATGAAGCGAGTTTGCATACAGTTTTCTCTTTCAATGGTGAATGTCTTTTGGGGCATGATCCAACAAACCCTTCTTGGCTTAAGCACTGTAGTGGGTATGATTTGTACACGGTTCTATCTGCAGAACTTGCCCAACTTGAAGAGACCACCATAGATAACATTGATTATGACTACTTCATTTTACATTTTAAGGAAGCTATACATAGGATACCCTCAGACAACTGGAAATCGAAAATTCTAATCCATCTTGGGGATATCTACCAGAAGATCAACCTCCTGGACGAAGCAAAACAAAGCTATCTTGATGCCATTGCTATTAACCCCAATGCACCGGTTAAAAGGAAATTAAGCAAGTTAAGTTAGTTAAGATACACTCTTTGTTAACCCCCGGTTTTGCAGGGTTATTTTGTGTCTGAATTCCGGCCTCCGCCAGAAAGACAGGTGGGTTTTTGAAAGGCGAATAAAGAAGTACCGGTTAGATTTTAACCCCGGCAAGTCCGGGGTTTTTCTTTTTAGGGCAAAAATTTAGCCCGCTTCAGAAAAGGGTTTGCGGCACAAAAGTGCATATATAACAAATCTGCACGCTATACTTTGACAGCATGAGCAGCTTTTACAAAGCTGAAGCCATCGATAAGGACATAAGGTTCCGAAGGAGGAAAAGATGGCAAGACTTAAAAAGATGCGTGTTGTGTTTATTAGCCTGGTTAAGAACCCGGCGAATAAAAAGGACATCATTTACAAGAGTGCCGACGGTAAATTTACCGACGACAAGGTGCTAAAGATTACCAAGAGCACCCCCCAGGGGTTAATATACGGAACGGTATATTCTCCTAATGAGAAAGATGCGCAAGGCGACTGGATGACAAAGGAAGACATCCAGGAAGCAGCACATGGCTTTGTCGAAAAAGGTTTAGTTGGTAACGTAGACAACGAACACAATGAAAAGCTTTCAGGTGCCAAGGTGGTGGAAAGCCACATAAACGATAAAGGCGCATGGGAAGTGGTAGTGAAGACCGATCCTGCCAGCGAAGTGTTCAAAAAAGTGGAAAATCACGAGATTGAAGGGTTCTCTCTTGGTGCATACTGTGAAAAGAGCGATGAAGAGCCCGGAACTGATCCCGGCAATGGCACAGACGGAACCGAGAAGATTTTGAAGAGCGTTCAGGAAAGCCTGGAGAAGGTGAATGAACGTTTGGACAAGATCGAAAAGGGCGTTGCCAGTGTGCCAAAGAGCCGTCAGCTAAGCATTGACGGTGACAACGTGAAGATTGAGAAGAGCGGAGAAGAAGCCGCCTTCCAAGAATTCAATTTTAACAGTCTGGACTAAAGAGGAGGACAGATGGCCAAGAAAGATGGTAAAATGATCGGACTGCTTTCCCCCGCAACGGTGGATAAGTTCCTGGATATGGTGATTCAAAACACCCCGATTTTGAAGTATGTAACCTGCCCGAAGGTGGAATTGCCTACCGGTAGCTATCCTGTGGTTAGCATGGCACAGTATAAGACCCGCGGGTTTAGTAATGCGCACAACAGCACCGGCGGCCGCAAAACCGTGGCAACTCTTCAAGAGCTGAATGCGGCTGACGTGAGCTACAATTTGAAAGAATTGGTGCTTGCCCTGGTGGTTCAGGATAGCTATGTGGAAGACATGGCTACTACACCGGAGAAGATGGCAGAAATGTTTGCCAAGGTATTTGCCAAAGACCTGAGCCAAGTGCTGATTAACGGCGACACCGAGCTCATTTTGGCAGATGAAGATAACCCCACAGATCGCGAGCTTACTCTGATGATCCTGGATGGATTGCTGAAGCAGATGAGCGGAGACGGCAAGGTGGTTACCTACGGCTCTTCTGAAAACGATGTGAGCAAGAAGATAGTGAAGCTGATCAGCGGATGCCCAGACGATTACGTTGCGAATCCGGACAGCAAGATATTTATCTCTCCCACCGACATGACCTTGCTGTGGGGTGAGGTAACCACCACTAAGCCTTTGATAAAAGAGCGTGACGGTGGTCTTTATTTCCGCGGCAAATACGAGCTGGTAGAGATTGCCGGATTGCCACAGAATTGCATTCTGTTTGGCGACATGACCGGACTTTTGGCACCTCTGGGCCGGGAAGTTTACCTGGAGACCCAACGCTATCCTGAAGCCCGCGGTTACAAGGGCGTGCTGAGTGTGCGGCTGGACTGCAACATTCACCCCTACATCAACATGCGGATGTTGGTGGCCGAGCCTGAAGAGCCCGAAGCACCGGCTGGCGGAGAATAAGTGATTTACAGCGAAGCACAGGTACGTTTGGAGGAGCAGGTGCAAGCCCTACTTCCTGATGTGTGTGTGCAAGATAACCTGGTTGATAAGCCTAAAAGCTTTCCTTGTGTGGTGATAGAACCGGATGGCTCCCGCCTTTCAAATCATGGAGGTGGGAGCCTTTTAACCGGGGAACACGAATTTAGCATTTGGGTGTTGTATGCATATTCTAAGTCATTCACAGAAAGCCGGGCAAGCATGATAAGCCTGGTGGAAATCTTGCTGGGCATGCCCCGCTTTTACTGCAATGAACGGGTGGAATATGGTAACGACCTGGTGCATGGGACACGCTGTGTCCTGGCTCATATTAGCGGAAGGATGGCATAAATGGCTGAACCAACCTATGTCTGGGCACCTAAGGTTAAGGCCTTGCAGAGCTTGTCAAGCGACATCCCTGATGCGCGGATTGAGCTGATTGCCGGTGTATGTGAAGCAAACGTGAAAAGCAGCCTGGGAACGGAAGCTTATAACAGCTTGGAAGGCGATAAACGCCTGGAATATGCCATTTGCGCATTTGCCATTGCCAAGCTGATAGTTAGCAGCAGGGAGATTAGCGAAGGCAGCAGCATCCATAATAGCCGTGGCTGGGGTGAAGGCGAAATTCACTCCAGTGAGGTGGGCGAAATGGTGAAGCTATCTAAGCATTGGGAAAACCAGGGGAACCTAACCATTAACCAACTAAAGACCGAGATACCCGCCGAAATAGGATGGGTGGATGTATAAGTGCTGGTGTTCTGGGGATGCTGGAGTGCCGGCGCATTGGGTGTCTGCGAAGATGCAGGTGCACCTACGCACACGGGAGTGTGCAGTTACGAGGAGAAAACCATGAAACACACCAACTTACTCAAGATAGTTTTGACCATAGCAATGCTGGTGACGGTATGCCTGGCAGCAGCCGACACGGGCGGTAACGTGAACAATTTAGCCGATTTGAGCACCTACGCTGTTCCCTTTCTGGCAGCTTTGATCTGCTTCTTACTTGGCCGTTTTCTGAAAGTAAACGTGGAAGTTCAGAAACTTATTCCGGTTTTAACGGCAATCGTAAGTGCTTGCTTTAGCACCGAGAGAGAAACAAGCACAACTGGCAAGCCGGAAGGCGTTGGTGATTTCGATGAGTATCGGGCAGTGATTGCCGCAACCAAGGTGGAAACTGCGCTTAACAGCGGTGGGCAAAGCACATTGAAGAAGGTGTTTGGAACGGCTGTGGATGCGGTGAAATTCGTATTCCCGCTAATCAAACCCGTGGTGAAGCTGCTGAAATAAGCGGAGGTGGTAATGGTTAGCATTCCTGTAGCTGTGGTAATATTTGTCGCCGGATTGATAGCTGGACTGATATCCTACTTGTGGGGGACTCAGGAAGGTAAGATCAAGAAACTGGAGCGAAAGGTGGACGGCCTTGACGTAGCCAAGTGTAAGGAATGCGACCCCGTTACCCTCCAGCAAGTAAAAGATCTGTTCGATGCGCGATTCAACGAGTTTCGCTTAGAACTGTATAAGAGCGGTGTTCTTAAAGCCGCTAATAGAAAAAAGACTGAATAGGAGGTACTATGGCAGTCAGATTTTATGATAAAGTGTATGCCCGTGCCGCTGGCACAGAGTTTACTACGATAGCAAAATCTGCTTTAGCGAGCGGATGGCAGCTAATTGCAGGAACAATGAAGGTTACCCAGGAGCTTAATCTTAAGACAGAGCCGGATGTGACCACAGCCATGGGTGACGGAACAGACAACGTTGGCAGTGAAGCGGCAACGGCCGATATGCAACTGATTGAATTCGACGGAACTAACCTTGCCGCGATTCGCGCAGCATTCATCAACAAACCTGTGGACTTGGTGGTATATGACAGCCGTGTTGGCACCGTAGGCTGGGCACTATTTGGGGCACAGCTATACCCTACTCCTGACGTCGGCAGTGGGAAAGAGCCAATCCTTAAGCTAAGTGGCAAGAAGCGTTATGCCAGTGACATGACAGCAGCTCTTACCATGGTGGGCTTAACATAACCTGGCTAATGCCGCCTTATATGGGGAGGGAACACGCCCTCCCCATCGGCATATAACAAATAGGAGATATGATGAGCGTTAAATACTACCATGTGTTAGCCTTTTATAGCAGCACCGAGAGTGTTAATAACCAACCAAATTACCTGGGTAAAACCAGCGATTTGGTGATGAAGCCAGAACCGGATAAGACCATTGATCTTGATGACGGGACTACCGAAACAGGTAGCGAGAAGCTTACTGTCAGCTTTAGTATGCTGGGCAAACTTCAGAATCCTACGAAGATAAGAATGATCTGGCTGGTGCCGATCTGCAGTGATTATAGCGCAGGCGCGCAGATTATTAAGCTGAAACTGGATAGCGAAGACTACCGCATTGAAAACAAGAGCGGGGAGTTTGAGAAAATCCTGTTTAATGCCACATTGAGATATCCTACGGACATAGACCCCTGGCCATATGAGTATGATGGAGAATATTTTGCCAACTACTTCATGATAATTGGTAGGGTAAGCGAGCAATATTCTGGAGCTCCAGGTATCGAAGTTCGAGACAGTAACGGAGATGCCATTACCGCAACAGTTTTGGACGATAACATTGTAGCCGGCTATTATGCGTTTGTATTATTACCCAAAGGCACTGATGTATCTATTCATGCAGATCAAGATGTGATAGCTGCAATTGGAGGGGGCAGTAGTATTGGAGTGGTGCGGATCGACATTGAGCAGGTAGAGGAGTAGCAGATGAGATTTTGGGTGGTGAAAAGCGCAAGTGGTAGCAGGCAAGAGAGAAGCAAAAAGCAGGATAATGGGCGTCCTTATGACGTTCAGGATCTAATTGACTGTTATTACCGCAATTCATATCATCAGAGGTGCATAAACCTGAAAACTATCTGCATCCTGGGTGATGGAATTGAAAGCCCTGAAGTGGTATCCAAACTAAGGGAGATCGTGCGTGGAGACAGTCTATTTACGCTATTGCAAAAGACCATTCTTGACTTGCGTATCTTTGGTGATGCCTTTTGGGAGGTAGTGGAAACTGGTAGCGGGATTGAAGTATATCACATGCCCAGCTGGACAATTAGTGCCGGTAAGGATGGCGGCTGGGTTCAGGAAAACGGCAAAGACAAGGTGGACTTTAGTGAAGAGCAGGTTTGGCACTTTAGAGAGCCGAGCATGCTCTCTTCCATTTGGGGTTGCCCGGATTATCTACCACTGATAGAAGATGAAGCGATTGAACTACTATCTACGATCAAAAAATACAACAAGAACTTCTTTGCCAATAACGCTATTCCCGATGGCATATTGTTCATTAAAGGCGGGGATTTGGGGCCTAATACTGAAGCCGGGTTGCGCAAATTCTTCCGGGATAAATTCCGGGGAGTGGAGAACGCTTCTAAATTCTGCGTGGCACCAGTGCCCGAGGGCGTGGAAGTGCAACTGGAAAAGCTTCAGGATACCAAAGAGGGTAAGTTTTTGGAACTGCAGGACAAGACCATGATGGAGATAATAAGCTGTCATGGAGTTCCCCCACGGTTGGCAGGGATTATGATTCCCGGGAGCCTGGGCGGGGGAGGAGAAGCAGCCGGTGAACTGAAGATATTCCTTACCACCCAGATTAAGCCTCTGCAGAACATCTTCGGCGGGCAGCTTGACCAGTTCTTTAAGGAACGGCTGGGAATGATCACCGACATAAGCTTTAAGGCCTTTGACGTGCTGCCAAGCGAAGCGGAAACGGCGTTGAGCGTGCTGAGAGGATAAAGATGGGTTGCCCACAAAACAGCACCAATATCAAAGCAAACAAGCTAAAATCTATGGTTAAGAAAGACGCAACCAAGCGGCTAAAAAGCGTATTTATCTCCGGTGCCAAGAAAGCTGGATTTGATGAACAGCGCGTTATGGGCGCACTTTACATGTTATTTATCGACTACGATGCACCCAAGCAAATTGGGAAAGAGATGCTGGAACTGCTGGATCAATCAGTAAAACGTTATGATGCCCTGGTGGATATTATCCTGGGACGCGTAAACACAGAGAAGTGATTTGAATAAGTACATTGAGCTTTTAGCACCATACATTAAGAAAACGCTATATCCTTATCAGTTAAAGTTTGTAGGGGATAGCAGCCGCTGGAGGATTGTAAACAAGAGCCGCCAGATAGGCTTTAGCTTAACTGTGGCGTTGGATGCTATCTCCGGTGCTTTGGTGCGTGAGCGCAATCAGCTAATTGTATCTGCTTCCAAGAAGAATGCCGAGATAGTGATGAACTATGTCCGTGGGCATTTGGAAAACATGAACATGCTGCCTGCTGCGGACAAAGAAGGCTATATTGAGCTGTGCAACGGCAAGCATATAATGGTTTGCAGCACCAACTGGAGAACAGCCCGTGGGTTCAATGGCGATGTTTACCTGGATGAATTTGCCTTCACGATTCGAGACAAGGAAATCTGGCAGGCGATTGTTCCCAGTATAACCGCTGTTAATGGGCGGGTAACCGTGATCAGCACACCAAAGAGCCGTATAGACAAATTCTGGCAGATTTGGGAGCGTAAAAGCGAGAAGTGGAGTAAACACTGCGTTACCATCCATGATGCGATTAGAGACGGCTTTCCGGTGGATATAGAGGAACTGCGCGAGCTATTCGATCCGGAAGAATTTGCCCAGGCTTATGAATGTATTCCCCTGGATACTACTGATAGCTATATACCCTATAATCTGATAGAGCCTTGCCTGTATGATCCGGGCAGTGAAGCGTTTGAAGCCGTGGCGTTGAATGTACCTGAGAGCAAGGGTAAGCGCAACTTCGTTTATGGCGTAGACATAGGTAGAACCAAAGACGAAACAGCCGTGGCAGAGACTTTCCGCCTGGATAAGATAGTATGGTGCTGTGGCATTCAGAGCTGGCAAAAGATGCCCTTCCGGACCCAAAAAGAGAAGCTTAGCAACATCCTGGGACAGCCTGGGACACAGCTTGTGGCGATAGATAAGGGCGGTATAGGCATGAACCTGCATGAGGATTTGCAGTATTTGTATCCAGAAAAAGTGCGGGGAGTTAGCTTTGCCCCCGCGGTTAAAGAACGCCTGGCTAAGAAGGTAAAGATAGCCTTTGAAGAGAAGCGGGTGCGCATACCGAATGATCCGAGCCTGGTTAGCCATATTCTGTCTATCCGCAGAAGTGCCAACAAGACCAGTACCTTCAGCTATAACAGTGAGGACAGCGAGCATCACGGAGATAAGTTTTGGGCATTGGCTTTGGCCATAGACTGGAGTGCGGGTAACAAGATAATTAATTTTAGGTTTATGTAGGGCTGGGAGTGAAGAAGTGGAAGAGTGGAAAAGTGAAGGAAAGGGGATTGTAGATGTATCCGATATTTAGCTATGGAGCACCACGTTTTAGCCTGGGCGATTTGTCTGTGCAATTCAGCGGCAAAAACCCGGCGGGCCAGGTGGGCTTTGAGCCGGAGGAAGAAGAGCACAAAACGCTTTCCGGCAGGACGATAACAGACTTTAAGGGCTGGCGCGCCAAGGTTACACTGAAGCTGTGGAATCTGCGTCCACAGGATTACCAGGCACATCTGAAGCTTATAAACATAATTAACACCAGCAAGCTGAATAATGCCGGCATTTTGCTTCAGCCGAGATTCAGCAGTGGGGCAACGTTGTCTATTTATGTGAAAAGCAAAGACATAATAGACTATAAAGAGATAACCAATCTAAATGCCGGGCAAAGCGTTGATCTGAACTTCGAGAGTATAGAGCTATTAGATGAAATACCCAAGATAGTAAACCTTCCTCGCTACCTGATGCTGGATGCTACTCATTACCTGCTATTAGGTGCGGGTGGAGGAAGACTGATACTACCCGAAACCGAATACAACAAGATAGATACCACGGCTAACGAAAGCCATGTGTAAGGAGATATAATGCCAGAGAATGACAGCACTATTCAAGGTTTACAGACGCTAAGTGCACCCGCACTAATAGACCTATTGGTCTGTGCCGATGCCAGCGACAGTTATGAGCCCAAACAGCTTGAGATAACCGTGCTACGCGACCTAATCCTGAGCAGCAACAGCGCATTTGAGATAGCTTCCGGCAAGCTGAAGCTGAAGGACTATCTGAACGCTAACAACAAACAAATCCGGGCATTGAGTGCCGGAACGGAGAACGAATACGCGGTTAACTATGCCCAGGTGAAAGAGGCAATAATGAGCCTCGCCGGGGTTACGCCCGCAACGCCAAACATAAGCGAACTGGGGGCCTTTTTGAGATTAAGCACAGCCACCGTAAACGATCCCTGGGGAGGTTTTTATCTCTTTTACTGGTGTGTGGACACTTATGCCAATACAAGCTTGAGCCTGAGCGGAAATAACGTGGTGGCAAACAGCGGAGCAACAGTTAACTTTGATGGCTCTGTGGCGAACATTGTGAACATCGTTAAGGACAGCGGGTGGTATGGCAACTACTTACACGTGGCAGTCCGGTATCGCAACATAAAAAGTATATCTCCTCTTTCAGGAACAGCTCATTATGAGGTGGCAACCCCAGGAGTTAACGATTTAATATCTGAATACATTCCTAAGGTTGTAGATAATCCAGCGATAAGCAAGGGCGAAAACAGGCTTTATATAACCTCTGATCCGGTGGAAGGTGTGGGCATTAGCTATGTGTGCCAACTGCTGTTTGATGATGCTGCTGAGACTTCAATTACCGGCAATGAAGCCGGGTTGATTGAGCTTAGCGGAAAGAACCCTAAATTCACTTACGACATGCCTTTGAACGTGGGTAACTACAGCTTTGTGCATGCCCGGATAATAAGCGTTAGTCTGCTGGGCGAAAGCGTCGCCTGCGATACGATTCATAACACTGTGGATATCTCCGGCAATTTGCTAAGTGACACGCTGGTGAACTATTTTGCGGCGCGTTTGGCAGAAAAGCTGGTTACCCAGGACGATACCAGTCTGAAGATTAAAGTATAGGAGATAACATGAAGATAAAGACCGATATAACAACTCTTAGCAAGCTATATCCCATCTTTGAAGATGCCGGAATTGAAGGCGTTTTGACAGGGGATTTGGAAAAGATTAGTCAATTAACTTTTGCTGGACTCGCTGGTGTTTTGCTTAAAACTGGGAGATTAGCTGAAGCTTGCGAGATTATTACAGGAGAATCAAGTTATGAAGGAAATCCTTGGGAAAATACAAGTCGGGAGGTGACTATGGGAGTTATTATCCCTTTTTTGATAGATATAACCGTAGGGCCAATAGACCTACACCTGTTGAGAGCGGAGGCGGATGTGAACCAGGAAACATATTCATGAAGCTACGGTACTATCTGTGCAGAATGGGCGTGAACCCCGGGGAAACCGAGATTGACGAGGCTAATATACTAATGGAGCTTTGGAACGAAGAACGAAATATGGCTTTTTGCCCAATGATGGTGATGAAGTAATGGACTATTTAATGAACTTGTCTATTATCGTGCCTGTCTTGATGCAGCCTTTTGCACCAAGGAAGCGTAGGAAGGCAAGTAGCAGTAGCGTTACGATGATGCCGATAATACCTAATATCATTATTTTAACCTCTAATCTGTAAGATAACGCGATAAAAGGAAAAAGCAAATGAGCGAAAAACTTATTATTACACTTGATTTTAAGGGGAAAGAAGAGCTTCAACGTATTGTCGAAACGCTTTTAAGGAAATATAACATTGATGCTGACATTGACCTTGGTAGTGTCGCTGCAGAAATTCAAAAAAATGTAACCCACCCCCTAACTAAGGTTAAGGCTCAATTTGCTGAATGGGGGCTGGTACTGAATGGTATCAAGGGAACTATAAATACAATTGGTGCAACCTACAACCAAACAGTTGGCACAATTGTGAAAGCTGCCCAGGAACAAGAGTCTGCGGAGACATCCTTAAAAGGGGCTTTAAGAGCCACAGGGCTTGAAGTAGAGCAGAATAGCAAAGTTTTACAAGACTATGCCGCCAGGCTACAAAAGGCAACTGTATATGGTGATGAACTATTGATGACTTCGATGGCACAAATGCAGAACATAGCGCGTTTTGATAGCACTGAAACCCTAATGCGTGCTACTAAAGCCGCAATAGGGTTGTCCTCGGCATTTGGCATAGACTTAGCTACTGCGATGGATTTAGTGGGAAAAGCAGGTGCCGGCAATACAATGATGTTAGGCCGATATGGTATCGTATTAGATGAAACTCTTAGCAAGGCTGAGAAGTTTAACCAGGTAATCAACATTGGCACCAGCTATTTTGGTATTGCCGAAGAGCAAGCTCAAACATCTGCAGGAAGTATGCAACAACTTAAGAATACCTGGGGAGATTTTCAGGAGACGCTGGCCACGAGTGTGCTTCCTGAGATAAAACGCCTAACATCTGCACTTAAACCCATGATTGAATATGCCACTGCGATGAGCGAAGAGCAGAAGGCCATAACACTTGGATTGGTTTTAACTAACGCTTTAATAGTAAAACAAACTTTGGTTATTATGGCCAACAAGGCAGCATTCGCAGCCCTTACAATAGAGCAACAACGGTATGTTGCGTCTGTGTTTGCTACTGTTGCAATCCATAAAGGGGCCACATTGGGGGCGGTTTCTTTTTCTGCGGCTATGAAAGGGCTTGGGGCAAGTATTGTTTCAGCAGGAACAGCCGTTAAGGGATTTCTCGCAAGCATTCCTGTCGTTGGCTGGGTTATAATAGGTATAACTGCTGCGTATGTTGGTCTAAACGCAGTCCTTAAGGTAAATACTGCTGCGCTGAAAGACAAATATGATGCTGAACGAGAAGCTTTGGAGCTAAAGTATGAGAGTATTCTTAAAAGCAAGGCTGAAGAACAAGCGACACTGAGACTAACTGACAGATACGAACAACTGACGCAGAAAGCACGTCTGAGCAAATCTGAACAGAACGAGATGGCCGGCATACACCAAAAACTGGCAAGTAAGTATCCTTCGCTCATTAGCGCAACAGATAGCTATAAGAATAGCCTTTCAGGTGTTAAGGGTGCCGCAGATAAGGCAAAGCAGGCCCTTGCAGATTTGTCAAAACAACAATGGCAAACTGAAATAGCTTTGACAAAAAGTAAGATTGAGGTTAATAGAATAGAGAGTTACGAGATTTTATCTAAAGAGTTTAACTGGCGCGATATGTGGTTAAGCTCAAATCGTGGGACAGCTTTATCAGGCATTAAAAAAGACATGGATATCTTGCTAAATAACGATTCGAGTGTTCTGAGTATGAATTACTTAGAGAACTTGGCAAAACGATTAGAAGACTTAGGAAAAAGCTCTAAAACCTTCAACAATCAAGAACAGGCTGCCTTACAAAGGGCATCAACAATGGTTAACATCATGATTGCCGGACGTCAACGATATAATGCACTACTGAAAGACGGTATTCCCAAAGAAGAAGATGGTGGCACTGGTGGTGAAGGTGGCGGCTCAAAAACCACTGATAATGAGCGCAAGAATTTGCTTGAGGAAATTGCGGCTTTTAACCGTGCCAGGCAAGTGGGATTTGACGCTCATAGAGTGGCCTTGCAGGAGCTTGAAACCGAGTATAAGGCAAATCTTAAGCTACTGAAGGGAAATGCGGATGCGGAAGCCTCGCTATTTTTGAAATATGAGCAGGATAAGCGGATCCTGAAATCGGAGCATATGAAAGCCGATGAAGATGCTGTGAAACAGTATTACGAAACGGTTAAGTTTTACGATGAGAGCTATTATGCTTGGAAGCGCAAGCAGATAGAGCTAGAGGCCTCGATTATGTTTCCCGGAAACGTGAGCGGGGCTAAGGACTGGGCAGAGGATCAAGTGCGGGGGCTGGATAAGGATAAGAAAGCGTTTTCCAGCAGGGTTATGATTGACTTTGAAGGACAGTATGAAGCCGATATGAGCCATTTGGCAGAGCTTCGGGAACTGGGCTTGGCAACATACCAGGAAGTGGCTAATAAGGCCTGGGAGTATTATCATTCTTTGAAAGCCATTGTTGAGGCAGATGGCGAGGTTAGCAAGGCAGAACAAGATAAGCTGGATGTGTATTTGGGCAGAGCTCAGAAGGCACAATTGGACGTGAATAGAGAAAGCGACCTGGCAAGCTATTACAACCAGGTTAAGTTTTTGGATTCTGGCTATTACGAGTGGAAAAAGGCGCGCATTGAAGAGGATGTGCGCTTGATGCAAGTTTCTGAAGACCAGAAGGCTGTGATTCTAAAGCAACGAATGAAAGAGCTTAACGCCGAACGAATCGCCGGAGATGCTCACATGAACTTCCGTGGGAAGCTGATGAAAACCCTGGGCATCGATGCGAGTGATCAGGAGGCAATTGTAGGGCAGTATCAACATATTGCGGGACAGATATCGGCCATTTGGGGACAGATGTATAGTAACCTTGAATCGGCTAAAAACCAAGCATTTCGGAACCTTGAGCATCGAGCGAAATCTGAGAGGAAATCTGAAGCCTGGCTGAGTGCCGAGAAAGAAAAGATCAATGCCGAATATGAGAAGAAAGTGCGTGCAATGAAGCGTATTGAGCAGAAGGTTCAGATAGCTTCAGCTATGATGAATACGGCTGAAGGCGTGACTAATGCGCTAACTCAAAAGCCGGCATGGTATGCCGTTCCTGCTGCTATTGCGATAGGCGCGTTAGGTGCGGCACAAGTAGGGTTGATTGCGTCTCAGAAGTTCGCTAAAGGTGGTCAACCAGGGCTTTTTAGGGGCAAAGGAACGAGCACTTCAGACAGTAATATAATAGCAATTTCAGACAACGAGTATATTGTAGCTGCAGATAGAGTTAGGGCTTTGGGAGTGCCGTTTTTTGACGCACTGAACTTCGGGAATATTGAGCAGGTTGGGAAAGCCCTGGCAAGCATAAAAATGCCGAGTTACAATCCTGTTAGTGTTAGCCAAAAATCAAGCTACAATACCGGTGGTCAGGTAGCTACACAGGCAAACCGCAACCAGGTAATACATGTTACTTTGGAATGCGACGGGAGAACATTAGCGAGGGCAGTCGACCGCGGCAACAAAAGAATTATCAAATTGAATTAGCAATTACGTAGTCGTTTTGACAGCAGCTTTGGAAATCAATGGGAGAGCGCGGAGTTTTTGTCAAATGGGTTGACGAACTTTCCAAATGGGTTGACGCGGGATATCTGACATCACATCCATAGAACTCATAAAAAACACTTGACCAATATAAGCCTATCTTTAAGTGTGAAGAATATGATAAAAATGGAGCCAAAATGAACATACATTTTCGTGATGTCCAAACCGGCAGCGTGGAAGCCAGAGCAATTCTGGAGATAGCCGAAGGGGTATTCCTGAATGAAGTTACCATCCTGAATATCGATGGAGAAACTGTGGTGGAATTTCCTCGCAAGAGCTTTGTGGGCAAAAATAAGCGCACTTATTACATAGACATTATCACCTTCGAAGATAACGACAAGCGCATAGTGTGGGAATTGGAAGTAAAAAAAGCATATCGAGAATGGCGCAAGACCAACAAGAAAGTCCTTGTTTATGAAGAAAATAAGATAAATGGAGGATCACAATGATCACCGATTTGCAAGATATCCTATCGACCAATATCAAGGGTATGAAGCGTTCGGCAATTCGCGAATTGCTGAAGTATCTTGGAACACCGGGTTTAATCTCCTTTTCTGGAGGCTTTCCCAGCCCGGCAACTTTTCCCACAGAAGAGCTGAAGACCATAATAGCAGAAGTTATGGATACTGAAGCTGCCTACGCCCTGCAATATGGCGCAACCGAAGGTGATAATCTGCTTAGAACTTTGCTGGTAGAGCGTTACAAAGCCTCCGGCGTGGATATGGGCATCGAAAACATGATTATCACCACCGCCTCACAGCAGGCTTTAGACCTTATAGCAAAGATGTTTATAAACCGTGGCGACTACGTTATAGTTGGTTTACCCTCCTATCTTGGCGGACTTTCTGCCTTCAATTCCTATGGTGCGAACATGGTTGGCATACCCATGGATGAAGAAGGTGAAGACCCAAACATAATGGAAGCCAAGCTAAAAGAGCTAATCGGCATGGGAAAAAAGCCGAAGTTCATCTATCTTATTCCCGATTTCCAAAACCCAGCGGGTGTAACCATGAGCGAACGCCGCCGTAAAGAAATACTTGAGCTTGCTTATAAATATGACGTTTTAATAATAGAAGACAGCCCCTACCGTGAATTACGCTATGAGGGGACTCCCCAGAAGACCATATATGAAATGGACGGCACAGGACATGTAGTGCTGTTGGGAACCTTTAGCAAGATATTCTGCCCCGGCTTCCGCATTGGTTGGGTGGTAGGGCATCCCGACGTGCTGGACAAGATTGTGGTTGGCAAGCAGGCAACTGATCTGTGCACCCCGCCTTTCACCCAGCGCATAGCCGCCAGATACATCGAAAAAGGGCTGCTTGATCCCAAGATTGGCGACATTCGTAAAATGTATGCTGAGAAGCAAAAGACCATGCTAAGTGCGTTGGAGCAATATATGCCCGAAGAGATTAGCTGGACTCACCCGGAAGGTGGCTTGTTCCTAATGGCCAAAGGCCCTGAAACACTGGATACCAACGCCATTCTGCTGGATTGCATAAAGGAAGCCAATGTGGCATACGTTGCCGGTAATAGCTTTTTCTGTGATGGCAGTGGCAACAATACCATGCGCTTGAACTTCAGCTACGAAAGCATTGAAAAGAACATTGAAGGCTGCCAGCGTTTGGGAACATTCTTTAAGAAAATAATCACAAAATAAAACAAATCTGTGGAGGAATAATGTCCAACAAAGTCGAAAAAGACCGTATGGGCATGATCATTCGTGCGGAAGACACTCCAGAAAAGATGGAAGTGGAACTCACCGAGGTGAAAGCACCCGGTGACGACGATTCTCCCGTGCTGATCTATTACAATTGGTGCAAGAAGTGCGGTATTTGCGTAGCTTTTTGTCCCACAGGCTGCCTGGGAAGGAAGAGCGATGGCTCGCCTTATGTAATGGCACCTGAAAAATGTATTCACTGCGAAACCTGCGATAGGCTATGTCCGGATTTTGCCATAACCGGTGCTAAGGATCGCTGAGGAGAGGAAATGCTGAAGAAAAACACAAAGAAAGCAGAACCAAAGAAGACAACCAAACCCAAAGCAACAAAAAATGAAACAAAACTGGATGAACTGCAGTCAACGCGTGAACGTAAAAACGTGCTGATGCAGGGTAATGAAGCTGTTGCCTACGGCGCACTGGATGCTGGGGTAAACTTCTTTGCTGGATACCCAATTACTCCCTCTACGGAAGTAGCCGAGATACTATCTGCAGAACTGCCCAAGCGCGGCGGTGTATTTGTTCAAATGGAAGACGAGATCGCCTCCATCTGCGCTATAACCGGTGCATCACTTGCAGGAGCAAAGTCCCTAACCGCCACCAGTGGCCCGGGTTTCTCTCTGATGCAAGAAGGCATCGGCTTTGCCAAGATAACCGAAACTCCCTGCGTGGTCGTAAACGTGCAGCGCATGGGACCCAGCACTGGCATGCCTACCAGCCCGGCTCAGGGCGACATAATGCAAGCCAAATGGGGTTCACATGGTGATTCTCCCTCCATCGTTCTATACCCGGATTCGGTAAAAGAAAGCTACGAACTTACCATCCGCGCCGTAAACCTGGCAGAGAAATATAGAACCTGCGTTATTCTATTGCTGGATGAAGTGATAGGCCACATGCGCGAAGCTGTACGGCTTCCCGATATGGCAAATGTGCGGGTTATTAACCGCATTAAACCCACTGTTCCTCCCCATTGGTATAAGCACTACGACGAGAACCAGAAATACCTGTCGCCTCTGGCAAGCTATGGCGAAGGCTATCGCTTCCACGTTACAGGCCTTACCCACGATTCTCACGGCTTTCCAACCAATAAGTCCTCCGAAGCCTCTGAGATGATGGAACGCCTACGCAAGAAGATAGACTATAACATTCGTGATCTCGTTCAGATAGAAAGCCATCAAATGGAAGATGCCAAGATAGCCATCTTCACAGCAGGCATAACAGCCCGTGCTGCCAAAGCCGCAATTGCCATGGCAAGAGCCGAAGGCATAAAGGTTGGCCTCTTGCGCCCCTTAACCATTTGGCCTTTCCCCGATGATGCTGTGCGTAAGATGCTACGCAACGTGGAAACAGTAATAGTCCCGGAACTTAATCAGGGACAGCTAATTCACGAGATTCAGCGCCTTACCAAAGATAAGAGCGATGGCAATCTTATTCCCATTCAGCGCGTAAATGGACAGCTTATTACACCCAACGACATCCTGCGCAAAATCAAGGAGGTAAGCTAACATGGCAAACATACCGCAACGCATTATTCATGAATACTTACGACACGACAAGAAGTTCCCGCATGTGTGGTGTGCCGGATGCAGCAATGGCATCGTGCTTGGTGCCATAATCCGTGCTATAGCTTCCTTGAATCTTGATAGAGACGACATTGTAATGGTCTCGGGCATCGGCTGTTCTTCCAGAATGCCGGTGTATGTGGATTTTAACACCCTGCATACCCTGCATGGACGAAGCATTGCCTATGCCACAGGCGTAAAGCTGCACAAACCGAACCTGAAGGTTATAGTGATTACTGGTGATGGCGATTGCACGGCAATTGGCGGAAATCACCTGATTCATGCTGCCCGACGCAACATAGACCTGAAGGTAATACTGATTAACAACAACATCTATGGCATGACAGGCGGTCAATGCAGCCCCACCACTCCCCACGAAGCCATAGCCACCACAGCTCCTTATGGCAATATAGAGCCAGACTTCAACGTCTGCAATCTTGCCATAGGTGCAGGTGCCTCATTCGTGGCGCGCACCACTGCCTTTCACGTGTTGGAAATGCAAGGAATAATGAAAGATGCACTGGAACACCCTGGCTTTTCACTTATTGAAGTAGTTAGTGCATGCCCGGTTATTTTTGGTCGTCTAAACAAGAAAGGCGGCGCTCCTCAAATGATGAAAGACTTCCGCGACAATTCCATCCCCTTAGCCGCAGTGGACAAGCTCCCGCCCGAAAAGGTGGAAGGCAAGATAATCCGCGGAATCCTGCGAAGGGAAATCCGACCGGAATACTGCGCTCAATATGCTTCATTAGTGGAACGAGTAAAAGTGAAGGAGGCAGACAATGGCTAAGAGCTATGAAATCCGTCTTTCCGGTAGCGGTGGTCAGGGTTTGATTCTAGCCGGCATCATCCTTGCCCGTGCAGCGGTTATAGAAAAACGCCGCGTTACTCAAACTCAAAGCTATGGTCCCGAATCCCGCGGTGGCTATTCCCGTGCCGACGTTATTATCAGCGATGATGAAATATACTTCCCGGAAGCCACTAACTTTAACTGCCTGCTGGCATTAACTCAGGAAGCGTGTGACGTATATCTTTATGACCTGCGTGATACAGGCATCCTGATTATCGACACTACGTTTGTGAAGAACCTGGCTTTGGCAGCAGAGAATACCTATGAACTTCCTTTCACTGATATTGCTCAGGAAAAGCTCGGCAGCCCCATCACCACCAATATCCTGTCCCTGGCATTCATGGTGCAGATTACCGGCATCGTTAAGCCCGAATCACTAAAGCAGTCTATTGCCGAAAGCGTTAAGCCCGCATTTGTGGAGCTAAACCACAAAGCCATGGAACTGGGATTTGAGCTTGCCAAAAACTATAAGAAGTAGGTGAGTATGGTAAAGCGCATCAGCCACATCGGCATCGCCGTAAAAGACCTGGAAGCCGGAATAGCCTTCTACCAAAGCCTTGGGCTGGAATTGGAAGGAATAGAGGAAGTGCCATCACAAAAAGTGAAGGTTGCCTTTCTTCCCTGTGGAGACACACGCATCGAATTACTGTGCCCCACTTCAGAGGATAGTGCCGTTGCCAAGTTTATCGAAAAGAAAGGCGAAGGCATTCAGCACATTGCTTTTGCCGTTGATGATCTTCCCAATGCCTTAGCCGAGTCTGAAGCCAAAGGCATCACCCTTATCGACAAAGAGCCACGTCCCGGTGCACATCATGCTGACATCGCATTTTTGCATCCGAAGTCCAGCATGGGCGTGCTGATAGAGCTCTGCAAGGAAAAACACTAAACTAACAACAAACCAGCTATATACAAAAAGGTGCGAGCAACATTGCCCGCACCTTTTGCTTATGCATTAATATTACATTAATCCATCGCGCTTCAGCAAAGCATCGGGATCGGGCTTGCGTCCACGGAAGGCAACAAATTCATCCATCGGATGGAAGGCATTGCCACGCGCCAATATGTACTTGCGGAATGCTTCTGCTACTTCAGCATTGAAGATGCCTTTTTCCAGGAACAAGCTCCATGCATCGGCTTCCAGGGCTTCTGCCCACTTGTAGGAATAGTATCCTGCTGAGTAGCCACCGGCAAAGATATGCGAGAAGGCACAGGAGATATTGGTGCCATCAACCGCTGGCAACAAACGGAACCGCTCGGTTACTTCTTTCTCGAAGGCATCAACATCTTTTATATTTGCAGGATTGGCAGTATGCCAGGCAAAGTCCATCAGCGCATAACGTAGCTGAGTTACATTTGCCATTCCAGCCTGGAAGTTCTTTGCTGCTATCACTTTGTCCAGCAGTTCCTTGGGCAGTGCTTCACCGGTTTGGTAATGTTTGGCAAACAGATTTAGTGCTTCTTCTTCCAGCAGCCAGTTTTCCATTATCTGGCTGGGTAGCTCTACAAAGTCCCAGAGCACGCTGGTGCCGGAAAGCCCCTTGTAATAGCCATCTGCCAGCAATGAATGAAGGGCATGACCAAATTCATGGAAGATGGTGCGGGCTTCATTAAGGGTTAAAAGTGAAGGCTGATCATCGGTAGAGGGCGTAAGCGATGCCACGATGCTAACCACCGGGCGACGCATTCCGTCACGATGCAAACCCTGACCCTGGAATGAGGTTTTCCATGCTCCACCGCGTTTGGTTTCGCGTGGGAAGAGATCCATATACATCAGTCCAAGATAAGTATCATCCTTGTCCCAAACTTCCCAGGTAGTAACGTCAGGATGGTAAACGGGGATATCGTAAACTTGCTTAACCGAGATGCCATATATCTTTTTGGCAACCACGAACAAGCCTTCCACCACGTTTTCCACCTTAAACCAAGGACGCAGCTCTTCTGGATCATAGGCATAGCGTTGCTCTTTTAGTTTGTTGGAATAGTATCCCATATCCCAGGGCATAAGCTCTTCCAAGCCATCCAGTTGTCTGGCAAACTCCCGCACTTCGTCCACTTCTTTAAGGGCTACGGGATAGGCAACTTCATATATTTTCTCCAAAAACGCCTTGGCGGTATCGTAAGAATCTGCCATACGATCGGACAGCACATAATCGGCATGGTTCTGGTATCCCAGCAATTTGGCGCGTTCTTCGCGGAGCTTAAGGGTCTTAAGGATTAGTTCCTGATTGTCAAATTCATCCTTGAAGGCACGGCAGGAATAGGCAGTTTGAATCTGTCTGCGGATTTCGCGATCTTTGCAATAGGTTACCACGGGGGTTAGGCTTGAGGGTTGCAAATTGAACAGCCATCCGCCGTCTTTGCCTTTCTTTTTTGCCAGGAAAGCTGCTGCATTCAGCGAGTTTTCGGGGATACCTTCCACCTGCTTGGGATCGGTGATGTGCAGCTCCCAATTGTTGGTGGCATTCAGCACGTTATCGCTAAATTTCGGGCTAATGGCAGATGCTTCCATAGAGATTTCGGTTAGGCGTTTCTTATCTGCCTCGTTTAGCATGGCACCACCGCGAATAAAGCCGGTGTAGCTGCGCTCGATCAGGCGATAGCGTTCGGCTGCCTTAATGGCTTCCTTATCGTTCATATCTTCCGGAATAACTGGCTTCGGCTTGCCTGCCACTTCGGCATCGTAAACCGCTTTCACGCGGGCAAATATCTGCGGGTCGGTGGCAATTGCGCTGCTAAACTCTGCCAGCATGGGAGAAATCTGCTGGGCAAGGGCTTTGTGCTCGGGACCAGACTCTGCGCCCAAAAGGTTAAAGTAAATGTTTGCGGTATAGCCCAGCAATTCACCATTTAGCTCTAATTCTAAGATAGTGTTTTCGAATGTAGGGGCTTCGGGATTGCTTTTTAGTGCTTCAATCTCGGCTTTCGCAACCTTTATTGCCTCTTCAATAGCAGGTAAAAAATGCTCTGTTTTGAACAAGGGAAAAGGTATTGCGTTTAGCCGATGCTCGCTCTTCAGGTTTAGTAAGGGATTGTCATGTTTCATGTTGCATCCTTTTGTGCTTTATTATTATCCATTATTTCCAAGCTCATTATCAGCAGGTTTTAGTCAACATATTTCCTGCTGCTTCCTTGAACGAATTACTAATGAATTACGCATGAAATACGGATGAGATGCGTAATTCATTAGTAATTGTACCGCAATTTCAGCAAGATAGACACGTCATACTCATAACGCTGAGTCTATAGTCCATCCAGCATTTAAGTAAGGTAATCAAGAAAAATACTGGGACATGCCGTATCGGCACCAGATTTAGCACGTTATTGAGTTTCCATCTCCAAGAGTGGCAACCTACCCTGCAAAAACAATTATTGCTTGACATGTTACCCCCCCAGATAAAAGTTTACAGTATCTATTTATAGCTTCAACACATTAATCTGGAGGTTCAAATGAGGCGTGGATTACTGGCAGTATTATTAGTGGTAATTACTTTGGGGTTATATGGGCTAATGGTTCCCTATAGCGAATTGCCTATGCAAACAGAAACGAATGTAATAAGCGGACTGCAACGGGTAAGTCCCGAAGACTATGTCCAGGAAGCATACCCAACCAAGACATGGCTTTGGCAAGACACAAAGAACCTGAATTTTGTAATAGAGAGCCATGTTGATTCAAGTTTCGTGGCAGGGCCGGTCTCTACCAGAGACACAAGCGTAAAGGCAGATTATTTGCGCATTCAATTGATAACCTTGCCCGATGCATACTTTTCTTACCTATACAATTTCTACGCTACGGGTAATCTTTTTGATGCAGTTAGGGAAACTGGCAGAGCAGATATCGGCTTTAACACGAACTACAGCTATGAGTCCACGATTAATGGAGCTGTTTGGAGAGTGACGGGTAGAATCCCACTGGGTGAACTGCGCTTCAGCTCAAAGCCACCTTACCTCTGGAAGATTATTGTAACCCGCCATTATGAAAAGACTTCCGAAGACTACAGCATTCCTCCGCTTACTCCCAAGCTAAAAAACGACTACTTTACTCAAGCATACGACATCCGCTTAGACCACCCGATAAAGCGGGACATAAATCTAAATATCCGACCTTATCTGGTTCGCAGTTACGATTTGCTGCAAAAGTCCAGTAGCTTCGACCCCGATAACTTGGGTTTGGATGTTGTAGTCAGCCCAGCTCAGAAGACCCGAATTAAGCTGAGTTTAAATCCTGATTTTAGTGATGTGCCACCAGATGAGGCTGCTGATATTTATAACAGCAAGTATCCACGCTATTACATAGAAAATCGCTTTTTCTTTACGGAAGACATGGATGTATTTGGAGTTGGGGGAGATTTTTTCAGCAGTCGCAGAATAATCAAGCCAAGCATGGCATTTAAGGCTACAGGGCATAGCAAATCTATGAACTGGGGTATATTGGCTGCCAAAGATAAGGAAATAATAAAGTCTGGTGTAACCATGAACCGGGATGACTATTATCAGGTTCTGTCGCTAATGCCCAAAACCCGGAAGTTCAATTTCGCCAATGCCATTGTTAGCAGAATGAACGAGGACTACTATAACCACGTGTATAGCGGAAACTATAGCTGGAATCCAAGCAGTGAATTACGGATAGCGAGCTATAATGCTTTTAGCATTAAGGAAGATGACCGCAGCAGGGATAACGAACAGCTTAAAGGATCAATGAACTCCTTGTCACTAACCTATGCGCCAGAAGAGTGGAGCTTCGAGTTATTAGGTTCACATGTTAGCCGCGATATGTATGCAGACGCGGGTTATCTGAACAGCCGGCATTTTCATAAACTTGCCGCCAGTTTAGCCTGGGATAGCGAAGAGAGTCTTAACTATGTTACAGACCACGGCTTTGGTTTAGACTGGCAGTATTGGAAAAGGTACGCTGAAGAAAACACGGAAGATGCAATCAGTGCAGATTACTACATAAATCTGCGGACAAAACTGGGCTTTAATGCCAGCATTACCAAGGGGGGAGAATTGGACATTATGAATAATGACCATGATGTTTACTCTGCTGAGATAAGCGGAAACCTGTCGCGCTGGCAACAGTTGAATCTAAACATTAATTATAACTACACCGAAGAACTTGTATATAGCTTACTTGCGGTACACAGTGCGCACTACTATTATGCAAGTGTGTGGGGAACACTTTCGCAGGTATTAGGATATGACGTGTCCTGCAGCCTGAAGAACTATAGCTATCCCAAGGGGATAATAGGAGACTATGGTGGTTTGCTGCCCTATGGAAGCCCCCTGGATGACAAGTATGTAATACTAAATAGTGAGATAAGTTATACTCCTAACAAGAAACTTAGCCTTGCCTGCGGAAGCAGCTTTAGCAGCTATGAAGAAAGCGGTATCCTGAGTAATGTAAATCTATACTCAAACCTTCGCTATGAATTTGCCCGGAATTATTTCTTTTACTGCGGGTTTAATACCGCCCAGCTTCAAGACGTCAAGTTCACCAAAGACGAGATATTGGGGCACTTCATGGTAGATACCTCAACTGCTTTTGCCAAGGTGGTTCTAGATTTGTGATGGAGTTGTATTAGGGGATAAACAGGCATAGCCAGGCTCCTATCTATACAGAACAATGGCTAACATTTGTGCATAACTGAAAAACCTGAATATGTGATTGTGGTTGTCGAAGTCAACAGATAGCGCATATATGGATAATTGGCTGGAACTAAAATCACAAAAAAGAGATTGACACAATTGGCACTATTGAAGCCTTTGGACAGATACAAGTATAGTAACGAATATATTCATAGAATAGGAGTTATAGCGTATGAGGTTGGACAGACGTCGTTTGATCCTGCTGCTTCTTTTGGCATTTATGGTGCTTGGCACAGTAATAATTGCGCAAAAGAAGAGTGACAGCGATCAGTATGTTGTGGAAAACTTTCAGGTAGATGATGTGCTTTCAGATGATGGAAGTGGCCTTGTTTTATCCTGGAAACCCCTTGACCGTTCCAAGAGAATTATTGAGTATCGCATTTATCGTGGTGTATCGCCCGATCAGCTTTTCTTCTTAGACGCAATTCCGGTTAACGTAAAAATCGGTGTTGCTTCAGAGAAGATGTATTACTACGATAATTCCGGCAGTGAGTTTATAGACATTACGGCCCCCCGTAAAGCCAAAAAAGAAAAACAGCAGGGACCAGATAGCCCCCTTTATCGCAAGTTACCCAGGGACATCCCCTTCCTTGCCGATATGGCGGACAAATTCTCGCTACTTTCTTTAGTAGATAAGAGCAAATACTATTACTCCAGCAAAAAGTTTACCACCGACGCGCCCGAAAGCCCCGCTGCTGATGCTCCCAAGACCGGAGATACCTACGCGGGATTGAAAGACAATGCGCAAACGGTGATGTGCTTCCTGAAGCCCGGCGAGAAGTATTACTACACTGTGGTGGCAGTTAATGAACGTTACCGCTACCAAAAGCCGGCACCCATCACCGCTGGAACACCTGTTCCCAATCCCCCCGAGGCATCACCTGCTCTGCACAGCGTTATGCTGCAAGATAAAAGCAGCATGCAATTTGAGTGGGAATATCCTCTTTATAAAGATGACTTAGCCCAATACCGTATCCATCAGGTGCCGGCAATTAGCGACAGCATTTGGGCACGCATGATTCAAACCCCGGAAGCACTTATGGGCAGAACCAACGTTATAGCCCAGGGAGCAGTAGGCAGCGGAACACTAAAGAACTACACCTCGGTTCAGCTTCCTTCTGCAGAAGCCATAGCTGGCTTCTCCACTGCCAGATATAGCATAGAGCTGATGGACTACGATGGTTTCAGCAGCTTTTCTCCCCTTTCCACGCCTCGGCTTAAGAACAGCAGTGATCTTCCGCCTATGGCCGAGTTTAGGATGGAAGACAAGCCCAATGATAAAGGCGATCGTTTAACGGTTATTTGGGATAATCCCATCTGCTTTGTGGTAAAAACCACCGCCTTGGATAACAAGTTCAAAAAGATAAGGGTAAACTACCAGCTTAACATTACCGAAACTCAGAAGGTTAAAAACCTCTATTTTGAGTTCTTTAAGCAAGGGGAAAGCACTCCATTTGCCAAAATTAAAGAGTACTATCAGGATAACAAGCTGATACTGAAACTCCCCGAAGCTTATGACTATAAAAAGGGATTCCGCGTAAAAATTACCATGGACGGCAAGCCAGCCATCCCCAAAGATTACATGCTGGAGCAAGACCTGATGTTCGATCCCGCCATGCTCGCAATAATGCCCACCAAAGCTTTGTATCGCAATGGTATAGATGTGGCTAATATCAGCAACGTGGTTTATCGCAAGTCGGTTTCATCTCCAAATCTTAGCCTTGTGAAGCGGAATACATCTTTCGATAACAATCTCGATGTTACGGTGGCATATCCCAGCATGCTGCAAAAGCCTGTATATGGCTTCAGCTTTGCCAAAGGTGATTCTTTGATTACCCTTATTCAGGGAGCTCAGGGAATGGAGCGCAAAGCCAGAAAACTGAAAGCCGGAGATATAAAAACACCGCTTGCTTTAGTCTCAGCCGATCTGGACCTGGTGTTCGACAAGGAAAATGAACAGCGCATAGATACCAGCATCTTCCCCGATGTTGCAGTGCAACAAGCTAAAGACAAGGTGGAAGAGCTTAAGAAAACCGTGGCAGAGCTAAGCGCTCAAAAAGCAGCTATTGCCGATCCAGCTATGCTGGCTCAGATAGACAGTCAACTTGAACGGGCAAATAAGCAACTGGCTGCCTATACAAAAAATGAGAAACTGCTAAAAGCCAATTCCATAAAGGGACAGCGTAGCAGAATGCGCTATATAGCCAGTGTGCGGGAAGATTATAGCCGTTATAACAGCTATCAAGTGGTTAAAACCGACGGAAAGGGATTGTTTATTGAAGCCGATCTACCCAAGGATGGCGATGAAATTCTTTACCTAAAGCCCGTATCCGAGTGGTTCGACCGTAATAAGTATGTAACTCTGTTTGCCACCTTGCTGTTTGGTTCGATGGTGATGGTATTTGTAAATCTTGCCAAACGCGGCAAAGACCTATACATCCGCCCCATTGCCGGTATTCAGGAAATAGACAACGCCATTGGCCGTGCCACGGAAATGGGACGTCCGATGCTGTATTGCATGGGTATTGGTGGATTGGCAGACGTAGCAACCATCGCCTCCATGGGTATCCTTGGGCTGGTGGCAAAGCGTGCTGCCGAATATGACACAAAGCTTATTGTGCCGTGTTATGACTACATTATTCTGCCCATTGCCCAGGAGATTGTGCGCGAAGCTCACTACTCTGTTGGCAGACCAGATACTTTCGATAAGAATAGCGTATTCTATTTAACCAATGCGCAGTTTGCCTATGTGGCAGGTGTGAATGGTATCATGATTCGCGAGCGTATGGCAACGAACTTCTTTATGGGCTATTTCGCTGCCGAGGCATTGCTGATGACCGAAACAGGTAATGCCGTTGGAGCCGTGCAGATTGCCGGAACCGATGCCGTTACTCAGGTGCCATTCTTTATCACCACTTGTGACTATACGCTAATAGGCGAAGAGCTTTATGCCGCTTCTGCATATTTGAATCGTGAACCTATGCTGTTGGGAACCCTAAAAGCTCAGGACTATTTCAAGTTCTTTATAGTAACTGTGATGGTTTTGGGAGCTGTGCTTTCCACATTCCAGATAACCGGATTAAACGACTTATTACCGCTTAAATAAACGAGGCTTAAATGAAAAAGACAGTACCATTATTAATCGTGATACTTGGCGGCTTGATCTTTGTGGCATACGCTTTCTCGCCCCACAAGTTTCTTCAAGACGACTTTTACAACAAGTTCTATGTGCCCTGGAGCTATGCTTCAGCACCCTTTGGCGCATTGCTAGGCATAATTAGCTTATCTATGATGCACAGCAGTAAAATTAAGCGGCGTGCACCCAAGTGGCAATTCAGCTATTTCTTCTTCATCGGTTTTATCGCCACAGCATTAGCCGGCCTTATTGGCGGCATGCAGAAAGGTGGCTTGCTGATGTGGATGTTCGAAAACATGCAAATGCCCATGAGCGCAACTATGTTCTCGCTATTGGCTTTCTATATGGCCTCCGCAGCCTACAAAGCCTTCCGTGCACGTTCACTGGAAGCCACAGTACTCTTGGCAGCAGCTATCTTTGTTATGCTGGCACAAGTGCCATTGGGAGTAAAGATATCCCGTCACTTGCCCACCATATCTCAGTGGATATTAGACGTGCCAAACTTAGCCTCTAAGCGCGGAATTGCTCTGGGCGTAGGGCTTGGCTCTGTTGCCACATCGTTAAAGATATTACTTGGTATCGAACGCTCCTACCTTGGTGGCGGAGATTGATAAGGAGATGAAGATGAACTTTTTTGAACGCATTCAAAAGCTCGACCGCCGCTATATATACATAGTTGTTGCCCTGGCCATCATCATCCCCTTGATGATTCCTTATAACTCCGATAACGTTACTTCCCCACCAACTGAGAATCTGTATCAGATGATAGATTCCTTTGCCGGACGTGAAGACCGTGCCATCCTGCTAAGCTTCATTCACGATGCCTCTACCATGCCGGAACTTTACCCCATGGAAGTGGCAATCCTCAGGCATTGCTTCGAGCGCAACATTAAGGTCTTTGCCTTAACCTGGTCTGCCACTGCAGCACCCATTATCGACTTTGCCATAAACAACGTTAAAGAAGAGTATCCCGATATAAAGAGTGGTGTGGATTATTGTAACTTTGGTTATAAACCCCAGCCTCTTGCAATGATTCTCGGTATGGGCGACAATATCGCCACCACCATAAGCACAGATGCTGAAGGCAGAAAGCTGGAAAGCTTACCGATTATGAATGGGATTAACAACTATAACGAAATGAATCTGGTTATCGAGTTCTCTGGCAGTGCCGCCGGTGGTGCATGGTTCACCTATGCCCGTCCCAAATTCGGTTTGAACGTGGCTGTTGGCGTAACCGCAGTTATGGCAGCCGATATGTATCCTTACCTGCAGTCTGGTCAGTTAATCGGTATGCTTGCCGGTCTGAAGGGTGCTGCTGAGTATGAAAAGATGGTGGACGTTTTTGCCGCATACCGTGAGCCGGGACGTGACTATAGCATTAAGATTGACGAAGATGGAAACAAGCTGCTTCCGGGACGCCCCTTTGGCCGCGAAATCCTGAATGATGAAAGCATCCAGAAGCTGATAAAGATTACCAATCAAACCAAGGCGGAATTTACCAAAGAGGAATATGCGGCATTCATTGCCAAATACCCGAATCAAGCTGCCATCTTTAACAATCTTAAAACCGAGGAAGATAACAATGTGATTGTGGATGTAACCCAAATTACCCCCGAACTGCGTGACCAAATGGGCGAAATAGCCTTTGCCGACATCAACCGCATGACCAGAAACACCATATATAAATTCAAGGTTGCCCGTATCGGTATGAACGCCCAGTCCGTTGCCCACATCATGATTATTGTATTTATCATCCTGGGTAATATTGGTTACTTCATCCAAAAAGCCAAAGCGGCAAAGAACTAAGGGGAGGAAACAATGTCTTTTGAATTATTTAGTAATCTGGTGGGTGCCTTCTTCACCCTGTGTATCTTCTCCTTCCTATACAAGGACAATCCATTCTATCAGATGTCCGAGCAATTACTGGTTGGTATCTCCCTGGGTTATGGCCTGGTGTTCACCTACGAGCGCATATTCATTCCCTTTGTATGGCAACCTATTGTCTTCAAGCACAATTTCATTCTGATAATCCCCACCATTCTTGGTGCTCTGTACCTGTTCCGTTTTTCCCGCAAGCTTGGTTGGCTATCCCGTTATCCCATTGCATTTTCCATGATGTCTGTGGGTATGGGTGTGCCACTGGGTATCCATGCTTCCATCCTGGTGCAAATGCGCCAGGGTATGGTTCCTTTGGAAACCGTTAATCTGTTCCTCATCTTTATCGGCACCATTGCCGTGCTGCTATACTTCTTCTTCTCGAAGGCACATAGCGGCACCTACGGCAAGTTTGTAAATGTTGGTAAGTGGTACATGATGATTGGTTTCGGAGCATCATTCGGTATGACCGTCATGGCTCGTATATCGTTGCTCATTGGACGTATCCAGTTCCTGGTGAACGACGTCCTCGGTCTGCTGAAATAAGGCAATATTGAATAGCCGGCTTGGCGGGAGATTGCTCCTGCCAAGTTCGGTATTTAAAAGGATATCGGATATGAAGAAAGCTATGCTTGCACTTGGCTGCGCACTGCTGTTAACACTTTTACTCAGCTCTTGCGACCGCGCCAATAATGATCTATCCCATGGAAAGATAAGCACCTTTAGTGCCGAAGACATGCCGTTTGACGACGGTGCCGGCGTGGTGCTAAAATGGAAACCCCTACACAAAAGCAACCGGGTTATACAATACAACATCTATCGCGGTGTGTCTCCTGACAGCCTGTTCCAAATAGGAACCATCGAAGTTGACCCCAAAATGGGCGTTCTTGCCCCAGAACTATTTTACTATGACCGTGGTGACAATCCCTTAATTGAATTCGAAAGTTCACCCAATCACATCAAAAAAGAAAAACAACAGGAAGCCGATAGCCCGCTTTATGGCCGCGTGCCTCAAGACCCCAAACTGCTCTCTACATTTATCGGCAGATACAACATCTTTGGTGGAATAAAGAACGATAAGCTATATAGCAAAGCTAAACCTATAAAAGATAAGGACGACATCTTAACCGCTATTAAGATGTATCAGTTCGAATACATCTTTGCCACACCTTTACCCGGACAAGAGTATTATTACACTGTTTTAGGCGTTAATGAACGCGGCAGGTTGCTGCCCGCAGCCGAGATTACCAAGGTTGTTCCCAATGACGATGCTCCGCAGAACAACGCAGTGCTTTTCAGCACCTATGTAACAGATAAAAAGGTACTGAATTTTGAGTGGGTACCCTCTGTATCCAGTCAGGACATTGCCGTTTGGGAAGGCTGGCTGATACCAAAGTCCATGCTTGACACTTCAAGCCAGGCTCTGCCTGATAATTGGCAAGCCGCAGCCATGCAGCTATTCCAGGTTCCAAATTACTATGGAACCGGCACCATGTATCACCAGTTCAACTCCGAAGCAGAGGGAATAGCACTGCCCACCAATATGGAAGACTTTATCCCCGTGCTTGCCTATGGAGATTACAGTGGTCAATATGCCGCTGTTAAAGCCAAAAACTTCCGCCTGATTGATGCAACAGCTCTGCCCAAGATGCCTGAATTCACCGTAGAGGACAAGAAGAACGACAAAGGCGACAATCTTATTGTCTCAATAGGAAAACCCGCTGCCTTCATGGTTAGTGCCAGCTTCACCAATCACGCCAAAAAGGCAATTAAGTTTAACTATGAGCTGGCCGAAAACGAAAACTATAACACCGATAAGCTAAAATTCAGCCTTTATACTCACGAAGGCAAACTGATTAACTCCAAAGAGGAGTTTTACGTAGACAAAAACATAATCGTAAAACTCCCCAAAGAGCACTACGGAATTCAGAATCTGAAGCTTAGGATAGAGATTAAAACTACCAATACCAAAACTTATGAGCCAGTATATACAGAGCAGGTAGTTAGCTATGACCCAGTAAACAAGCTGTTTAAAGGCGAAGGCTTGTATCTTGATGGCGAGAAAGTTAGCAAGCAGTATTTTGATATTCTAACCAAAGGCAAGCTTGATCCCGCCTTCGTATTTGGCAATAGAACCAACGCTATAACCCGGGCTTATGACCACAATATTCCCTACGAAGACGTGCTGTTCCAGCCTATTACCGGTTATCATGCAGCCAGTAAGCAATTGCTAATTGAGCCTCAGTTTATGGTGGATGCAGATAACGACAAAGGGCTTAGCTTTGTTATGCCCCTGTTCCGTGATAAGCTCCATAAAGACATGGCAGACAGCAAAAAGAACATCGATGAACTGAAAGCTGCCATCAGTGCATATCCCCAAGGTAGCGCACCAGATTCTCTTAGGTCCGAACTGGAGTATGCAGAAGCAAACTACAATTTTATCGTAAACCATCCTGCCTATCAGCAAGCCGAAAAAGCCAAGAATGCCAAACAGTGGTTCAAGACCTTATTAGGCGAACGCCGCAAAAATCAGCGCAGCTATGCTTATAAGCTACTTAAAACCGATGGCAACGGCGCATTCGTGATCACTGATGCATATCTGAACAAGGATAAAACGGAGTGGTTCTTCCCCAAAAGCGAGATTGTTGACGATACCAAGCTGATAACCTTCTTTGCCACAATGCTCTTCTGTGTGCTGCTGGTTTATGCGATATACCACACTCGCCGCCGAGAAGTGTATATCCGTCCCATTGCCGGCTTGCATGAAATTGACAACGCCGTAGGCAGAGCTACCGAGATGGGACGTCCCATCATGTTCGTGCCAGGCTGGGGAACCCTTGGCGATGTATGCACAATAGCCTCGATGATGATCCTTAGCCAGATTGCCAAAAAAGCCGCAGAATTCGATATCCGCATGATTTCACCGCATTGCGACTACCTGGTATTACCCATGGCGCAAGAGATCGTTCAGAGCGCATTCAGCGAAGTTGGCAGAAGTGACGCATTCAATCAGAATGATATCTTCTTTGTATCCAACGACCAGTTCCCCTTCTGCGCCGGCGTTAATGGTATAACCGTGCGTGAAAGAGTGGCAACCGTGTTTTATATGGGCTACTTCAATGCTGAAGCGCTGCTGCTTACCGAAACAGGTAACCAGGCAGGCTCCATCCAGATTGCCGCAACCGATGCCATCACACAGATTCCATTCTTTATCACCACCTGCGACTATACGCTGATAGGTGAAGAATTCTACGCTGCCTCGGCATACCTCTCCCGTAATCCGGAGCTGGTCAGCATGCTGAAGGCGCAGGATTATTTCAAACTGGTAATGGTGATAATGATGGTAGTTGGCACCATTCTTTCCACCTTCAAAGTTACATCATTCATAAACATCTTCCCTGTAGAATAAGGCATAAACATGGTAAAAATACCCACCAGTACACTAAAAAGACTGCCCCAGTATCTGGAAGTGCTGCGTCAACTGAAACGCGCAGGACTGAAAGAAGTGTCCACAACCAAGATATCGGTGTTCTCCGATGTTCACCAGACCTTGGTGCGCAAAGATATTGCCTTTACCAATGTGGTCAGCAACCCCAAAAGCGGTTACAATGTAGATCAACTATACAAGGCAATAGAAGCCCTGCTAAATTGGAACGACACCGCCGCCAGCTTTTTGGTGGGCGTTGGGCACTTAGGTTCTGCCCTCCTGGGTTATCAGGAATTTGCCCAAAAAGGGCTTTCCATTGTGGCTGGTTTTGACAACAAACCTGAGCTGATAGATACTGTGGTTCACGGTATTCCGGTGTTTTCCGCGCTAGATTTCACCATTAAAGCGCAACAAGAGAATATCCGCATTGGCATTATAACTGTGCCGCCGGAATCTGCCCAGCTGATTGCCGACATAATGGTGCATAGCGGAATAAAGGCCATCTGGAACTTCACTCCCCAAAAGATTATTGTTCCAGCCGACATCATTGTGGAATATGTGGACATGTTCGCCTCGCTGGCTGTGCTATCCAGAAGGCTTGCCGAAAGGGAATAGAATTAGATAGCATTACAAGCCCATCTGATAATATGCAAGGGGATGTAACAGATAATGTTGCATCCCTGTTTGTTACCGCATAGAATACAAGGCGGAGAATACGAAGCATTACTCATGTATGCGAATAGCTGAAGGCAATTATGACAGCACTTTGGTAAATGTTATATTGCATGGTATCGCTGATAAATGTATGGTCACAGATTAACTATGCCATCTACCTCAAGGGATGGATATGTTTTTTCGGGCAGCTTAACACGATATGCTTTATCCGGCCAATACTTATACCATTCAAAATCATAATTACTATTCTGCATACCTGATTTGAACGCTTGAGCAGATATCCAGGTAGTGTTGAACTCCTCCAGGTATAGCGTAAAAGGCCCCGTATACAGAGTTGCATTAGTTAGGTTAAAACTCGTGTTATCACCAACGTAGTAACGTATCTGTGCTCCGCTGGTTAAACATGAGATATGGATTGTATACCTGTCTAATATATATGGATATACAGCCATCGGATATATAGACGGTGTCTGTACTCGATTCGATGAGGTCCCAATGGTAAAGGTCGCGGTAGCGGTTGCACTGGAATTCAATCCGGTTTTAAATCCTTTCGCCTTTATTGTTTTCGTTGAAGAAACCATTATAGCACCAGAATATATTGTTGATGTTGAGGTTGGTATTGATTCATCAGTAGTATACCTTATTGTTGCTCCGCTAGTCGCGCATGACATTTGCACACTCTGACTACTGCTGTATGTTCCGCCGGCAGGACTTATAACTGGAGTTGCTACGCTGTTGCCGGTACTAAAGTAATAACTAACTGATCCAACATCACTGTGCTCCATACCTTCCTTGTAAGCTCTTGCTTTAATTGTTACAGAGCTAGATATGTAGAGCTCACCATTATAAACCTGAGAGCTTTCGGTTGGGTCACTTCCATCACTGGTATATCTAATAACTGCCTCTGCCGTAGTGCAATTTATATAAACATAGGTGCTTTGAGTATAACTTCCGCCTGATGGGTAAAAAGTGGGTGTACTACACTTCGCATTAGCATCTGTGGACTTCTTTGAGCACACCGTTAACAATAGCAACATCAGAATAAAGGCCAGACAGGCATATCTCGGCACGCGTAGCATTTGCTACCTCATTAGTGCTTGTCTTGCAGGCACTGTAATTTGCGCTGTGCGGTTGGCTGGGTATAATCCGCTCACATAGTTTTGGGAGATAAACGCAACTCTATTAGAAATAATAAGGTTAGCCTGCCATAATATCACTTCATACTCACCTTCGTCATGATAGCCAACGGCATTAGCGGGAATTTGATAGCTTCGTAATGACGGCGCAATTACATCAAACCAATCGGCATACTGATAATCTGGATAGGAAGCCTCAATTCTTAGTGCCTGATATGGGCTATCAGTATCTAATGTCCATGCCAGGTTAAAGGCTTGCCTTGGATCGTATGTTGTAGGAAATGAACAATTGGGGACATTGGGAAATTTCATGGTAGTTGTTGCTCTTACTATGCCATTATGAAGCAACTGAACACTATGGGTTGTGTTCAGGTTAATTGGCCCGATATGCTCCCTTTCCCATCCAATTTCATCATCATCTTCCCAGTCAAATGTAAGGTCATAAACGGTATTGTCAATCTTCACTTGAACTAAGTCATTACGAGATATTGGATTTGTGTCTTGAAAAATATAATACGCTGAGAGAGACATACTTCGATAATCACGCTGGACGGGGGCGACAACCATATATACTTCCCAATCTGTGTTTGTTTGATTGATCTCGGGCAAAGTTATGTCTGTAGTAGGTGCAGTAGGATTGTCATCTCCACCACATGAAACAACGCCAATAAGACAAAATACAAATAAGAACAGACACATGCTTCTAATCATTTTTGCTCCCTTGTTACAGTACTCAGTAACAATCTAGTTGCTATTTCTAGTATAGTATTATTTTGCCAGTTTAATATCCGTACGCTTATTGTCAAGATATTAGTTTTACTCTTTGTGTGTGTTTCATGTTAATATATCTATCTCTACGTGATAGTTCACATCTAACAGTGTATTCCGCTAATTATTGAATATCGTTCATACTATATCGGTTGAGCTGAGTGCAGTATCATTACGGATGAAATACGCATCTCATCCGTTTTTCATGAGTATTGCATAAGTAATTCGTTCAAGTATCCTGAGATGTGCTAGTGAATATCTAACTGGGATAAGCATATGAGTTCTGAATAAACGGCAGATATAAACCAGAGGCGCAAGCCTCAAAAACCAGCATATACCGGGCAAACTCCTTGTGGACGACATACCCACTTTTCGTGCTGTTTCATTCGACCTTCCCTGCTGCTTCCTTGCTGCTATCCTGTATTCGACACAGGATAGCAGCAAGGAAGCAGCAGGGAAGAAACATATTGGATGCCGAAATCTATTCGAGTTATAGTACACTACAGTCTGTGTTTAAGCGAGTTGAACTCGATGTGGCAAACGGATTTTGCCACCCCAGTAAGAATGGAGTCGATGTCCCCTTGATGAGTTCTTTATTTTCTACTCTCATAGTGGGGACATGGACTCCAGTGCCCGTGCAAACTTTCGCCAATAATCCATCAAAGATAACGTGGAAGAGTGGAAACGTGAAACCAGAACTCGGCATTGAGAGCTGGGGTGGAGAAAGTCTAGAGGCAGAGAGGTCGAAGGGTTCTGGTTGAGGATATATATCACGCCAAGCAGCATATTTCAACATTGCGCACAACGTATGCATCGCTTCAGATTTCACCCTCCCATCCTCTTTACTTAATGGCTTGAATTTTGCATGTATAAGGTAACTATGAAGATACTCTGGATAGCTCTGTTAATCATCCCCTGGATAATGAATGCCGCTATATTACAAGTGGCAAATGATGGTACACAGGCATATTCTGCAATCCAAGCGGCCATCAATGCTGCCGCGGAGCAGGATACCATTCTGGTTCACCCGGGTGAATACCTGGAGAACATCGAGATTGTAGGCAGAGAACTTACCATAGCCGGTATGGAACTAAGCACCGGAGACAGCACCTATATTGCCCAGACCGTTATAAACGGCAATCAGACCGGTTCCTGCTTCAAGATATCGGCAAATGCCAACGTAATGCTACGAGGACTTTATCTAACCAATGGTAGCGGAACTATTACTCCTTCATGGCAAAGCAATGATGGCGGTGCTATCTATGCCAACAATAGCTATGTATCTGTAGTAAACTGCAGGATAATAGGCAATAAAGCAAGGGCTGGTGCAGGTATCTATTTAGATTACAGTTCCGGTTATTTGGGGGGAACCACTATTGCCTATAATCGTAGCAAAGCTTCGGGTGCTATTGTGGTTGGTGGTGAAGAAGCAGTAGTGATATTTGACCCCATTAACCGTTGCAGTGTTTACCTGAACTATGGGTCTATCGGAAATGATTTTCAGTTTGGAGTGGCAGCTAATGCCAATCCACAGATATACCTGGATAAGTTCACTGTTCCCTATTCATCGGATTACATAGCGGAATTCATCTTTATTCAGCAATACAATTATGGAGGGAATATTCCCTACTCGCTTTACTACAATACTCCTGTGGTTATTCCCCAGTATGCAGATTTCTATGTAAGCCCCAACGGTAACGATAATAATTCCGGGCTTACTCCCGATGCACCACTAAAGACCATAGCCCTGGCTTTGATAAAGATTAAGGCGGACAGCTTGCACCAGCAGACTATACATCTGGCAAATGGAGTGTATGGTGAAGAGCAGAACTTCCCGCTGAACTTAAGAAGCTATGTGAGTATAGAGGGAGAAAGCGAAGCGGGTACCATATTTAGCGGGCCTGATGTATTTTTCGTTGGTTGGGATTCAGAAAAAGAAGTGACAATCAGAAACATAAGCTTCCAGGCGATAACTTATAATGCCACTTATCAATATGAATTGATTCAATGTATCTCCCGCAATAAATACAATGGCGTATTGGATAAACTAAGCCTAACTCTGGAGAACCTCACATTCAGAAATTGCCTTCCTACAGTGTACGCAAAAAAATACAAGCTAATAAGCATTACCCATCCTGAGAAACTGGTGATGAACAACATCACAATAGCAGACTGCATGGGAACTAATGCTATTGGAGTATTTGGCGGAAATTTATATGCCAATAACATACGTATTCATCATTTCTATCCCCCACCTACGGGAGAAAAGGGTGGAGGAGCCCTGGCACTATCTATCAATCATCCTGTGTATACTGGAGGGGATAACTACATTAGCAATCTACAGATTACCGGATGTGTAAATAACATGGTAGATTGGGGTTTATCCACAAATCTGTCCATACTTGGTGAATACGGCACCAATGCGATTGAGAACTATTTCATAAACGCGACTATAGCAGATAACATATGCACATCCGGATTCGGTGCTGCTGTTACTTTAGCATTAGATGCCAGAGCCACCTTCATTAATAGCATAATTAGCAATAACTATCCTTATAACATTAGGATACGCAATGAAAATCTTCCATCCAGACTTAGGTTCCAAAATTCACTTATTGGCCCCGGAGAGACACCCTGGGCTACCATAAACAACTTAAGTCCGAGTAATACTATTGAGTGGTATGGCAACAATATCGATGCTTCCCCAAACTTCCATGTTGCATCTGCCGACAATCCTTTTGGCTTAAGCGATACTTCTTTGTGTATAGATTCTGGAACTACCGACATAAGTATGTTCAGTCTTCCTGATTGGTACCAGTTCCCAATGCATGATCTTGCAGGGAATACACGTATTTATGGCAGTAATATAGACATGGGAGCTTATGAATGGCAAGGTACTACGAGTAATGACGATCCTGTAGCCCCTCAGCTTAGTAGGGGCATCTATGCTACTAACTATCCCAATCCCTTTAATCCCGAGACTACCATTCGCTTCCATTTACCAGTTAGGGGATTAACGGAGCTTGGCGTCTATAACCTGAAAGGGCAGTTGGTGCGCAGGCTATTATCCACAGATATTGCTGCGGGAACGCACACAGTTCAGTGGGACGGCAGAGACGGCCAGAATCAGCCTGTTAGCAGCGGGGTGTATCTATACCGGATAGAAAGCAGTAAGCAGCAATGTATGGGAAAGATGGTGTTAATGAAGTAACGAAGTGATAAAGTGATGATGTGATGATGTATGTCGAGAAGTCGAGAGGTCGAGGGGTAACGTAGCTTTCAGTAGCTGCGATAATGTGGAAAAGTGGAAGAGTGGAAAAGTGAAACACAAGCTGGACTGGAAGTCGAGGGGTCGAGAAGGTGCGGGCGTGCATGAGTACCGGCATGCTGGGGGCGAGAGGTCGCAGGGTTATGAAGTGAAGACAGGTATCACGCCATGCAGCATACTTCAACATTGCGCACAATGTAAGCATCCCTTAATTTATCAAGCATACCCCCAAAAAAAACGGGAAATGATGTGGATAACCACAAGACTTATAC
>CALLHY010000016.1 GCA_938009275.1 uncultured bacterium
CTTTAGGCAGTATTTTTAGTGACTTACCCTGTATACTTAAAAGGGTGACTCTCCACCAATAACGCCAACATCTCTCTCATATTCCTCCCTTGCTTCACACTGTTTATCATGTCATAATCCCCCCTTAATCAAGCGTTAATAGTTAACGCTTGATTAAGGGGGGATGAAGATTAGATTGACAGTTTGAAGCAAGGAAGAAAAGTGGGGAAAACAATGGAGGAACAAGATGAAAGTAAAAGTAACAGAAGGGATTAAAGGCTTTTCCGGCAAGCTGGACGGAGCAGTATATTATTATCACCCTCGCCTGAAGCGCACCCTGATGCGACGCGCTCCCGAGATGCCGGTGCAAGCGCAGAATCTGGATTATACCAATATAGCCAGGCAGATAAAGGCGATAAATCCCAGCGAAGCATACCGCAACGACTTTAGAAACTACCTGAACCAACTGCGAGACAGAGACGAAAGCATAATGCTGCCATCCTGGTATAGCCTGTATGTAAAGATGCTGTGGGCTATGCAGGCAAAATACCCAGACAAGGTGAACTTAAAAACCATCACCCGGGAGCAGATACTAGCGCAAGATCTTCCCTGCCGCAGCGTTAAAGCCGCAGTGGAGGATGGGCTATTGCCCGTAATCCCCGGATATAAGTATATGGACAGAGAGATTTAGGTAATACACAATGCCTGGCAGTCTGTAATGCCAGATACTGCCCGGCATCAGTTTTCTCTCCACGTATAACACAGATCATCACAAATGTGGCTTACCCCAGCACGCCAGTACGCCAGCACACTATGTTCAATCCGTGTTTCACTCTTCCACACTTCCACTTTGCCACCAAGTCTGGAATCGATCGGATGCCCTTTTTCTTTAAGCCTGGCATCCAGCCCCCAAAAAAAGAAACCCCGAACCTAAGCTCGGGGTTATACGGTAATATGTAAGGGTATGTTACTTTATAATTAGTGTTTTGCGGATTGAGGTATCTCTTCCGGCTTGCATCTTTACGAAATAGATGCCATTAGGGCTCTGTCTGCCGCTGCTGTCGCGTCCATCCCATCCTAGCCTGAAGCTTCCTACATCTTTGAATCCTTCGTCAAAGCTGTTTATAAGCTGGCCGCGGGAGTTATACACCTTGAAGCGAACGTCCACAGCCTTGGTAATGTTGTAGCTAATCACCGTGCTGGGCATAATGGGATTGGGGTATATGGAACTGATGCCGGGGGTTGGCAGCAATTCGGGAGCTCCATGTGCGCCATGGCCGGTTATATTGAAGTTAACCGATGTGGGGCCGTGGTTTGCTTCTGATCCATCCATATCTTGAACATTTAGCCAGTAATAATACTTGCCGTCTTCTATCAGTTCGGTATCTACGTACTGATAGGTTTGTTGATTGGATGAGTTTTCAGCAATAATCATGTCGCTAATCCTGATGGCATTGGCAAAGTTATTGTCTTGCGACCTATAGATGTAGTAACCGCTAACGCCTGTTTCAGTTTGGGTAATCCACTTTATACTAACGTAGTTTTCTACCGTTAATACCGCAGAGAATGAGCTAAGCTCTACCGGCAATACAGGATTGAAGAATTTATCATATAAATAGTCTTCCACAGCGTCTCTTTCGGCTGCGTCCAGCGCATCGCTGTATACTATAAACTCGGCAATATCGCCATTTAGAGGCATTAGGTAATCCTGACGAGCCCCAATGTTGAACGTGCCCAATGAGTTTGTTCCGGCATTGCCAGTGTTAACCGATACGCCATCAAACCAGGTTTCAGAATTTGCACCATCAAACACCAGGGTAACTGTGGTAAAATCGCCTGCATAACCAGCACTGGTAAAGTCGTCTATGGTTCCTGCAAATGCGCGGAAGGTGTCGTTGCCAGCTTGTTTGTTGAATTGAAGTCTGTTGGTGCCCAATCCATCGAACACATTCTGAATGGTTGCGTTATTAGACGGAAGCTTAAGCACTATAAAAACAGTTATTGGTTGGGGTATCGCACTTGCCAGCACGGTTTGAAGATAGTCATTATTGCCATCAAATCTTACTACTGGCTGACCGTTTATCACGTTTTCTACAAAGATGGGTCTGTTGGCGGCATTGGCCTGGGTAGAATTATATCCGTTGCCACTCATGTCTGTCCAGGATGCCACCGGGTCATTGTTACTTAGTGACAGAGCTGATGCGTCATACCATGCCTCCAAGTCTGCGCTAATACCTCCGGGGTAAGGCTGAGCATACGCAACTACTGCCAAACAGGTTAGTAACAAATACAATACTATAGCTTTCATGTGTTTCATATTTCCTCCTAAAACACATCAATTTCTTATGTTCTTTTTGGGTTATTTGTCTCATAACGTGAGGCTTCCCACGCTGTTATAAACAAAACTATCCAATACGGGATTGTGCCAGCATCGTTTATGGTGCTGATGATGCGGCAATCTCATATTAAAACACTCTATAAAGCATCTAAGCTCCGATAAACTAAAAACATATCTTCCACCAGTGCATAGACTCACCATAAGCTAACTGCATATGATGGAAAGTCAAGAAGAAAGATTGAGTTTACTTCTGCTGGGAAAGCCATACTCAGTAAGCAGATGGAACCGCATTCTGCTAAATGCCTTGATAGTAAAGGCGCAAGGCTGGCCGGCTACAACTAAAACTGTGGAAATATGTCAACGAACGGGCTTCAAAAAAGTTGGCTAAACCCTTGATTTATTATGCTAATGCGCAAGTTTGAGTAAACTGTTTCACTGCTGACGTGCCGGGTGATATGATAGCGGTATCACGGCTGAATGCGGAAAGGTTTTTGCTTACACGCTTTGGCAGGCATCAAATATTGCGTTGCAACCTACGCTTTAATGTTGACAACTTCTGAGCTTTGTAGCTCTTGTTCCCTAAGAGGTGATAATGAAAAGATTGCTTATATTATTGTTCGCGTTGAGTGCATGCTTGTCATCTTTGGCTTCGCTAACTGTTAACAACATACACTACGGCTTTGCTGATGCTTGTATCCGTAACTACAAACAAGGAGCCTGGAACGAAAGCTCCACCGATCTCAGCGAGGGAATAGGCAAAGCCTGGAGCTTCACGCTTCCCACCACTGGTTATGTGAATAACACTTACCACAGTGTTTCTGGTTTACCAGGATTTCCTACTGCGAACATCAGGTGTGTATATTCTCAGTATGTGAATGACTACTACTACGACAGCGAGATTTATTATCATGACGATGGGGAAGATATATTTACTCTGGGATATCCGGGTACTCCTTTAACAGTTTGGGATCCGCCTATGCCTGCGGGTTTGCCACACTTCCTGGGTAAAACCTGGCAGGGCACGCACACTTATACATATGGAGGGCACAGCATTGATGCCAAGGTGATATCCGAAGGAGTCGTCAGCACTCATCTGGGCACTTTTCCTGCTTTGTGTGTAAGGTACAGCTACACCTCCCAATATCTGACCTATAGCTGCTATCAATGGGAAACAGCAGAATATGGCATTATTGCCTATACAACAGACGTTAACGGGGGTATGCTATATGTGCTGCACGAGGCAAATCCCTGGGTGGCTATATCAGACAATACCGTTCCCTCAGTTATACCCAGTTTATCGGTGTATCCCAATCCCGCCAAAGATTACATAAGTATCGTGTTAAACGGAGCAAAAGCGGGGCAAACCAGGATAGAATTATACAATCTCAGGGGACAACGATTGTATGTGTCCGATCTTAATGTACATAAAGATGGTATTGTTGCCACAAGCCTGGACATAGCAGATATTGCGAAGACCTCTGGCATCTACCTTTTGAGGCTGAGTAACAGTGGAGCAGTATTTACCAGCAGAGTGGTGGTTAATAAGTAAGCATTGATTCGGCTGGCTTAAAGCGGGAATCACAATCGTCTTTGATACTAAGAAGAAAGCTGGGGGAAGAGAAATTGCTTGACCTAATCCTCTCTTCTCTGCTGTTGTATTAGTAAGAGAAAATGACTGTGAGGTTAGCTATGCGACACATAATTATAGCTGGTAACTGGAAGATGAATAAGGGCTTAGGCGAAACAAGGGAATTTGTGAAAGCCGTAGTAAGCCAGATGCAAGCCTTAGAACTAAGCAGGGTGATCCCCTTAATAGCTCCTGCCTATCCATTTTTGCAGGAAGCTCTTAGAGAGAGTTTTGGTTCAGCTTTGCAGATTAGTGCACAGGATGTGTCTTATAATGCCAGTGGTGCCTACACGGGCGAGGTGTCGGCCGAGATGCTTGCCTCGATAGGCCTAAAGTATTGCATAGTAGGCCATTCGGAGCGCAGACAATATCATGGCGAGACTGATGCCAGCGTTAAAGCACGTATGCTAAAGCTATTTGAGCATGGCATTACCCCAATTATGTGCATTGGCGAAACCCTGGAGCAGCGCGATGCCAAGCAAACCTCAGAGATAATTATTAGCCAGTTATGCGGATGCCTCGATGCCATTGAGCTAAACAACGGCAATGAGATAATAATAGCCTACGAACCTGTCTGGGCAATTGGCACCGGCCGTACTGCCACGCCCGAACAAGCCCAGGAAGTGCATGCCCTTATCCGCAATTGGCTACGGCAAAACCATCCAAATGCTGTAGCAGAAAACATGGCGATTCTATATGGCGGCAGCGTTAAGCCCGACAATTTGCAAGACCTGCTTGCCTGCGAGGACATAGACGGCGGCTTAATTGGCGGAGCATCGCTGAAAGCCGAAGACTTTTTGAACATGCTAAACCTCGCCACAAAACTATAACACATACAAGGAGCATTTACAATGATAGATATTAAGTTTATACGCAACAACCCCGATTTGGTGCGTGAAGCCATAAAAAACAAGAACGAAAAGGCAGACATTAACGCGCTGTTGGCGATTGACGAAAGCAGGCGTAAGCTGCAGTATGATTTTGATAATCTGAAATCCAGACAGAACAGCGTGTCGCAAACCATAGCCAGGAAAAAGAAAGCCGGAGAGAATGCCGATGCCGAGCTGCAGGAAATGGCAGTAGTGGCAGAAGAAAACAAGCGCATTGCAGCGGACTTAACTGCGGCTAACAACGAACTGGAAGCATTGCTGCTAACCATTCCAAACATCCCTCAGCCGGAAGTGCCGGTGGGTAGGGACGAAAGTGCAAACACAATTGAGCGGGTGTGGGGAACGCAGCCGGAATATAGCTTTGAGCCAAAAGACCATCTGGCAATTGCCAATCAAAACGGATATCTGGATTTGCCCCGTGGTGCCAAGATTAGCGGTAGCGGATTTCCAATTTATACGGGACAGGGAGCAAGGCTGGAGCGTGCGCTAATCAGCTTTATGCTGGAGTATCATCTGCAAAAACACGGCTATGAAGAGCTGATGGTGCCCCTGGCAGTAAACCGCAAAACCATGACCGGAACAGGGCAATTGCCTAAGCTGGAAGATGATATGTATCATATAAATGAGGATGATTTGTTCCTTATTCCCACAGCGGAAGTGCCGGTTACCAATATCTATGCCGATGAGGTGTTAAGCTATAAAGACCTGCCCAAGTGCTATGTGTCATACACGCCGTGTTTCAGGCGCGAAGCCGGCTCTTATGGCAAAGATACCAAGGGCTTGCAGCGTTTGCACCAATTTAACAAAGTGGAAATGGTGCGCTTTGTAGAGCCGGAGCAATCTCCCGCTACTTTAGAGGAGATGCTGCGTAATGCCGAGGCAATATTACAGGCTTTCGGCTTGCATTATAGAGTGCTAAATCTCTGCACGGGTGACACCAGCTTTGCCTCGCAACGCACCTATGATCTGGAAGTATGGGCACCGGGTTCGCAGAAATACCTTGAGGTATCGTCCGTAAGTAATTTTGGCGAGTTTCAGGCACGCCGTGCCAATATCCGCTATAAGGACAAAGATGGTAAGGTGCGGCATTTGCACACTCTTAATGGCTCTGGATTGGCCACTCCGCGCCTGATGATAGCCCTGCTGGAAACATATCAACAAGTTGACGGCAGCTTTGTGGCACCGGAAGTGCTGAAGCCCTGGCTGGGCATACGTTTGTAATAAACGAGGATGATTATGAACAGGTTCAAAGTCTCGGTGATGGTGATTGCTATAACACTAATCTCCTTAGGACTGCATGCCAAGCATTCTGACAGTTTTCTCTTTGGTAACTATTCCTACATGAATCATGGCGATCTTTTCTTTCGTCAGAACAGCCGTGATCTGGCTGCCAGGATGAAGGAACTAGGATATAACATAACTGTAATGGACACCAATAATAACGATAAAACCCTTGGCGAGCTTTTGGAGATTTTGGACACGAATGGCATTGATGCATTTTTGACAGATAAAACCTGGAGTCCAAATCCCAATGACAGCCGAAACTATGCATTGGTAGCTTTATCAACCAGTAATTACCAAAGATTTGAGGCAGAATTTGCCAACGAAGAAGCTGTGAAACCAGAGGATATAAACTCATCAATATATTGGTATGGAACGCAAGTTAGTGATAATAACAAGCATCTTCCGCGCAGAATTGGTTTGCCTGCAAGGGATGACGATGCTTCCTATGGCTATGCATGGAAACTTGTTCCAGACAAGCACAAAGAGGGATATGCTTATACTGATGTAACCTACCGGTGGAAAGATGATCAAGGTAAAGCAGTTAAGCTAAGTGACGAGCTTAGATTTTATAATACTCATAAAGACAAGGCAACAGATACAGACTCACTTTACATAACACTTAGAGTGAAAGTAGGTAAGATTAACGGGCTATTGCCAGATGATGCTGTACTATTCAATTTCAAACATAGTGGCTTTACAGGCAGACCAACTGAATTCGTAAATGAGATGATTTTGCCAAAGGATAGCATTGCTGCTCCATTAGCAGTGGTAAATGGGGAACGCCGGATTGCAACTCGTATAAGACCCAATGATATGAGAAACGGTGATTTTACCTATGCTGATTATCTTGCCCTGGGAAGCCCGCAGGGTTACTTCGATTTAGAATATGCAATCAGTTACTCTGCCTTGAGCCAATCTGGCATCTTTAGTGGAGATCTGGATTTCAATCCGAATACCTCTGATTCCTGGTGGTGGATTGTTATGCGTGGGTTTAGCCCCAGGATTTATTGGCACGGGAACTGCGAGTTTAGTCTGGACTATATTGATGTGGAAGACCAGCTTCACAGAAACATTCGTACCCGACCAGAATTTTATCGAACTAATATAAACCGCAGACTCAGAGAACTGATTTCCAGGCCACATGGCGATATTGTTCGGTATTGCTATACGATGGATGAGCCGTTTCAGCCTAATATGGACAGTTACATCATGCTCCGAAAGATGGTGGATGAAGATTTGCCTCAACCCATCACTACGTTCTATGACATTCAACACCGTCGGTTTGCTATGGGCGATGGGAAAAGCTACTTCGATCATGTGGACTTATCTCGCAATCTAGTAAAGCCTGCAACCCTAATGACAGACATTTATCCGATAAAGCCTAACGTGAATTTCAATATCGGCGATACTAACTTCTTGCAGGATGTTCTTGATCATCAGCTGTTAAATAGTTACGCTGCAAGCAAGCAATACATAAACAAGCAGAAAAACGGTAGATTTTATCCTGTAGTTCAGGCTTTTGGGTATTGGGATAGCGTAAACTGGCTATCCTGGATGATGCCTCCCACTGCCACGCAGAAGGCTTTGTTATTCCTGCCTTTGTGCTATCAACCCGATGGAATGGTTACTTATCGCATATTCGGTTTTGTGCATGAGAATGGCGCTGGGGAGTATGCTCCCCTTATTGCCGACCCCAAAGGGGAAGCTAAGAAGTTCAGCTATGTTTGGGACTCTGTTTATGCCACCAATCCCCTGGTAAAAGCATATGGTGAATTACTGCAAAACTGGACATGGCTATCAGTAAATACAGCCATGACAAATAAACTGAAGTTAGATTCTGTTGCAGCTCCTACTGGGATTGCAAGTGTACACGTTATCGACAAAAAAAGAAGCGATTATAAAGGTTACATCCAATGCGGTTACTACAAAGACCCATCTGGTAATGGAGCTATATTTGCCGTTAATCGCCGAACCGATTACAGTGTTTTATCCAAAAAGACTGCCTATCGAACAACTGGCAAGATTCCCCCAGATGAGTATTCGCAATACTACAGAGAACACTGCCCTCAATCGCTGGTTCTTACATTTGCCAAGGGTACTTATAATAAACTTTCCGCTGTATATGACCCCATTACCAAACAGCTATATACAGGAAATAAAACTACCGTAAGGGTAAGCTTTGAACCCGGTGAGGGAAAGCTATTGCTATTGGCAGATACACTGCCCTCTAAAACAGGAAAAGGCAGCTATAATTATAACAGACCTCTGGTTATTAGTAGTAACGTACTGATTAAAACCAAAGCCAATGTTGTCTGTAATGGAGACCTGATATTGCTTCCCGGCAGCAAGCTGACCCTTGCCAAAGGTAGCAGTCTAACCGTTTTTGGCAAGCTAATCAGGATGGATGGCTCTGAGATAAGCGGGGATGGTAACTTGAAGCTAAGCGATGAGGAAAAATAATGTTTTGCGCGGTTATCTCCAAGCCTGATTTCACTTTACCGCTCCACGTAATGGGAGAGCCTGTTTTCCAGTACAACAGAGTTGATGGGAAGAGGGTAGCATTGTTTCGCAGCATTGCCCATAAACCAATTGATGACAGCTTTTGCAAATCAACAGCGCAGGGATACTCAATCTTTGAAGGGATATTGCTTTCTCATAGCACTTCACAAGTTAGTGAGATGATAGAACGAGATGATCACAGTCAGTTATCCACCATTCACGGCCAGTTTGCTTGCTTGCATTATAACAGCGCAACCGAAGAATTAAGAGTTTATACAAACTTATCCAACAACCTGAGGGTTTATTATTATTACCTCAATGATTTGTTTGTAGCGGCAACATCGATTAAGATGATTATTAGTACACTAAAAGCGAATGGCATTACCTGTAGTCCTGACGAACTTGGCTTGCGCATGATGTTAACCTATGGGTATATGCTGCGTAACTACACGACTATTGCCGAAATACGACAGCTTGGAGTAGCCAATATACTGCGGGTTGGTATTACAGGACTAAGCCAGAAGCCATATTTCCGTTACGACACTAAAATAAAGCATAGTAGTTATAGAAGCTGTGCTACTGATCTGAAAGAGCTCTTCACTAATGCTGTAAACCAAGGACTAAAACGAGATGGGGACAGTCGTCATTTTGCGTTTATTAGTGGTGGTTTAGATTCTCGTTTGGTGGTGTGGACTGCCCACGAACAAGGTGTTCGTGACCTTGATTGCCTTACTTTCTCGCAACCAGACTATCTTGACGAGACAATTGCCAGGCAAATATGCCAGACCTTAGGCTATAAACATCATTTTTATTCTTTGGAGGGAGGGGAGTATCTTAAGGATTTGGATGCCAATCTAGCATATCATGAGGGGCAAATTGTTCTTCATGGAGCAGCGCACCTTTATGCCGCCATTCAAACCATGCCTCTACAAGAATACGGGATCATGCATAGTGGACAGATTGGAGATGTTATTAAGGGTTCATATCTCCAAGCCAGGGGGCATACGCCTGTTAACTTCGCTGCTGGAGCTTATTCTACACGTCTGATTCATACATTGTTACAGGAAGTTAGTAAGTACCGCTCTGACTATACTAACCACGAGCAATTTATTCTGGAGAACCGAGGTTTTAACTGCATTACCAATGGTGACCTCGCCTGTCTCGATTTTGGCTACAGCGTTTCGCCATTTGTTGAGCCTGCCTTCATGCAGTATAGCATTTCTGTAGATCCAGCTCTGCGCGCAGGAGCACGAATGTATATTGCGTGGATGCAGAGAAGCTATCCAAAGGCTTCAAAATTCAAGTGGGAAAAGTTTAATTGTCCTGTTAGTACCCCATATTACCTTGCCCGGTTGAAGTATAACTTATGGCGCGGTACTGACAAGATAAAGAGAAAGATCACTAAACAGCCGAATACACTTAATATGAATCCATTCGATTACTGGTGGAGTTCAAATCCGAGTTTAAAGCAGCATTTTAATCCGCTATTCACAATTCCTGAACCAGTCTCTGATATTATTAGCAAAGAACTTGAGCAGGATATCGCAAAAATGCTTGCTGTTGGTAATTTAAGTGAGAAGTTACAGGCTTACACAGTCATTGCCAGTCTCAAGTATCTTTTACTTTGAGCTTTGCCAGTGCACTTGTCTGAGCACTTCAAATCCGCATATTAATGACACGGAGTCCAAATGAAGTCAGCTTTCGAATGTTTGCTAATTGCATTGATATTACTCTTACCTGTTGGGGCGTGGAGTCAGACATGGTTTGAGCCCAACAACGTACTTAATCTTGCTGGTGTTCGTTTTAATATTGAGCCTTATGTTCAGTTACGCATAAATGATCAAACATACGAAACACTGTCCTTTTCTACCACAACAACCCAATATCCGGATAGCTGCGTGGTTGCTTATGATAATCCCAAGTTCAGTTTTGATCTCATTGTTTCTACCTATAACAATTTCGATAGTACTGCCAAGCGGGTTAGTGTTCGGTCTATTGCCCACGCTAGCATCAAGATTCGTGATTTTAAGTTACACTTAGAGTTTCTTAATGATGAAGCTGTCCATGTTTTCCGTGGGCCAAAAGCTATATTTGCCCAGGATCAAAGTTACAACACTCAGTTAACTAACTTCACAGACAAAGTAATTCAGTACAATATTGGCAGTTCAAAGCTCTGGTTAGTTGCTTCGAACTATGAAGGGTGCAGCAATGTGGACATGCTTCAGGAACGAACGGTTGGACTCTACGACCATCTCTGTCATTTGGCCAGGCTCTATAATCCTAACACGGAGCAGTTTACTCAGATGATAGACTCGTTAAAACGCGAACCGGGTGATAGAAATAATTGGTCTTTCCTAATCTTTGAGGAGCAACCCGTAATACTCAACATAAACCGCTGGATGGACAATAAAAAAGCTGCCCTGGTTATTACCAATGATGCTGATGGTGAGTCTGATCCGAAACTAAGAGCTGTGTATTTTGGCAGCAACAATGTTAACAGCCCTAAGTATAAAACAACGGGTTTAATTGCCAATAATATCAAGCTAACAAATACTGTTTTTGGCGCGTCAAAGCCCGTGTTAAATGCCCTATGGCATGAGCTGGTTGATTATGGTAACACCATCGGGTATCATACTCATACTCCTGTTACTGATCTTTCGCAGGATATCTATAATAGCTTGAATGTATCATTAAGTGATTTTAATATTCGCACATGGATAGATCACTCCTGGGCTAACAACCTTGAAGACCTATGCCATCAAGGGGGGAATCCAGATTCTCCATACTACATCATTGACGCTATAAACGACTCTAACCTAGACTATTTTTGGCTGGGAGATAACCTGAGCACAAATCCGTTTAACTCATTTACTGAACCTGGAAGACTCCCCCATAGATTGTATGAGTTTGATACCTTAACTCGCCCGCTGTGGTTTTTTGGAAGAGCAAAAATGCAAGCATGGGAGTATTATGGATGGAACTTCCAATCCGATATGAAGCATAATCTAACGCCAGAGAATCTCGATACTCTGTTGAATGAAGGTGGGCTATGTGTTTCCTACACACATTTTGGGTTTGACGAGTCTGCTAACATCTCAGCTTTCTTTGAGTATAACGATGCGGGGGATTGTGAAATAAAGGACGAGGTAAACGATAGATTTGCTCTACTGGATTACTATCAAACCCACCGAGGCCTGTGGATAGATACCTTGGAGAATGTTTTTGATCGAATGATAGCAATGGAAGACCTTGTTGTATCATCAGTATCCAGAACACGTAGCGGAAATGTGGCAAGTATCACCCTAACCAACAAATCAAAATATCCTCTAGAAAGAACCAGGATAAAGTACATCAATCAAGATATTACTCTACCACTACTTGCTCCCAATAGTAGCTATATCTTGAGCCTAACAGGTGAAACCGATGAGACCTCACCAGCAGCGTTGCTATATACATACTACCAAAACAAATCACTTCACATAGTACGGTCAGACAATGAGTATATTCAGCCTCTTCATATCAAAATCTATAATCTAAAGGGGCAGTTTGTTACGTCACACCAAATGCCAAAACAAACAAAACATGTAAGCATACCCCTTGAGAACCTGGCCTCGGGAGTCTATTTTTCACGTATTGAGGATGGCATGGGGTTTGGTAAAACTCAAAAATTTTCCATCATTAAGTAACGGGTAAATACTATTTGCGGCACTGGTTAGCATTGAGAACTGCGTAAATAATGCTTTGTTAGTAGCGTTTGTTCCCCAAAATACGCTTCTTACCTGCTGCTTCCTTGCTGCTATCCTGTATTCGACACAGGATAGCAGCAAGGAAGCAGCAGGTAAGACCTTTATGAAGCATCTGAATACCAGTTGGATGCGGGAACTTGCTAAAATTGTGATTGACAAATATATGCTGTTTGGGACTCTGCTCAGGAAGAATAATAACATGGTTTACGGGATTATACGCTCATTTCTATAACTATTTTCCTGTGAATCTTGGGAAACAATATGATAAGCAAAGAAATGGGGTTGTTAGACCTCCTGCTGGTGATCGCAAAACACAAGGTTTTCGTAACCATAATCTGTTTACTTGCAGCTATATGCGCGATTACTTACTCACTACTAACCCCCACTTATTGGGAATCTGCTGCCACCCTAAAGCCAGTATCTGAGCAAGATGGACTCGGCTCCTTTGGATCGAATCTGTTGGAAATGGTAGGTGGTGGAGTTATCAGTACTCCTCAGTCCGAGCTAGGCACAGATTTTATTAACATAATGAAAAGACGTGAATTTCGTGAAGAGGTGGTACGCAGATTTAACCTGATACCATACTTCAAGATAACCGAAGCGGATAGCAGCAGAGCAATGGCTTTGGCGATAAGAGAATTGATGGAGTCTGTGGTAAACATTGTTTGGGACGAAGAGAATAGCCTGATAGTACTGCGAGCAGAAACCAGAGATAAAGTTCTATCCAGAGATATTGCCCGCTATTATCTGGACTATCTGGAAAGCTATACCCTAAATACGAAGATGAGCAAGGGGCGCTTAAAACGGGAATTTCTGGAAAAACAGGTAAGCAAGCACATGCGCGACGCGGATTCGTTGGCAATTGCTATGCGAGATTTTCAGGTTAAGAATCGCTCCATAGCCATAGATCAGCAAACCGAGTCGCTGGTAAAACTCTATGGCGACACCGCCTCTCAGGTTATGCAGGCACAAATTGAATATGAAATGGCTAAAACCCAATATGATGCCAAAGCTCCCCAACTTCTAAAAATGGCAGAAAAGATTAAGCTAATGGAAGATAGGCTGAAAGACCTGGAAGATGGGAAGCAAGGCTTTACACCAAGATATATTGTAAAGATAGATAAAATACCAGACTTGAGCATGCAATATGCCCAGTTGATGATTAATGTGGATATCAAGAAAAGGATAATTGAATACCTATACCCTCAATACGAGCTTGCTAAGCTGGAAGAGCTGAAAGACCTTCCAACTTTTGAGATTTATGATCAGCCTCAGATTGCTGGAATCCGTAGCAAGCCCAAACGGGCGTTAATAGTTGTGATTACCACCCTGGCAGCCTTCTTATTTTCAATAGTGATTGTGATGTTAAAAGAAAGCCTGTTGGTGGAAAACAAAGAGAAAATAGAACAGATTATTGTTGCCCTGAAAAGGAAAGGATGAGTTCTGTCCGCCGGTGCCGATGTTTTGGGACTAAGCAAGTTTAAGCTGAAGCACTTAGTTGTTCTGCTTTTAACGGTTTTTGCCATTATGGAGTTTTATACTCTAAGTTATGGATTAAATACCGTTGCCCTTATTGCAGGGTGTGGCTTAGCCATCATTCTGGCATTCATTTTTCCCATAGAAAGCCTTGTAGATAGAGTAAACTTTCCTGTGATTATCTACTTGCTATCATTGTGTGCTTATTCACTCTTAAGCTATTATTGGGCAATTGATAAGAACGAAGCATTAGAATATTCTACCCTGATGCTGCGCAATACAGCTACCTTCATAATATTCAGTGCCATGTTCCGCAGTCGTAATGTATGCCGGAATGCGCAGTGGTTTTTCGTTGCCATTGTTATTGCTTATCAGGCAACTGCGGTCTGGGAGATATCCACCTGGCAGCATTTATGGGTATCACGTTATTATGGCATTGAAACCTTCATCCCTACTGGGCCCTTCTTCGGAGAAAACTTGCTTGCCGCATTTATGCTGATGCTATTGCCGTATCCGCTGTTTATCCCTTGGCTGTATAACAGGTGGTGGATAAAGCTTGTTTCCGGATTAATTGTGCTGGCAGGCTTAGTGATTATGACCATTCAGGGAGCCAGGATTGCCTTGCTAGCTGGATTTGTTTTAACTGCTTGGGTTATGCTTAAGTACACAAACTGGAAGAGCAAATTGATCAGCATGATTATTGTTGTTGTTCTATTGCTGGGATTATTACATATCGCCCGTCCCTATGTGTCTATTGTATGGGGTATCTTTGACCGAGAAATTAGCAGCATTGGCATGGAATCTAACTCAAATCGTATGAGTAGTGTAAAGATACGTCAGCAGCTTGTAAAAGAAAGCCTTGACCTAACTGCAAATAGCGGCTTCATGGGCGTTGGTGCAGGAAATATTGAGAAATATATGGATACTGACATAGTCTACCGGACAGCGGGTATCATTAATCCGCATAACTACTTTTTGGAATTGATGGGTAACTACGGTGTTGGCTTTCTGCTTTGGTTTTTAGCATTATATCTTGGTTGGGCAAGAGGTTTGTATATGGCATCTAAAGCAGGTGATTACAATAAAAAAGGATTCTATCTAATGCATCTCTTTGCTTTGCTGATGTTTGTGCCAGCATCTGCTTTGCCCAGTTCCATCAAGTGGAATCACCTGATCTGGATTATGTTCGCTATGTTTAACCGTATTTCGCATCCTGATTTTTGGAGGGAACAAGCTAACTGTGAATAACTTTGAAAAACTCTGCTCAGTGGTTGCCATGCTGAGAAACAAGGAAACTGGCTGCCCATGGGACATAAAGCAAACCCGTGAAACTCTGGTTCCAAACTTTATTGAAGAGCTTTACGAAGCCGTAGAGGCCATAGAATCACAGGATATGGACGACCTGAAAGAAGAGCTGGGAGACCTGTTACTGCATATCGTGTTTCAGGCGCAGATTTCTGCGGAAGAAGGGTTGTGGGATATTGGCGATGTGCTGGAGGCCATAAACAACAAGCTTGTTCGCAGGCATCCCCATGTGTTTGGTAATGGCAATGCCAATGATGCCGACGAAGTAAAAATGAACTGGGAACGCATAAAAAAAAGAGAGAAGACAGAAAGAAAATCTGTTCTTGATGGTATTCCCAAAACTATGCCAGCATTAATTCAGGCGCAGCGAACCCAGGAAAAAGCTGCATCAGTTGGCTTTGATTGGCCAGATACCAAGCCAATTCTGGACAAACTCGAGGAAGAGCGGGAAGAGCTGTATGAAGCTCTATCGATTGGCGATATGGATCTGATACAAGAAGAACTTGGCGATATGATATTCACCCTGGTAAATCTTGCCCGCAAGCTGCATATAGATTCTGAAGCAGCACTAAAAGATTGCACACGCAAGTTCACCAGACGCTTTCACAGCATAGAAGCACACTATAAGGACAGCGGAGCAGATATCAATGAAGCAAGCCTTGAAGAACTCGATTTCCACTGGGAAGAAGCAAAAAAACGTTAATTTGTTCAACCGCCTACGCATATTCTTAATTGTAGGTTCGCTGGCTATATTCGTGTTTTTTGCAGGCTATATCCAGGTGCTTATCAAGAAGGCAAGAGCAGAACAAGAGTATGTTCCTCGTATCTTTGCTCAATACATTGCCTATACCGACACCTATTTACGGGCTGCCGAAGCAAATGCGCAGTTGCTTACAGAGGTAAGCTCAAAATACCTCCAGTTCAGTGCTTCACGTGATTTTCAACAGAATCTCTGGGACTATATCAGCACCGAGTTTATGCAAGAAAACCCGATCGCGGTTATCATTACGGATGCACATTTTCAGCCTCAGATGTGGAAGAATGTTGGTGTGGCGTCAGATTCCGTATTTTCAATGCTTTCTGTGACATCGCGCAGGAAGCTGGAAAACCAGATGGCGGTGATGGTGCAAACTCCGCTAACCGACGAAGGTAAGGTTACTGGCTATGCGTACTACAGCCGTCCAGTGTCGTTTGAGCAGTTCATAAAAAACGTAAATTACTCCATTATTGTAACCGACCGCTACAAACAGCCGCTCTTCTGGCGAAATGTTGATTTGCCTGAAACCTCAAATTATTACCAAATGAGCACAGAACAACAACAGAAGCTGGCGCAACGGATTCAGGGAATGGATGAAATCCCACTGTCTAATCAGGCTGACAGCCTTGGCTTTATCTATTTCTCTACACCTAAATCCCTTTCCTACATCCGAAATGTGGTGCTTTTAGAGCTAGCACTGGCGTTTATGGTAATCTTCTTTGGAGGCTATGGGTTATTCCTATTGCGTCGCACAGAAAAGGATACACTTTGGATAGGCCTGGCCAAGGAGACTGCTCACCAATTCGGCACTCCGATTACCTCGCTGATGGGTTGGCTGGACTACCTGAAAGAAGCCCCTCCTGATGGCTGTGAACGTAATGTTCCTCAGATAGTAGAACATATGACAGCCGATCTAAACCACTTGCGTAACATTGCCTCCCGTTTTGGCAAGGTAGGCAGTATGACCAAGCTGGAGCCAATGGAACTGCACGTAATACTGTCACAGATTGTGGAATACTTCAGCTACCGCATGCCGCATCTTGGTAAACGCATAGACATTCATCTTATTAGCAAAATAGAGGGTATAACCGTGTTGCTGGATACCGAGCTCTTCAAATGGACACTCGAGAATCTGATAAAGAACTGCGTGGACGCCATGAGCAGCAAAGGCGGCAACATTATCTTAACTGCCACACAAAGACATCCCTGGATATACGTCCACATTCGCGATGAGGGAAAAGGCATTCCCCGCAGTCAGTGGAAGCGCGTCTTTGATCCAGGGGTTACTACCAAAACCCGGGGCTGGGGGCTGGGGCTTAGCCTCGCCAAGCGGATAATAGAAGAGTATCACAATGGTCACATCAAAGTTGTGCAAAGCACTCCCGACGAAGGCACAACTTTTGAAATTAAACTGCCCACACAACACAAACATAAGGAGAAAGTATGAGTATAGTATTATCCTATGCTCAGATGAAGGAAATAGATAGGCGTAGCATAGAAGACTTTGGCTTGCCTGCCCGTATCCTGATGGAAAACGCCGGCAATGCCTGTGCCGAACACATTTTGGATAGCTATCCAGAAATCTTTACCCAAAGAGTAGTAGTATTTCATGGTTGCGGTAACAATAGTGGGGATGGCTTCGTAATAGCTCGTAAGCTGTATATGGAAGGGATTGACGTTAAGCTGATAAAGGTACATGATTCTCCCTTCACTCCTGAAAGCAAGGTTAATTATGAGCTATGCGAAAAGCTAAAGATACCCATGCTGAATTACTGCAATAAAACCGAGGTTAAAGACTGGGCAGAGCTTGCCTTGCATGTGGATGTGGTAATAGATGCTGTATTTGGTATCGGCTTTCACGGAGAGCTTCCAGACGCAGTAAAAATGGCATTTAGATACACTATGCCCATAAGTAATACCCGCATAGCGATAGATATCCCTTCAGGAGTAAATGCCGATACAGGCTCTTGTGCCGAGGGAGCTTTTTTAGCCACAGAAACTCTCTGCATTCAATGCATGAAGTTTGGACACGTGTTATCACAAGGCAGGATTTACTCAGGAATCCCAACTGAGATTGATATCGGTATTCCTTTAGAATACACTGATGACATTTTCCAGCTTCATGTAGACGAAGATACTGCAATGCTGCCCGACCGCTATCAATTCGCTAATAAGGGCAACTATGGCAGAGTTCTGCTAATCGGCGGTTCTGTTGGCTTTAGCGGCTCAATTGCTCTTGCTGCCATGGCTGCCTTACGCTCTGGTGCTGGCTATTGCCTAATGATGAGTCGCCCGGAAATGGCGGAGCATTATTACCACCTAAGTCCTGAGATCATGTTCAAATCAGTTCCCGTTTTATCGGACACAGGATTACCAGATAAAAACAAGATGGTTGAAATACTTAAAACAGCCGACAGCGTGGTTATCGGGTGTGGCTTAGGTCTGGACGATTATGCCCTCAGTCTTCTGCGAATAGTGCTGGAACATAGCACTGTTCCCGTGATTGTGGATGCCGATGCTATTACCCTTATTGCCAACAATTCCGATTTAACCCGGTTTTTAGACAACGAAAACATCGTGCTTACTCCTCACATGAGCGAGTTCTCGCGTCTGTGCAAGATAAACGTGAATAGCATAGCTGCCGATACTATGAGTGCCCTGAAGAAGTATGTAAAGAAAAATCATGCCCAGGTGCTGCTGAAGTCACATACCACCATTTACTGCGATGAGAGCGTAGTTTTAATTAACACCTCCGGAAATGACGGATTAGCCACTGGAGGTAGTGGTGATGTGCTTGCCGGCATCATCGGCTCTTTTGCCGCTCAACAATTGGAAATGCCCTTTGCCGCCATCGGTGCTTCGTATGTAATGGGCAAAACTGCTGAAGAGCTGGCGCAAAAGCGAGCACCTATGTCTATTATTCCCAGTGATATAATTAACAACCTATTTGTTTACCCAAGAAGAGATAATGAGTAAATTAGCAGACCTAAATACCCCCATCTTTTGGGCAGAGGGACATCCAGGCAGCCTGAGCCGCGACACTTGGGAACTGGCTATTACGGGAAGCTGTGGCAAGCCACGCATCTTTAGCTTTAGCGAACTGCTTGCCCTGCCGCAAACCCAGGTTCAGGCAAGGCTAACCAGTGTTACCCGCTGGTCAGTCTTTGGCACTTGGGCAGGCATAAGCCTCTCAAGTATTATGAATGAAGTGCAAGTGCAAGATAGCTGCCGCTTTGTCCGCTTCTGGTCTTACGGCGAGGTTTACGACACTTCCATTCCCATAGATATTGCCCACCTACCCAAGTCCATTGTGGCGCATAGCTTTGATGGTGAGCAGTTAAATGAAGATTACGGCGGCCCCATACGTGCCTTCATCCCCTATTTATGGGGCTATAAATCGGCAAAAAGTATTGTTAGAATAGAGCTGATGGACTATTATATTCCCGGTTTTTGGGAACTTCGAGGCTACACCGACAGTGCTGAAATAGAAGCTGGAGCATGCCGCGACATAAATGACGGCGGAATTATTAAGCAAATCCCTGCCGGGGAAGTTATCCGGTTTTTATAATGAAAGCTCTTCTGCCATATATAAAAGCCATTTTGGCTATGATGTGCTGGTCTGTAACTTTTGTGTGGATAAAGGTTGCCTTGCAAACCTATCGCCCCTACGAGATTACCTTTTTGCGCCTGGTATTAGCCTCGGCATTACTCTTTTTAGTGATGTGGATAGGCAAAAAGAGCGAGAAGATAAAGAAAAAGGACTATCTGCACTTGTTGCTGGTGTCATTTTGTGAGCCATTTATGTATTTTGTCGGCGAGGCAAACGGCATGCAGTATGTTTCGCCAACTTTGGGTAGCCTGGTTATCTCTACCATTCCAATCTTTGCTGCGGTAGGGGCGTGGATTATTCTACGTGAGAGGATTTCTGCATTGCTGCTAATCGGCTTGCTGATTTCCTGTAGCGGTGTGGCGGTTATGAGCCTGGGCAGCGGTGACTTATCGGCAAACGCCAAAGGCATTCTTTTTCTGCTGATTGCTGTTTTCGCGGGCTGTTTCTATGGCATCACTGTGCGCAATCTAACCTTGCGCTATTCTGCTCTAACTATTGTAGCCTGGCAAAGCCTGTTTGGCATGCTATATTTCCTTCCGCTGTTCATTATTCAAGACGGCAAACACTTCCTTGCGGTGCAGCATTCTGCCGAAGGCCTGGTTACCATTGCTGCAATGTCTCTATTTGCCTCTGTAGGGGCATTTATGCTTTTTACAGGCGTTATAAGAGACTTGGGAGTGGCAAAGTCCAATGTGTTTACCAATCTCATACCTGTATTCACCGTTGCCCTTGCCTATCTGATTTTAGGTGACACACTTAATTTGCTAGAAACGATCGGGCTGGCTCTTGCCCTAATCGGCCTGTTACTTTCTCAATATAATGACCTGCAAAAGCTTGGAAGGAAACTATATCCAATAGCGTGAACTTGAATGAATCCTGTTTCACCTGTTCAAGCCGTCGCCAATCCCTTAAAGCATGATCTTGGGGACAGCACTGCAGTAAGGAGATTATATTCAGCACTCCGGATATGCCAGCGCATTCACCGGAGTGCTGTGCTTATGTTTAGCTTAGGTGTTATGCCTTAGTAATGGGTACCCATATCTCGAATACAGAATCATCTTTGCCAACTTTGAAGCGTTCGTCATATACTTCCAGAGAATCCGCATCTGCCATCACATAGCCATTTTCCGGCATCCATACTCCGAATATATACTCGTAGGTCTGATGCATCTTGTCCAGCAAGCCATGGTGTTCGAACACGGCGTAGCGTGCGGCTGGAACTATGTGGGCGATCATGCCTTCTGGCAGGTCTGAAGCGTTGCTAACTTCCATACCCGCAATGAAGGTAAACTCTTCTTTCTCGTTGTCTGCATCATCAAATCTGCAAACCTGATATGCTCTGCTGCTGTCGGACACGTTTTTTATCTCCTGCGCACGCTGCATAAAGGTTTCCCATAGCTTGTGCAGAGTTCCGCTGGGATTGGCTCGGCAAGATACTCCCACTACTTGGAAGGCATCTTCTTCCTGGATTCTAACTGACATGTTTTGTGCTCCTTTTCTTAAGTATTTGTAGGTGTTGTCCAGGCTGATAGCCGGGAACCGAAGCAATGGCGCAATCTGCCTGCGATACTTACCCGGGGTGATGCCGGCAACATTGCTAAAAGACCTGGTGAATGCTTCCTGCGATTCGAACTGATACTCCCTGGCAATCTGACTGATCGCCTTGGAAGTGTATAGCAGCTCATGCGATGCCTCGCACAGCCTCCTGCGACGCAGATAATCGTTCACGCAGTAACCGGTTAAAACTCTGAATAAACGATGGAAATACCACTGAGAGAAATTCGCTGCATCGGCGATATCCTCCAAGTTTATCTTGCGCTTAAGGTTCTCTTCTATAAAGAGCAGTGCCCGTTCGGTGCAGGAAACGTCCTTCATATCTTCTTCTCCTTGTTCGGTTTTGATACATCTTGCTCTACCTGCATCTTGAAACATTGTCAAGCTAATATGTGGGATTTTTCACATTCCACCCGTTTTTAAACAGGGAATGATAAGTGGTTAAAATCGTGCCAATCGCCTTTTTAAACGGACTGATGTTGCGGGTAGAAAAGTAACTGGCGCATGATTAGCTCAATTACCATAAGTATTGATCCAGGCGCAAATCCATAACGATTTCAGTACAAATGCATCAAGTGTGCACTTGCTATAGATATCGTGTTCAACAAAAAACTTAACAAAAGCCCATGCCGAAGCACGGGCTATATCATGCCAGTTTTGGTTTACTTCATCAGCATTGCTTTTCTTATGCTGGATTTACCTGCGGATTCCAGATGAATCAAGTATATACCAGAAGCAACGCTTCTGCCGCTTCTATCCCTGCCATCCCAAACCAAACGGTGTAGCCCTTTTTCGGCTGTTCCTTAATACAGCACTATCCTGCTGTTCATATTGGTTCCTCCTGGAATGCCATACTGGAGAAGGTAATCATCCAAGTCGTCACCATTCACATCCCCCATCCCCATAGCCGATCTTGGAACTGATCCATTTGTCGTTTCCACGAGGGTTACAAATGGTTCGTCATTGCCAGTCCAGATAATAAATCGATACCTTTGGGGACTACTCCCAATTGAGCAGTGTATCACTAAATCATCACTGCCGTCTCCATTGATGTCACCAAGTTGATTTGCCACAATACAATTTGTAAGTTCATAGGGAATAGTGATAGTTAAGTCCGGATTTCCTGTTGGGTTTGCTGTTCCGTAATATACGGCAAGCACACACGCCGGATCGATGAATAAGGTGATTACCAGATCATCGATCCCATCGCCATTGATATCACCACCGTTGAAGGGTTTTGCGAATTAAAGTTCCCAGTTTTGGGTTCCCTCCATCACGAAGTCAGGAATATTATCCATATTGGGGCCACCCCAATAGAAGTAGATTTTCCCCCAACATTGCCCGTTGTTATATACCCCGTTAGGATTCCAATTTGGGGCGTGAACAATCACATCATCGTAACCATCCCCATTGTAATCCATGGATACTACTTGTTCCCCAAACCAAGAGCCATTAAACTCCCCGTATAGGGTGTTAATTAGTTCCATTTGATTCACTGAATAAAGTTGTCCCCCTGTTAGTAGTAGGCACGCCCAAGATAACACCAGTAACTTAGTCTTCATCATTACCTCCCTTGTGTATAAATCCTGGTTAATAATAGCATGTACGCATGGCTACAAAACCATCTATCTGCATCCTTGTCTTATAAACTTACACACAAATCATATAATCTGCAAGTGTGTGGAGATGTCAATACATAAGTGCGCAAGTGTTTAGGTTAAATAGTGATGAAGTAATGATGTGGAACGGGCTGTGGCTTCCTTTTTGTATGCCTGGGGGCAGTATGGCAAGCATTATATACATATTCTTTCTTTATAGTATTCTCCTTACTTTATGATTGTGACTTTCTTATTAACTGCTTGTTTACCGATAGTAGCCCGGCAGAGATATACTCCAGATGCCAAGCCTGAAAGGTTAAGCTCCGCACTATAGTCATGCGTATAGGATTGGGGTGTTTCGGTTTGTTGGACTGCTTGACCTTTTATGTTAAACACTTCCACTTTTACTGGCATACCCACATATTTATCAGCACCTCTTAGGGATAGCCTCAATACTCCATCTCTGCGAACCGGATTGGGGCTAATAAGCATATTTATACCTTCAGTTAATGGTGGTGCAAACTGGTCGTCATTGGCAACCATGCCCGGATTGCCCGCGTAAACAAAAACATATCCAGTGAAACTACTAGCAGGCCAGTCGTTACTGGGAGCTGATACGGCAATATCATCACAACCGTCTCCGTTGAAGTCGCCCACCGCAACGTCCCATCCGAATTGCTCGATGGAGCTATACTTCTGATAATCAACAAAACCGTTCATACTTGTACTGCCAAGCCAGACAGCGTATCGTCTCAAATAGTAGCTAGCCCCAACCACATCGCTGAAGCCATCACCGTTGAAGTCTCCTGATTTGACACCATTAACCAATATATCACCATAATATATGGGATTCAGTACTACATCTGGCTCTAATGTAAGCGGATTGTTTGATCCAAGCCATATTTTCATACCTGAACTATCTATATAGCCAAGAAAATCATCAAACCCATCATTGTTTAAGTCCCCAAGTGGTTTGCAAACCCGCGTAATGTAATTTGGGGTGTGGATTAAGAGATTAAATTCTGAAAACTCTCTGCTGATATTTCCATAATACACTCTGATAGTAGAATATTGATCATCAGCCTTTTGGGCATCAAGATATCCTATCGAAAAGTCATCGAAACCATCATTGTTAATATCGCCAATTCCGGTGATTGCCATTATATCATGAAAACCTCCCCCTCCGCATAAGATCATTTGCCGTTGGAATGATCCTCCCCATAGAATATCATGACAATGAAGATAATTTATGGCATAAGATATTCCTACATCATCATATCCATCTCCATCAACATCCTTGAGCATATCTATTTTGTATATGACCTCATTCATTTGTGGAATCTCAATCCTATCGGGTGTAGATAAGTCGTTTGTTCCTCCAAAGTACAGCATGTATCTTTCGCTACCCTCGACATATAAACCAGAAGGTCCTGGAATTGCGTCGGAAATAAGCAAATCATCATAACCATCCCCGCTAACATCGCCGATATTTCTAATGTATCTTATCCTTCTTTGTGTTCCGTTGGGGTAATCACCTTCAAGCGTCATAGCGGGCTCAGATGCAGAGCTAAAATTGGGGCCTCCATAGTAGATGTATACCTTCCCGCGGGATGGACTTTGCGAATTTTGATGTCCATATGCCATTGAATACACTATTAAATCATCGTATCCATCATGATTGAAATCAAGTGATACCACAGAGTAACCGAAACATGATTGTGGATGTTCCCCTGATAGTTCTGCCAGCAGCGGCATATCATTTAGGGCATGAACACCACCAAATGACAGCATAATGGCTATAACGCAAAGCAGCAATTTGTTCGTAAACACAATCACCTCCCTTGTATATAAGTATTGGTTCATGGCTAAGCAGCCCAAGCTACAAAACCATCTATCTGCATTCTTACTTTGTAAACTTACACACAATTCATGTATTTTGCAAGCGTGTGGAGATGTCAAGATAAAAGCTCAGTTCACATCCCCAGTAAATTGTGTATATGCGGTACTTCCCTGCTGCTTCCTTGCTGCTATCCTGTGTCGAATACAGGATAGCAGCAAGGAAGCAGCAAGAATGGTGAAACTGCTGTTTTAGTTAACCTCAATGTACCTACTGCAGTACTTGATATGTAGTAAGTATGCTGCATAGAAAAGTGGGCAAGCTTCGGGCGTACTATGACTATATGCATAACTCGTTAAAATTGCATTTGTTAAAACCGTATTATGGCTTAGTTTGTATAAAAAACAGCAACAAACCTGTTAGGGAGGGGGTGGATGTAATTCTTGTGCTTTATTATTAGCCCCTATACCTACTGGTGAAGGAGTAATTATGCCAGATTCTACTATGGTTGATCCCAGCGCTTGGGCGGGGATGGTCGAAAAGGCTCTGCCTTTTGCCGTTACTATTGGTTTAAAACTTCTCGCAGCAATCCTGATCTACATAATAGGTAAATGGATTGCCAAACTCATTGCCAACATGCTAAGGAAAATAATGACCCGCGGCAAGGTTGATGAGTCTTTAGTCGGCTTTGTTGGCAACATTGTTTATGCCATCATCTTGATTTTCGTAATAATTGCAGCCATTAGTAAGTTAGGAGTGCAAACTACTTCGTTTATTGCCATCATTGGTGCTGCCGGTTTGGCTGTAGGTATGGCTTTGCAAGGTTCATTGTCAAATTTTGCTGCCGGAGTAATGCTGATACTTTTCAAACCCTTTAAGCTAGGTGATTCCATTATTGGGGCAGGAGTAACCGGTAAGGTTCATGATATTGGTGTGTTTCATACGATTATCTTAACCGGAGACAATCGTAAAGTGATAGTCCCCAATGCAAAATTGTCAGGTGATTCCATCACCAATTTCTCGGCGATGCCAACCCGCAGAATAGAGCTTGCCATCAGCGTTCCTGGTGCTACGGACTTGAGCATGGCCAGAGAGCTATTATTAGCAGTGGTTAATTCCGAAGAGAAAGTGTTAAAAGACCCTGCTGCCTCTGTAGCCGTTAGTGCCGCTGACGCAGGTGCCATAACTTTCGGCGTGTATGCCCATGTGAATAATGCAGATATGAGAGCAGTGCAAACGGCGTTAACCGAAAAGATTAAAATAGCTTTAACTATGAAAGGTATTTGGGCTTAGGGAGTAATTATGAAACACGCAGTCACCTTGGTACTGGCCTTCATGCTATTGGCAACAATGGTGTATGCGGAGGCATGGAAGCTGGATTCCGATATAAATATGTCTCTTACCCAAAGTGCGTATAGTGATTCCTGGGCGGGAACAGAGCTTAGCAATATCACCTGGCTTGCTTCATCAAATTCTACAGCCGAAAAGCAACTGAAACCCTGGCTTAAAAACAATACAACCCTGAAGCTGGCTTTTGGGCAAACTCATCTGCAGAAAACAGACGCGCTTGGTGACAAGTATTGGAACAAGCCAGAGAAATCTACCGATAAAATAGACCTGGAATCGGTATTTCGCTTCACTACCCAGGCATGGGTTGATCCCTTTTTGGCAGGAAGATTGGAATCGCAGTTCATCGATCTTAGCGATCCAAGCCTAACCCGCATCGTAAATCCACTGCTTTTAACCGAAACTGCTGGTGTGATCCGCACTTTTGTGGAAAATGATAACAGCTTGCTTACTACTCGTTTGGGTGCTGCCTTCCGTGAACGGCTGGATAGGGAAGTGATGCAGTCCAGCGGTGAGCGCGAACTTGAGAGCACGGTTGATGGAGGCTTGGAGATGGTTAGTGAATTCAAACATGCGTTTACCCCAACCGAAGCCAACTTCAAGTCACGCTTGCAAGTGTATCAGGCATTGTTCAATTCAAAAAGTGATGACCTGAATGAGGATTGGAAATCGCCTGATATGGTGTGGGAAAATGTATTTACAACCAAGCTTTGGGGATTGCTGTCGGCAAATCTCAGCTTTGAAGCGCGCTACGAGAAAGAGGCTGTGCACAAGCTGCAATGGAAGCAAATACTTGGCTTGGGCATCAGCTATTCTCTTTTGTAAACATTAACAACGCCCCTATGGTCTGAATCGGTATAATGAACTGATTCAGACCTTTTTTGTGCGAATCAGAAACCAGGTTCCCGCTATCGCCGGAAGGATATCTTGAATAATAAACAGGCTTAGTGTGACCGATACGGCTTGCTCAGCATTAATTCCTGCACTATTCAGGAAGTGGATGGCAAAGCTTTCTCGCAGGCCAAGACCGGCAAAAGTGATGGGAATGGAATTTGAAAACTGGGTTAGAGCCATGCGGATGGTGCTGCTCCACCAATTTATGGGCAGGATGGCATTCAATAGAAGCCAGTATTGTAGATAGGTAATTACATTCGCTCCAATCTGAATGGCCATCAGGCGAGGGGCTAATCGCATGAAAGGTGTTTGAAGCTTTTTCCATGCGGCTTTGCTGCCCAGGATAATGTATAATATAATGGGTAACAAAAGGCAGAGCAATATCGCTAATAAGCGTAGATATAGCGGTAACTGCGGATAATAGACAAAAGCTGCCAACGATGCTAAAGTCCAGGTTCCCCATGTCATAAATCCGCGTTCCAAAGCAGAACTCCAAAAGGATGCCAGGCGGCTGCTGTTGTTCACAAACAGTATCTTGGCAATGGCAGCGTGACCACCAGGAAGGGCAAAGCGCAAGGGCAAGCCGATCATATACGAGCGTTTTACCTCTATTTTACTGTGCTCATAAGCAGGATTTACGCCAAGGGAGTAAAGCCAATTATGGTATTGGGCAATATGACGAAGGGTGCTCAGGCCAATCAGCAAAGCTACTAAGGGTAAGGGCAGATGAAATACTGCCGATATCGCGCTGCTAAAATCTATTTTTCCGGCTATCCTCCACAGGATGAATGCACTAAGGCACAGTTTTAACGCGAAAAGTATAGCTTTTGCTTTGCGCTTAAACAGGGCTCTGCTCCTACACCCCAAACCTGGCTATGGTCTGTTGCAAAGCGGATTCTATTATCTCTATGGGTGGTGCGCTGATAAAGCCTTGCTCCATCATGCTGTGCGAGAGTGATCTTGCCTTGGTGATGTCTGCTTTGGCGGTGGCAAACACTTCATCCCAACTTAGCTTAATTCGGGCTACACCATCCGCAATGGCTTGCATGGCAACGTCGGCTGCCTCGTAGGCAAACACATCAGGTTCGTCCATTTTGGGTACTATGTCATCGGGGTTTATGCCACGCCTTTGGGCATAATCTGCCAAAGAGTGAGCGGCTGCAATGGCCATGTTATCGGTTATCTTGGCGGCTCTAACCAGCAATGCGCCTTTCAGGATGCCGGGAAAACCGCAGGAGTTATTTATCTGATTGGGAAAGTCTCCTCGTCCGGTGGCAACTATGAAAGCACCGGCAGCCTTAGCATCATAAGGATATATCTCGGGGACAGGATTGGCGCAGGTGAAAACAATGGACTTATCTGCCATCATTCTTATCCATTCGGGTTTAATGGTATCGGGGCCGGGGGTGGACAGCGCTATTAGTACGTCAGCGTTCTGCATGGCATTTTCCATCCCATCAATGCGTTTGGGATTGGATATTTTTGCCAATGACCATTGCTTGTATTTGCCTGGGTCTTGCTCTATATCAGCACGGCCGGGATGCAGAGCTCCCTTGCTGTCGAATATAATCAGGTTCTGGGGGTCTAATCCGCTTTGTAAGAGAAAGCTGGCAATGGTTGTGTTTGAAGCACCTGCTCCAAAAAGCACGCATTTACAATCCTGGATCTGTTTTCCGGCAAGCTTAAGCGCGTTAATCAATCCTGCCAGGGTAACGCTGGCTGTGCCCTGGGCATCGTCGTGCCACACGGGTATATCGCAGGCATCACGCAGCTCATCTAATACTCGATAGCAATTGGGCTGGGAAATATCTTCAAGATTTACTGCTCCAACGCTGGGCTGAAGCATCTTTACAAAGTCTATGGTTTTTTGCGCTTCCGGTTTTCCTGCGGCATTGCGGCTGTCAATACACAAGGCAATGGCATCTATGCCGCCCAGGTATTTCATCAGCATGGCTTTGCCTTCCATAACGCCCAAACCGCCGGCTATTCCACAGTCTCCATCGCCTAAAACCCGGGTGGAATCGCTGACCACCGCCACAAGATTACTTCGGTTGGAAAGTTCGTAGGACAAATCAAGCTTGTCTCTTATCGAAGTGGATACCGATGAAACGCCCGGTGTGTACCAAACATTGAACCAGTTAAAGCCCCAAATTCCTGCTTTGGGCACGGTTTGCATCTTCCCTCGGTAAAAGCTGTGCATGGACAGGGAAAGCTGCTTCAGAAAGAAAGTTTGAGCGGAAGATACCTTCTCTGCAGGGAAGAGAGAGGCAAATACATCTGCCAGATTGGCAAGGTCAGGAGTTAAACGTTTCATTATCCATCCTTGGTATTCAGTAATAGAGTTATTGCCAGATTGCCTGCTATTTTGTCAAGTATGGATTACTATTGGTTATCACTGTGCCGATTATGAGGCCAGGGGAGTGTTCTTATAGCCTCAATATCGAGGGTATAAAAAAACGGGTATCAGATGATACCCGTTTTTTAAGGACTGCGCTAATGTGTTTTCAGCTTTGCTTTAGTTTCCGGCAGGTGCGGCAGGTGTTGCAGGAGCTTCGGCTGCAGGAGCGGCCATTGTATCGGCAGGAGCGGCTTCTTCTATAGGAGCAACTTCTTCTGCGGGCTCTTCAACTTTGGGTTTGCAAGCTGTAAGCAACATGCTGATCAGCATCATAGCGAGTAAGGCTATTAAGAGAACTTTTTTCATTGTTTTCCTCCATAAGTAAAATCCCTGTTTTCAGGGTAACTTAGGTTTGTTTTTTTATTTTTTGTTTTGGGTCTATTGGCAAGATACATAAAATATTGCCTGATGTTATATCGAAGGGAGCGAGGCGCTAAACTCTCACCTATCCTTCGCACAGTCCTTAGTCACATCTATATACTACGTAAGATTGGAACACTATTTAAAGATGTTATATTCTTGGCAAGGTATTTTTTTCACAAGGCTACGTCGAGTCCAGCATGAACCATGCCCAAACCAATTCTGCTAAAGCGTTTATCCCTGTATCCCAATCCATACTCCAAGCCCAAAATTCCCAGTCTTGTCTTCACTTTTATTCCCGCTCCCACACCAAACAAATCGGTTTTTACCGTCGATAAATCCCTGGCCACAAATCCCTGATCGAAAAAAAGATATACCCTGGAATCCGGGTTTAATAAGTAACGTAGTTCATAGTTTGTCCATGCCAGTCTAAAACTACTAAATTCATCTTCATGATAACCCCTGAGACTTCCATAGCCACCCATGGTGAATTGCTCCCAGGATTTAGCATTCTGGTTATCAAGATTCCTGATCTGAGCTCCAATGTGACCTACTAAGTGTTGGGTTATCGGGAAATAGTATTTTCCCCCGGCTTCCAAAGCGGCATGGAGTTTGCTATCGGCACCATTTTGATAGCTATAGCGAAGATTGGTTTCTATTCCCCGCACAGGATTGTCTCCACCTTCCACCTTGCGGAAATTCCAAAAAGCACCAAAGCGATTGGCTTTGGACGTCTCAATAGTGGATGGCCTGCGTGAGCCAGGATTTATGCTCTCAGCAACCAATGCCACGCCAATTTTTTGATGCAGCAGCAGATAATAGACATCCAGTGCAGCACGACTTTTTATCCAGGTGCTGTCTTGCTCGCTGCGATATAGCTCAAGATCGGCCGCCATAGGGAAACCGGTGAAACCTGATTCGTGATATGCAAGGCTGATTTCCTTTTTCCCAGCGGGTATTTGCCGCCACAGCAGGTTAACTGCCCGGTCGGTACCCCAGAGATTCATAAACTGAAGCTTTATCTGTCCTGACAATCTCATGTTACCATCTACGCTATTTACACCCAGCACCCCTTCCATGTAGGTCATGCGGCTTTCTTCTACTTTAATTAAGAGGCTGCTATCGTCTATTGGCTCTATAAGACAATCGCGAATATAGCTTTTGCGCATGATATTATCTTCAGCTTGGGAAATAATGGCGGGAGTGATGGTTTTTACCCGGCTAAGCCCCGATACATTCAGCAATGTTTTGTCACGGGTAATGTTATTGCCACGGAAGATATACTCCTTCACCCGCAAAGGCTTGCCTTCATCTATGCCAATATATGCTATTAATCCTGGAGCCAAAGCCAGAGAATCTATCTTAACCGCGGCAAAAAGATAGCTGCGTTCATGGTACAGATTCAACACTTGTTGCATCAAGCGTGGTAACTGATCCAAGCTATACTCGTGCGAGGCTGATCCTAGCAGTAATTGATATAGCTTTGCCTCCGAAAAGTAATTCATCCCCTGAAAGCGAACCAATACTGGATGCGAAGGGATATGCTCACGGATGCTATAAACCAATTCCAGACTTTGATCATTGATGGGTATAAGCTCCGGAGCATTTATCTGTACGAAATACTGCCCTTGGGAGTGATAGTAGTCATACAAGCGCGCGGTGGCGGCAATAACTGCTTCAGGGCTATAGTCTTGTCCGGGCGTTAAGCCTGAGGCACGGCGTAGCTTTACATCTTCGCTATTGCCAATATCATTAAAGCTTACCTTGCCGATAGTTATGCTTGCCAAGGGGATGCTTAGAAGCAGCAGGCATAACAGCGGCACACGCCAAAGCATAGCTTAGTCGCGATCTGCCTTTAGCACAGCCAGGAAGGCTTCTTGAGGAACGGTTACAGAGCCAATTTCCTTCATCTTTTTCTTACCTTCTTTCTGTTTGTCCAGCAGCTTACGTTTACGCGAAACGTCACCTCCATAGCACTTCGCAAGCACATCTTTGCGCATGGGATTAATGGTACTCCTCGCGATTATCTTAGCCCCAATGGAGGCTTGAAGCGCAATCTTGAACAGGTGACGGGGGATTACCTCAGACAGAGTTTGAGTAACGCTTTTGCCCCAGGTGTGGGCTTTGTCCTGGTGGCAGATAAAGCTCATGGCATCCACCTTTTCGCCGTTTATAAGAATGTCTACCTTAACCACCTGGGAAAGGCGATAGTCCTTAAAGGCATAGTCCAAAGAGGCATAGCCACGGCTTACCGTTTTCATCTTGTCGTAGAAATCGAAGATAATCTCGATAAGCGGCATATCATAATGCAGTGCTACGCGTTTTTCGTCTATGTATTGAATGTTTTTTTGAATTCCACGCCGTTCCTGAGCCAGCTTCATGATGTTACCAATATAGTCTGTAGGAACGATTATCTCGGTTTCCATATATGGCTCCAGGATGCTATCAATGTGGTTCGGATCGGGGAAGTCGATGGGATTATTCACCACAAGATCATCTCCGTTTTTTAGCTTCATAATGAAGCGTACACTGGGAGTGGTGGCGATAATGGGGATGTTGTATTCACGATAGAGGCGTTCTTTTACAATTTCTAAGTGCAACATACCCAGAAAGCCGCAACGGAAGCCATAGCCAAGTGCGGCAGAGCTTTCTTTTTCGTAGATTAGAGAGGCATCATTCAGCTTCAGTTTGGCGATGGACTCCACCAGGTTTTCATAGTCTTCGCCATTGATGGGGAAGATGCCGCTGTATACCATTGGTTTTGGTTCCATAAAGCCAGGCAGGGATTCTGTGCATCCACCTTTGGCAAGCGTGATGGTATCGCCCACTCGCGCATCGGAAACTTCCTTGATGTTGGCTATAATGTATCCCGCTTCCCCGCAGGTAAGCTCAGGCTGGGGTTGGAACTTCAAGCCCAGATAGCCAATTTCTTCTATGTCATATTCTCTGTTGTTGCTAAATAGCTTAATCTTATCGCCCTTCTTCAGATTGCCGTCAAAAAGGCGGACTAATACCACCACCCCGCGATACATATCGAAATAGGAGTCGAAAATCAAAGCCTTTGGCGTGGCTGATTCATCACCCCGGGGAGCAGGAAGATTGGTAACCACTGCATCCAGCAGCTCATCTATTCCAATGCCGGACTTTGCACTAACCTTTTGGATGTCCTCTGGCATGCAGCCCAGTATTTCCATCAAGTCATGCTCAGTGCCCTCTATGTCTGCTTTCGGCAGATCAATCTTGTTCAGCGCGGGTAAAAGCTCCAGATTGTTTTCCAGTGCCAAATAAAGGTTGCTCATCGTTTGAGCTTCAATTCCCTGTGAGGCATCTACCAGCAATATAGCACCTTCACAGGATGCCAAAGCACGGGATACTTCGTATGAGAAGTCCACGTGTCCGGGAGTGTCTATCAGGTTCAACACATAGTCCTGACCCTTGTAATTGTGCACCATGCGGACTGCGTGACTTTTTATGGTTATGCCCTTCTCGCGTTCCAGATCCATGCTGTCCAGCACTTGGGCAACTTCTTTTCCTTTGCCGATTACATGGGTAACTTCCAGAAAGCGGTCGGCAAGAGTGGACTTGCCATGGTCAATATGCGCAATTATGCAGAAATTGCGTATAAATTCTTGTTTCATCTTATATCCTTATTTGGCCGTTAAATGCTTAATCTGCTTCATAGTTTGAGTCCAAACCAAAAACTGAAATAGGGAGCTTTTGTCAATCTCCATGTTGCAATCGGATATATAAGTGAGCAATTAAAGACAATTGCACATAAATAGAAAACAGGCTACAGCCAGTGGAGCAACGGATTTATTCGGTATTAAGGCTAAACAAATGACTTTTGGGGATTACATTATCATCTGCCAGCCAGATAAATCTGGTTATTCCAACCGAATAAATTCGGCGTTCCAGATTATGCAATGATCTTAATTAATCTGCCCGTTAAACGAGGAACACGAATCTCCATATGCCTCAAAGGGTGTTTTTAGGATGCATTCTTTCAAGAGGCGGAACTTTAGTTTATGTTTTTATAGTACCAGAGGACATTAAAGGTTTTACCAAGCTTCTTGCCTACACCGGGTATCTCGCCGCATTTGATGAAGCCAAGACGTTCGTGGAAGGCTATGCTATCACTATTTTCCGATGATACATTGGCCACCAGCGTAGTGATGCCAAAGCTCCTGGCGGCTTCTTCCAGCCTGGCTAAAAACAGCTTTCCCAAGCCTTTGCCCACATGGTCTGGGTGAATAAAATAGCCAATATCTGCGGTATCTGCAAATGTATCAAGCTCCATAAAGCTTTTCAATAGTGCAAAACCGACTACTATTCCCTCAGCATCTTCTGCTACGAGAGCAGTGCCACCAATGCATTTGCTTTTTATAAAGTTCCATGCTTGAGCAGGGAGACTCTTTTGCGGATAGGCAGCCATCGAATTCTCAATGTAGTAATTAAATATCGCTATTGCCTGTTCCTGATCTCCATCATTACTAATACGAATCTTATACATGCTAACTCCCAATGGTTTTATTCTGTTCAAAAAAGGAAAGCGCAGTATGTTGTCAATGTGATTTTTTGTTCTAACACCCCCCGCTCCGCAAACAGTATATGGAAAGCTGGTTTCTCCCTTGCCCTTCACTACTTTCTGCCCTTTTGCATTGCTCCATTCTTTGCTTCACCTGGCTTTTCCAATGGCTTATACCAAGGCATAACCTTACCTATATCTAGCTGTTGTTCATGCTATCCCACTTGGAGTAATATAGAACTAATGGCGGGCGAATGCCTCGTGAATCCCTCGTGATTCCCGGGTGCGACCTGGGATTCACCCGGGGATCACTATGCAGTTACCAGCGGTTTTTTCGGTGAACCAGAGATGAATGAGAGTGGTTAGAGGCATGGATACTTTCTTGCGTTATCACCAAAACCTGGCAGAAACAAAAAAAGCGGGAATTAATCCCCGCTTTTATAATAGGTGTAATCTTGAGTAGCTTACTTATCTTGAATTTCTTCAATCACTTCGGGAATATCTCCCTCCAAGCTTTGGATCATAAACGTGGCGGAGTCGTTCAAGTCACCACTTGGATACTGCTTCAAGAAATCTTTGAACAATTGCAGGGCAAGTTCGGTATTCTTCATTTCTTCGGCAATGAGGAAGGCTTTCATAAATGAAGCCTTATAGTCATCTGAGCCATTCTTAAAGCTTTTGATAATCTGATCGTAATACGTGATGGCATCCTTAAAGTTACGCTGACGCGCGGCCTCGTCTGCCTGTGTGAAGAGTTCATCTGCGCTTAGCTGGCTGCTGATGCGTTCTGGATACTTGCGCATATTCACTTCTACATACAATTGCTCGGTAACTTCTTCCTGTTTGGTCTTTTCTTTTTCTTTCTTTATGATGCCCCTGATCTTTTCAGTATAATCACTCATAGGTCTATAGGTTTTCTCGGTTTCCTTTATGGTGCGGAAGAAAACAATGTCGCCACGTGCAGAAGTGAACACCGGGCTAAGATAGCCTACCGGATTGTCCCATATTTTTTTTGAGAAATCTGCATCTGGTCCCATGCTGGTAACAATGCCATTGTTATACTGATGATCCAATATGGCGTTTTGAGGCAGCTTTGAGTATTTGGTGATTACGGATTGCATCTTCTTTTCGTTTTTGCTTTTGTATGCCAGGTTATACTTCTTCCATGCGCGGTCTGCATCTTTTTTCTTGTCGAAATACAACACTTCAATAGTTCTGTAGGCAGGATTTGCATACTGCTCAATATCCTTATTATAACGAGCAAGGACTTCTTCGTCGCTAACCGACACAGTGTTTACAACCAGCAATTCGAAGGCTTTGCGCAAGATTATTGATCTTTTCATGGCGTTAAGATCGGCATTGTCCGTAAGGTGTTGGCCATAGTTAGCCGCTTTGGCTTCTACGAAAATGAGGTTCTGCATCAGTTCTTGTTCTGCCAATTGCTGTGCACCGCCGCCTTTGGTGATGAATATCTGTTCCTGGGGAGGTATCTTGTCGTATGTTTCTAATAACTGGCGTACAGATATTCTCAGGTCTTCGTTGGGGGAATTCATTACAAATTCGTCCATGATGGACTGGTTATTTTCTCTAACCTTAATATCAATGGAGTCTATTATATCGGGATTTACAGTCACGTTGTATTTAATTTTCAGGTTTTCTATCAGAGTATCCAGCATTTTGCGTTCTTTGGTGGGGCGATAACGCTGTTCAATTTCAGGTATAACTTCGCTATACTCTTTTTGTCTGCCGGGGATGGATTCGATGGTGCGGAAAATGTGCCAACCCGTTTCGGTCTGAATGGGGCCAGTAAAGTTCTGGTCGTTCACCTTGCTGGCGCGGATGAGGTCTTCAAGCTGTTGGTCGTTGCCAACGCCAGGGATGTTTCCGTTTAGCCGGATGTTTTTAACGATGCCTTTCAAACCTTTTGCGTAGCTATTCTTGTTATACTTCTCAGACACATCCTGCAAAGAAGAACCGCTCTTAAGTTCGGCAATGGCCTTTTTGCCTTCAGCATCGTTTTCCACCTGGATATACTCGATGGTGATGAAGGGCTGAACATAAAAGGTTTGCAGGTTTTGGTTGTAGTAGTTCAGCTTGTCGTCTTCTGTAAGCACCAGGAGGTCGGATACATTGCGTTTGTAGTATTCCTGGATAAAGAACCGCTTTTCTACGCTCGAAAGTTTTTCCATTATCTCTGGGTCTTTGTCTATTTGCATTTTCAAAGCCTTGGCATAGAATGCTTCTTCGGCGGCTGTGATGTTCAATACTTCAATCTGTCCATCCACGGTTTTGTAACGTGGCTGGTAATTGGGGGGAAGTTTGGAAATTTTGGTATCTATATCTTTCCTTAATATAACCCCACCATCGAATTCTGCCAGGATATCGGCGCTTGTGTTTGTAGCAGTGGGAGAAGCTTTCGCGGGAGTATCTGCAGCAGCCAAAGCAAAGCAGATTGCAAGGGTAATCAGCATGAGGCTGAGTTTTTGGAAATTTAACATGTCTATGCTCCTTAAATTTGCTTAGTCAAGTTTCAAAAACCCAAAAATGAAAGTTAGTTCAACCCGTCAAGACATTTATAGCCCTGGCATGAGTTTGACACATTTTATGGGAGTTTGGCACGTAATGTGCATACCTATTTAGGCAACGAAATAAAGATCCCTTAGGAGGATACTAATGCTCAGGAAACTGAAAAACCAGAAGGGTTTTACCCTTATCGAAGTCTTGGTGGTGGTTATCATCGTAGCCATCCTTGCCGCTTTAGCCGTACCGCGTTATCTGCGTTATGTGGAAAAATCACGCAGTACTGAAGCACAAACTGCAATCAACACCATCCGTAAAACATTTGACGTCTATATGCAGACCAATGGCTCCACCGATGGTTTCAGCCTCGATCAAGCTCAGAAAGAAGCTCGTTTAGGCGAAAGCACCAACAAAAACTGGAAGTTTGAAGTTGTCGGCAATCCCCCCAAGAAGTATATTGCCACCTCAACTCAGGAATTTGCCGGCGGTGAAGGCAAGCAAGTATGGTATGATGTAGCAGAAGCTAAATTCCACGGTTATGGTATTGATACATGGACTAACCCCGAATCCGGAGGAACCGAGAGCGACTAATCCAGGAGGATGGAAAATTGACAATCCATGAGTTATTGCGCTTTACCGCAGAAGCGGGAGCGTCCGACCTTCATATTGCAGCCGGCTCGCACCCCATGGTGCGAGTCAACGGTCGCATGAAGAAACTGAACTTGCCAATTCAAAGTGTTGAAGATGTGGAAACCCTGGTTTTCGGTGTTATGAACGAATCCCAACAAGAGCTGTTCAAAAAGAACCTGGAAATAGACTTTTCCACAAAGCTGAGCAATGAAGTCCGCTTCCGTGTAAACGCATTTCACCAGATTAATGGTATTTCATGCGCCTTTCGTGTGATTCCCAACGAGATAAAGTCTTACGACGAGCTTCATCTGCCCGATATTCTGAAGCGTTTAACCATGAAAGAGAAGGGTTTAATACTGGTTACCGGGCCAACTGGTAGCGGTAAATCTACCACTCTGGCAACTATGATCGACTCTGTAAACGAAAATCGCAATTGCCACATCATTACAGTGGAAGACCCCATCGAATTTGTGCATCGCAGTAAGAATAGCCTTATTAACCAACGCGAGTTGGGACACGACACTTGGAGCTTTACAGCGGCACTTAGAAGCGCACTGCGCGAAGACCCGGATGTGATTCTGGTTGGTGAAATGCGCGACCTGGAGACGGTGTCACTTGCGTTGACAGCAGCCGAAACAGGTCACTTGGTTTTTGCCACTCTGCACACGGGAAGCTGTACGAAATCCATCGACCGTATTATTGACATGTTTCCCAAGGAACAGCAGCAGCAAGTGCGTTCAATGCTTTCCGAATCTCTGGAAGCAGTAATAGCGCAAACCCTGTTGCCAACCAAAGACGGAAAAGGCCGAGTACCTTCGGTAGAGATAATGATTGCCAATGCCGCGGTAAGAAACCTGATTCGTGAAGAGAAGACATATCAGATACCATCTGTTATTCAAGCCAGCACCAAAGAAGGTATGCAGACCAGAGACCAGTCACTATATAACCTGGTGATGAACAATCTGATTGAGCGTACCGTTGCCGAAGAATTTGCCGAGAATCCAAAACAATTCGCTACAGGAGCCGGTTTTTAGGCATGAAGGGAGTTAACTTGGAGCAGAAAGGAAGCTGCCGGTGTCTGGATGTACTATATGATGTCCGGACAACCGGCTGGACAAGCGAAGCTTCTTTGAGAAGAGATATAAACCCTATACAGACCATGATAAAAGACCAAAGAGGTTTTACTCTTATAGAAGTCATGGTTCTGGTAGTAGTTCTGGCAGTTATGATTCTTACTATATACATAGGCGTGGTGTACGCTGAGAAACAAACTTTGCTGAATTATCGTAACAGGGTGGCTACTTTCATAGCTTCGGGTGAGATAGATAAGCAATATACCCTGTACATGAAAGAAGGATACATGCGCCCTTATTCCGGAAAACAAGTAGTGATTGATGACCAATCGGATTCAATACTAAGGGGGAATGTATCCATAAGCGTGAAAAGAGATGTTGAATACAATGTTTCTAAGCAATATGGATACTCATCCGTTGTTGCAGAGGTATCATGGACAGACCCTGAAAATAAGAAGAACAGAAGGATTGTCTTGCGAGAAGATTTTTACGATGTTGAAGGGAAGGTGAATCCATGAACTTGAATTGGCTTCATAAAACAAAGGCGTTCAGCATTGTTGGAAATCAAAAGGGATTTACTCTTACAGAGCTATTAAGTGTAATACTTATCTCTACATTGTTAATAGTGATTGCAGGAGTTGGTCTCAGCGTATTTTTTGCAAAATACCAGGAGATAAATGCCTTTGTTGACCTCCAGAAAGATTCCATAGAGTTCCTGAACTACCTGAAAAACGGTTATAATGTAGGTACTGGGAATATGCTTCAGTTTAATGGTGTTGCCAGTGCAAAGAGCCTGGAAATTACAGGCAGGACTTATGACCTGGGGGTTGGAACTGGATTGAGGATTGTTCCCCCATTCAGAGAAGAGTATCCCTATGATTTTATACATTTCTATCTGAGAGAAGGAGTTATCCGCCTAAACTACATGTTCAACGGTGTCCAGGTTAACTATCCATTATACTTGTTTCCCAAGCGATCCGAACTTGGCAGGATAAAAATCGAAAGCTTCAAGGTTAGTGATGCCAATGCCTATAACGCTTTATTTGTTAACAAGGTGAATGAGCCTTTATGCATAGTTAATATTGAGCTGAAGGCGAGCGTTAAAACCGCGAAAAATAAGTATCGCTACGTTAATTACAAAACTACAATGGCCATGAAGAATATGTCACGAACAACGGAGATACCATGATTAAGATACTAAAGAATCAAAGTGGTAACGTTACTCTGGCAATGCTGTTAGCTGTCATAGCCATGATGAGCGGATTAAGCATTTCCAGTATGAGCTTACGGGATACCATTGCCGCTCAGGCAGAGCTAGAGAGTATCCAAGGCTTACATTTTTTACGGGCAGAGGCGTTGCGCGGACAAGCATTCCTTGAATTAGCTGCTAAAACTGATCCAGGGATAAGTGGAGGATTACTTACTCCGCTGAGAAACATTGCAATAGCTGGTAGTGACTATGCAAAAACCTATAATATGCAGTCTCACATCTACAGAAGATCTGCCGAAACCGAAGGCTATGCATTTGAGGGTAATACAGGAGCAACCGGAGCGAGTGAGAACGAGTATTTGATTCGCTCTCTTGTCGAAACTAAAACCGGTATTGGACAGGTAGCTTACTTTAATACTAATAAAAGTATTGTAAGAAAGTACAGCGAACTCCAGATATTCCAATCCACCGGTCCAATCTTCATGTATTTTACAGATAATGAGAAAGACCCTTTGGGATTTGACGTAAGATTTGATGGTAAGGACTACTTCAATGGACCAATCCACAGTAATACTGACATCACTATTAGATACACATCCGGAACAGCAAATCCTTATGCACCAGGTTGGCCATTATTTGATGCCATTGTTACTACTAGCGGAGTTGTAACCGTATACGGTGGAGCAGCCACGTATCCCCGTGACGAAATCTTTAGAGGTGGTTTGATAGAGAATTATCAGACCTATGAATATCCAACAGAGATGACTGGGGTACGGAAAAATGGTGCTCCTGTTGGCCCCACTTATTATGATGAAGATCATATTTTCTTCGTTCAGGTTAACGGAGGCGCGTACTCGGGGATGTGGGGTCGTATTCAAGACCCACGCCGCGTTTTTGCTGACGTATGGCAAAACTATCCATTCGGAACAAATGTTCCACCTCTTTACCGAAACAACTTTAACGTTAGAGATACAGTATGGACTGTGTTGCCTTCCAACACATGCAGCAATCGTTCAAATTTTGTGAATGGGAAACTGTGGATACGTGGACGATTTTCTGGAATGCAAACCTGGGGTGCTGCTGACACACTTTCCATCATAGGTGATATACTGATTGAAGGAACAAATCCACCGGATAGTCCTGTAACAAACAGGTCATCGATGGTTGGCCTGATATCTGAGAAATCAATTGTACTTAAGTACGGATTTTTTAATCCTTTGGATACCATAAGAGAGCACACCAATATGGGTGCTGACAACGACTTTCCCAGCCCAGCCGGTGGTGGTGTCTGGATATATGCAGCTATGGCTGCGTTGGGGCAAGGTGGCGGTGATCCATTCAAGGACGGTGTGTTTACTTTCGAGTACCAGCATCCTCATGGCTCAATTCCCGCAACACTTATCAACATCCCTGGTCCCGAAGGGCCTATTCCAACTGTGTTTGATTGGATTGATCTTCACAGGAATAAATGGCCACAAACACCATCTCAACCGTGGCCACCCCTGTTGGACTATCCATGGTATAACCCTCTTTGGCCAGAGAGAAATCCCTATTTAATGAGAGGTACTATAAACATATGGGGTGGTGTGAACCAACGCCGCAGAGGTTTTGTACGCAGAAACTATGTGAATGACCCTCCATACAATACTGAAGGACTTTGGAATATTCCCGTAGATAAGTGCGGAGGTTCAAGTGCCCCCAATGCTATTAACATCCAGCTTTATCAGAACCCGAATGTTTTTGTAACCTTGCAGGGTAGGAATTATCCCGGAGCAGGGGGAGCACAGGTTGGATATAATAAGAATTATCAGTATGATACTAGAATGTATAAGAAGAAGCCACCGGATTGGCCGGAGTTTAAGAAGCAGGGTGAAAAACTGCCGATGGAGCAAGGTAACTGGTTGCTAAAGAGACCCCCACGGTCCTTAGTGTAGAATATAGCAAGTGATATAAAGAGGAAGAATGAAGAAGAAAAACGTTCGATTCAAAGAGACTGTTGGTATCGACATTGGTACACACAGCGTAAAAATCGTTCATCTTAAGAAGCTGCACGAAGGCTTCAAGCTCTTGAATTACGAGATTCGCCCAACAGTGCCAACCGGCATCGAGTATATTCCCAGCGATCTCCGCCCCGAGCGCTATGCCCCAGTGATTATCGAAATGCTTAAAACACTGCGGATTAACCCAAAGAATATTAAGCATTTGGTTAGTTCTATCGGTGGAGACAACACCAGCATCAAGCAGATTAAGACCATCTTTCTGCCCGATGAAGAGCTGGAATCCGCCTTGTTCTTTGAAGCCAAGAAGCATATTCCGATCAGTGGTACTGATATGGTTCTGGATTATCAGGTGTTAAGTGTGGAAGAAAAGACCAACAATATGAACATACTGCTGGCTGCCACATCCAAAGATGTGCTGAACGAACACACGAACATCCTTGTTAGTGCTGGAGTTAATCCGAACTTAGTTGACATCGATTCCCTGGCAGTGGCAAACAGCTTTGCGCTTAATGCTTTTGCCGAAGAAGGGGTTTATGTGCTGCTAAATCTCGGTGCACACCGCAGTAATATGGTTATCTGGGGACCAGATTCCAAGCTGTTTGCCCGTGATATTCCCTATGGTGGCTATAACTTCACGCGTGACATTATGCGTAAACGCCAGTTAGAATGGGAAGAAGCTGAGAAGCATAAACTGGAATACGGCTTGTTAGACAATCCCAATGTGGCAAACGTGCAGACAATTTCTATGCTTGATATATCTGAGAAGTCTACCGAGGATGCAATAGTAGAAGAAGTACGCAGGTCTTTACGTTTTTATGTGAAAGAGGCTGGAAATAGCGACTTTCGTAAGCTGTATCTAATGGGTGGAACTGCCAAACTGAAAGGTCTGCAAGAATACATTCAGGAAAAAGTAGCACTGCCTACCGAAATCTTCATGCCTTTTATTAACGTGGAAATGCCTGAGAAGTTCCAGGATAAAAAAGACCCTCAACTTGCTTTGGCCATCGGCCTCGCGATGAGAATGGAATAGGAGAAGGCGAATGACAAACGCGTTTTATTTCAAAATAAACTTAAATAAATTCGGCGAGATGCGCCTTCAGGCCGAGCGTGAGAAGAAGACATTGTTAACCGCGATTATTTGCTTCGTGGTTGGATTTGTTATTGTCCTTGCAGCTTGGTTCTATATCGACTCCAAGGCTGCTGAAAGAGTAGAAAGCCGTAAGGCATATTTAGATGAAACCAACAAGCAACTGGAAAGCTTCCAGACCAGTGCCGATTATCTATCCAGTGACGATCTTGACCGTTTGGCAGAGACCTTCACCAATCGGATATTCTGGGCGAAGAAGATGATTGCCCTTGGCAATGAGATTGATGACAAGCTTGCCGTGCGGAAGTTTTCGTATGCAAATGGCGTGTTAACGCTTAATGGTATTACTGAAGTGGATGTAAATGTTAAAGAATTGGATTTGATTCAGTCCTTTATCAATCGTTTAAAAGCTAATCCTGAGATTAGCAACGACTTTCCACAGATCAAATCCGGACAGATTACCAGACAGATAGTAAAAGACACAGCTATCCTGGAATTTGTAATAGAGTGTTACAGCAAAGAAGCCGGCACAGGAAGGAGACCGCAACAATGAGAGAAAAGTATTTGATATTCTTGTTGCTTATGTTGTTATTGGCCATAGGCTTCTTTGTGCTAACCAACAACAGCGTTAAGCAGAGCCAAGACAAAATTAAGGAATATGACAGCAAAATTAAGGTAGCACAAGAGAAGCTGAATAGTGCCAGGATTATGGATCAACAGCTTAGCCAATTTGCCCTTATCATAGACAACAGCCTTACTAAGGTGCCTGCCTTTACCTTCGATGAGATCAATGACTTTAAGACCATGATTGGCCACCTGGCAGATCAACGAAAGATTCAGATTAACAAACTGTCTGACAGTAACAAGTTCTCACTACCTGGACTGATAGAGTCCACGTACAATTTGGAATTGGAAGCAAGTTATGTTCAGATTGGTCAGTTCATATCCGATATCGAAGCGCTTGATCATATATTGAAGATACACGCACTGGACGTAAGTCCGGCGCAGGTATCCGACAAGGTAACCGTTGCTGCTGGAACCCCGAACAGATATCGTGTGACCTTGGAATTATCAATTTTCAAGGTTAAAAAGGAGGCATAGGATGCAACTGAGATTCGTTAAAGACCTGGCTATTGCCTTAATAGTTATCCTCCTTTTTGCAATGGCTTTACGGCTATTCGCAATCGAGCGAAGCTGGTCAAAGATACCTGTGAAGTCCGTTCATACCAAGGAATCGGTGTCGGATACGTTGTTAAACAAGATCAAGACAATCGAAAACTCAATACAAGATCGTAAGATGTTCGTATTTGGCTCTAATAGGGACCCCTTGAGACAAGGCAACATCATAAAAGACAAAGCAGATCGTGAAAGTGAATTCTTAGAGCAACTACGTAATACGTTCCGTCTGGCTACCGTGGCCAGAGACGAACATGGCAACAGAATTGCCTACATAGAATACCGCGATCAAATTCACGAAGCAAGAGTAGGCCAGGTAGTTGAAGGTCGCAAGATATTGGATATTGGTTCTAGCACTATCCGCTATTCATATAACGGCATTACCTCAACTACAGAGCTAGCCCCTCGTCCTGAAAGACCTGCTGAAGAGACCCGAACTGCCACTGGCACAAGCGGGAACTGGTAAGATTATAATATGATACTGGGAGTAAATATGAAACACATGCTTTTAACAAAGCGTTATCTGGTAGTAACAATGATTCTTGTTCTGCTTGCGGGTGCCTCCATCCTTGGTGCCCAAGTAGCCAGGAACCCCGTTTTAGACACAAAGGTAACATTTTCAGCCGATGATGCTACCCTTTCATCTGTGGTTAAAGCCCTATCCCGCCTTAGCGGAACTAATATTGTTGTTGCCGTTGATCAGGGCTCAGGTACTACTACTGGCAGCTTCTCGGGAAGCACCACAACTGTAGAGGAACCGAGAGTAACCATCAATATCAATAATGTGGGTATTGAGACTGCTGTTTCTCTGGTTGCCCGTTCGGTTGGTTATTCTTACAGAGTAGTTGGCGGACATACATTCCTTGTTGGCCAAAAGCAGAACATAATGGAAGAAGTTGGCGAGAAGAGCAATATAATCTTCTTGAACAACATCGATGCTAAGAAGGTTAGCGATTCATTGCAAAAATCAGGCGTTCAGGTGACACCTCTTGAAGGCCAAAACGCCGTGATGGTTTACGGAAATCCAGATTCCTTCAAAGACATTGAAGAATTGATCAAATCTATTGATACACAGCAAGAACAAGTAGAGATACGAGTTCGCCTGATTGAAGTGCATTTGTCTGATGCCAAGAAATATGGTATTGACTGGAGCCGTTTGAACCATCTTACTACAATCCTTGCAGAAGACCCAATTAATGCCCAAGGCGCAGGACTTCCATACGATTACTCTGATGTTACAGGTTACCTGCCTCATGGCAATCCTAATGATTTTGGTGTAGTGCCAGATGAGCAATATTTCCAGAGAATTAACGGATTCAATGATATCGGTCACTTTAGCCGTCAGTTAACAGCTTTCGATGTCACCATCGACTGGTTATTAGAAAACAATGCTGCTCAGTTATTAACAGATACTCGCGTTACCGCCCTCAATGGCGAGCTTGCAGAAATGCACATCGGTGAAATTGTTCCCTTTGTGGTCATGGACGCTGAAAAACAGGTTCAGGTAGAGCGTGCAGAAGTTGGTATCCTGTTAAAAGTCGTTCCCAAGGTAAACCAGGATGGGAACATCACCATGGAAATTAATCCTGAGGTAAGCTCAATTACAGAATTAGTAGGTGGGTATATCCCCCGTTCTAAGGTTCGTAGAGTAACCTCAACCGTAACTGTCCCGAACGAACACAAGATCATTGTCGGTGGCTTGTTAAATTCAAACATTATGCAAAGAACAAACAAGCTTCCTCTGTTAGGCGACTTACCTTTTGTAGGCAAGGTATTCCAACATCGTTATGAAGTAGTTGAGAATACAGATCTTATTATCGAGATTACCCCTCGGTTGGTTTCGATGAATGAGAAAACACCAGAGTTAAAGTTGGATAGCCGCCTCACCCGCCACCTAATCCAATACGAAGATCAAGAGGAGGAACGCTAAATGAGTAAGTTCAAATCCTTAATGCCAATTCTAACCTTGATGCTAGTCATCCTGGTGAGCTTCACAGCAAGCTGTGATAAGCGGAATCCACCCCCAATTATTCCAGCAGTTCCAGCTCCACCACCAATATCTGAACTGCGCGAGATTACCCGGATATGGTCTAATCCCGAGTTCATTTATCAAGACAACAACATTACTTATGCGAACGTATTCGTAGAGGTAAAAGATGGTGAAGGCTTTGGTGTATTTAATCAGATAGTTCAGTTCAGAACCAATCTGGGACGCGTGTTGGCAAATGTACCAACAGATAGCACCGGTGTTGCACAAACTACATTCTGGGATGATGGACAAGTGGGCATGGCGAAGATAGTTGCCGAAGTTCGTAGATATCATGCCTCTGTTGTAGACTCCATTGTAGCCTCTGATCGTGATTCCATTATGATTGAGATTAAGCCGAAACCTGGGATTGCTTCTGTTCAGCTAAATCTTCCCGGCGAAGAGGAAGATGATCCTTACGAGATGACTGTGATGCAGACGATACCTGTAACTGCCAAGCCAATAGACACCGATGGCAACTCGGTTCCCAATAACACCTTGGTAACCTTCACATGCGAAAAGGGTAGATTCATAGATTCTGCCGGTAATGAAATTGGTCGCTCGACCATAGCTTCTACATTTAATGGGGTTGCCTCAGTTAAGTATAGCTCTTGGATAACAGCAACCACTACAACCAGCATGACAAATGAGATTATAAAAGCTGCTATAGCTGGAGAGGAGAAGACTCGCGAGATTACCATCAGACCGGCTCGCCCTTCTACTATAGATTTACGCTCATACGTTCAAGTAGGAACACAGATGATACAGGCAGACACTAGTTTTGTGGGAAGCCAAAATCACATTTACATGAGAGCAGGTCTTACGGATGTTTATGGCAATAGCTGTCCTGCACAACCGGTACGGTTTACCACCGATATTGGTTCCTTCATTAACACTACACAGTCTGTAACTATAAACTCTGCTGCAGATGGCTGGGCTCAGGTTCGTTTTACCCCTGGATTATCATCAGGTGCTGCTCAGATCAGAGCTTTTGCAAATGGGGATACATTAACTTCAGTAACTATCTTCAATATAACATCCGATGAAATTCACTCTATCAGCTTCACTCAATCGGATCAGATAAACCTGAACGTTGCCAACACTGGTGGTTTGCAATCTGCCATCCTGAGAGTAAAGTTAAGAGACATTAATGGAAACCTGATTAACTCAGCGGACTCGGTATATTTCCGCATAGAAAATACAAATGCTCCCGCTGGGGCTAATCTGAACAATCAGCCTCAAGCTGACTCGGTATTGGTGATATCTAACGGAGGTGAGGCCCAAATCTCGGTGAATAGCGGTACCGCTTCTGGTATGCTAAAGATCCGGGCTTCTGTAAAGAAAGGTTCAAAATATGTCTGGTCTATCAAAACCAATATTGTTATCCATGCTGGTCCTCCGGCACCTGCACCCAATGGTATAGTTCCTTTCCTACCCGCTTTCAACACAGGAACCAATATTGGTGGCGGTCTTTGGAGAATTATCGCCGGTGCTATGGTAAAAGATATTCACAACAACCCAGTTGATAAAGGTACTGCTGTGTGGTTTGAGCTGCTAGATGCCCCGGACTGCACAATTGTTGCCGAAGCTTTTGTTGGTAATGTAAGTGCCAACGGAGATTCTGCTGCGGGTGTAGCATTTACAACATTCACCTATAGAGGAACCATGACAAACCAAAGCATAACCATCAAGGCGAACTGTGGTGATGATGAGGATGGTAATCCTAACTTTGGTATAGCAACTATTGTATTGCCTCTAAACGATCCACGTTTTGAAGTGCATGGTCAGCCACAAGCAGTCTATTTTGATGAAGCTCCTCTCACAGCCATAAAGTCTGTTGACATCTATTGCTATTTAACAGATGGACAAGGGCTTCCTGTTGAAGATTCGAAAATTATGCTAACCACTAATAGAGGGATATTTGTCCAGAATGTTAACGGTATATATGATCCGTTATTACCCCCAAATGAATGGTGGAGCATAATAACAGATGCCGAAGGTACAGCTAGAGGCCGGATTTCTTTCAAGGCTGTTGAATGTCCGCCACCGGATCCATTAACCGGAAATCCAGGTTCGACAACCGCGAACGTTACCGGTAGAATAGCTTTGCAAACTCAGGGTACTTCAACAATCATAGACCTGTTCCGTTACCCCGACACAGCACCCTGGTAATAACATAGTATTAGTTATGAAGGTTAGCGGGTTCCTATGAATCCGCTAACCACATAACCAAATCCTTAGCGATAAAGTTCAAGTAACAAAGAAGGAAATAGTAATGACTTATAACCCCCAGTTTGCCCGCATTGGTGAAGTTCTGGTTCACGAGGCCTACGTTAGTGACGATCAGGTAAAAGAGGCACTCGTAAAGCAGGGAAACTTTGGCCTAAAGCTGGGTGAGACCCTGATAAAACTCGGTTATATTACCGAAAAAGAGCTTCTAACAGCTTTAAACCTCCAGCTTGGTTACGAAATCGTAGATGAGTCTGAACTCATGGATCTGGATATAAGCATTGTCTCGCTTATTCCTGAGCCATACGCGCTGGAAAACAGAGTAATTGCTCTGCGTGAAGAAGGTGACGGCATTGTGGTAGCTCTGGCAGATCCCGAAAACCTGACAGTTTTAGATAGCCTCAAAAAGCTAATTGGCAAGAATATAAAGCCTGAGTTAATCGGTGATACGGTTCTGCACGATACTATCGAAAAGTATTATAAGAGCATCCGCACAACTTCCCAAGTGGAAGATGCCGTTGGTGGTTTTGACTTTGTGGCAGTTGATGAAGACGAAAACGAGATAACCATTGCTGCTGCCTCGGCCGATGCTGAAGCCCCTGTGGTAAAGCTAGTTAATCTGATTATTAATGAAGCTATCAAAGCCGGTGCTACAGATATTCATATTGAACCCCTGGTAAAAACATCCCGCATACGTTACCGTGTTGATGGAGCTTTGCGCGAAGTAATGACTCCCCCAATAGGTATGCACCCTGGTGTTATTTCCATCATAAAGGTTATGAGTAAGCTGAACATCGCTGAGCGCCGCTTACCACAAGATGGTCATATAGCACTGAAGACATCGGTGAAAAGCGTTGATGTTCGTGTGTCTATTACACCCACAGTGCTTGGCGAAAAAGTTGTGATGCGTCTTTTGGACAAGGGCGAATTTGGCTTCAAGCTTACCACTCTGGGCTTTGAATCTACCGATATGGACATCTTCAAAAAGATCATCCGACGTCCTTATGGCATTATTATTGTGTCCGGTCCCACAGGTAGTGGTAAATCTACTTCCTTGCATGCCGCTCTAAAAGAAATCGAAGACATCGAAACTAACATAATCACCGTTGAAGACCCAGTTGAATACCGCCTGGAAGGCATCACTCAGATTGAGACCAAAGAACAGATTGGGCTTACCTTCGGTTCTGCGCTTCGCTCGGTTCTTCGTCAAGACCCAGATATTGTGCTGATTGGTGAAATTCGAGACGAAGAGACAGCAGACATTGCCATCAAGTTCTCGTTAACCGGTCACTTAGTGTTCTCAACCCTGCACGCCAATGACGCGCCATCAACCGTTACCCGTCTTATTGACATTGGCATTAAGCCCTACCTCGTGGGTTCATCGCTATCGTTGGTTATGGCTCAGCGATTGGTGCGTAAGATATGCAAGTATTGTATAAAAGATTACAAACCCACCGAGCAGGAGATAAAGGATTGTGGCCTTAGTCCGGAAGAAGCCGAAAAAATTAACTTCAAGATGGGCACTGGATGCGTACACTGCGATAACACAGGTTTTGCCGGCCGTGAAGGGATATTCGAGCTGCTAACCGTTACACCGGAAATTCGCAGCCTGATCTTCCAGGGTGGTAATCAAGATCTTATTCGCGATGCCGCAATAAACTCCGGCATGCGTACGCTGCACGATGCAGCCATGTCAAAAATGATACGGGGTATCACCACCATCCGCGAAGTCATCAAGATGACCGTGGTCGAATAAGTAATAAGTAAAAAGGTAATCGATATGCCAACATTTGCCTATATCGTTAAAGATGCCAAGGGTGCCAGATTAGAGGGAATGATAAAAGCCGATTCCCTCGACATGGCTGTGGACAAACTTGCCAAAGAAGGCAATACCATTATCAGCGTTAAGGCTGCCGCCGAAGGCGCTTTTAAGGGCAGACTGTCTCTTTTCGACAAACTGATGTTAACCATCTACAAGATTCGTACTGGTGTGGGACTAAAAACTCTGGTGTTCTTCACTCGTCAGTTGTCCACCATGTTTTCTGCCGGTTTAACCATCGAAAAAGCAATCACCGACCTGGAGAAAGAAGAAAAGAACAAGAAGTTTGCCAGAGTATTGCGCAAGCTGTCCGATGATATCCGCAAAGGCTTTTCCCTTTCTGAGGCCATGGAACAGCATCCGGGTGTGTTCAATCCGCTATATGTGGCACTTGTGAAAGCCGGTGAAGTTTCCGGTACACTGCATACAGTGCTGGACGAGCTTTCGGACTATCTGGAAAAGATAGAAGATACTCGTCGCAAAGTATATAGTGCAATGGCATATCCCATGTTCATGCTGGTCTTTTTGATTATCGTTGTGTGGGTTATGTTCTATTGGATTATCCCCTTGTTTGCCTCTGTTTACAAGGACTTCAATGCCGATCTTCCCGCTCCTACGGTAATTGCCATCAACACCAGTGATTTCATAGTTAACAATGCCTTTGCCGCGGTAACGATCTTCATCTTATCTCTGTTTGGCTTGTTCCTGGTGTATCTAACCGACCGGGGCAGATTTGTGATGGATTCCATCAAGCTAAAGATTCCCGTGGTTGGTGCAGTGCTAAATAACTCCATTATGAGCAAGTTCTCTCGCACATTTAGTATTCTGATGGCTGCCGGTGTTCCTATTATGGATACCATGGAGCTAACCGAAAACGTGGTGCAGAATGCCGTGGTGGAAGGTGCCGTACGCAAAGCCAGAGTTATGGTGAAAGAAGGTTATGGCGTGGCAAATGCATTCCGCAGAACCGGAATGTTTCCCCCTACGCTATTACAGATGATTGCTACAGGCGAAGAAACAGGTGACATGGATAAGCTACTAAGCAAAGCAGCTCAATTCTATGAAAAGCTTGTGGATTCGGTAATCGATAGATTAACCTCCCTTATAGAACCCCTGTTGATTGTTATGATGGCAGTAGTGGTGGGTGGTATAATCATCGTTATCTACCTGCCAATCTTCGACCTGGGTGAAGCCATCTCTCAAGGCATGAAGTAAACGACTAATGGAACCTACAATAGTAGATAGTTAGATTAAGCGCAAAGCCCTCAGCCTTGGTTGCGGGCTTTGTCTATTATATTCCATAAAGCAGTTGTTTTGGCTGCATGAATACAGGAGGAAGTATGAAGAAAGCATTGCTTGGTTTGTTTGTGTTCTTGTTGACATTTGCCCTGTGGGGTTCCGATATTCTGGATGGAATCCCCCTTAAGCTGTTTGAAAACGAAAACCACTGGCGGATACATAGCGTATCCACGCAAAGTAGTGCCTGGCCTGGGGGTGATTCGAGCAATTCACAAACCACCTACTACTATAACACAAATTATCCAAGCGAATATGATAGTGTTGTGGTAGCTACCAGCAACCAGTTTTATACTACGTCCCGCACCATCTACACCCGCAATTACTACCCGGACTACTACGAGGTGATAGAAGAAGAATATTACAATTCCTGGGATGATGGATGGGAATTAGTTGGGCGTGAAACGAGGCGTTATAACTATTTAAACAAACTAATGGAATATGTTCAGTATCACTCAACAGAAACAGGGCTTGAGGTATTAAACCGCACAATATATGTATACAACGCCAATGGATTAATTGAAGTGGTACAAGTCTATTCTGCCCAGGGTCAACTGCAAAGTGAAACAAATAACACGTATAATTCAAATAACTTGCTGGCAACACAGGATATATATAACTGGGATAGCCAGGCCAATCAATTAGTTCAGTACTTTCACGAATCTCGATACTACACCCAGTATAGCAAACCGGATAGCATACATTGGTGGCAATTGAACTCGGGCAACATAGAAAACCACAGTGATTACAATTACTACAATGAACAGGGTCTTGTGTACCACAGCGAAAGCCATTCGGATAATAACATCTTAAAACGTTATTACGAATTCGTATTCGGGGATAATCGCTATTTCACTTCCAGCATCAGAACCTATAATTATACAGACATTACTACCAATCCTGTTATCAATGACAGTACCCATACTGTGTATTCATATTCCTCAAACTACCACAATCAAACCGTACACTACTATCATAACGGAACTCAATTGTATGTGAGTAATTCTGTTTATAACGACAACTGGTGCATGACTAACCATTCCTCCAGCTACGATTATGGTACCTATGGATATAGTATGAGCAGCACCATTGTATGGGAGTCGTATACAGATGTTATGGATGATTACATTATGCCTTCTGCTATTTCTGTACGCGTATATCCCAATCCAGCCCATAGCTCGGCTAACCTGGTGTATAAGCTATCTGAACCAGCAGTGGCAAACCTCTCAATATACAACCTTAAGGGGCAGCTAGTCTATAAGACAAACATGGGTGCCCAAACAGCGGGAGAGAATAGCTTCATTTTGCCCAGTTTGGGCGCTAATGGCTTAGGCTTATCTTCAGGTATATACCTGGTTCGTGTGGACACGGGGAAAAGCTCTCAAACTACCAGATTCGTTGTAATGAAATAGCATTTGCAGATACTAACTAAGCCACACTTCGTTTCACCAAGAAAAACTATAGGAGGAGAGAGGATATTTTGGGGCGTGACCGTTTGTTTTGCACTACAGTTAGTGTGGAGGCAATCAAGTGTCCCATGGTTCATCTTGATATCTAATTACAAACACCTGATGGACTCCAGCGAACCAGGCTACCTACTATTCATAATTTACTAAAACATTATTGCTGTCATTTGTCATCAGTCTGCGTCTAACCGGGCTTATCTGAAATCTAATGTTCTGAAATGTGCGCTACTCCTGTTGAGAACAAAAACCAATCCAGTAATCTCCCAACAAATTCACTAAAACTCACTAATCCAAATCCAATAATCCAATAATCCAATAATCCACCAATAATCCATTTAATAAACCTTAACATCCTTACTCCATCAAGGAAGCAATGTGTGATGATACTGCCACACTCCTGCCGCGATCACGCCGCGTTGTGGCAGAATCGCGGCGTGATCTCGGCATAATTGTAACACAGTGCTTCTTTGATGGAGAGAGGAACGATAGGGAGACGAGGGGGAGGTTCCTAGAGAAATTAGGAGACTAATCTTTCCTACACGTAAATGCTTGAAAAATGGTGCATCGTTTTGATAGAGA
>CALLHY010000017.1 GCA_938009275.1 uncultured bacterium
GAGGAAAGGTTATAGCCCTGCGATTGCCGGAATTGAAAGTCAAAATGGCTCGAGGTCAGGCTGCAGCGGTAGCTCAATGTAAGTAGATTCTTAGAATAAGCACACCAACTCTTTGTTTCTCCAGTTCTCGCTCAATCTCTACATCTCTTCATCACTTCATCACTTCATCACTTCATCACTCCGTCACTCCGTCACTTCTTCTGTCATTCCAGATTTAGTCTGGAATCCAATTCTTTTGTTATCCACGAATTACACTGATTTCCACTAATAGAAATACGCTAACACTTCATCTCTGTTTTGACTTTCAATTTGCCCCTGCATACCCACTTCAAAGCTACAAAGCACAATACGCCATGCAACCCAGATATTAGCAGTTATCCCTTTAGCAAATTGAGAGTTAAAACATATCCTAAGTATCATAGCGAATGAAGTCCATGTCGCCTCATAATTCGTGTATGAATGCAACTAACAATGCTACATTTACTCCATGCTAACTGAGTAATACTAATCCCTGCTATTTAATGTATGTAACCAATCGGTTTGCAATGGTTTTGTTGCCCTTAACCAGTTTGACAATGTATAACCCGGAAGGAACACCCTTCGGTGTCCAGGTTACACTATTATCAATGATATCCATGGACTCTACCTGTTGACCCTTTATATTGTAAATATTGAATTTGCTGGTTGGATGAACTCTCTTACTGGTGCTTAAGGTTATAGCATTAGAAAATGGATTGGGATATGCAGAGATAAGCGAGGGTGCAGGTGTTTGTTCGGTATCATCCTCAATGCCTACAAAGTTACCGGCAGAATTTATCCTTACTAAAGCAAGTCGCTCGGTTAAGGATGATGCACCATTCAATACTCTCGCACAGTATAGAATATCTCCATTCCCCAATTCAATCATTGGTTGTTTCCCAATCCCTATTCTTTCTGGTGGCAGAGCATTGCTGCTCCAGAGTGGATTGAAACCACTATCGAACTTATGTATCTCACCGACAGGAGTAGAAACAGCCAGAACAATACAATTATCTGATGTTCGGATGGTGGGAAACACGACATCTTCCTCGAGCAGCTGATACGTTGGTATAACATGAATTGGGCTATCAGGATATAAGTTGGAAAAATCAGCACCATAGTTATATACTTTAAGAATGCCACCAACAGCATTGCTGTTATATCTTAACCCATAATAGTTACCATTTGATTCAACAATGCTTTCTTCATATGCTCCCGGGACGTATTTTCTGGTCCATATTGAATCTCCCTCTGCTGATATTTTCATTAGCCCCATCTCAGGTGAAAACCACCAGTTAAACAGAAAACCTCCATCAGAGGTAGTAGATATCGTTTGGTTTGAATGAACAGGTGTTTGATAATGCCAGAGGCATTCAAATGAATAACTAAACTTTACAACACCATTGTTATTTGTACCGCCAATGTATCCCAGCACAATGAAGCCATTGTCGTCAGGTAAAATGTCACATACATAGCCAATCTGTCCTTCATCACAATATAGCTGTATCACTTCCACAAACATTAGATTTCTATCCAAGCGATGCAATATATTGAACTCACTATCCAAAGCAAGATATCCCCCTTGTCCATCTTTCACAATTCGCGTATAGTATCCTTCAACTATATCGCCATCGACCTGAGGCCCGAATAAGGTGCTTTGATACTCACCATTTCGGGAGTAAAGTATCATGGGTGATTGGGAAAACAACCATTCAGGAGGGGGAGTATGCAAAGTAGCCATAGTTTGGAGAGCAAAATTCCCATCATAGGTTTCTATTACATTTGCGGCTTGTGTCTCAAGAAGCGGAAAATACGCCCATATAGGTAGAGTTTGGCTTGTAGGATAGTAATAACGCACAAAAGTGCTGTCAATCTGTGCGGACAAGTTTACTGATACCAGTACACACATTATTAGCCATGGAATTAGCTTCATAAATCCTCAACTCGTTTAGAGATTATGGCTCTATTCGCCTTAGTAAACCCCAAATACACGTTCCTTACTTTCATAGAAGTTCATCAGACGATCTTTACATCACATACTTTCTTACGTCTAGCCCCAAGATGAACTCCATGATGAAGGGCTAAACTAAATATAAACAAATCCAAAACGACAGCAGTATATTTGCCTGTTACTTACTAAGATAACCCCTATCTTATAAAGAGCAAATATGTATTTCCATCGCATTGCGATATACCTCTTGCTATCATCCGTTCCATACAACTTCAACACACCAATATCACCCTACATTCAGAAAGACCTTCGCTGTCTCTCCATCTCTTCATCACTCTGTCACTCCGTCACTTCTTCTGTCATTCCAGATTTAGTCTGGAATCCAGTTTTTTATTATCCACGAATTACACTGATTTCCACTAATAGCATATCCTCCAGCACTTCATCTCTGTTTTGACTTTCAATTTGCCCCTGCCTCCCCTCTTCAAAGCTACAAAGCACAATACGACATGCAACCCAGCTATTAGCCGTTATCCAATTAGCAAATTGAGAGTTAAAACACGAATCCTGAACGTAGGCAAGATTCAAGACACAGATAGTGGAAATGGCTTCCAGCCGTTTGAAAGTACAAATGTAATCCCGTTGTTTGCATTAAGAAAAGCTTCAAGATGAAGCTTCTACCATACCCGTCAGGATGACGTGTCCACGTCACTTGTCAGTACGAATAGCATGGTGGATAAGTATGGCTAAGATTTGAGCCATTTCTGATTGGATTAGCTTTATCTACTTGCTTTACTGCGGCTGTGTTTAGTTATACTTATGCGGTAGGAATATGTTTGGCTGTTGACCGCTATTTTAACTCACAATTCCGGCAGGTGAACTTTGAGGAAAGGTTATAGCCCTGCGATTGCCGGAATTGAAAGTCAAAATGGCTCGAGGACAGGCTGTAGCCATAGCTCAATGTAAGTAGATTCTTTGAATTTAGAATAACGAGTTACAAGCGTTATGAATCCCTCGACCTCTCGACTCCCCCGCATCCCCAGCACTCAATGTCCAGCCCGTGTTTCACTCTTCCACTATTCCCCTTTTCCACGCTATCGTAGCTATGGAAAGCTACGTTACTCCTCGACCTCTCGACTCCTCGACCTCTCGACCAACTTAGAACACAACCGTATGCTCGATGAACAAACTGAGATATAGAGCATTACAGGCCAAGCACATACAAAAAGGGAGGGGATAATCCCCCCCCTATCGTTAATAGTGTGTTGCACTATCTCAATTATGTATTACTTCATCAGCAGCATTTTCTTTACAGCTCTATAGCTTCCGCTTTCCAGACGGTAGAAATACATACCAGATGCCACGCTGCGGTTATTCTCATCCAAACCGTTCCAAACCACTGTGTGTCTTCCCTCTGCCAACTGGCCATTAACCAGGCTCTTTACCAATTGGCCTTTCAGGTTATAAATGGACAGCTTGGCTTTGCCGGCTTTGGCAAGCGAGAAAGCAATGTTAGTTGTGGGGTTAAACGGATTGGGATAGTTACCATCCAGGCAAGTGACCAATACTGGTGTATTATCTTCCTGTGGATTGGAAACGTAGGGATAAGCGAATGATACTGTTTCGCTGGGCGAACCCTCTACTCCCAAATACTGGACACTAACGTAGAATTCATAGGTTCCCGTTAAGCTTAGCGTTTCGGTATAGGTATTCAGTTCGGTGGTAAGCACGGATTCGAAAGAGCCAGTATTAAAGCGACGATAAACCTTATAACCAAGTACGGGCAACACAGGTTCAATCGGGTTTTGCCAGCTAAGAATCAGAACTCCGGTATCGTTATCTACATTAAAGCTTAAAGCCGCGGGTTTGGGTAGGTCGATAAGCGTAAACTCAGTATACTGCACGGGGGTTTGGGGGTTTATTACCACATTGTTCAATGCGGAAGACTGATGGAAAGGAACGCTTGCCACCACATTATGAGTTCCATTAGGCAGGAACAGCTTGAAATGGCCTTCCTCATTGGGATGCGTTGTATAGCGTTGGTTAGATTTCACTCTAACCATGGTGGGACTAACCCCCGAGGTGGGATAAACTATGCCATGCAGATAGCCCAGTTTCTTGTCCACACCTGTCAGTTGGAAATCGTCTATAACCCATCCAGTGCTGGAAGTTCCACCATCGGAACCGAAGCGGAAGCGGAACATTACATTCTGATTCGCATAGGAACTTAGGTTGAAGGTGGGATTTGTCCAGGTAGAGCTATTGCCAGTCCAGCCGGGTTGGCCGTTAAGCCCGTTCAGGCTGGTGGCTGTATAACCTGCTGCGGGATTTATAATTGTCCAGGTGTCGCCGCCATCGGTAGAGATAGATACATTCGCGCCATCGTAACCGTTTTCAAATCCATATCGGTGATAAAAGCTAAGTTGGCTGCCGGTAGTTAGCAAATACTGAGGTGTGTAGAGGTGATACTCCACTAAGTTCGGGTAATCGCCGGAGAGGTTGGTTGCCCAAAGTTTCTGTCCCGAATGTGCACTAATCTGAGCATGTGTTCCCCAAACCCATCCGGTTTCGGAGATAAACTGACCGTTATTCTGCTCGAAGTTGATGTTGATATTAGGGTTGTTATATAGCAGCTCGAAGTTTGCCTGTAGCGGGCTGCCGTTGCTGCTGGTTGCACTGATCTGGAATGGTAAAACGGCATCTGTAACAGGAACCGCGGAGCAATCTACCTGGAACTTTAGCTGATAAACATCGTTTGGCGCGATGCTGTCCATACTGATAGCAGGATTGGCTATTTGAACCAGGGAGTTTGAGGAGCTAAGGTTAATCTGAACATTCTTCGCGTCAATCACAGAGTCGTTAGACAGATTAACAATAAGATTAAAGCTTTCGCCAGCATCAATTACGCCATTGAAGTTAGTTTCGTGATCATCCACCATGTGGGAATGAAGCGATAATGAACTGGCTTTCACTTGAATACTTAACATCCTTGTCCATTGCATCTCACCGGAAGTGACCTCAAGCGAGAAGGTAATAACTTCACCATCAGGGCAATTTGGTGCAATGGTGAAGCTATAGGGCAATTGATTAACGCCAGTGGCAGAAGGATCAAGCGGGAAATACTGAGCCTCAGTATTATTAAAGCTAATATAGGGGCTGTTTGTGCTTATTACTGCCGTCACGTTTTCTGCAACTACATTGCCACTGTTTGTAAGGCCAACACCTAAGTTAACCGTTTCACCTGGTTCACAAACGCCATTGCCGTTGGTATCATCAATGTGAGTGGCGTCTATTACCAAATGTGCTATTAAATAGTAGGTGGGAGCATTGGTGATATAAATAGCTTTATGATGGCTAAGCGGAGCAGCAGCAGTTGGATATACATTGTTGAATGTGTATTCTAAGCCAACCCTGCCCGTGTGATCCTCTATGCCGATTGTGGCATAGTTACCATGACGATTACCGGTTTGAGCATCCACGTTATTAAAGTTATTATACTGAATCTTTATAGGCCCGTCTCCCAGGCTGGTTGGATAGGCAGCAGGATCATACAGGATAATCTGGAATGTTTCGTTGTGGGTTCCGTTTGCACCACCATTGCGCATGTTGTACCATTCTATAGTATAGGTATGATCAACATGGTTATACCAGGTATAAATGCCGCTTCCGCTAACTGTGGCAAGATCATCCCAAAAAGCAGCAATCATCGGGCTGGGTCCCATTGCGCCGGGAAGCCTGAAGTTTCTAAATTCGGCATTGGCAGTAACGCCCATGGCTATAAAGCCATTTGAGCAAACAGTAATCTGGTTATACACCCGGCCATAGAACTGGAAGGGGAAGGGAAGATCAACTACTGCCAGGGAATTTGCACCTACCTGGTCACCTTCATTCCCGCTGGTGTAACCATCAGAAATGTTAAGAGCAGTGCCCAGGCCGCCTTCTGCTGGGGAAATACCATGCCAGTCATAGATTGGAACATCGGGATAGCTGATGTCCATCCAATCGTATATCACATAGCCGTAAGCATCAGGCCCAAGAGGATCGTTAACCGTAACCTCTCCAAGAGTTAGAGTGAAATCTATGAATTGCTCAAAGCCAGAATCGTTATATAGCCTTAGCTTCATAGGAATAAGCATGCCTGGAACGGCTACTGAACGGGCTAAAATGCCAAATCTGTTGGTTCCGGCTGTAACGTCGATATTCACAGGTAATTCGCCAAAAAAGGCTTCATTATCCGTAATCCCTACAATGTCGTTCATTGTAGTAAGCGAGGCATAAATCTCATCTACTGGATGAGCACCGATGTTCTTAATGGTTAAGGTTAATTCCGCTTCTTCACCCGGGTCCAGAACCTGGTTGTTAGAGTCTATCACCAGGTAGGAAATGAAGCTAAGTTTGGGAGCTTCCACGGCAATGAACTCTGATACATGATACTCTGTGTCTAGTGCATCGGTTAAGTTTATGTGTAGCCTTAGCATGGTGGCATTGGGTGTGTTGGGTGCAATCTGGATAACAACTGGTAAGGTGTTCATACCTTCTTGTCCACCCTGGATGGCTGCATAGCTTATCTGATTGTTCACAATGTTTATGTAGGGGCTGTCTGTGGTTATGGTACCGCTAAGCCCGGATATAGGTTCAGTTCCGGTGTTGGCTAAGCCAAAAAGGACTTCAATGGTCTCGCCATTACCAGCTATACCATTATTATCACCTATGGAATCACCTAAGTTGTCGTCGTCTATCACAATCATTGCCGGAACCAGGGTTGGAATGTCAACGATGGAAATGGAGCTTTGCTTGGGCTTGAAGTTATGCTTGCTAACCGTTAACACAGCTTCACCGGCTACCATATCTACGGGCAGCACCAATATAACGTGGCCTTCTGCATCGGTGTAACCTCTGCTAAGTATCTGAGTGCCAAAACTAATGGTAACAGCCACCCCCTCTACAGGTATATTCGCGCTATCTGTAACTGCTACATCGTATAGGCTTAATCCCAAATGAATCAAGGGTTCTGAAACAACGTTGAAGTAATTGGGAATACCGGTAAATACTTCCATGGTAGGATCACCCATCAGATTACACCAGTGAGTGAAGGACTGAACGTTGCTGGGTGAAGAAACGCCAAAGATTTGATGCATATATAGCTTTCCATGCAGCGTGGCTTCGCCCATGGTGCGCATATTGTGTACGAATATCCCGTCGAATATTCCGCCATGAAGCACGTTATTAAATGTGGTGTGGGTGCTGGCAGTACTCATGCCAATAGCTGTTACCGATCCTTTGGGTACAGCAGAGGTTCCATATCGGATTAATGACTCAGTTTCACCTGTGCCCCCGCTATAGTTACCTGTTGCACAGGTAATTACTACGGCGTGAGGTAAGCGGTAGGCATTGGTTAAGCTGCCTTCTGAGGGTGGAACCCAGTCAATATAGCCTCTAAAGCTATAAAATCCCACTCCCTGATTTATTGCCATGGTGGCAGTAGCAGTACTGGGAGAGGATGAATATGCTTCTGTAAATGTGTAGTTCGGATTAGTAAGCAAACTAAGCTCTTTGATGTATTTACTTATGTACATGGTTGAAATGCCCGAAGGAGCATTGTCTGCCTCCAATAGCATCCGGTTAAGCCAACCGGCTGTAGCTATATTGATATCACGTTCGTACATGTATATTTTGTTAAAGATAGTGGTTAACTGAGAAAGGTTTTCGGCAGATATACGGCCTATGAACACGTCTCCCAACAAGTCTGAACCAACCAGATGTGTATAGGGATAGTCTCCCCCACCACTTGAAACTGTATAGGCAGGTATTGAATAGCTTCCACCCGTGTCGCCAATCAAGATCACAAAATCTGGACGGGTAGCAAGATTGTTATACTGCGACAGGATGTAGCTTCTAATGGACTCGGTAGAGGAACCTGCCTCATTCGTTGCGGTACTGGCCAACATCACTTCAGCACCCTTCTGCCTCTTCCACAAAGCGAAGTTGTCTATAGCGGAAAGATACAGGGGATCAGAATTTGTTCCATATATTATTAAGATGCGGGGAGGCGTATTAGCAACCAAGCGTGAGCGATAGTCATCGAAGTTCAATATCATAGACTCGTAGATACTGCTAAACGAGGAAGATATCTGCTGTGGTTCACTTAATAACTCATTCTGTGCTGCGTCGTTAATATAGTTTAGCTTGAAACGGATGTTCTCATTTATTGTCAGTTCTCCGCTTTGAGCATTGTATGAGAAGGGATTTATCTGAATAGTAACAATCCTGAAGTCGCGTAGAATCATCGGGTCACTATACTGAATGGCAGCTTCCGGGTAGTTACCCCCATTGCTATAGTAAGCTTCATTTATTGCAAAGCTTTTTGGTGAATCGAGATCGGCACCTTGCTGAACAGGATAGGGAACAACACCAGAAACAGTGCTTTGTTGCGATGACACCACCTCGATGCTTACTCTGCCATGAGCTGGCACAGCTATTGATGTGCTAATTGTTGGCAATTCGGGTAAGCCGCGTTCAAGCAGCGTTCCAGAGTTGGGAATCTCAACCTTTTTATAGCTAACACCACCGGATATCTCATCCCTTATAGTGTAAGCAGGCAGGGTAAAATCCACCACCATGCCTGTTGAGCTCTTCGCTCCCATAGTAAAGGCAGAATTGAATGACTGGAGATTAGACAGTGTCGCATCTCCGAAGGCCAGGCTCGCAAGCAAACACGCGAGCAAAATCAGGGTTACTTTCTTCATTGAAACATCCTCAAAGCTAGTTTGTGGTAAAATGAACGTAGTAGCAAGACTTGTTCCAAGTTCATTATAGATTATAGTATAACATCATTTCATGGGGGTGCGGTCTTGCGGACACAGCCTCATGTTCTTTAAGCTTCATGGCGATGTGGCTTTCGATTAGTTCTTCGTTGAAAACGTCACCCTGAAGCAAGAAATCGTGGTCATCTTTCAGGGCTTGCATGGCTTCTGCCAGATTTGCAGGGATAGACAGCAGCGAGGCTTTCTTTTCTTCGCTCCAGGCATACACGTTATCATCAAAGGGCCCCAGATTATACTTCGCCGGGTCAATCTTGTTCTTTATGCCGTCAAGGCCAGCCATTAGTATCGCGCTCATGGCGAAATAGGGATTGCAGGTACCATCACCGGTGCGGAATTCAAAACGCTTGCTTTCCGGGGTGTTGGCATACTTGGGAATGCGAATGGCAGCACTGCGATTGGCAAGGCCATAGAATAGCTTTACGGGAGCTTCAAAGCCGGGCAACAAACGCTTATAGCTATTGGTAGAAGGATTGGTGAAGGCTACCAAAGCACGGCCATGCTTCAGGATACCGCCAATGAACCATATTGCCTCTTTGGACAAATCGGCATATCCACCCTTCTTGTAAAACACATTCTTGCCTTTCTTGTGCAGCATAATGTGGAAGTGCATGCCATTTCCAGCGTGATTATATATAGGCTTGGGCATAAAGGTAGCGGTTAAGCCATGCGCCAAAGCTGTTCTGCGAATGATGTCTTTCATTATCATCACGTCATCGCATATCCGGGGGAACTCAAGCAGTTCAGTTTCTATCTCCTGCTGAGCAGACAAGCCAACTTCATGGTGGTGATAGCGCACCTTTATGTCTTGATCTTCAATTAGGTCAACCATCTCCTGGCGCACTTCATAGAACTGGTCAAAGGGTGTATCCATGTGATAGCCTTTTACATTGTCCAAGCTCATGGCATCCACGTCGTCCCAGTCATCCGGCAAGGATTCTTTGGTCTGGCGCGAACTGATGTTGTATCCCGCACTAAAGGGATCGGAATTATACTGAGTAGTGTCGAACAAGTGATATTCCAGCTCAGGAATCCAGGTGGAAGTATCGGCAATACCTGTGGAGAGAAGGTATGCATGCGCTCTGTGGGCTACGCTACGCGGGTCTTTTTTTACTCCGACGCGTGTTTCAGCATCGCAAATGGAGCAGATCATGCGCAGGGTGGGAGTCTCGAAAAACTGGTCTATATGCGCTGTTTCAATATCCGGCATAAGCACCATATCCCCGCTTTCCACGCTTCTCATTCCGGGAATAGACGAGCCATCAAAAGGGATTCCACGCTGTAGCACGTTTAATATTCTTCTTGCTGGGAAAGTGATGTGATACCATTTTCCATCCAAGCCGCAATACTTAAGGTCAATCGCCTTAACGTCGTGATCGGTAATCATTTGTTGAATCTGTTGCTGATCCATGCTTGTTCTCCTGTATGTTTTCTTTTGTTTGTTAATTGTAATATTGCTATTGCCTTACATTATGCCCAGTAGCTGCATGGCGAATTTAACCGGTGGCATTATTATCGTGCCAATCAGGTTTAGTCCCAAAAGGCGAGAGCCAATAATGATGGCAAAGAGGTATATCATCCCTTTACGCTCCTGCATTGTCCACTTAAAATACGCAGTATCGGTTAATGCCATGCCTATAACCTTGGAGCCATCGAGCGGCGGCACTGGGATTAGATTAAAAAACGCCAAGAGCAGGTTCATAAATATCACATAAAAAGACACAACCTGCACTATGGGGACGCTGCCCAAGAGGTGATAAACCACCGCAAATGCTGAAGCAATCAGCATGTTCGACACTGGCCCTGCCAATGCCGTTAAGCCCGAATCCCGCTTAAAGTTACGGAAATTATATGGATTAAAGGGAACCGGTTTGGCATAACCATATACAAATCCTGCCGAAAAAAAGAGCAATAGCGGCAGGATAATGGTTCCAAAGAGGTCTATATGCTTTATGGGGTTCAGGCTAAGTCTGCCCGCTCGCCTGGCAGAGTCGTCACCCAGCCAGTACGCTGCCAGAGCGTGGCTAAATTCGTGTACAATTATGCTAAGGAACACAATTGCTATTATCAGTCCGTTTTGGATTAGTTTTATAATGGGATCGGCGTTCATATCTTCCTTATTTTTATAAACTTTCTCTTTCCTGCCCGCAGCACCATGCCATCTATGGGCTCAATAGCCGCATCGATAGACGTAATCTTGTTGCCATCCAGGCTAACTCCCCCACCCTGAATAAGCCGTTTTGCCTCTCCGCTGCCGGAGCACAGTCCACTATCGGTTAAGAGTTTAACTACTTTGTAGCTGCTTTCTGAGGCGCAATACTCTGGGATGTCTTCTGGTATCTCTTTGTTCGAAAACAAGCTCTCAAATGCTGCTTGTGCGTTTTCTGCTGCCTCGGAACCATGATATAGGCTTACAATCTCGCGTGCCAGTCTTTTCTTCAAGATCATCGGATTTATGCCGGAGCTAAGCTCTGCTTTTATGGCTTCCAATCCATCGGGATCGGTGGTAGTGGCATAGCAGAAATAGTTCATAATAAGGCTATCGGGAATACTCATCACTTTACCAAATTTCTCGTTGGGCGGATCGAACACGGCAATGTAGTTATTCAGCGATTTACCCATCTTATTCACGCCATCGGTTCCAAGCAGGATGGGTGACAGCACTGCCACCTGCTGTTCCATGCCGAAATAGCGCTGCATATCGCGTCCACAGAGAATGTTGAACTTCTGCTCAGTTGCTCCAAGCTCCACATCGCTATTAATGGCTACAGAATCATAAGCCTGCAATATGGGATACATAATTTCGTGCATACCCAGGGACAAACCTTGCTCATAGCGGTTGCGGAAAGTGTCGTGCGCCATAAACTGCGCCAGGGTAAACTTACCCATCATCTTTAGCACTTCGCTCATGCCCATTTTGCCAAACCACTCGCTCTGATAGCGAATCTCGGTCTGTTCAGGTTTCAGCACCGTATATAGCTGTTCCATATACTTTTCGCTGTTATACTTAATCTGCTCAAAGCTAAGTGGTGGACGTGATTCATCCCTGCCCGTGGGATCACCTATCTGGGCGGTAAAGTCGCCTATTATAATAACTCCCGTATGCCCCAGGTCTTGAAACTCACGCATTTTGCGGATGGGCACCAGATGCCCGATATGAACGTCATATCCGGTTGGGTCGATGCCATATTTTATTCTAAGGGGTCTGCCGACCTTGGCAGCACTGGCAAATTTATCTTTCAGCTCCGCCAGGGGGATAATCTCTTCCACGCCCCGACTGATGATCTTCAGTTCATTTTCAAAAGCCATTGTTTCGTCCTATTCCATTGTTTTTTTGGGTGCAAGCACATCACATAATATGCCATTATTTGTCAAGCGATATGGGTTACATCAGCTTATGAAGCCAGTTATCAGTCTATTAATAGCATAACTGAACAGCCTGCAAGCTAAACGAGTTTTACCAAATCTGGAGTCTATCTGGCATATCCCCTTATGCATAGTCCTCTTGCTTTTATGCCGGATGAGCCACAGATACAGATGTAGTCTTTAAAAAAAACCACAGAGGCACAGAGATAACAGAGGATTCGGAATGTTAACTACAAACCACTGAGGGAGCAAACTGATAACAAACCGGTTTCAACCGGTATTAGATTACTAATCTTTCCCAGTTGAATAAGCCATTGGTGGACAATAAAATAGTTAAAAA
>CALLHY010000018.1 GCA_938009275.1 uncultured bacterium
TCATAGCACCCGAGGTCTATCGCGGGGCCATAGATGCGGGGGTTGCCCGCCAGATGGAGCACCGGATTTATCCGGTAATAGAGCAATAAGCATCTGCTATTGGGATATTATTATAGCTTGATCGTCAGATAAATCTGGCTATTCCAGCCGCATAAATTCGGCGTTCCAGATTATTCGATGCTATTACTTAGCTTAGCCAGTTCGAGAAGCCAGCTAAAGTAAGCGCAGCATTATTTAGTTGACAGAATTGCACTAGTATAGTTAAGGTGCAGTAACGTCAAATATAACACTATAAGAGGAAATAAAGATGGCAAAATACGTGATCATAGGTGGGGTTGCAGGTGGCGCAACCACGGCAGCAAGATTGCGCAGGATAGACGAAAGCGCAGAGATAATTATGTTTGAACGCGGCAGTTACATATCTTATGCAAACTGCGGATTGCCCTATTACATTGGTGGAGTAATCTCCGAGCGCGACCGGCTTTTTGTGCAAACGCCAGAGAGCTTTAAGGCGCGGCTAAATGTAGATATCCGCATCGACAGCGAAGTAATTGCCATAGATAGAGCCGCGAAGCAGGTAAGGGTGAGAAGCACCAAGACAGGCGAAGAATACAGTGAATCCTACGACAAACTTATGCTTTCTCCCGGTGCCGAGCCTTTGCGTCCCGGCATTCCCGGCATTGGAGACGAGTGCATCTTTTCCCTGCGCAGCGTTCCGGACACAGACAAGATTAGTGACTATATAAAAACACATGAAGTAAAGCGTGCCGTTATAGTTGGAGCCGGCTTTATCGGCTTGGAGATGGCGGAGAATCTTCATCACCTTGGTATATTTGTAACCATTGTGGAAATGGCGGAACAGGTAATGACACCCCTGGATTATGAAATGGCGGCAGAAGTGCATCAGCATTTAAAGACCAAGAATGTGGAGTTTTATCTTAAGGATGCCGTTAATTCCTTTGTTCAGGAGCCGGATGGACTGCATGTGCGGCTAAAGAGCGGAAAGTCTTTGCAGACTGATATGGTTATTCTATCCATTGGGGTTCGCCCCGAAAGCCATTTGGCAGAAGCCGCAGGGCTGGAGCTGGGAGTAAACAAAGGCATTGTGGTTAATGAATATATGCAGACCACCGATCCCGATATTTATGCAGTGGGTGATGCGGTGGTCTTCCCCAGCCCCATTACCGGCAAGCCGTTTTTAACCTATCTGGCAGGCCCGGCGAATAAGCAGGGACGCATTGCCGCCGATAACATGGTGATGGGTAACAAGCGTAAGTATTCGGGTTCGATATCCACAGCCATAGCCAAAGTGTTTGATCTCACTGTGGCTGCAACAGGGGTTTCCGAAAAGGTGCTGAAGCACGAAGGAATACCTTATATATCGTCAATTATCCATTCTTCGTCCCATGCGGGATATTATCCCGATGCTCTGCCAATGACCATCAAGATTGTGTTTGATCCCGTTGATGGCAGGCTATTGGGCTCTCAGATTGTGGGCTTTGATGGCGTTGACAAACGCATAGACATGATGGCGCATATACTGAAGCATCGTGAAACAGTCTACGACCTGGAAGAGATAGAACACGCCTATGCGCCGCCATTCTCATCCGCCAAAGACCCGGTTAATGTTGCCGGTCTGGTAGCAGATAATATATTGAACGGCCTGGTGAAGATTATTCACTGGAATGAGCTGCGCAATCTGGACTACTCCAATACAGTTCTGATAGACGTTCGCACTCCCGACGAGCATCAGCTTGGCAGTATAGATCGCGCAATAAACATCGATGTAGATACCATGCGCGGTAGATTGGATGAGATACCAAGAGGACAGAAGATAGTGGTATTCTGCGGCACGGGGCACCGCTCATACTTTGCCTCACGCATACTGGTGCAAAGTGGTTTTAGTGAGGTTTACAACCTCTCCGGTGGCTACTTAACCTATGAACACGCCACGCAGAAGCAATCGAATGAAGACATCTTCTCCAAAGACGTGATAGGCAAAGACGATCACATTTACCAGAGTGACACTGAGCGGAGCAGCACTCCCAGCGGTAAAGTATTTGAAGCCGATGCCTGTGGCTTGCAGTGCCCCGGCCCCATTATGCGGCTGAAGCAAGAGATTGACCGCCTGAATAATGGAGACCAGCTAAAGATATCCGCCTCAGACCCTGGCTTTGCCAAAGACGTTCCCGCCTGGTGCAAAATGACCGGCAATACGCTAATCGGCATTGAAACCGAAGGCAAAAAGATTATTGCCACTGTACAGAAAGGGGGAAGTGCGGAACAGGGAGCCGGCAGTTCAGGTGGAAAAAACAAGACCATTGTGGTATTCAGTGATGATATGGACAGGGCACTGGCATCCTTTGTGATAGCCAATGGCGCGGCTACAACGGGTAAAAAGGTTACTATGTTCTTCACCTTTTGGGGGCTGAATATCATTAAGCGCAATAACAAACCCAAGGTAAGTAAAGACTTTATGGGCAAGATGTTTGGCATGATGATGCCCTCCAGTTCGCAAGGCCTGGCATTGTCTAAGATAAACTTTGGTGGAATAGGCCCCATGCTGATGCGTAAACGCATGAAAGATAAAAATGTGGATTCGCTGGAGATGATGATTATGCAGGCGAAGCATGCCGGGGTTGAGATGATTGCCTGCCAGATGTCTATGGATATCATGGGCGTGGTGGCAGAAGAGCTGATAGACGGTGTAACCATTGGTGGAGTTGCCACCTATCTATCCGAGGCGGAACAGGCAAACTTAAATCTGTTTATCTAAGCTGCCAAAGTTGCTTGACTGATTTACGACAAGCGCAACACTTGGTCTTTATGAAGATAAAGAACATTCTTTACACAGTTGTTGCCTGCCTGATCCTTATCAGCCTTGCCTCATGCGCAACGGTTACGGGAAACGTGTATCCGCTTAGTTCGGGATACATTAAGCACGACAACCTGTATAATGAGTTGTTTGCCATCAGTAGCTCGTCTCCTGCCTTGGCGCAGCTAAGAATAATCGGATTCAGCAGCACGGAAACGCTACCCATCTACGCCCTGGAAATTGGGCATATAGATGCTCCCAAAACAGCTCTGATAATAGGTCAGCATCATGGCGACGAGGTTTTGGGCGTGAATGTATCGGTTGCCTTTGCGCGTCAATTGGTGAGCGAGTATGCCGTTAATGACGATTACAAGCAACTTTTACATCAATACCGGTTTTGGATAGTTCCCAGCCTGAATCCCGAGGGATTTCGCATTGTTAGTTCTGGCCAATTTGAATTCAAGCGTAAAAACAATACCGATACTGATGCTAATAAGCGTCTTGACCTACGCACCGATGGGGTGGATTTGAATCGAAATTATCCGGTATTTTGGGATTTGGACCCGGATACTAACGTGAATAGCCCATTTTACAAGGGTAAAGCTCCTGTTTCCGAAAAAGAGGTGGAGGCTATAGTAGCCCTTGCTCAGCTTCAGAACTTTGACATAGCCATTTTTTTGCATAGTTCAGCTTCCGGGGCCTATAGTGAAAAGCTGTATCTTCCCGCTAACGAGAATGATTCTGAGCTATTTATGCAAACCAAATTACTTGCCGGGGCCTATGCCCACGAAGTAAGGAAAGACTATTCCTCGGGCACCTACGAAGTGCATGAAGGCAGGACTTCCGCGGTTGGAAATGCCCGTAATTACTTTTTTCATCGCCTGGGCACCAAAGCCTTTTTGGTGGAGATTGGGGGGATTAATAAACGAGGACAGAGCATTATTCACCCGAATGATAAGATATTGTCCAAGATTGTTACCAAGCATCTGCGCGCAATGGAAAAGCTATTTTTACAGCAGATAGACACGAGGCTACCTATACAGTAACTCATTGAAAAAGGAGATACCATGCAGTTTCTAGACGATCTGATGAACCCCTCCTCCGAGCTTGCCAAAACCCTTAATAGCCTTTACGATGGCGTTTATGTGGTGGACACGCAACGCATAATCCTCTTTTGGAACAAGGCAGCCGAGCAAATGACCGGCTATTCTGCCGCCGAAGTGCTGGGTAAGAGCTGTAAAGATGATATCCTTAATCATATAGACGAGAATGGAGTGTTATTGTGCAGAGGAGCCTGTCCCCTGCTAAAGGCCATCTCCTGCGCTGGCACATCCACTGCCAAAGTATATCCCAAGTCCAGGTCTGGTAAACGCTTTCCCGTAGAGACTCATGTATCCACAGTAAAAGATGAAAAAGGAATAGTGGTGGCAGCCATCGAGGTGTTTCGCGACATCAGTCTGCAAGAAGAGCACCGCATTATGCAAGAGAAATTTAACAATCTGGTTCGTCAATACGTGTCCACCGCCACCATCAGCGACATCGAAAGCAGGATCGGTGGGTCTGTTCCTTCAGGGAATAGCCGCATATTGGATTTGAGCGTGATGTATATGGATGTGGTTAATTTTACCGGCTTCTCTGAGAGTAATAGCCCGGAGGCAACCGTTAAGCTGCTGAATGACCTGTTTGGTGTTTGTGACGTTATAACTCGTGAATGCTTTGGTGATATAGATAAGTTTATTGGTGATGCGCTGATGGCAGTATTTAATGATGCTAACGATGCTGTTCGCAGTGCAATGAAGATATTGGAAACTGGTATCCAGGAGCTAAACCGCCTGCGACTTGAAAACAACGAAACAGAGATTGCCATTCGCATCGGAATAAATTCCGGCCTGGTGCTGCAAGGTGACGTAGGTACGCCAGACCGCAAAGACTTAACCGTTATCGGGGATGCCGTTAATATCGCTGCCAGAATAGAGAAAGCATCGTTGCCAAATAGACTAATGATTTCCGAGGCAAGCTATTCTCGCCTGAACAGCAGCCTTTGCGATCAATTTGCCTTCCATCACGAAGTGGAACTAAAGGGAAAATCCGAACCCATAAAGCTGTTTATTTACAAAGTGTGAGATTTGGCAACGGGCTGCTATCAGCTTAGTTTATCCTGGATATCACCTGTTACAAGGAGCCAGCATGGAAAAGCTTAAGGGCGTCAGGACGATTGTTCTGAACCAAGGTAGTGCAGAAGAACTGCGCGACAAGGTGCGAGAATACTTCCACCAAACATTTAGCATAGACGAAAAGCTCTATGAGCTACTTGCCCACGATGAAGCCTTCTATATGCGTGCCGATCCCCTAAGGCATCCTTTGGTATTCTATCTTGGTCACACCGCAGTATTTTACATAAACAAGCTAAATATCGCCCATATAATAAGCGATAGGATTAATCCTGAGTATGAGTCCATGTTTGCCGTGGGTGTGGATGAAATGAGCTGGGACGACCTGAATGAAGCACATTACAATTGGCCTGCCATTAGCGAAGTAAAGAAGTATCGCGAGCAGGTTCGCAGCTATGTGGATGCGCTTATTATGCGCTTGCCCTTACCTGTGGATGGCATCAACTGGGATAGTCCCTGGTGGGCTATCATGATGGGCATCGAGCATCAGCGCATCCATCTAGAAACATCTTCTGTGCTAATCCGCCAATTACCCATTAGCGAGGTGCAGCAGCTTGATTTCTGGGCAATCTGCCCCCACAGCGGTGATGCTCCGATAAATGCTCTACTGCAAGTAATGGGAGCAGAAGTAGTATTGGGCAAGAATTATGATGATCCCCTTTACGGTTGGGATAACGAGTATGGTAGGCAAACTGTGCAACTAATGGACTTCAAGGCATCACGCTATCTGGTTTCTAACCGTGAGTTCCTTGGCTTTGTGGAGGGGGGAGGCTATGAACGTAAAGAATATTGGACAGATGAAGGTTGGGCTTGGCGCAATTATGCTTTGCCCAGGCATCCCCGCTTCTGGCTGCAAGACCATGATGGTGCATGGATGCTACGCACGATTGCCAGCATTATCCCCATGCCTTGGAATCATCCTGTGGAGGTGAACTATCTGGAAGCCAAGGCATTTTGTAACTGGATGTCGCTTTGCCAAGGCAAAGAAATCCGTCTGCCTTCGGAAGCCGAATGGTATCGCCTGCGTGACAGCCGTTTAAGCAGTGATCAACCCTATTGGGACAAAGCTCCCGGTAATATAAATCTGGAGTATTATGCCTCTGCCTGCCCTGTTGATGAATTTTGTTTTGGCGATTTTTACGACATCATAGGCAACGTGTGGCAGTGGACAGAAACGCCCATCTCTGCCTTCCCCGGCTTTAAGGTGCATCCTTATTATGACGACTTCTCTGTGCCTACATTCGACACACGACACAACCTGATAAAAGGCGGTTCATTTATCTCTACCGGCAATGAAGCACTACGCAATGCCCGCTATGCCTTTCGCCGCCATTTTATGCAGCATGCCGGATTCCGCTATGTGGAAAGCAGCAACAAGCTGGGGCATGAGAGTAATCTTTATGAAAGTGATCCCGAAATCTTGCCCTGGTGTGCATTAAACTGGGAAGACAGCCCCTGGGGCGAAAACTATCACCAAAGCATGATCTCGCGGCTATTGCCATATATAGAAGCTTCAAACAAAGCCTCTGCCCTTAGTATGGGCTGTAAAACCGGACGCTCGGCCTTTGAGCTGGCAAAATACTTCCAAAGCGTTACCGGCCTCGATGCCACTGCCCGCTTGATTCGTTTGGCAGTGCAGATGCAGGAGGATGGCTTTATCCGTTATTATAACATAGAAGAAGGCGAAATCTTCAGTACCGCCGAGATTAGCCTTGCTAGTTTGGGACTGGAAGCCCATGCCGATCGATGTCAATTCTGGCAGGCAGATAGCGCAAATCTCCCCGCCAAGTTTACGGGTTATAGCTTTGTGCTGGCAGAAAACGTGCTGGAACGCAGTGCCAATCCTGCTGCTTTCCTGAAGGAAATTCCCTTGCGCATGCTTCCCGGCGGCATATTGGTGATAGCCGATTCGTATAACTGGAATGGCGAATTCACCATGCCCGAGAACCGCTTGGGAGCTTATCGCAAAGATGGTGAGCCGGTGCGTAGTTGGGACACGCTCTGCCAGTTGCTTGCCCCAAGCTTCGAACTGCTTTCATCTCCCTTCGATGTTCTGCAAAGCCTTAAGCACTCGCAGCGCAGCAGGCAGCTAAACATTTTGCAGGTAAGCGTATGGAAGCTGAAACAGTGAAGCGCATAGCCCTTATAATTACCCTTTTAACATGCTTTGGCATGCTATCTGCCGAGCTAATCTCCATTGGCAACGGCACAGTGCTAAATCAAGGCTTGCCCATTGAGCCTATTGCCCGCTATTCATACTCGCAGCAGATATTCCTTGCCTCCGAGATTGGCGTAGGCGGCTACATTACTGCCATTCAATTCCAATACAACGCTAATAGCCAGGCTTTCTACAGCGGCAACAGCCAGCTAAAGGTTTTTATCGGCCACACTACGCAAACTGAATTCAGCACTTGGCATCCCGCTTCGTCCATGACCCTGGCTTTCGATGGTGTGCTTCCAGAATACAGCTTCCTCTCGGGCTTGCCGGGCACAGGCTGGATGAACATCCCGCTTAGCATGGGCTTCCAATACGACGGCAGCCAAAACCTGATTATCGGCGTGGCAGAAAGCTCACATGATTATGGCAGCTCATCGGACGACTTCTACTGCCAACAAACAGACATAAACCGCAGCATTCAGTTCCAATCCGCCACCATTAATCCCGATCCCTACGCGCCCCCCACAACGGGATTTAACCTCAAGACCCACCGCTCAAACCTGCGCATCAGTATTGAGGCACAACACTATTTTCCCGTGCAACCCAGCCCCGCCAACAACAGCAGCGGAATAAGCCTTAATCCTCAGCTATCATGGCATAGCATCTGCAGCAGCTTTAGCTTATGCTTGGGAACCCATCCCGATAGCCTTGTGCAGCTTGTATCCGGCACTTCCGGAACCTCATGGCAGCTTGAATATCCCTTGCTGAACAACACTCGTTACTATTGGCAAGTAACCGGATTTCACAAGGCGAACAGCTATCCCTCGCCCATTTGGAGCTTTGTAACCATTGCCGAAACTATTAGCCCACCTCAATACCTGAGCGGTTTTTTTAATGGCAACCAAGTAGCTCTAATCTGGCAAGCTCCCGCATCAGGGAATGTAAGCTCTTACAATGTTTATCGTAACAACATCCTACTGGCAAACACCACCCAAAGCTCTTGTAGCGATGCAAACGTATTAGCCGGATTTACCTATTATTACCACGTTTGCGCTTTGACAGCCTCAGGCAGCGAAAGCATAGCTTCGAACCCGGTTAGCGTAAGCATCCCCAACAATCCCTCAAATACCATTCTAAGTCAGGGCTTTGAAAGCTGTGAGGCTTTCAGTACCACCATTCCCGGATGGCAGACCATAGACATAGACGGCTCGGCAACCTGGACCTGGGATGGTATCAGCTATCCGCATGCGGGCGAAGCTCAAAGCTGGCTCTGCTTTGCTCCCGGGCAAACGCTTCCTCCTTTATCTGGTTTTATGCCCTATTCTGGCTCAAAAATGCTGATGGCAATGAGCAGCCTAAGCCCTCCCAACAACGATTGGCTAATCAGCCCGCCCATTCAATTGGGTTCCGATGCCAGCCTTAGCTTCAAAGCCCGTTCCGCTGTGGCTGACTATGGCCTGGAACGGCTGAGGCTTTTGGTATCCACCTCCGACGATCAGCCTTCTTCGTTCACGGCCATAAATGAAGGTGCCTATATAGCCCTGCCCGCACAGTGGACACACTATTCATACGATTTGGCAGCCTACGTCAACAGGCGCATCTTCCTGGCGTTCCAATGCATCTCAGTGGATGCCTTTGCCATGCTACTGGACGATATTCTGCTAATCGGTACAGGTGGTTCGGTTTATAATGATGATCCCATTAGCCCTCCTCCGGGTTTTGCACTATACCCAAATCCGTCTTTTGGCAGTTTCTTACTCACCAATAAAAGCGGTTTACCATATCATCTTGAGATATTTGATCTGCGGGGACGCAAGATTTACAGTGGGGACAGACAGCAAAGCTTTGCCCAAGGCGATCTGCCATCGCCCCTACCTTCGGGCATCTACCTTTACCGTATTACGCAGGATAAGCGCACTGAAACGCTAAAACAGGTAATCCTAAAGTAAAAAACGGAGAGCTTTTTACAGCCCTCCGTAGCTTATTGATTATACGTTACTGCAGTTGCTTATCAAGCTCACCTAAGAAGATATCCAGAAGGATAGCTACTACCAGCTCGAAAAAGACCTGCTCGTTCTCCTCGTTGATCAGGGGGATGTTCACCAATTTGTTGATGCGGGTCGCCAGTTCTTTCACCAGTATATCGTTGCTTTTCATATTTACCTCACTGCTTACATGTTGGTAGTAAGCTCATCAGCGCCGCTAACGTTTGGCAGATAAGAATTGGCAACTGCATCGGCAACGCTTTGGATGTCTGTACCAACAGTTAGCAAGTCGCTGTGGGTGATGGTGGCAAGATCGATATGCTCTGCATCCAGTTCGGCAAAGAGGAACATCATCTTCACGAATATGGGATATGCCCCGGGGGCAACCTTGTTCTTGGGCACCAGAGCTTCATACTTGGAGGCATAGGTCTTCAGTTCTGCCTTGTAACCCGCGGAGCATTCGCTATAAACCTTTGCCAGATTCTTCATAATTACACCCATGCTGGTGTTTTGGGCGGTGATACGGGGCGAAGTGTGCCTCCGGCCAATGCAAACGGTTCCCTTGCGATAGCTGCAATAGGTCATGTCGTCTGCCGTGCCGCTGTAGGTTCTGATTCCGTACTTGAATTTTACTTTCATTTTTGTTCTCCTGTTTTTGTGATAGGCTGTTTAATTTCCGGAAATGCTGCCTTCACAATACTGGGGGTGGACAAAAATCTCAAAAAGTGGACAAAAACGCGGATTATTTTAAAATACTTAGAAAAATCTTGGCGCGTAGCCGCGCTACATTGCTGGATAAGCTTATCAGACAAGCAAATCCAGCGAGAACCCGAAATTAATCACCTCAAAGAGATAGAATTAGCCAGAGCATGGACACCAGAACTACATCACCCATGATACTCATCTATAATAAACTATATACCTGCTTTCCGTGCTGCTTTGTTTGCCATCTCTTTCGGTTACTCTAACTGTCCAATTTCCATGGTCGTCGTTGGTGTAGCGGTAAACAAGCGTGAAACTGCTATTATTGGCAAAGTCACTAATCTTCCTTTCGCTAATATTGCCATGTTCATCATAGGAATTTTGGCTTTTGTAGGTAGTGGTTTTCTCCTGGATAATCTGTTCTTCGCTAATCTGATTCTTGGTATTGTATTTATACTTAAATACGCGGATAAGCTTTTTATTAGGTTCATAGGTGGCTTTTTCTGTATTATTGCCCGCCTTATCGTAAATATATTGAGTGTAATGAGTAAGTTTCCCATCTTTGTCGAAGTAGTTTTCTCTTATCTTATTGCCAGTGGCATCGTAAATATAATCTGTTGCAGTATTGGGTTTGTCATAAAAGTCATGGGCTTGCTTGCGGCTTAACTGGCCTGAAGCATTGTAAGTATAGTAATAGTAGCTGGTGTTAGTAAGCGAGTATTCCTTTTGTTTTATCAATTGCCCGCCATCGTTGTATTCATAATAATCACCACTGGTTACAAAGCCGTTGTCGATAGTTATCTCATGTGCAAGCAGGTTGTGATTGTCATCGTAAACATAGCCGTAATCTGCGCTTGCATAGTTCTCGTCACCGCGCCAACCTCGGATGATATAGCCCTGTTGATCAAATACAAATACCTCTGCATCGGTGATAATGCTTTCTACCATGCCTTTCAGTTCCATTTTGTCCCAATCGTTCTGCACTCCGCTCAGCAAAGTAAACGCCAACAATACCAATAAACTTAAGTATGCTTTTTTCAAAATCTTAACCTCGATGTTTAATTAAGATGAATAGATTTGCCGATAATAATGCTGTCAAGTGCAAATAAACGAACTTTCAGAATTCGAACCGTTATAAGACAAAGAGATTGCGTTAGGCGTTAGACGATGGGGTAGCAGGTTTATGGGTTAGCAAGTTAATGGGTTAGCAGGTTAATAGGTTAGCAAGTTAACAGGGAGTATCATCAAAGCTCTGCAAGATGAACTTCTAATCTTTGCAAGAGAGAAATTTAAGCTCTGCAAGAGCGACAGATAATAGCCTGAGGCGTAAGCCTCAGGTACAAGGCACCCACCAATACCAAGCCCCTTGGGGGCGACACAATATTATATTTTACAAAGAGCT
>CALLHY010000019.1 GCA_938009275.1 uncultured bacterium
ACGAGATCTTTGGCAATTGAAGATAAGGCTGGATTAAAAATGGGGGAATGCCAATATGAGCTTTTTATTGACAAAAAAGCCTTCATTAAGCCACAAGTTCAGAAACTAAGTTTGAGGATTTGTTTTGAAAAGATATCTGTTCACACTGGCAATCGTTGCAGTTTGCAGCTTGTCTTTATTTGCTCAACCGGTTAAAAACCCAACCCGGGCGGCGGTGTATTCTGCATTATTACCCGGTGGAGGGCAGCTATATAACCAGGCTTATGTAAAGGCAGGCATTGTTATCGGCGTACAGGCGTATTTAGTAGCCTCTGCCATAGCTCACGACAAGAAGGTGGAAGACTATCGCAAGCTGGCCTCACAGACCAACGATGTGTTTCTCCAGCAACATTATCAAAGTAAGCAACAGGAGTATAAAGAGATGCGAACCAGTGACTTCTGGTGGATGGGCATCACGGCTGCTCTCTCGGTTCTGGATGCTTACGTGGATGCACATCTATCTGACTTTGATGCTAACAAAAAGAAGCTGCACTTGCTGTTTGAGGACGAGCAAGTGCTAATCCAATACAGATTTTAGGGGAGAATCATGCGAACAAGGCTGCTGCTTATTTTGCTGTGTATAATTGCTTCTGCAAATCTTGTTGCCAATCAGATCAGTATTACTGAGTTTGAACATCTCATCTGGAAAAATACGAATAACGAACGCGCCAAAAACAATCTTCCGCCGCTGGTGTATGATGAAGGCCTGGCAGACATGGCACGACAGCACAGCCGCAATATGGTGGCATTTGGCTTTTTTGACCATACTGACCACCTTGGACAAAAGGTGGACGGAAGAAGAAGCAGGCTTTATCCGCAGTTGATTGTGTCCTCCATTGGTGAGAATCTAGCGCGTTTTTATAATACAGATGGCATCTACACACCGCAGGAGATTGTGACTGGTTGGATGAATTCACCTCTGCACCGTGAAAACATTCTGGATGCACGCTTTACCCATATCGGAATCGGGGTCATCAATTTTCAAGGCATGTTGCTTGCCACTCAGAATTTTGCCACACCCTTGGTTAAGCTAAAATGTAACTTACCCAAAAAGTTCAAACGCAAGGGCAGGTATACGCTGGAATTCGAGTATATGTCACCTAACCCGCCAGCAAAGCTTGAGGCTCAGCTAAACTTCCCCGACAAAAGCATCCGCTATCAAGTGGCAAAAGACACCTTCACAGTCGGCTCAAAACCTATTAAGATTAACTGGATAGACAGCAAACGCTTTACTGTGGACATAGACTTTGTAAAGAGTAAGGGTAACTACGAGCTGGTATTTGGCTTCGGAGGCGGTTATTATCAAGAGGGTGTAAGCCTTAAGGTAAAGTAAGCTGCACCCACACCGGGCAATGGTCGGAGCCCTCGATGTCTTGCCGGATTCCCGCACCGCTGATGTATTGCAGCGCTTCTTCATTCACCCAAAAATAGTCTATTCTCCAGCCCACATTTCTTGCTCGTGCCCCAGCCCGATAGCTCCACCACGAGTATTCATCCGGGGAAGCATTGAACTTCCTGAAGGTATCTACCCAACCAAGCTCGCTAATCTTGTCCAGCCATGCCCGTTCTATTGGCAGAAAGCCGCTAAACTTTTCGTTTTCCTTTGGATTAGCAAGGTCAATAGGCTTGTGAGCGGTATTATAATCCCCCGCAACCAGCACTATTTTACCTTCTTTGCGCTTGGCTTGCATCACCTCGAGGCATCTATCATAAAATCTTAGCTTATACGCGAGGCGCACTTCATCTTTTTGACCATTGGGGAAATAGATATTGAACAGCACAAATTGCTTAAACTCAAGGATGTTTATCCTTCCTTCGCAATCGAACTCATCCACCTGAAACTTGTCCGAAAAGCCTTGCGGAAGCATCTTGCTAAACACCGCTGTACCCGAATAACCTTTGCGCTGCGCATGCGACCAATATTGCAGATACTGCGGCAAGCGGTTTAGTTCATCGGGGATTTGATGTTCTTGCAGCTTAGTTTCTTGTATGCCAATAATGTCCGGCTGTTCCCGCTCAAGCACCTCGAGAAAGCCTTTATTCATCACCGCGCGTAGCCCATTCACATTCCACGACCAGATACTCAGCTTCAACATTATCTCCTGTGTTAACCGGCTACAAGATCAATATGTAACAGTAATTATATGGCTTTCTTTATCTGCCCATTCGTCATCCAAATGAAAGTCCCAGATAAGTTCTTTTTGCTTGTTCAGGCCTTCATACACGGGATTTACATTCTTTGCTGCCGAGGGAAGATTAAGCTTAATCTTCATGTTCATATCGAGGAAGCTGAGGTATTCCTGAAGCTGATTTTCGGTATCGATGGTAAGTTTCATTGCGTCTATGGTTAGTTCCTTATCTTTACCCTTTCTGGCGATGCTGATGCCATCTTCATAATCCGGAATAATCACCTTTTGCAGGGTTTGAACATTATTAAAGCTAAAGTCGATGAAATAAGTAACCACAACCTCAGTTTCTGTTTGATCTATCTTATAGTCATAGCCAATCAGTTCTGCACCCTCAGTTTCTTCTATCAACTGTGCCATTTCGCTGTAGCTGTTATCGTTGGTAATGGTATCTTCGATGTCCATGGTGCCTTCCATCTTGGGCAGGCTTACCGATGTTTCAATTCTCGCCTTACCCGAATCATCCGCATTCAGCCATATCTCATAGCTCATATCGAACTTACACGCACCCAAGAGTGCCAATACAAATATCATAAGTAACTTGCTAAGTGTTGATGCTTTCACTGTTCCTCCCGAAACCGTTTTTATCATGCGTTTTATACTCGCAGCCGAGCTTGGATTATGTCAACATCTTTTTTCGCTACTGCCACGCGCCATGCCGCTGCCGTCCCGCAATAAGGGGGCGCAAAGCGGTTACTCGTGCTTGCCAGGCAGCATCCCAACAGCAAGGCAACTTAATCCACCCGCGCTTAGTGGAACACATTCATGCACATGCAGTTATCCACAGTGAGTGTTACTGGTCGCTGAATCCGATTCAGCACCGCGGCTAAGCTATAACCCCTTTTTTTTTCCTTCAGCTATCCTATAGCTTTCCTATAGTTCCCTCTCACGACCCTCTCACGACACTCTCGCGACCCTCTCAGTTAGTGAGAGGGTCGTGAGAGGGTCGCCATACGGTGAAGAAGATAAGCTATAGGTAATCAGTAGGATAGAAGAAAGTTTGGTGAATGTGAAAATAATTCGGGGTAGTTGCAACATATTTGAGGGTATTTGCACCCATTAGTATAGTAGAGGGGGGATGTGAATGTGTAAAGAGGTGATGGTGTGATGATGGTGTGGGGATGGTGTGAGAATGGTGTGGGGATGGTGTGGTATTTTAGTGTTGATAGAGTGACGTTTGTGTTTATTTGTAAGGGCTGGATTCCCGCCTTCGCGGGAACGACAGGAGAAAAAGACGGGAACGACAGATGGGGGATGCGGGAACGGCAGAAAAGGGTAACGGGAACGACAGAAAAGGAGAACGAGAACGACATTCATACATAACTCACATATATCCTTAGCTTTGTCGTTCCCGCGGAGGCGGGAATCCAGCCCACAAAACCAGATAAACATATGAATAAGTATAGAACAACATGAGCGACAGAAGAACATAGCGGGAAATTCAGTAAAGGATAACGGGAACGACAGGAGACCCGTTTATAAAAAAGAGATTGACACATAAGCAGCATATATACTAACATGCCACTCGTAAAAACGTATGAAATAAGAGGAGATACAATATGAACTACTTTTTAACCGAAGATCAACTGGAAATGCAGGAACTGGCGAGAAGAATCGCCGTGGAAAAAATGAAGCCACTGTCTGAGCATTACGACCAGGAAGGCATTTTCCCTTGGGATATAGTAGAGATAATGAAGCAGAGCGATTTATTCTCCATCCTTATACCCGAAGAGTATGACGGCATCAGCGGCAAGGTGGTGGACTTAGCCATCGTTACCGAAGAGCTGTGTGCAGTGGATGCGGGAATCGCACTTGCCTTTGGCGCGACCGGGCTGGGCATGTACCCCATTCTGATAGCGGGAAATGAGGAACAAAAGAAGAAGTATTTAAGCCAAATAGCGGCAGGTGAACAGCTTGCGGCATTTGCCCTCACCGAAGCCAATGCCGGAAGTGATGCGGGAGCCATAGAAACCACTGCCCGCAAGGAAGGCGACACATACGTGTTAAACGGCACCAAGCAGTGGATAACCAACGGCGGCGAAGCAGGCATCTATACAGTATTCGCTATGACCGACAGAAGCAAAGGGGCGCGTGGTTGCTCCTGCTTTATAGTAGAAAAAGGCACACCCGGCTTCAGCTTTGGCAAAAAAGAGAATAAAATGGGCATACGCGCATCAGCCACCCGTGAACTTATCTTTGAAGACTGCGTAATCCCCGCGGAAAACCTCTTGGGACGCGAAGGCACAGGCTTTATAACCGCTATGAAGGTTTTTGACAAATCCCGCCCGATGGTTGGCGCACAGGCAGTTGGCATAGCGCGCGGAGCTTTTGAATGCGCTGCCAAGTATTCACAGGAACGGGTGCAATTCGGCAAGCCTATCTCCAGCTTTCAAATAATCCAATTTATGTTAGCGGATATGGCAACTCAGATTGAAGCAGCCCGCGCCTTGGTGATGCAAACAGCAAAAATGGTGGATGCAGGCATAAAGAATTACTCCAAAGAAAGCGCTATGTGCAAATACTTTGCTTCCGACGTAGCCATGAAAGTAACCACTGATGCGGTGCAAATACTCGGCGGATATGGATATATGAAGGAATACCCAGTAGAAAAGATGATGCGTGATGCGAAAATCCTTCAGATATATGAAGGAACCAACCAGATTCAACGTAGCATAGTGGCTGCAAACATCCTGAAGGAATTCTAATGCACGAATGGATTAAGGAATTTCCCGCCGCGATAACCGTTTGCGATGCGGATGGAATAATTATCGAAATGAATGAGCGCGCCATAGAAACCTTCAAGGGGGATGGCGGTGCGGAATTGATAGGTAAAAACCTGTATGACTATCACCCGGAGCACTGTAATGTGATAATCCGTAATATGCTGGCAACAGGACAACCGCATTCCTACACCATCCAAAAAGGCGAGATCAAGAAGCTTATTTATCAACAGCCGTGGTTTAGAGACGGCAAGGTAGCGGGACTGGTAGAGATGTCCTTTGTGCTGCCAGTGGACATGCCGCATTATGTCCGCAGCTAAGATATTGGTGCACACTTGTTGTGCACCTTGCTTTATAGCCCCATATAACAAGCTGAAAGCAGAGGGTAAGGAAGTGGGTGCGTATTGGTTTAATCCCAATATACACCCTCTGCTGGAATACCAGAAGCGGCGCAATACTCTGCGTGAGTTCTGCGAAAAGGAAAGCATAGCCTATATAGAGGAAAACCGCTATGGCTTGGTGCCGTTTTTGCTGGAAACGCTAAAAGACATCTCGTTGCGCTGTGAATACTGCTATGAAGTGCGCCTGGACATGGTTGCCAAAGCCGCATTGATGAATGGATTTGAGGCTTTTAGCACAACCTTGCTGTATAGTAAATACCAAAAGCATGAGCTGATAATTCATACGGCTAAGACTATGGCAGATAAGTATGGCATAGAGTTTTACTATGAGGACTGGCGTAGCTTGTGGCAAGAAGGCATACGGCTTTCCAAACAGGAAGGCATGTATAGACAGCAGTATTGCGGCTGTATATTTAGCGAAGAGGAAAGGTATAGTGAGTAAATATAAACAGATAGACCTTAGCGGACTGAAAACGTATTCGGTGAAAGCTCGCTATAGCAAGGTGGCAACCATGGACTTTGCCAAAGCGGGGAAGGTGGATACCTCAAGCTTTTTAGCATGTTTGCCGGATATACTCTGCGCTGCCGACCTGAAAGCACTGATAGCAAGCTGCAAGAACGCCAAAGCCATGGGTAAACCGATAATCATCGGGCTGGGTGGACACGTGATAAAATGCGGTTTGGCACCACTGATAATAGAGCTGATGGAAGCTGGCTACGTTGGTGCCTTGGTTACCAATGGCTCTGTGGCGATTCATGACTATGAACTGGCACATTTCGGGCAGACCTCGGAAGACGTGGCAAAAGCCCTGGCAGATGGTTCATTTGGCATGGCAGAAGAAACCTCCAGAGGGATTAATGAAGCAATAAAAAAGGGGTATCAGCATCAGCTTGGACTAGGCGAAGCTCTCGGGAAGGAAATAGGGGAGAAGGCGGAAAATGCTGGGCTGTCACTACTGGCTTCGGCTTATCGTCTTGGCATACCGCTATGTGTGCAGGTGGCAATTGGTACGGACATTATACACCAAAGCCCGCATGCAGACGGGGCGGCTATCGGCGATTGCTCTATGAGGGATTTCCGCATCTTCTGCCAGCAGGTGTCGCGCCTGGATGAGGGCGGGGTTTTTCTTAATCTTGGCTCTGCGGTTATCATACCCGAGGTGTTTCTAAAGGCTTTAACCGTTGCCCGCAACATCTATGGCAGCGTAAAGAACTTCCATACCGCGGTGTTTGATATGAATATGCACTACCGCGCCAGGGTGAACGTGATGCAACGGCCAGTGGAAACAGGTGGTAAAGGCTACTATTTTATTGGTCATCATGAGATAATGATTCCGCTACTAATAAAATCACTATTATAGACATTGCTGTGTAACAACCTGGGCGGATTTGCAAATCCGCCTTTTTTTTGGTTATTAGAGAAAAAAAGAAAAACCCTCACCGGGGATGGTAAGGGCTTTTCGCAGGATGTTTAGGGGGATTGCTTTTGGGAAAATATATCTTAGAAACCGAACCAAGGTCCGATTGTTACGTTTAGTCCTTGATACTCGGTGTCGGGATCATTAAGCACTTCAAAGTTTTCTCCATTCAGGCCTTTAACTCTCCATCCCTCTTTTGGGGCATAACCATAGGTGTAGCCGGCTTCTGCGCGAAGGCCAAACCAGGGCAACAAGCGATACATAAATTCGGCACGGGGCTGAACAACAATGTAATTGCGGCTTAACAGAGAATGAGTGTTATTGCTGTTTAAAAAGGTGTTGTCCCAGTCATTCCAGTTGTAGTTGGAATTGCTTTTCAGAACTTCTATTGTGTGAGTGCCACCGCCTAACATCAAACCGGCAGAGGTGATGAAGTTTTTGGTGATGGGCAAACGCTTGTCGAGGGTAACGCCACCCATGGTATTTTCGTAGCGTAACCAGATATGATACTGGCTGCCAGCAGCGGGATCAAGTATCTTTTTGTTGTCTTCAAAGGTAGTGAATTGACCGCCTAAGAAATAGCCTTTACCGACGGTTATTTTCCCACCAAGACCTTGCATTAGTACGCCATCGTCGGCAAGCTTGCCAAAGCCCATGGCGGTCACTACTTTGTTGATGTCGGTCATATCGGTGTCGAACCACATTGGAATCCATGTTCCACCACCAAATCCGGCAGAAAGCTTCTTTTTCTTTTCTGGTTGATCAGGGTTAACAGTGCTTGTCTTGGTTTCGCGAGAACCAAAGACGAAATCAACATTTATAATTTCGCCGGAACGAAAAAGCTCCAAATTTACTTGGTCACCAGCGCGGTATTGTTTGCGTACTTTTTCGAATACTTCGTGGTTGCTAATCTCTTTGTTATCGATGCTTATGATAATGTCGTCTTCCTGTAAACGATAATTCCACGCAGGGGAATTGGACACTACACCAGTTATTAACACCCCCACATTACCCTTGTAACCAAGCTCTTGGGCTTTGGGAAAGGTGAGATCTTCAGAGTAGATACCAAAGAAAGCCGCATCGGGTGAGCTTTCCTCGAAGTTTAAATCCTTTTGCAAGTTCATAATGATCTTGGAAGTAGGGACATCAGTGAGGTTCCCCTCCATTTCAATCTTGATTTGCTTTTTAATTTCGTCCTTAGACTGTGCCATCAAGGTGCCTATCCCTATGCCCAGAATCAGTATGAAGATTAGAACTCGTTTCATCTTGAACTCCTTATGCTGTTTTCTTTTCTATTATCGCAAGGGGCGTGCCAAACGTGAATTAATCTGTAAGATACGCAAATGCAGTATAATAGCCAAAAAGCAGCAGACAACAACAGTCATGCCTTATATCATTCTGATATATCACTGTAATATAATTGATAATCTCCGCTTGTCCTATGTCTTCCTTGAACGAATTACTAATGAATTACGCATGAAATACGGATGAGATGCGTAGTTCATCCGTAATTTTAAAGTAAAAGAAGCAAGGGCTTTTTATGGAAACGGTATGAATATTGCATGGAAGTCTGTTATAATTCCCAATGGGAGAAAGAATGAAGAAGCTATGTATTATCCTTATGCTTGCTGTGTGGGTTGGTCTTGCGATGGCACAGCAGTCGGTTATCTATAACATATCCAGCAGCGCGCTGGTGGAAAATGCCAAATCCGCAAATCTGCGGGAAGCAGTTAAAACCCTTAGCCAATCTGGTCATGAAGTGTATTATTACAATGAAAACCAGGTGATAGCAGGTGGCAAAAGCCTACCTCCCATGGGGCAGCAGCTTAAGATGTTGCCCAATGGCAGACTGTATTTGGTATCGAAACTTGGTGATACCATACCTAACGAGTTGGAAGCCTGTGGCGATATTCTTATAGACTTAGGTTCTGCTGTCTTGCTGAATAGCAGGTATAATGAAATTGAGCTAAGAGGATGCATAAAGAATCCCTTTACTATTTTGGACTTAATCCCCATGCAGCTTGGCAATATTAACAGCATTTCCGCCGGAGTGGCAGAGACCAGAACGGAGATTGAAAGCTTGATTAACCAGGTGAATGCCGATAGCGTGCTATACTTTATTCAATCGTTGCAGAATATGCAAACCCGCTATGCGCTTGCCTCAAATAGATTAACAGTGTCTAACTGGATAAAGAATCAGTTCCAGCGGTTTGGGATCAGCAATGCAGAGCTTCATAACTTCCAGTGGCAAAATACCACGCAGTATAACGTTGTTGCCACCATCACCGGCAGTGTTTATCCCGATACCTATATAGTTGTAGGCGGTCATCATGATTCCATAACAAACACTACTCCTTATGATCTCGCTCCGGGTGCGGATGATAATGCCAGTGGCACAGTAGCTGCCTTGGAAATGGCAAGAGTAATGATGGCAAGTGGTTACCAACCCAAGTGTTCCATCAGATTTGTCACCTTTGCCGCTGAAGAATTCGGTTTGTGGGGCTCAAAAGCCTATGCTCTCTATGCCCAAAATGCTGGGCTGGACATTCGCTTGATGATGAATCATGATATGATAGCCAACAATGAAGGCGGTGATCTGCGTGTCCGTTTGATGCCTTATGATGGCTATATGGAGCATACCAATTTGGCAGCAGAGATTACGTCATCTTACACCGATTTGGAGCCTGTGTATGGCACTATGAATTCATCTTCGAGTGACAGTCATTCTTTTTATGCGCGGGGATATCCGGTAGTCTATTACTTCGAATACAATTTCTGTCCCTGGTATCATTCAGATCAAGACATTGTTGCCAATATCGATCCTGAGTATTGTGCAGAAGTTATAAAAGCATCCACAGCAGTAGCCGCAACCTATTCTTCTATGCCCAAAGCTCCCGGCAACCTTCAAGTATGGGACAGCGGAACCGGTGATGCCTTAACGGTGGCTTGGCAAGCACCTAATGACCCATACATCAGCCATTACCAGATACTTTACCGTAACACGCTTACCGGGCAGGAAATGAGCATGAACTCTGATACGCCTGTTGCAACTGTCTCGAACTTGGTAGAGGGCGTGTTATACGATGTGTCGGTATGTTCTGTGGATGAGTCTGGAACTCAGAGTAGCAAGGTGTTTGGAAGCGGAACTCCTATGCTGCTGCCCAGAACTCCGGTAGCCTTTGAAGCGCAGCCAAATTCGCAGTCTATAGCTTTGTCGTGGGATGCTAATACGGAATTGGACATTGCCGGTTACACTCTTTGGAGGTCTACAAGTCCAACTGATAATGGAACTGCCATAGCGGATATCGGAACTGATTTCACATCCTATATAGACAGCAATGTAGTTGGTTCACCTCAGTATTATTACTATCGTTTAACTGCCTATGACAGTGATAATAACAATAGCTTGCCCACCGTGGCTGTATCTTCCCGGCCCGTTAGCTTAAACTGCGGGATATTGCTAGTGGATGAATCCAAGAATCTTGGCGGAACCAGTCCTTTCCAACCTAATGACGAGATGGTGGATGACTTCTATCTAAACCTTTTGGAACTACACACTCCCGCTGCGATTATAGACCTGGAGCAAGAAACGTCACCTTTGCGCCTGGCAGACTTAGGGATATATTCTACTATCATCTGGCATGGAAATGAGTATTCGGATACTGGCTATCCATTCACAATTCTGGAAGCACTGAAGCAATATATCAATCTTGGTGGAAATGTGCTTTTTAGTCTCTATCATCCACGCCAGGCATTCGAGCAGAGCTCCTCATATCCAGTTACATTTACTGCTAATAGCTTTATGCGGCAGGTATTGGGGATAGCATCGGCAGACTACAGCAGTTCAGCTAGATTTAAGTATGCTATGCCGGCGATTGATAATATCTCAATGATTCAAGTAGATAGCCTGAAGACCAGTGCTGCCTTCAATGGGCACATTATCAGAGTTGAAGGGCTTACTCCGGTTGATGCCGGTGACCTGTTATATACCTATGGTTCAGACTATCCCAACGGTAGTAGCCAGGGCTCACTTAATGGCAAGGGGATTGCGGTTGCTCATCAGTATGGAAATGGTAAGGCAGTAAGCCTTAGTTTTCCCTTGTATAACATGGAGTTAGATGCATCAAGGGAGTTCGTTAACTTCGTTATGCAATCCGTATTCAATGAACCGGCTAGCAATGAAGACGGGGTTATTCCTGCCATCACCGGCATCAAAGTGATGCCTAACTACCCCAATCCATTCATCAGTGAAACTAGCTTTATTGTGGCAAGTGCCGATAAGCAGCATCCGATAAGTGTAGAAGTGTATAACATAAAAGGACAGCTAGTCAGGTCTCTGCATTCTGGCATGCCAGAGATTAAGACAAGTTATACTTGGGACGGCAGAGATTCTCAGGGTAAGGCAGTAAGCTCCGGAGTATATGTGATAAGGGCGCATCAAAAAGGGGTAAACTCTGCAAGGAAAGTGTTGCTATTGAAATGATGTGAAATAGCTACAAATAAACATTATCGAGGCTTGCATCACGCAAGCCTTTATTCTTAAATAATTCAAATTCAGCAAGTAAGCCATAGCTGTTTACGTAGCAATAAGCTGCCATACTGTGGATAAAAAACCACATAAAAAGCTGGTTTTCTCATTGACAAAAATCGTAACTCCTTATTTAGATATACCTCATGAAGATGAGTCATGTTTAGTGTAAATAGGGCTCAAAGCTGTAAATAACTAAAATATATATAGATACCGCTGGTAAACAAAGGGGGAATGCTGATGTTTTCGATGATCAGAAAACGTAATGGTAACATTGTTAGTTTTGATAAGCATAAGATAGCTATGGCGATACTTAAAGCCGGGCTGGCTACAGGGGAGTTCGGAGAGGAGATTGCAGAGGTTTTAACCTTAAGAGTAATAAATTTAACTCAACAGGTTATTCAGGATGAGATACCTGAAGTTGAGCGTATTCAAGACGTTGTGGAAGAGGTGCTCTTGGCATCCCCCTACAAAAAGACTGCCAAGGCGTACATTATTTACCGCGATCAGCATGCCCGCATCCGTGAATTGGTATCTACTGCCGGGGTAAAGCTAATAGACCAATATCTGGAGAAGCTCGACTGGCAGGTTTATGAGAACTCGAACATGGCCTATTCTTTACAGGGCTTGAATAACTATATTGCCTCAGAAGTTAGCAAAACCTATTGGCTTAACAAAATATACCCCCCGGAAATTCGTGAGGCTCATGTGTGTGGTGATTTGCATATTCATGACCTGGGTCAGCTTTCGGTATACTGTGTGGGCTGGGATTTGATGGATTTGTTACTTACCGGGTTTTGTGGTGCCGAGGGCAAGGTTGAGAGCGCACCAGCTAAGCATTTTCGCAGCGCACTGGGACAGATTGTAAATTTCTTCTATACCCTTCAGGGAGAAGCAGCAGGTGCGCAGGCTTTTTCCAGCTTTGATACCCTGTTAGCTCCTTTTATTTACTACGATAAGCTTTCCTACGAAGACGTGAAGCAAGCTTTGCAAGAGTTTGTATTCAATATCAATGTGCCTACTCGGGTAGGCTTTCAGACCCCCTTCACGAATATCACGCTTGATCTCTATCCCCCAGATATGTATAAGGATCAGGCAGTAGTAATTGGCGGGGTGCCCATGGACAGGAACTACGGAGACTTTCAGGCAGAGATGGACATCCTAAATCGTGCCTTCCTGGATGTAATGATCGAAGGAGATGCCAAGGGACGCGTATTTACTTTCCCCATTCCTACCTATAACATAACCAAAGATTTCGATTGGGAAAACCCTACCATACACTATCTATGGGAAGCTACAGCCAAGTATGGCATTCCTTATTTCTCAAATTTTGTTAATTCGGACATGGACCCAAACGACGCTCGCAGTATGTGCTGCAGGCTTCGCCTGGATACCAGGAAGCTGGAAGCAAGAGGCGGTGGCTTGTTTGGAGCTAATCCTTTAACAGGCTCAATAGGGGTAGTAACATTAAATCTACCTCGCATCGGTTATATTGCAGAAACCGAAGATGAATTCATTAGTATCTTAGAGGATAGACTCCTATTGGCAAAAAGCAGCCTGGAGATTAAGCGAAAGGTGCTGGAAACCTATACGAAGAGCGGGCTTTATCCCTACACCAAGTTTTACTTAAAGAACATCTATGAACGCTTCAACCAGTATTGGAAGAATCATTTCTCCACCATTGGCATCATCGGTATGAACGAAGCTGCTGAAAACTTACTTGGCAAGAACCTGGGAACAAGAGAGGGGAAGGAATTTGCCATAAGGGTGATGGACTACCTGCGAAAACGTCTTATCGACATTCAGGAAGAGACGTATAATAATTATAACTTAGAGGCTACACCAGCCGAAGGCACCAGCTACCGCCTTGCTATTTTGGACAAGAAGCACTATCCAGGCATTAAGTGTGCAAATTGTGGTAGTGACACTCCATTCTATACCAATAGCACTCAGCTTCCCGTTAATTACTCTGATGATATCTTCGAAGTTCTGGACTTGCAAGATGAGCTTCAAACCAAATATACTGGCGGAACAGTGCTGCATATCTTTGGTGGAGAGAGAGTGGAGCATGGTCAAAGCATAAAAGCCTTGGTAAAAAGCATCTGCGAAAGCTATAGATTGCCGTATTTTACCTTCTCACCCACATTTAGTATTTGTAGTCAGCACGGCTATTTGGACGGCGAGCAACCCATTTGCCCCCTCTGTCATAAAGATACCGAAGTGTTTTCTCGCATAGTGGGCTATTTACGACCTGTTTCTCAGTGGAACGAGGGTAAAAAGGCAGAGTTTAAGCTTCGCACTACCTTCGATCCTTTGAAACAGCACGAGCCGAATGAGCACAGTCTTTTCAATGAGCTTGTCCAATGAAGATAGGCGGTTTTCAGAAGTTTTCATTGTTGGATTTTCCCGGCCAGTTGGCAGCCATAATATTTACTCAAGGCTGCAATTTCCGTTGTCCATATTGCCACAATCCTGCTTTGGTAGACCCCAAACGTTATGGCTCTATTGTGGATACAGAAGCTGTGTTGCGTTTTCTATATCGAAGACGCAAGAAGCTGGGAGCCGTTGTGATCTCTGGTGGAGAGCCAACTCTACAAGAGGATTTGATACCTTTTTTACGATTAATTAAGGCGATGCGGTTTAAGGTAAAACTCGATACTAACGGTTCTCTACCTGATGTATTGGATCAAATAGCCCACGCAGGTTTGGTGGACTATTACGCCATGGATATCAAGGCTCCGCTAAATCTCTACCAATTGGTTACATGTAGCTATATAAATCCGGCAACAGTGCTTGGAAGCATGGACGTAATCCGTCGTGCCGGTGTATCCTACGAGTTCCGTAGCACCTTTTTCGATGCATTGCTGTCCGAAAGTGACCTCCTATCTATGCAGGAGTTGCTAAAGCCCGGTGATAGATTCACTCTACAAGAATGCCGTTATGGCAACACCCTGGTGGATATATGCAAGCCAAGGCAAGATTGTGGCGAGGTATCACTAGGTGATAGCCATGCCTACAAGACTCTAATCGATTGGGGCAAACAAAACAGCATCCAGATTAGCTTAAGAAGCCTATGAATAAGGTAGATATCGAACATCTTCTACCTTTGGTAGATAAACCTTCGCGATACATAGATCATGAGATTAACGCAGTGCACAAGTGCTTCGACAGCGCAAAAGTGCACTTTGCTTTTGCCTTTCCCGATGCCTACGAATTGGGCGTGTCCCATCTAGGGCTAAAGATATTGTATAGCATTGTAAACAGCTTGGAATATGCTATGGCAGACCGGGCATACTTGCCCTGGACAGACCTGGCTGCTCTAATGCGTGAAGAGGAATTACCCTTGTTCGGCTGGGAAAGCAGGATAGCACTAAAGGACTTCGATGTTATCGGCATAACTCTGCAAAGTGAGCTGAACTTCAGTAATGTGCCAGAGTTGCTTAACCTGTCTGGATTACCCATAAGGTCTTCTGACCGGGCAAACGACGCTCCCATTGTTATGGCTGGCGGCCCATGTGCCACAAACCCCTTACCACTTGCTCCGTTCATTGACGTATTCTTTATCGGTGAAGCCGAAGAAGGCATAATAGAGATAGCTGATATACTCAATAATCATCCTGACAGGCATGCACGTTTAACCGCTCTTGCTGGACTTGATTATTGCTACGTTCCCAAGTTCCATAATGGTGAGCGGGTGCAAAGCCGCAAGTTTGGCGGCTTTTCCAGCTCCACACTAATGCATAAACCTCAGCTACTTTCCTGGCAGCTTGCCACGCATAACCGTTATGTAGCCGAGATTATGCGGGGATGTTCACGTGGTTGCCGCTTCTGCCATGCGGGTTACTTCTACCGTCCTGTTCGTGAGCGTGATCCACGGGCTATTTTGCACGACATAATAACCGAAACCAACAGCACTGGCTGGGATGAAGCTGGCTTGGTTTCACTCTCCAGCAGTGATTATTCCTGCATCCAGGAACTCCTACTGAGTTTATTGAACGAGATTGACACAGACAAAACTCACATATCTTTGCCATCCTTGCGGGTAGATAGCCTAAGCGATGAACTGGTGGAAGTGCTAAGAAACCTGGGTAGGGAAGGCTTAACGGTTGCTCCCGAAGCAGGCTCAGAAAGATTACGCATGGCGATAAATAAAAACCTGTCGGAAGAAGCCATACTAAAAGGAGTTGAGATTGCCGTAAAGCTCGGTTGGCAAAAGATTAAGCTATACTTTATGCTGGGTTTACCCACCGAGGAAGAAAGCGACATCGATGCCATAATCTCCTTGATAGACACGATTAACGCCATTGGGAAACGGCGATTACAGATAAATGTAACTCTATCTCCTTTTGTCCCCAAACCTTTTACACCTTTCCAGTGGGCTGCAATGCTGGACAAAGCTACCCTGTTAAGCCGGGCTATAAAGATCAAGAATACCTTCGGTAAAGCACGAAATATAAAGATTAAATACCATACGATAGAAACATCAATCCTGGAAGCAACGCTCACCAGGGGAGACAGCAAAATGGCTGAGGTGTTGGAAACCGCATGGAAATTGGGTGCTCGCTTCGATGGATGGAATGAGTGTTTCGACTTCTCCATTTGGGAAAAGGCTTTTGAAGAAAATGGTATTGATAAGGCGGAGTATCTGGGGGCAAGAGACACAGCAAGGCCATTACCCTGGGACTTCGTTGATACGGGAGTATGCAGGGAGTTTCTGCTTTCAGAATACAGCAAAGCCATAGCGAGCATTCAAACTCCTGACTGCCGCGAATTATGCACCATGTGCGGTGTATGTGACGATAACATTATGACTTCCACTGCAACTAAGCCTGAAGCTGCAACAACTCAATTATCAAGGTCAAATAATGAGCCAATTCACAATGCTGAAGAGCAAAGAATTGCCTCCGCTGCCCCAATCACCCAATATAGATACCGGGTTTACTATCAAAAAGTGGGAATGCTGCGCTTTATCTCGCATCTTGATTGGATGCGCATGCTCTTTCGTCGCATAGCCATGCTGGATTTGCAGACGGTATTTACTCAGGGCTTTTCTCCACATCCCAAGGTTAGCCTGTCTCCACCCCTACCCATTGGCGTGGAAGGACTAAGGGAGTTCTTTGATCTATCGTTCAAAGCCCCATATCCACCGGCAATTATTCTGCAGGAATTCAATAGAACCCAGATACCAGATTTCAAGCTGTTAGAGTGTGGATTGATAAGCGGAAAACCAAGCATCCCGTCTCTGGAAACGGTTAGGGTGATAATCCCCACTGATATTATTAATTATACCCGGCAAAAGCTTGCAGAATTTAAAGAACAAGAAAGCTTTAGCTTCGTAAAGTCTACCCCTACCCGCTCAAAAAGCTATGACCTGAGTAAGATTATCCAGCAGATTGACCTGAATGATAACCATCTAGTGATGCAAAAATTGTTAGAGAGCCCAGCTTTGTACGACATTCTATCTGCCCTGCTGTCTATAGATAAAAAAAGGCTATACAGCATGCCAGTAATGCGCGTGGGTTTTGATGTTTAGCCACAGCCGGGTATAAGGTGAGAACGGGAAAGATTGTAGATATCGAATGCCAGTGTGGTTTCACGCTTTTCCGATACTTCAAAGCTGGTAAGGGACGCCTGATAAAGTGCCTCATTAGCAGATTGACGGACGATTATGTGGGACTAAAGGGGGCAGCAACATTTTCACGCCCCTTATGCCCCAACTGCGGTAAAGAGCTGGGAATTATCATGATGATTCATGGCGAACCGGCATTAAAGCTAAATCAAGGCAGCATTAACAGCATACGCATATGAAGCCATCCTTGCTGGATTTACTGTATCATTACGCATGAATTGCGCATCCCATCCGTAATTCATGCGCATTTCATTAGTAATTCGTTCAAGGAAGCAGCAGGCAAGAACATGATATTTCCCCTGCTATTTTTTGCTTGGTTCAGGATATTGATAATTATGGGACAAACTGGCACATAAGTTGCATCTTTATGTATTAAAACAAACACATTATTACTTGGAGCTACCATGAAAAGAATGTTACTCATTATTTTGGCTTTATACTGCACGGTACTGATTGCTGAAAATGTGAATCTGAACTCAGCAACCCAATTTGCCAATTTCAAGCTAAGCGAGCTGTATCCGCAACATAGCATTATGGGGCAAAGCTATCTAAGCAATGGAGACAATGAACTTTGTGCCTATGTGTTCAATCTTTCTCCCACAGGTTACATGGTTGTTGGCGCATCCACTGATGTTCCCCCATTAATTGCCTATTCTGGAACATCAGTCTTCTGTTCATCAACAGAAGACAATGTATTGGCAGACATCATATTAACCGATATTAACAATAGAAAATGCTGTTCCGAAGAAGTAGCGAAAAACAATGCAGCCTGGCATAATGCTTATCGCAGAACGGCTTTTGAGCAATGGCCACCGGTGGGGTATTCCAATACAGAGGGCTGGATTAGAACTAACTGGACCCAGTATCAGCCCTATAATATGTTTGTTCCTCTGGATATGCCAAGTGGCCAGCGAAGTGTTGCGGGCTGTCCTGCAATTGCCATGGGAATGATTGTGGACTATCACAAAACCTTTAATGGCACTCGGTTAAACGATACAGACGATTATTATCACAATTACGGTGGCGATAGCTATTGGGTTGATGATGCCTATGAAACCTATGGCTTTTTGTCCTACCCGCAAACGAATGAATACTTGGATGCAGCAAGCTATAATTACCGTTATGGCATAGGCATCACAAACGAACAGAAAGGTGCCATCGTATTTGCTTTGGGTAGTGCACTAAAGCAGGTTTACAGCGCGGATGGTTCTGGTACATTTAGTGTAAACCAGGCTTATAATGCATACCGCCGTTTTGCCTTCAATGAAGCAACGCTACTAACCGAGACGTCGCCAGACCTGTATGTAAGAATGGAGCAAAACGTAAAGGCTGCGTTACCTGTTCATTTGGCAGTGGTAACCCCGGCATGGGATATGGGGCATAATCTGGTGGTTGATGGATACAATACTAATGGTTATTATCATGTTAATTTCGGTCATGGAGGTTCGTCCAATGGCTGGATAATGCTTCCTGAGCAGGTGCCTTATGGCATGACTGTGGTAGAGGGTGCCATTGTAGATATTAAGCCGGCTGAGTATGTATTTACAGTTCCTGACGTAATGGATTTTACCCAGGAAAGCAGCATAACCATGGAAGTGCTGAATATGCATAATGGCTCTATAACTCTCGAAGCCATATTGCCTGGGGCAGGCATAAACATAGATGAATGGCAGATTACTCCCTCTCAGCTCTTGCCCTGCACGATTCCTCAAAATCAGATGATTACCATTAACTTTAGCTGTCCTGGGGGCATCACCAGAGATGTTCTGGAATCATACTTTCGTTTGGTATTAGATCATAACGTGTTCGATGTACCGGTTAGCTTTACCGCGGCTTCAGTTATCGACGATGACTATATGCTGCCAGTGGAAATTAAGTCGTTAGTTTATCCCAATCCATTTAGCGGGGAATGCCGCGTGTTGGTTAATAATCCCAAATCACAAAGCCTGGAATTCGAGGTTTATAATCTGCGTGGTCAAAAATTGCTTAGTAAGGCTGTTACTTCACCGTCATCAACTACAGAGATCGTATGGAACGGTTTGGATGTATCCGGAAAAGCTCAGCCGGCTGGCATTTATCTGTACCGCATCCACGGACTTGGGTTTAGCAGCACAGGAAGAATGCTGAAGTTGAATTAGGATTACAATATATGGAGAGCTCAATAGCTTAGCACATATCATTTGACAAAATATACATAGCCAATAAAAAGCCATGAAAATAGGGATGAAATCTCGCAACATCCCATTTCCTATATTGTTAGAGGTTATGTTATGATCGCAATACCATTGTTATGGTTTGTAGCACCAATCGGTGCAATTTTAGCCTTAGTTTTTGCTATGGTTTTCTTTTATCAAGTTAAAGCACATGATCCCGGCACAGTGAGAATGCAGGAGATTGCCGGTTATGTTCGGGAAGGTGCTTTTGCCTATCTAAGGCAGCAGTATAAAGGCGTTGGCATATTCTTTATAATCGCGTTTGTCGTTTTCCAAATAATGGCATGGGGTTTGGGAGTGCTTCATTGGCTGGTGCCTTGGGCTTTCTTAACCGGAGGCTTCTTTAGTGGATTAGCAGGATATGTGGGCATGAATATGGCCACCCTGGCGTCGAACCGCACAGCGCAAGCATGCACCATTAGTTTAAACAAAGGCCTAAAGGTTGCCTTCCGTGCAGGTGCAGTGATGGGCTTAACAGTGGTTGGGCTTGCCCTGATCGACATTTCGCTCTGGTTCTATCTGCTAAATATGTATGCTGTACCTTTGCACAGCATTACTGTTATAATGCTTAGCTTTGGCATGGGTGCATCCACCCAGGCTTTGTTTGCTCGTTTGGGCGGTGGTATTTTTACTAAAGCTGCAGACGTTGGTGCTGATTTAGTAGGAAAAGTGGAAGCCAATATTCCGGAAGACGACCCCCGTAATCCTGCAACCATAGCCGATAACGTTGGCGACAATGTTGGTGATGTGGCAGGTATGGGTGCTGATCTGTATGAAAGTTATGCCGGTTCAATTCTCGCCACTGCGGCACTTGGAATGGGTGCTGTAAGCATCCTGGGAGATGCTTATTCTGCTTGGGCAATAAACTTTGTAACAGCTCCCATGATCCTTGCAGGTATTGGTGCAATTCTGTCTATACTGGGTGTGTTCTTCGTTAGCACAAAAGAGAACGCGGGACCTAAAGAACTGATGTTTGCACTGAACAAAAGTGTATATATCAGTTCATTGCTGATCGCGGTGGCAGCCTACTTCATTACCAGAGCTCTGTTACCACCTGATTTCTATTTTGGAGTATTTATCTCCACTGTAATTGGCCTGGCGGCTGGAATAATTATCGGCAGGTTTACCGAACTGGACACTTCACATAGTTACCGTCATACCAGAGGCATTGCCGAACAAGCCGAGTATGGGCCTGCCACAGTAATTCTTGAAGGCTTCTCGGTTGGTATGCGCTCCACTGCTGCTCCCGTTATCACTATCGTTATTGGTATCCTTGCTGCCTTCATCTGTAGTCATGGTTATAGCTCAATAGAGATGGGATTATACGGCATAGGCTTTGGTGCTGTGGGTATGTTGGCAACCTTGGGCGTTACTCTTGCCATGGATGCTTTTGGCCCAATAGCAGATAATGCAGGTGGAAATGCCCAAATGAGCAATCTACCTGAGAATGTCCGTACCATGACCGATAACCTTGATTCCGTAGGCAATACTACAGCCGCCACTGGAAAAGGCTTTGCCATTGGTAGCGCAGCCCTTACTGCCATGGCTTTACTTGCTGCTTACCTCGAGGAAGTTCGCGCTGGGCTTATCCTAATCGGCGATAAAGCTGGCAAGGTTATGTTCTTAAACATCCATTATGGAACCAAGTTCAATGAGCAGATTGCACTGGAGAAAGCCTCAATAGCCGATTTTATAAACTTTTATCAAATCAACGTGCTGAATCCTAAGTTCCTGCTTGGTATCTTCATCGGCGCAATGGTCGCCTTTGTGTTCTCTTCGCTCACCATCAAAGCTGTGGGCAGAGCTGCAGGGCAAATGGTTAAAGAAGTGCGCCGTCAATTTAAAGAGATACCCGGCATTATGGACGGAAGCGGCAAGCCAGATTATGCAAGATGCGTGAAGATATCCACTGTTGGAGCTCAGAAAGAAATGCTGGTTCCGGCTTTAGTGGGTATTCTAACCCCTATCATAACCGGCATGATACTTGGAGTAACCGGTGTGCTTGGCATCCTGGTGGGTGCTTTGGCATGCGGCTTTGTGTTGGCAGTTATGATGAATAACTCTGGTGGTGCCTGGGACAATGCTAAGAAGTATGTAGAGTCCGGTGTATCGGGCGGTAAGGGTTCCGAAGCTCATAAGGCTACTGTTGTTGGTGATACCGTGGGTGATCCCTTCAAGGATACAGCAGGTCCTTGCATAAACATTCTTATCAAGCTGATGAGCATGGTTTCGATTGTTTTTGCAGGCCTGATTGTTGCTTACTCGCTTAATCTGGAAACCATCAACGCTCCCATGAGCAATGCCAAGCTGGATAAAGCTTTGCACAACGAGGTAATAGCAATAGACAAGGCAGACTTGCAAAATACTCCATGCTCAGATTGTGAGGTGTTGACCCCGGATTGTTTCGATGCCAAAGGTGAATGATTAGAGGCATTGTAACTTTCCTATATGAATGAAGGGCTACTCAAAACGAGTAGCCCTTCATGTTTCAAGCGAAAATATTCAGTATCAGCCACCGAAAATAACTTGTATCTCCCGCTCGGCACTTTGAGCTGAGTCCGAAGCATGCACTCCATTCTCGGTAACCCCTTCGCCAAACAGAAAGCGAATTGTTCCAGGCTTCCTTTTTTCTGGCTCCACTGCTCCGATTAGCTCGCGAAGATCATGGATAACATTAGCTTTCTCTACAATGATAGCTACGGTATCGGCTGAGGTCATAAAGTCCACTAAATGGGCAAAGAAGCTTTTTCCAACATGCTCTGCATAGAACTGCGCGGCAAGCTCATTATCGAATCTGAAAAGCTTCAAAGCAGAAATTTGATACCCACCTCGTTCCAATAATGATATTATATGCCCAATGTGCTTATGCTGCACGGCATTGGGCTTAATAAGCAGCAGTGACCGTTCTATCATTTGCCAGAGTAAACGGTTTCGATATAATCTAAAGCGGCTACCTTTATTGCGATGTCACGGTTCAATACCATGCTCATTTTAATTTTGTGCTTCAACACATCAGTCCATACTTCAAACAGCTCACTGGGTTTGAACTCAATTCCGGTATAAAGCTTCAGCATATCCTGATAAAAATCATCCCGGTCGGAATCAACTCTGGCTATAACCAGTTTCTGGGTATCACCACAAACGTCATACTCTTTGTGACGAACATCAACCACGGCATAACCGAGCTTTAGCAGGTTCTCGAAGTTTACTTGTAAATCTTCATGACTCAGCATCTTTTATCTCCTATTTTCAAATAATTCTCGACAGAAAGACGGCAATCGCGATCTTTGTTTGCAATGAAGTGAGTAATGCTTGTGGTGTCAAGCACAATCTCCGGTTAAGCCTGTAAGATAGACTCCAAACAGCTTGAAGGAATCCTGACCCTGGATAATCAACAACATTGACTTCATATCTTATTTGTGTTCTGAGAGGTAGTAAATGGCCAATTTTAACTTAGTTAGCGAGTATAAACCCTCCGGCGACCAGCCGGAAGCCATAGCCCAACTGGTAGAGGGTATAAACAATGGCAAACAGCATCAAGTGCTGCTTGGCGTTACCGGTAGTGGTAAAACATTCACCATTGCCAATACGATAGCCAAACTGGACAGGCCTACCTTGGTGCTGTCGCACAATAAAACACTTGCAGCACAGCTATATGGCGAGCTAAAGCAGCTTTTTCCAGACAACGCTGTAGAGTACTTTATAAGTTACTACGACTATTACCAGCCTGAAGCATACATCCCTGGCAAGGATATTTATATTGAGAAAGACAGCTCAATAAACGAACAGATCGAAAAGCTACGCTTAAGGGCAACCATGAGCCTGATGGAGCGACGAGACGTTATTATTGTTTCATCAGTATCATGTATCTATGGCCTGGGCGTACCGGAAGAATACCGCGAAGCGTTAATCAGGTTGGATACCGGCATGAAGATGGATAGGGAAGAGCTGATATCGCGTCTGGTGCAAGCCCATTACAGCCGAAATGACATAGCCTTCGAGCGTGGCGCATTCAGGGTTCGTGGCGACATTGTGGATATCTATCCCGCCTATCTGGAACACTGCCTGCGCGTAGAATTCTTTGGCGACGAAGTCTGTAAACTTGAGAAGCTACACCCCATTTCATACCAGAGTCTTGGTGTGGTTGATAGCTACCCAGTTTATCCAGCCATTCACTTCATAATGAGCGAGGATAAGCTAAGGGGAGCACTTCATAGCATAGAGACCGAAATGAACGAAAGAGTGGCATACTATCTGGAAAACAAAAGATACGTGGAGGCAGATCGCTTGAAGCAGCGCACCAGTTTTGATCTGGAAATGCTGCGCGAACTCGGCTACTGCAGCGGGATAGAGAATTACACCCGTCATCTAACTGGTGCATCAATTGGCACACCACCCAGTTGCCTCTTAGATTATTTTCCCGATGATTTTCTTTTTGTAATCGACGAGTCACATGTTACCATTCCCCAAGTTCATGGAATGTTCGGTGGAGACTACACCCGCAAGAAAAACTTGGTGGAGTATGGCTTCAGGTTGCCTTCTGCCTACGACAACCGTCCTCTTCGATTCGAGGAGTTTGAGCAGTTTATGCGCCAGGTGATTTTCGTTTCGGCAACTCCGGCGGACTATGAACTAAGTCTTACCCAAGGTGAGATTGTAGAGCAGGTTATCCGTCCTACCGGCTTGCTGGATCCCGAGATTGAGATTAAACCAATAAAGCATCAGGTGGACGACCTGATAGCCCAGATAAAAGAACGCGTAAACATGAACCACAAAGCCTTGGTGATGACTCTTACCAAGCGCATGAGCGAAGACCTGACCACTTATCTGAAGAATGCCGGAATAAGGGCAAACTATCTGCATAGCGACATAGATAGCATCGAACGGGCAAAGATTATCAGGGAGCTGCGTTTGGGTGAATTTGACGTGATTGTTGGGGTGAACCTCCTGCGCGAGGGTCTGGACTTGCCGGAAGTGTCTTTAGTAGCCATATTGGATGCGGATAAGACGGGATTTCTGCGTTCTGCCAGATCGTTAATTCAGATATCCGGCCGTGCCGCCAGAAATGTTGATGGCAAAGTGGTATTTTATGCGGACGAGATTACGGATGCCATGCAGCGTGCCATTAGCGAAACCAATAGACGTCGCAGCAAACAGATGGCATATAATGAGGCTCACAACATTACTCCACAGACAATTATGAAGAGCATCGAGCAGATTATGCAATCTACATCCATTGCTGAGGGCTATGACAAAATTGACACTGCTGCAAAAGATGACAGCAAACCCAGCAAAGAGGAGTTTGAAGCCTACCTGGATATCGATAATAAAACCAAGGTTATCGAACTGCTTACCAAAGAGATGAATAGAGCATCCATGAAGCTCGATTTTGAGCGCGCTGCAGAGTTGAGAGACCGCATAATAGACATGAAATCAAATCTTCCGGAGTAATCAAGCAAATAATGCAAAATCCTTGAAGGAACTACTAATGCAATACGCATGAAATACGGATGAGATGCGTATTTCATGCGTAATTCTACCGTAAATAGTGCAGGCATGTAAAGACGGCATAAAAACATAAGCGGGAACTACAAGTTCCCGCTTTACTAAATTGGCTTATGATGCTTAACTACTTTAAGTTAAGTGTTTCCACCAGCTTTGCTTGAATTTCAGGCTTTTCTTGTAAATCGCTACTCAGCAGGAAGTCTCTACGTTGTTTGAATCTATCCACCAGCATTTCATGATACTTATCCATGTTGGCGCGAGTGGCGGGATTGTATTTGTCGTAGAATCCAGGCAATATGGCGTCTATTGACTCGCGAGTGGGGATGAATGCACCAGGCAGGGCTTCCCATGGCTCCCAGGTGATTTGATCAGTTAGAATTGCTGTTTGCAAGGTTAGAGAGGTTTTTAGTGGGATGGCTTCCAACATATCGTCAGATTCTTTCCAGTATCCGCGCGAATTGAAGCAGTAAAAATCCGCTCCATTATCAGCAACGGAGAGGAAGGCATTTACATCTTTATGAAGCTCATATACACGGAAGGGATTGGCAAAAGGTTCAAAAACCAATTTATTCAGCTCGTCTTCGGTAACATTTTCTGCACGATTTCTCTGTGTCATCAGAGCGGCACCCATGGCAATGGCAAGATACTTGTTTTCACATTTGATTACTGGTGGCAGCACGGAGTCTTTCATTAGCCATACGAGGGCTTTGGGGAAGGCGCAGCGGTTTACGTATTCACCCAGAAGGCTGCGATCTAACAACGCTCTGCCATTGGAATTGCGCACATCCTGACCAACGGGGATAAGCTTACCGTCAATATTGAGAGTAGTGTGGTTCATAAGTCCCAATGCATATTTCCAGTCGGGATGGTCGATGGGACGGCTATCGGTTTTGTCGAATAAGGTGGGTTCCCACACGCGGCATACTTTGTTCTCCAGATCTATCTGGAAGGCATCATCATGCAACACAACTTTGGAGAAGCCTTTGGGAAGGGTTCCGCCATTGTCATGATTGTTGGTATGGCTGGATTTGCCTGTTCCAGAGAGTCCATAAAAAGCAATGGAACGCTTGCCAAACTTATGATAGGCGGCATCTTCGCAGGTGCTGAAGTCTATTTCTTTTATGCCGCCGTGGCAAGCAGCCATGCCGATGCGAATACCGGAAGTCCATGCCAGAGTTAAGGTTCCTTTTTTGCGTTCGCCAAAATAACGCATGCCAAGATTTACTATCACGTTATGCTTCTCGTCCACTAAGGCAAGCTGAGGAGCACCTACGTTGTTATAGAAATCATCATTGCATGTCCATTCGTTGAAGGCAATAAGAATAATGTCCTGAATAGGAAGCTTGGGGCTGGATTCATATTGCTCTTTAAGCTGATCGTATGGAGCAAAGTTTAGCAGCCAGTTATAGAGGTTTGCGGCATCACTTTCTGTGGTAATAAAAGTGGCTTTTAGCATTAGGTCTTTGTCCATACCGAGTATCGCTTCAGCCTTGATAAGGGGATAGTGCTGCATCTGCCACACTGCTTCGCGAAAATCACATTCCAGCTTGTTCTTCTGGGATGAATTCAGCCTGTGGTAAAACCTGCGTGCTTTGGCGGTTCTGCCAATAATGTTGCCATGACAGTCGTTTAGCACCTTGGCATCTTCAGGGAGATTGTGCAGCTTTACAAACTCAGGGTACACAGGTAGATCGGTCATTCCAACTCCTGGTTGCTGCTTGGCTAATTCGTAGGCTTCTCTGATGTTCACTGTACGCACCAAGTGGTTGTTCATGAGCGTTTCAGCAATCGCCCGAATGGGAGACATTTCCTTAAAATTGGAATAGTATTCAGCGCTGTTCTTGCTTGCCATTATTCCTCCATAGTGGCTTTATTTTTGTTGATTATTAACATCAGATAACCTGTAGTTCCTTGCCAATCAGGCGGAACTTGTCCAAGGCCATGTCTAGCTGCTCGCGAGTATGAGTAGCCATAAATGAGCAACGGATAAGGCATGAATTCGGCGGAACTGCGGGGGGGATAACCGGATTTATGAATACACCCTCTTCTCCAAGTCTGCTCCACATTCTGAATGCGGTCATAATGTCGCCTACGTGCAGCGGGATAACTGGAGTGCATGAATCGCCTGTGTTATAGCCCATGGCTTTGAATTCCTGGAGCATGTAATTGGTGTTTTCCCATAGCTTTGCCATTAGCTGTGGTTCTTCTTTCATAATCTTTAATGCCTCTAAAACGCTGGCGGTTGAAGCCGGCGGAAGCGAGGCTGAGAATATTAGCGCACGTGATTTGTGCTTCAGATAATGAATAAGCGTTTCGCTGGCAGCAATAAAGCCACCCACCGACGCCAAAGACTTGCTAAAGGTGCCCATTATCAGGTCAGTTTTGTCAACTAAGCCAAAGTGTTCAACCGCGCCTGCTCCAGTAGCTCCCAACACACCTAGTGAATGAGCTTCGTCAACCATCAGGGCAGCGTTATACTTCTGTGCAAGTCCGGCAATTTCTGGAAGATTGGCGATATCGCCTTCCATGGAGAATATGCCATCTACTACAATCAGGCAATTCTTGCCATGCACTTTATGCAGTACGCGTTCCAGAGATGTCATGTCATTGTGGTTGTAGCGAAGCATGGTTCCTTCCGACAACATACAACCGTCAATAATGGAGGCGTGATCAAATTTGTCGGTGATAACAAAGTCATTCTTGGCAACCATAGCAGATATACAGCCCACATTGGCTTGATAGCCGGTGGGGTATGCAAGAGCAGCCTCTTTTCCGCAAAGTTTTGCCAATTCGGATTCTAACTCTAAGTGGATGTCTAAAGTGCCGTTTAGGAAACGGCTGCCTGCACATCCGCTGCCATACTTTTCTATAGCTTTTATGGAAGCTTCTTTCACTCTGGGGTGGGTGGTTAAGCCTAAATAGCTGTTCGAGCCCATCATCAGCATTTTTTTGCCGTTACAGATTACCTCAGTGTCCTGCTCAGAGCTGATTTCACGGAAATATGGGTAATAGCCCGATGCAATTACCTTGCGGGCTTCAGTGAAGTTGTGACATTTATCCAAGATACTCATGGATTCCTCGTTATTATATTATTTTGAAATCTCTCAGGTTGGTGTATAGAACCTTTATAAGGCTGTATGAGATATAGACTAATGGAACTGAAATCAGCATCCAAAGGATACCCCCATACCATCCACCGGCTAATACAGTTAGTAAAACCAATAATGGGTGCATGCTTATGGTTCCGCCCACCACTACTGGATATATGATGTTGTTATCTATCACTTGAACAATATACATGGCAAGAGCTGCGTACACAATCATGATTATTGGTCCGCCGTCTATAAGTACAGATAAAGCTGCCAGAGCTCCTCCCATAAAAGGACCAAAGTATGGGATGATGTTTGCCACGCCGGCAGTTGCACCGATCAGGACTGGGTTTCTAACTCCTACAATGCCAAATGCTATTGATGCCATGAATCCTACCACGATTACTTCGAATAGCATAGCTCGCAGAAAGGTGCCGACATTTGTGTCTATCTTGCGCAACAGGATAATGCACAGCTCGAAATAGCGATTGGTAGAAAGCTCCATGGCTGCCTTTCGTAGCTTGTATTTATCTTTTAGCATAAAGAAGCTAAGCAGCGGGATGGTGGCAATTAAGGATATGGCAGAAAGGATGTTTTGATAATTATCCATTAGTAACTTGGGGATTGATGCCAAAAATGAATTGGCACTATCCAGTATCTCTACCATTTTTGGAGCAAGAGCCAAACCGGGAATTCTGGCGTCCAGGCTTTGCATAAACTCGTAGATACCGCGAACAAAAGGAAGGCTTACTATGTATTTGCCACTTAGTTGCTCCCCACTGGTAAAGATGTCGAAGAGATAATTCCCTTGGGCAACAAGGTCAGGTATGAAACGCGAAGTAAACCAAGCTATTACCCCGACGATGATTAAATACACGAAAACTACGGATAACCAACGGGGTATCCTGCGTCGTTCAAACAACGAAACAAAAGGATCAAGTATGTAAGAGAATACCACAGCATATATCAGATTGGCAAAAATCCAGCGGTAGAAGAATGCACCAAGCACTATCATAAATACCAAAAAAGTATAAAAAAGCAGCTTAGTCCAATTCATGATTATTGTGTCCTACTTGCCTTCACCGGCATCGGCAGGTCTGTTTACATCTGATGCAGTGGTATGCAGGCAGTCACTAAGAGTGAAGATATAATTGCTGAAACTCTCACAAATCCCCTGTAGTATTTTCAGCCCCATGTGCGGATTCTTGTGAATTATGTCCATCAGGTCTTCGCGAGATATGGCTAACACCTGAACGTCAGTTAATGCTTTGGCAGAACTGCTGCGGATGTTCTCGTAAAACATATCCATTATGCCAATCCATTGATTCTTGCTAAGGATTGAGCGTCCATTTGGATTGGCCTTGCCGATTACTTCAATCTCGCCTTTTTCGATGAAGAACACAACTTCCAGGGGGTAGCCGACATCGAAAAGCAACTCACCCTGCTTGAAGCTACGATGATGCATGAAGTTATTCAGCAGGTATAACTCAAAGGAATCCAATTGTTTAAAAATTGAGTAGCGCCGAAGTGAGGCATACTTACTTGGCTTATGCAGCAATGACTTCAGCCAACCAACAATCATCTTAATCATTCTTACCGCCCATCTTTGCTGTCATTTACAAAGGGTACAAAAGAACAAGCCCCATATTTGGTGACAACAATTTCGCCATTAACTTTACGTATGGCATGTAGTATCTGACTGCTCGTTTCACCAATGGGAATAAGCATCATCCCCCCTTCTGCAAGCTGTTCGATTAGTTTTGGCGGGATGCTATCTGCACCGGCAGAAACTATTATTTTGCTAAAAGCTTTGTGAGCTGGATATGCCTTTTGCCAGCCACTGTGCCCGTCACCAATACGGAAATATATGTTTCTAAATCCAGCCTGCCTTAGCACTTTTTGAGCTCCCAAAGACAAGCTCTCAATGCGCTCGATGCTGCATACTTCCTGCACAATGCTTGCCAGCAATGCGCTCTGATATCCGCTGCCGGTGCCGATTTCCAGCACAATGTCATCTGGTTTTAAGTTCAGCAACTGCATCATGATGGCAATCATCAGGGGTTGAGATATGGTTTGCTTGTCTTTAATGGGAAGAGGTTGGTTACGATAAGCATAATCTTTGTACTCGGGAAGGACATAATCCTCACGTGGAATCGCCATAAAGGCATCAAGAACAGCCTGGTCTGTTATGCCGGCTGAGGCGAGTTCATTTACCAACACCTTCCTCTGATCCTCAAAGCGCATTAATGCTCCAAACGCATAAGATTATTTGTTTCCAGCCAGTCCAGCAGGTCAGGGAAAGCATCGCTTCGGGTCAGGTCAAATCCCAGAGGAGTAATGGAGATAAAGCCTTCGGCTATGGCTTCTGCATCGGTGCCGTGTTCGGTATCCCAAACAGGTAAATCACCGCCAACCCGGTATGTAAATCCGTCGTGGTTCTCCTCGGTAACCTTTATAAAGTTATAATACTTTCGGTGACCGGTTCGAGTAAGCTTTATGCCCTTAACTTCGTGGAAGTCTATGTTGGGGATATTAATGTTCAAAACACCATGTGGCTGTGCAAGCTTATCTATACCGAGGTCTAACATCTTGCGCATCCACCGGGCTGCAACATCAAATTTCTGATCGCTATAAGAATTAATAGATATGGCAATTGCACGCTTTCCCATCAATGAAGCTTCCACTGCAGCGGCTACTGTGCCAGAATATAAAACGTCTTCGCCCATGTTTTGCCCGGCGTTGATACCGGATAACACCAAATCTATCGGCTCGGTAATAATCTTTTGCAGGGCTACCACGCTGCAATCTACGGGTGTTCCGCTTACCGAGTATTCGTTTTCAGAGATTTTCTTTACCACGATATCCGTGCGTAAACTTAAGGAATGGGAAGCCGCACTACGTTCTCTATCTGGGGCAATTATAGTAAGTTTATGTCCGGCGAGCTTCAGCTCTGCTGCCAGGGCGCGAATGCCAGGGGCAAAGATTCCATCGTCGTTAGTTAGTAATATATTCAAAATAACTTCTCCATGGGGACTTAATAAACATAGGTAAAATAATACAACACAAAGGCCATCAAGCCTGCAATTATCAAAAATAGCAGCCAGTTATTGGCAAAGAACTTAACTGCCCAGTTTCTTTTCTTTCTTTTCAACGCCGGTTGAGGTATCCGCTTAGCAAAAATCCTTCTATAAATCGGAATTCTGCGATTTGCACTAATCCTAAATCCGTGCTGACTGGGGGATAGCCAAACAACACTACCATGGTCATTCAAATAAGGTCTAAATCCTAAAGAATTATAGTATTGCTTTTGAGCCTCAGTAACTCCGTCAACGTTCTGCGGTTCAAGCTCTTTAACAATCTTCGATCTATGCTTTGCCATAATTAATTCCTCGTTCGAGAATGGGATTTAAAACAAATAATTCTGTCAAGCAGAAAGTAGTTGGCATTCCCCCATTTTTAATCCAGCCTTATCTTCAATTGCCAAAGATCTCGTC
>CALLHY010000020.1 GCA_938009275.1 uncultured bacterium
GAGCGACAGATACTAGCCTGAGGCGTAAGCCTCAGGAACAAGGCACCCACCAATACCAAGCCCCTTGTGGGCGACACAATGGAATATTTTTACAATGAGTTAAAGAGCTAAAGAGAAAAGAGAGATTAACAGTTAAGCCAAGTACTACATATCCAGAGTGGCATCCATCAGGAGTTAACAATCAACGAATATTGCCTGTACATAGTGGTAGCATTCGACATTATGTTTTAGTAACCACAGAGGGAAATCAGAGAAAAGCAGAGACGGGAATTAGGTTTCTAAGATCTAAGAACTGCATATATTATGCAGTACACAAAACAAAATTTGAAATGCGAGTTCCACACGCTGTGTTCCTCTCGACCCCAGCACACCAGCACCCCAGCACACCAGCACCCCAGCACACCAGCACCCTAACACCTATTTCATCAACACCATCTTCCCCTGGCATTGCTGCTTACCGCTTACTATCCGGTAGAGATACATTCCGCTACTCACAGGCTGATTATGCTTATCCCTGCCGTCCCACTGCACCGTGTGCGTTCCCGCTGCCATATCTGAGTATAAGAGCTTGCGCACCAACTGCCCCTTCAGGTTATACACGCCAAGCTCCGTTAATCCCCCCACAGGTAATTGGAAGCGGATGGTGGTCTCGGGATTAAAGGGATTGGGATAGTTAGTAGCAGATATGCCCCCGCTAAGCTGAGGGATTACAGGATCATCATTCGCCGCAGGGGGTGCACCAAACTCATAGCAGCCCATGTCTATCACACTATTCCACACGCGCATATTACCCGCCAGGTCATACGGCAAGAGGCTAAGGCCGCTTATGTCCGGCGTTCCTGCATCTATGCAGGGGGAAGCATCGGCAAGGCGCAGATAATTTGCGCTACCGGCGGTAGTGCTGGCAAACAAAGAACCTTCGCTAAGGTTATGCTCTCCATAGGCTAAGGTATTTAGAAATGAAGTATTCTGAATATTGGCTATGCCACCACGGATATAGCTGTAATCTACATTCAGATTACACGCTTGTTGCTGCGCTGATGGACTATACATCACTATTTCCTTGTTCGCATCGGGATTGTAGAAAATATTGTTCCGCATACTTACATTGCCAAGTAAGCCCACTGCTGCTACAGAGCCATAGTTATTATGGAAAGTACAGTTATTAACTTCCAGGTTACTGCTGTTATTACTGCCAAAGAATATGGCTCGGTCGTTATTGGTTCTAATGTTATCAAACAGGCTGTTGTTTATCTTGATGCTCGCGTCTTGTGTCGTCATACTGTCCCAGACAGAAAAATGCATTGTAGGTTGATCGTTTTGAACACTTATGTTGCTAAATTCGCAGTTTTCTATGGCAAGGGAATCTGCTACCCAAATGCTAATCATGGATAGACCGCTATATAGGGGGTCATCAGATACATAAGTGGAATGGATGTTCTCGAAAGTTGAATTGATGATATTCGCATTATACACTTGCATCAATTGAACGCCAATCTCAGGTGTAACGATGTTCCTTACAACTATGGAATCAAGAACACAAGAAAACAACTGGTATATTTGTAAAGCACCACGTTTATTCGGGTGAAGCTCAGAAATAACTATATCTGATAATATAAGGTCAGTTTGTGAACCTACGTTTTTAAAACCAGATCTACCACTAGAGACCTCTTCCGTAATAGTAATCCCTCTTATTGTCACATTTTTGCTCGATAAAGCATCTATATAGCGAGGAAATCCCAATGTGTTTATTATTGAAGAGGTTAGGGTAACCAAACCTGAACCTGCACCAATGATATTAGTGAATGACTTTACCGGAATGGGGTATATCTGCGCATCTCCACCCTCTTCATACACTCCTGGCATAATATAAACACTCTTAACATTCAAGCTATCTGCTGCAATACGGTGCACGGCTTTAGCAATAGTTTTCATCGCCTCACCGGGGCTTAAGCCACTGTTATTGTCGTTACCATCGGGGCTTACAAATATGTTGTGATTCACTTCTTCCCGATATCCATTTAGTGGAAAAACAGTATCATGATATTGAGCCAAAGAGGATAGATTATTATGCCTACCCACATAGAAGGAATTTGGAGGTGTGACAGATAATGTATCTAAGTAAATTTCTAAATTTGCTTTGATGTCTATCACAGATATATCTACTGGGGCGGTACCGTAGTTCTCAAAAACAGAACATCTGTTAACAGAATCATAAATAATAGTAGGTGTATGCGAATTTGCGCCAACATGCATAATTCCTGCGCCTTGTGCAATCGAGTAATTATTGTGAATTCTAAGCCCACTTAAGAAAATTGAGCACTTAAGGGTACTTAAACCTGCACCACTCCCTGCATAGTTGTTATATATATCGCAATTGATTATAGATACCGAGGAGTTTGTTTGAACCAATATTCCACCTCCTCTGGTAAGCTCATCGTAGGTTAGATAACCTGTTCCATTGGTAATGGTAAAACCCCTTATGGTGGCATTCTGTTCGGCATTGCGAAAGGCAACGCAAGAGCCATTGCGATTGCCGTCGATAATGGTTTGGCTAATGTAGGCGCTGTCATTGGTTGTGGCTTCCAAACTACATACTGTAATGGATTTGCCAATGTAATCTATATTCTCTATGTATCTACCGGGATGTACCAGAATTGTATCGCCGTTATTGGCAGCTTCTATGGCAGCTTGAATGGAGCTGTATTGCCCACTGCCATCTATCGCTACATTCAGCGTTATGGCAAAGCTTACTATGGTAAATGCCACCATAAGGGTTACCAATAAAAGTCTCTTCATTGTTGCACCATTCATCTATGAATCCTTTTCTCTCTCAGTTATATTCTTTCATGTCTGGCATTGCCTGTCATTCCCGCGCAGGCGGGAATCCAGCCTATTACTGGATCCCTGCCTTCGCAGGGATGACAAGGGAGAGCAGAGCCCTCCCTTGCTAATTTACATCACTTACTTCATCAGCATCATCTTTTTGGTGATGCTTCCTTCATTGGTGGTCAGGCGGTATTGATACAATCCGCTGGCTACCTTCCTGCCATACTTGTCTGTTCCGTTCCACACCACTTTATGCGGCCCGCTAACCTTGGTTTCGTTAATCAAGGTCTTTACTAATTGTCCCTTAAGATTGAATATCTCTATCTTGGCAAGCCCATCAGAGGCAATCTCATAACTAATGCTTGTCTCAGGGTTAAAGGGATTGGGATAGTTTGGATACAGTGCAGTTTTGGGGATAACGGGATTGATGTCGGTAGCTGAGTTTAGCGTAAGCTCGTAGTATTTTACACCATAATCACTATTGAGCTTTATGCTGTTGGAATCCAGCTTACAACGCTGCTTAACGTTATCCACTGCCTTGGAATCAAAATACATCACCAATTCGCAGTCTTCCGGATTTAATGCTTCATATTTGTCCAGATAGGCACATAGGTCGGTGTAGTTACCTTCAACCTTTACCGCACCCTTGCATTCTCCATCCACATACAAGCCAATCTCGGAGGGTAACACTTCAATACCGCTTAGGTCTATGAACATCGGCATGTAATCAAGCTTCTCAACGTATTCAAAAGCCGTTGCCTTGGGTCTTACTTTCGGGTCAATCGGGGTTACATTGCTCCACGCGAAGCTGCAATCTTCGGTAACGGTTATTATTACCATATCTCCATAGTTCAAAGTTAAGTTACCGGGGCTAACCTTCCAGAACCCATTGCCTTTGATGGCACTCCAGTATTGAGTTCTTATGGATGTTACCTTGTCCAGTATCGAAGCCAGGGCTGTAAATGGACTGGTACTTTGAGGCAGGAAATAGCCTATCCAGTTCTCATTTACATCTGTTGAACTATCGGCAGGGTGGGCAAAGAGATTTATAACCGTATTGGGTGCTTGGATAAAGCCTGGGGTTGGGATTTGAATTGCTTGTGTAACCCCTGGCTGGAGCTGAATCTTATAACCAAAAAGGCTGCTGGCTATTTGATTCCCGTTCAGTAATAGAGTTTGGTCATAATGCATATAGATCGGGTTATATCTGCCATCTTTCCAAGTAACACTGCTCAGTATTTCTGGATCTGCAATCGGAGCAAAGAAGTTTGAGTTCGTTGTGTAGCCATTAGTAATCCGATTCAGTACTGGGAAGCTCATCCATTTCGGGGTTCCCCCTGTTGGCATTGTATAATCTTCACGGGTATGGCTAGTAGCAGGATATGCACCAATATCAGAGGGAGTGCCCTGAACAACTTGGCATTCTTGAGGTAGTCTATCCGTAGCATATGATGTTACCAACAGTGACTGTATCAATAATATCGCAATCAAGATATGTGTTAATTTCATTAGTCCCCCCCCTTTACTTTGTCTTACAATTCACTTTCAGTCCAATGCCAGCACCATTGGCTAATCCCAGAATTGCGCCAGCTTTTAATTTTCCAGATTGTTCACCACAAAGACATGATGATAACATCAAGCAAACAATTAAAGCACTATAACGCTTCATAAGCTCTCCTGTATATGTTTAGCGAAAAAGCTAAGATACAATCGTCAGTCATTCTTTACCCAAATGCTAATCCTCCGCATGGGTGAATGGAACATTTGTATTCAAGCTTTAACGCATCATACTGCGTCAACTGCATAGTTCTTATTCTGTTATAAGGCGTCAAGATATATTTGCTGTTTTTCGCATCCCCCCATTTTGCAAACAAGGAGTAACCTGTTGGATTTCATCATGCCATTGGCATAGTATAGCTTGATGTTACGGATCGATACTTAGCACAAGCATCCGTTAGGAAGCCTCATGGGGAACATCATAGGAATATCCCCCTTGTCTCCCTATCGTTCATCTCTCTATCAAGGAAGCACAGTGTTACAATTATACCGAGCCCCCCAGCACCCTAACACCTATTTCATCAGCACCATCTTTCCCTGGCATTGCTGCTTACCGCTTACTATCCGGTAGAGATACATCCCGCTGCTCACAGGCTGATTATGCTTATCCCTGCCGTTCCACTGCACTGTGTGCGTTCCCGCTGCCATATCTGAGTATAAGAGCTTGCGCACCAATTGCCCCTTCAGGTTATAAATGCCAAGCTCCGTTAATCCACCCACAGGCAAATGGAAGCGGATGGTGGTTTCGGGATTAAAGGGATTGGGATAGTTAGTAGCAGATATACCTCCGCTGAGCTGAGGGATTACGGGATCATCATTCGCCACAGGGGGAGCACCAAACTCATAACAGCCCATGTCTATTATACTATTCCACACGCGCATATTACCCGCCAGGTCATAAGGCAAAAGGCTTAGGCCGCTTATGTCCGGTGTTCCTGCGTCTATGCAGGGGGAAGCATCGGCAAGGCTGTAGAATAGTGGATCATTTATATCGCCACCAGCAAACATAGGAATTCCAAACTGGTTACCCACTACCCACGTGTGAGAGATGTCCCCGGAAAGAAGAAAGAAACTATCACTTCCGCCCGTAACAAGGCAATTACTGAAAGAAACATCAGCAAAGGCGGATTCGTTGTAAGCAGCCATCGCCACTTCATAGGGAGTGTTACCCGATACAATGGTGTTGAATACCTGTACATTACAATTTTCCAAGCTTAAGTTGAACCCTCCGCTTTGAGTTACTGAGCTGTTATTGGCTATAGTGCAATTGCTAATCATCAAATCACAATTACCCCCTTCAACCCCAATGGAAAGTCCACTGGGCATGTTTTGCCAGAACTGCGAGGTATCCACAATATCTGTGATAAGGAAGTTGGAGATATTTATCGTGGTTTGTAATGCTGCAGCTCGTAAGGGCTTGGCAATGCCACCCCCGGTACAAGAAGAATTATACATATTCTCATTAGTTGAACTAAGCCTCTGCACCCGGAAATTTGAGAAGTTTCCTGTTTCATACACATAAATGCAGAACCCATTACCTACTTGAGAATCCTCAATTGTTAGGTTGTTTACGGTGATGTTGTGACAGGACATAATCCTGAAGGCATCTGCCATAGCCCATGAGTCTTTGATATGGATATTTTCAACTGATATCAGATTGGTGTGACCATTCACGAAATCATCCAGCCAGAATAGATTACTTCTCTTTGATCGGCCGTTAACCAAGGTGAAGTTTTTAATAGTTAAATAGTCTTGAGCCCTATTACCAATAATGTAAGAACTATATTGCTCACCATCGAGGATTACACTATGCATATCTTCCCCGATTAGATTTACATAGCTCTTAGGTTGGAGAGGCAAGGCTTCCCCTGTTTGACTCCATGAATATACACCCGGCATTACATGAACAGTGCGAGCAACATTGCCCACAGGTTTTATTAACGCCAAGGCGTAGGAAATGTTTCTTAGTGGCGTTTGAGCCGATGTACCACTATTGGCATTGTCTCCTTGCGGGCTCACCCATAGATCATGATCTACCTGTGAAATCGCCCCGCGGTTGATGAATATCGGTGTCTCTCCCGGGCAGTAATAGAAGTAGGGATCACTGGTTGTTACTGATCCCATGTCCAAATAGATGACAGTTGGTTCGCATGACACAGAATATACGACATCACAACCGGTACTACTGTAATTCATGTATGTGCTGTTTAACAGGTTTTGATCGAACACTACTCGTGTACCGGGTTGAATAGCGCTAATCCCCCCTCCGCTTTCTGCTACATTTGCATATATTTGGTTACTGCTTAGATAAGCAGTCGAGTAAATTGCGCTAATCCCTCCTCCGTAATATGCACGACAATGGTGGATTACACACCCGGAGATTTCGGCAACACTCCGCATAACGCTAATCCCACCACCATTTGAGTAAACATCTGTTAAAGGGAAATGACTACTTCGGCCATTCCTGATTGTTAGCCCAATCACCTGCACAGTGTCAACAGCACCACTGCAGTTTTGGATAATGATTCCGGTTCTGATATCCTCGCCGTCGATGATGGTCTGGCTGATGTGGGTAGTATCGCCATCTATTATATAATAACTGCCAATGGTGATTGGCTTGTTATCAATCACTACAGCTCCCGTCCATACTCCGGGAGAGATCAGCACAGTGTCTCCGGCAGCAGCCAGATTGATCCCAGCCTGAATGGTGCTAACCTGCCCGGTACCATTGGAAGCAACTACTATTACCCCCGCTCGTAAAACACCTGCACTAAATACCAAGAAGGCAATCAATAGCAAATACGACAAGATGTTGCAAAACTCTCGCATCAGCACTGTGGTGCTTAGTCTTGTAAATAACATACAATATTCCTTATGAAATTCAATCTGCTGGGCGAGGAATTCCCCCCCAGCAGACCAAATAATCGCTTGAGATCAGTCTAAAACGATCAACTTCTTTGTCAATATATTGTTTGGTGATTGAATCCGGCAGAAGTAGATACCCTTTGCTACAGGCCTTCCGTCTGCTGTTTTACCATCCCAGATTAGGGTTGTGTTGCCTTTAGAGATATCGGAGGAACCGAAGCTCTTGACCAACTGCCCCTTTAGATTATATATGCTAATCTCAGCGGAGCTCTT
>CALLHY010000021.1 GCA_938009275.1 uncultured bacterium
GAAATGATTATCTTAACCTTAAAGACCCTGTATACTTTAATGGGTTACCACACATGTTGGCGTTATTGGAGTTATGCATATTTTTATGCATATTCATGAATTATTGTGCCAATCGTGTATAAACAAATCCTGGATTCCCGATTGGGTAAAGATGAGCACGACCACTATCTTACTAAGCTGCTAATTAGTTATTCTCTTATATCCTCTTTTGCTCTTTGTTGATTATTTCTGTCACCCACAAGGAGCTCTATCCGGTATTGCCAGATACCTGAGGCTTGCGCCTCAGGGTAATATCTGTCGCCACAAGGGGCTTTGTCCGGTATATGCTGATTCCTGAGGCTTGCGCCTCAGGCTAATATCTGTCGCCCACAAGGGGCTCTATCCGGTATTGCCAGATACCTGAGGCTTGCGCCTCAGGCTAATATCTGTCGCCCACAAGGGGCTTTGTTCGGTATATGCTGATTCCTGAGGCTTGCGCTTTAGGCTAATATCTGTCGCCCACAAGGGGCTTTGTTCGGTATATGCTGATTCCTGAGGCTTGCGCTTTAGGCTAATATCTGTCGCCCACAAGGGGCTTTGTTCGGTATATGTTGATTCCTGAGGCTTGCGCCTCAGGCTAATATCTATCGCCCACAAGGGGCTTTGTTCGGTATATGCTGATTCCTGTGGCTTGTGCCTCAGGCTAATATCTGTCGCCCACAAGGGGCTTTGTTCGGTATATGCTGATTCCTGTGGCTTGTGCTTTAGGCTAGTACCTGAGGCTAACACCTCAGTCTGGTATCTGCCGTTCTTAAAGAACCGAGGGGTAGGGCAAGACATGATTAATTACCCCAAATGTGCTAGGTACGTGGGTTAAAACCCACGCCAATAATCCCTAACCCCGATTGCCGGGGTTTGTCTAAAGACTGAGCTCTGCAAGAGCGGCAGATTATAGCCTGAGGCGTAAGCCTCAGGAACATGGCACCCACCAATACAAGCCCCTTGGGGGCGACACAATATTTTATTATACAAAGAGTAAAAGAGCAAAAGAGGAGAAGAGAGATTAACGGGTTAATTTGTTAACGGGTTAACTTGTTAGCGGGAAAGTACTATCAAAGCTCTGCAAGATGAACTTCTAATCTTTGCAAGAGAGACATTTAAGCTCTACAAGATGAACTTCTAATCTTTGCAAGAGCAACATCTAAGCTCTGTAAGAGCGACAGATAATAGCCTGAGGCGTAAGCCTCAG
>CALLHY010000022.1 GCA_938009275.1 uncultured bacterium
CTGCACGGGCAACTGTGTGGAAGAGTAGGTCGCCGCCATCGCAAACGGCTCTTTTGTTATATTGGTATCTGAGTGTGATAAACTGGTTTAACTAATCGCGTTTAAGTGGTAAGAATTGCAGATCATATGGGGATGTCATAATGTTACCGGAGAAGTCAACGAGATTTGATACTTGAAGTATGTGAGACTTGTAATTCTGCAGAGCTTTTGTGGGTTGGTAGCGAAACATATTACCTGTGTTAGATATAAGCTTAAGAGCTATCTGCTCTGAGCCAGAACTTAGGCTAACCTGTATCTTGTCCTTAACAACGAACTCAGAGAAGTGCAATTCTATTACTGGTAACAGTGAATTAACTGATGCTCCATTACGAGGATTACTATAACTAACAAAGGGAGCTATGGTATCAATTGGAGCTAAGTTGCGAAACTTGATTTCTGCAATATCTGTTATGTTGCCTTTTAAGTCTTCAAGCTGTTTTATACGAATTGTGTGCTCTGTGCTGTCCATAGGAGCACAAACTACAGATAACATGTTATCGTCGAGCTGATTGAAAAATAAGCCCATGTCTTTGTCGCTTCCAAAAGAAATAGAATCAAAAGACTTTATGGGTTCTGAAAAGATTAGCTTAAACTCGCGTCTGTTATTAGGCTGAACTCGTGATATTTTGGGTTTTGTACTATCTGCATACGCAAGGGTGATGTTCATATTAGAAGAGGGTTTAGCCTCAGATTTAGCTTCGAAGTAAGGGTCAATACCGAAGTCATAACGACCATTTAAATCTTTGTCTATATATGCTCTAAGGATGTGGGCTTGCGGATTTAGAGACTCAATGGCAAAAGAGCTTCCCTTGAATCTATCGCTTAGCACAAATAGAGAATCAGCAGATAGTAAACTGATTTCAACTGGCATACCCATGTCTTGGTCTCTCTCATAGGTTATCTGTCCACCAATACGGTAGTTGTTTAATTCACCATTGCGAAAGATAAGGGTTTGGTTTCTATTAAGCGGATTGCCCCGGCTATCTTTTAACCTGGTGCTTAGTGTAACATAGTAGTTCGTATCCTGCTTTAATTCTTCATTCAATTTTATCTTCAGCGTTGGCCCATCGAAGCTAATCTTCTTATTCATTACAGGAGGATAGATATAGATGCTATTGGCAAGAGAACTTCTATCCATCTCTTTTGAAAAGGATATCTCCAAAACTCCTTTACCAATCTGAGCATACTCAGCAGGAGAGCTTGCCAAGACGCTTGGTTTCTCAGTGTCCAATGCTCCGCCGGTGGGACTGCGTTTGCTTCCGCAGGCAGACATGCTTATCATAGCTGCTATGGAGCAGGCTATTGCTATGCTTTGTTTTAGTTTCATAAGTTTCTCGCATTCACGATGTATTTTCCCAACACATCATACTCAACATTTACCATATCACCGGCTCGCAAGGCAGTTAGATTGGAACCCAATAATGTATGTCCAATAAGTGCCACCGCAAAGTAATCTGACTTTAATTCCGCCACTGTAAGGCTAACCCCATTAATGGCAACAGAGCCTTGGCTAACCATCAGTTTTCTGTCTTCATTAACCATTTGGAAGCGTATGTAGTCTGTATCACCCGATTTATGCCGGGATACAACTCTGATGCTTCTGTCCACATGCCCCTGCAGCCAGTGCCCATCCAACCTGTCACCAAGTTTAAGTGCCCGTTCCAGATTCAGAATGCTTCCTATCTGCCAGCTTTTGGCAGTACTCTTGTCCAGCGTTTCATGCATAATCTCAACTGTGAAGCTTTCAGAGCTGAACTCAATAACGGTTAAGCAAATCCCGTTACAGGCTATGCTGCTGCCATTCTTAATGTCACTGAACTCAGTGGGACGCTTCACCTTAAGTAGCTTTTTCCCCTTTTGGGGAGTGATGCTCAAGATGGTAGATGTTTTCTCTATAATCCCTGTGAACATGGCTACACCGTGTAACGTCTTTTCCAGGCGTTAGCCAGAGTATTTATACTGCTATACTCCAGGTCTCCGCCAAAGGGGATGCCTGTTGAGAGCCGTGTCAAATCTATTCCTTTGTCTTTCATCAAGTCCCAAAGAAAATGTATGGTAGCTTCTCCCTCGGCAGATGGCTTCAGTGCCAGGATTACTTCGCTGGGCTTTAAAGTGTTAATTCTTTCAATCAGTTTTCCTGCATTTATCTGTTCGGGTCCAAATCCATCAATGGGTGAGAGCAGGTGCCCCAGTACGAAGTAGCGACCGCGAAATTCGTTCATGCTTTCAATAATCTGGATGTCAGAATTACTCTCTACAACGCATAAAGTATTGTCAGTTCTATCATCAGATTGGCAAATCGGACATGGATCAGATTCGGAAAGCATATTGCAGAGGCTACAAGTGGTAAAGCTCTCTACCGTGGTAATTATTGTTTCTGCCAATTGCAATGCGAAGCTCTTGTCTTGCGCCACCAAAAACCATGCCAGGCGTTGGGCAGTCTTTCTCCCTATACCTGGAAAGCGGTTTAGAGACTGAATAAGCTTTTCTAAGTTTTCGGACAGGATCATTTAAAACAGACCGGGTATCTTCATTCCACCCGTAAGCTTACCCATAGCATCATTTGATGCTTCGGATACTTTGGCAGACACCTCTTGTATTGCTGCCAGGATAAGGTCTTCAAGCATCTCAACATCATCAGGATCAACCGCTTGAGGATCGATTTTTATGGATGCCAGTTCATGCTTGCCGTTCATCTCAACTTTAACCATTCCACCTCCGGCTGAGGCTGAAAAGAGCTTGTTCTCTAATTCCTCTTGGGATTTCATCATCTCTTGCTGCATCTTTTGTGCCTGTTTCATCAGGTCTTTCATATTCTTTCCACCGGGAAGCATAGTATCTCCTTGTATTGATATTTATGTTTTCAACCTTATAGAATAGTAGCCTGTATTCGTCAAGCAGTTTGTAGTGGTGATAGATTTTGAAACCCCTTAGTTCAATAATCCCATTGTAATACTCCTGATGGCACGAAAGGTTTCTTCCCAACCGTTAAGGTAAGCCAATATGACCAAAGCTATTGTAAGCCATGAGAGTACTATAGCCCAGAATCCTCCTGCACCACCTGTCCATAATGATAAACCTCCCCAGATGCGCTTGGGCAAACCATTTCTTAACACACAGATAGGTCTTGCCCGCCAGGTTCGAACATACTTGCCGGCTAATCCTGGTTGCACGAGACAGTATTCAAACCACTGAGCATAGCTATGATTGCGCCAATGTTCTATGCTTTTATAAGGAAAGGGAAGACCCTTGCTGATACCAGTGCCGTCGCTGCCTATTTTCTTTCGCAGTTTGCGGGGTAAAGTGGCGGAATTACGACAGGGAAAAACCGTAACCCGGGCACAGATTAAGGCACGGTCATCACCTTGAGCATAGTGCTCGGCGGTTTTTCTGATAATGCCAAAGTATATTCCGCATCCTGCATAATCACCGTTTCCTACGTACCATCTACCCTTTTGGGCAATGTTCGTTGCAATGCCATGGAAGGAAGTTCCATGATACATAGTATATGTGGGAATAACAGCATCTACTCCTGTCATTAAAATACCTTCCAAGATGGCTGCTCCATTACGCTTAAATACATTGAATAGCCTTTGTGGGAGGTAGATCAGCCATGCTATTATCCCCCTTCTGTTACCGTACTTCAATCTCGGGTGCAGCAATTCTGATACACTATCACAGAATACTACCGACCAATAGAGAATTATGTTAAAGTAGACAGCAGTAATAATTCGAAGCGGAGTTAGTAAAAGATGGATAATCAGCCACCATAACGGTGCTACCAATGTTATGCACAACAATGTAAAAGTCCATGCTGATTTGCTACTCAAGTGATCTATCCAGGCATCGCGAAGGGGGTTGTATAGAACCCACTGAACCCAGTTCAGCATCAAAAAAGGATAGCGCGCGAGCCAAACTAAATTACGTAGAACAAACACCAACAGCAATATCGAGATAGTTCCTACACACAGCCATAACAGCCATATAATAGCCTGTAGGATTACGAGATACATATCAAAAGGCATATAAGTAAAACCCTGAATATTGGATATGGGCAGTTTTAAGTAACTGCTTTGGATTTGAGCTTATGCATAACTTATATGGTGCTCCTTCCATTTAGTATTACTGCTTACCAGTTATTACTATTAATAAAGTTAGAATGAATCCTACTCATTATCTTAAAGGTAATGATAGTAGCAGATGACAATCTTGATGATGTGATTAAGTTGGCAACATATTTGTTCACCTATGAAACTCACCCCGAACACTGAACAAAACCCCAACCCCAAAATCCATAAATTCACCATAAAACTCTGAGAACAATCAGAAATCAGTAAAATAAGGGAATATCAGGAAAAATCATGAAAGACCACTTGGTCAAATGGTCGCGTCAACAACAGATGGTCGAATGATCAGGGGTACTCACGGTAATGCTGGAGTCACAGAAATCAATGAACATAAGATTGGTGCGCAGATAGAACTCCATCTCAGGATTGGAGATCATACCAATCCTGTAACAACATCACACTAATCCTCTTCCCCGGATTATAGGAATCTCTGCCGGCAACCTTGTTCTGCTGAGTATCAAACTGCTCCAGTTACTTCTTAACCTTGTCCCAGTTTACCATCTCCTTGAACTCAAGCAAAAAGTGCTCTATCTGGCTCAGTCGGTTCTGAATATCGGAATCTGTCATGGTCATCATATCCTGGCGCATGGTTAATCTCTTGTTCTTGATGCGATGACTATATGTATAGCTATCTAATTAATCAGGAACTATATATGGCTTTGCACAATTGGTCTTTCCGAGCAGAACACTACTCTCTTCCTACGTTTTAGCTCCACCTTTGTGCAAAGGTCTTTACTAGTGTTAGAGGCAATTCCGTTTAATTTGCTAAACGGAATAAAACGTGCATTGTTAATTTGCACACATCAGGTATGGAGGTGAAAGAAATGAAGTCTAAACTTTTTCTGATAATGGCTCTATTGGGCATACTGCCACTCTGGCTGATGGCTCAGCAACCTGGATGGAACTGGGCTACGCAAACCTCAGGTGCTCCCAATGCATACAATTTTGGCAATAACATCTTGAAAACTGGAACAGACTATCAGGGAAACCTGATTGCCTCGGGCTACAGCAATAGCAGGATTTTTTTGGATGATACCATGCTTTTTCCCTCTGGCACAGAGTATCCCAATACATATTATTCCTATCTTTGGAAACAGGATGAAACATCCCACACGGTGTTTATCAAAAAGTTTGATGGCATAGTTTTATCCCCTATCTCTGTATCCTGCGATATATACAACAACATCTACCTTTGGGCAGATATCGGTGTTCCCACTGTCTTTGAAGATGTTCAGTACAATTCCTCTGAGGGAGGATTATTTGTTAAATTTGATCCCTATGGCAATGTTATCTGGGTGAAGCAACACATTAGGGGTGATGTGTCTGTTACTGCAAACGGCATTTGTTTTATATCCGGTTATTTTACCGGGACAAAAACCATTGGTGATCAAACGCTTACCAGCTTTGGTCGCGAGGACATGTTTATTGCCAAGCTCGATCAGAATGGAGACTGGCAATGGGCAAAGCAATTTGGAACCGCTGGTGACGAACGCTGCTATCAAGTAGCTCCTCTGCCCAACGGAGAGTGTTTCTTAGCTGGGAAAGCCCCTTCCAGTTGCGATTTTGACGGACACACCATGTTCTTTACCGAGGGTGGTCTGTTTGTTGCGAAGCTTAATTATAATGGAAATTGCACCTGGCTGGAAGGCTTGGGCTCATCCGATTATCAGATAGATGAGTATTTCGCTTCCATTTGCTCCAATAATCCCTATATAATATATCTCTACTACCATATTCGCAATGACAACAACCTGCAAACCTCAGGCATATATGTAAAGAGGTTCAATATCAATGAATTATGGACGCCAGACACAATCTTTCATATTCCAGCCACTTCCGATGTGCGTAGCCGGAAAATGGTGATGGACAACGCTGGAAACATATATGTGTGCGGATATTACTATGATCCTTTCATCATCGGGGGATATTCTTACCCTTGGGAAAATGGAAATTTTATCTTTAAACTAAACGGCGAGGGAAACATCATGTGGTCTTACGATCATGGACAAAACGTGTCAGATAACGAATACAACATCAGTTACTACGATATCTGCGTAAGCTATCAAGGCATTACATATATAACCCTGCAAACCTGGGGAGTTAGACTGGTTCAACCCTTTTACACCTATCCAGGCAGAGGATGCTATGCCTTGCGCCTTTCTGCCTCTGGTCAACCCGAATGGCTTGCCTCAAATTGGATAAACACTATTGGAATGGAGGCAAAGGACATCTGGCGACCCACCTCCGGCGATGCCTTTGTTTGCGGAAACTTTGAAGGCGACAGCTTTTGGGGCAACACCTACCTTAAAAACCACGGCAGTAGCGGAAAAGATATATTTGTAACCAGATTCAGCCCCGCAAACCAACCTGTGTGGACAGTCTGTGCAGGTGGCGAAGGAAACCAGGAAGTTTCTGCCATCTATACAGATAGCTATTTATGCAGCTATGTAACTGGAAGATTTAGCGGCACAATGCAGTTTGGCGATATCACAATTCTTAGCAGCGGAGCCGAGGATATATATGTAGCAAAGCTGGATGAGCAGGGAAATTGGTTATGGGCTTTTTCTGCGGGCGGACAAGGGAACGATGCTGGCTTGGATGTTGTTGCCGACAATGTAGGAAATGTATATGCCTGTGGCTTTTTTTCAGGGGCAGCAGACTTCAGCATAGATGATTTGGAAGCCCAGGGTGCCACAGATGACTTTGTGGTAAAGCTAAACAGCATCGGCACATGCATAAATGCAGTTCAATCCAACATAGCAGGGGCAGACCAAGCCACGGCACTTGCCATAGACAATCTTGACCGCCTTTGGTTGAGCAACAATGCAGCTCCAGAAAGCAGCTTTCCCGAAGCCCAACGCATTACAATATATAGATTAAGCCTTGGCCTTGATACTCTGGATTCCCTTAGTTCCAATACAGCAGAAGACCTTTGCCTTAGCGGACTTGCCCTGGACAACTCCAATAACTGCTATGTAATTGGAACCTATCGCGATGAACTGAATTTTGGCAGCCATAGCCTTACCCAACAACCCAATTTAAGTGCCTTTGTTATGGGCATAGACAGCAATCTGCAAACCCTTTGGGCAAACAACGCCACATCCTGGAATCCGGTCGTTCCCAAAGCCATAATTGCCGACGACAACGGAAACTGCTACATTGCCGGCAGCATAAAGGAAGGAGGCTGGTTCGGCAGCATCAGCGTGGATGGTTGGGGCGAAAACGATATCTTTGTAGCCAAACTGAACAGCAGCGGAGCCTGGACTTGGGCAAAAACCAATGGTTCAACTTTAGACGACTGCGCTACTGGCATAGCACTGAAACCGAATGGCTTATGCAGTGTGGTTGGCAGGTTTGCCGGCAGAATCTGTTTGGGAAATAACTGGCTGGAGCCCATGAGCCAATACGACAGCTTTCTGGCAGAGCTATGCTACACCAGCGAAACTCCGGAAGAGCTGCTTATCAGCCCTGTGCCGGGCTTGCTAAGCGCTTATCCCAACCCCTTTGCAAACGAGCTGAAAATATGCTGCGAAACCACCGAACCGGCAGACTTGAAGGTAAATATCTACAACCTAAAAGGACAGCTAGTTCGCACTTTACACAGCGACACAAAATCAGCAGGATTTCATAACCTGACCTGGGACGGAATGGACAGCCGTCAAAATCGCTGTGCCGCTGGTATTTATCTGCTGCGAACGCAGGGAACAATGACTCAGCTAAGCCAAAAAGTAGTAAAACTGAAAGAATAATCCGATACTTCCAGCTTACCGCAGGATTATCAAGTTTGAAGGGCTGTCACCACGATTCGTCGTAGTGGATAACCTTCCAGCCTTGATCGGTTTTGTGCCAGAGCCAGGTTTCGCTTAGCTTCATATCGGCCGTTTTAACGTCCTTTTGGGTTGCGGTGCTTTCCATGATACCTTTCCAGAGAACGTAGTCTGGGCTGGGAACGCGATTTGTGGATTTGGTGGTTTTCAGGCTTTGTTTGGTAAAGGGTTCGTAAGCTTTTTTTTTACTTCCAACAGCAGTTCGGCTTTGGAGTATTCCTTGGCTCTCATATAGAATGAATCCCAGGGTTCATCGCTGAGGTATTTTTCCAGGGCTTCGGTGCTCATTTTTTTTGCACTGGAGGTAAGCTCTGCCATCAGGGTGTTCTTTCAGCCTAAAGTGCTGTTTCGTTGGCTTCGGTAGGATTGACCTTGTGCACTGTGACACATTAACGCCTTAACGTTAACGCCTTAACGCCTTAACGTTTTAATTCTAACGTTTAACGTGTTTTCTTTCTTACTCCCCAGCGTTAAACATGCGTTTATCCCCCCTTAATCAAGCGTTAATAGTTAACGCTTGATAAAGGGGGGATAGAAATGTAATAGACGCTCTTAGGCAAGGGAGAGAAGAGTTTGAGGTGGTCTTTCCTGTAGGTGCTGTGCTGGTGCTGTGCTTGGATGGGCTTGGATGGGCTTGGAGTGCTGGAGTTGATGTTGGCCTGTCATTTGCATTCCTCTATCGATTGTATGGGCGATATGGACTCCAGGCTTTAGCTGCTTATGGAGGCTAATAAGTGCTTGTATGATGGATAATGACACGGATAATGAAAGGATAAGGCTTAATACTGGGTAGTTGTGAGGAGGAATTAAAGATTGTTGTTGACATCTACCCAATGGCAAGTATCATGTCTTTCAAAGTTCTTTTACAAGCGTATAGGGGGTGTAATGGTTTCGACAGGGAACCAGAGGGTTAGTGATGCATGTCGGAGATGCTTTTCTGCTCCGTTATCAAGAAAGCACCTAAAATTAATTGCAAATAACAATTACTCCTTAGCAGCATAAGCTGCTAACGTTCAACCTTTCCGTGCCGTCGGGAGAGGCTTGGGCGTCGTAACAGTACGGCTGCTGCGGAAATGACTGCTGATAATTTTCGCCTAAGACTATCGGCTGGATTGAGGGGGTCTGATTGTCTTTTACCCCAAAGATCGAGACTTAAACGACAACTAAACATGTAGATTTGCTTGCAATCGGTTTTTTGGACGCGGGTTCGATCCCCGCCACCTCCACCAGTTTTGGTTAACTGGTTAGAAGGTTAACAAGTTAACGAGTTATCATGTTAGCTTGTGCCTGATGACATAGGCGATGTATTGTAATTACATATCTGGAGGACAGCAAAAGTATGATGCATACTGATCTGGACGTTTATAATGACAGTATGAGGTTAGTTAAGCTCATATATGCAGTAACTAATGATTTTCCCCGTGAAGAAGTGTGGGGGTTAACATCTCAAATGAAAAGAGCGGTAACATCGATTCCTATCAATATAGCAGAAGGATGTGGTAGAAAATCGAGAAATGAATTGCTAAACTACTTGAATATATCATTAGGCTCTTTAACAGAGTTGATAACCCAATTGGAGATTGCTTTCATGCTTGGATTCATAAAAGACTCACAACAAAGTGCAACAATTAATGAACTCGCATTGGCAGTTAAGAGACAGCTGATAGGATTGATTAGGTCAAATTCAAGAGACAATAAGTAATACATGTCTTTCGTGCTGGAATCATTATGCTCTACGTAATCGATTTCACCTGTTAACCAGATAACCTGTTAACCCGTTAACCCAAAATAAACCTTTACAGAAATGGCCTATCCCAAATCCTGACATCATAAAATCATCTGGAGGATGAAATGCCGTTAACACCTGAGGCTAAAACAGCTATCATGGTAGAGTTTAAACTCCATGAATCAGACACTGGCTCACCGGAAGTGCAGATTGCGATGCTCACCCGTAGAATCAAAGACATAACCGAGCATCTTAAAGTGCACGCCAAAGACTTTTCGACCCGGCGCGGCTTGTTGAAACTGATCGGGCAACGCAGACGCCTTCTTGATTATCTAAAGCGTAAGGATATAAATCGTTATCGCAGTATAATCAAGGCGCTTGGTATCAGAAAGTAATAAACTCACCAAGATATTATGACAAACAAAGCAAAGTGGATCATTCGACAGGGTGGTCCACTTTCTTTATTTAACCCGCAAATAATCAATTACGGGAGTATTAGCAATAAGCTAAGCAGCCATGGATGTGCTGTTCAGCCTATTGCTTCTTCTCCCGCAGATAAGTAAAAAAAAGGAGAAGTTATGCATAACTTCAATATTACTCGCCGCGAGATGGAATTTTGCGGTCGCCCCCTTATCGTGGAAACTGGTAAGATGGCAAAACAAGCTAATGGTAGCGTATATATTCAGCATGGTGAAACTGCTGTGTTAGTTACTGCTACTATGTCGAAAGATGCTGCAGAGAATCAGGATTTCTTTCCTTTAACAGTAGACTACATCGAAAAGATGTACGCATCCGGCAAGATCCCTGGTGGATTCTTCAAACGCGAAGCAAAGCCCACCACCGATGCCACTTTAATGGCACGTGTTATCGACCGGTCTATACGTCCGCTTTTCCCCGAAGGCTTTCGTAATCAGGTTCATGTAGTGCTAAATGTTCTGGCTTTCGATGGCGTAACTGACCCGGCAACATTGGGAGTGTTTGGTGCGTCATTAGCACTGTCCATTTCCGATATTCCTTTTCATGGGCCTATAGCTGGTGTTACAGTAGGTTACATAGACGATCAATTTGTGGTAAATCCCAATTTCAGCGAGATCGATGAGAAGTCGCGCATGAATCTAACCGTGGCTGGTGGACGCAAGTCTATAGTTATGATCGAATCTTCTGCCCATGAGCTAAGCGAAGAGATTATGCTTGATGGTGTTTACACCGGACATGAAGAGATTAAGAAACTGGTAGCATTGCAAGATGACTTTGTGGCAGCTTGCGGCAAGGCAAAAGTTGATGTGGTGCTTCCCATTATGCCCGAAGAGATTATGGCGAAGGTTGAAAGCGATTTCGGAGCCAAGATTGCAGCAGCCGCAGTTATCTTCGGCAAGCAGGAACGCCAGGATGCCTTTGATGCCGCAGAAGCTGAACTGGTAGAGAAGTATAGTACTGAAAACGAAGATGACTATCTGGCTAATGAAAAGAAATATAAAGAAGCCTTCGAAGAACTTATTAGACGTTATGTACGTGAATCCATTATCAGCAAACATCACAGAGTTGATGGCCGTGGTTTGGATGATATACGTGATATAACCTGTGAAATTGATGTGTTACCAAGAGTGCATGGCTCTGCTCTGTTTACTCGTGGTGAAACCCAATCTTTGGGCACTGTTACCCTCGGCGGAGGCAAGGATGAGCAGGTTATAGACGGATTGGAAGCCGAACACAAAAAGAGCTTCTATTTACATTATAACTTCCCTCCTTTCAGCGTTGGCGAAGCAGGACGTATGGGGCCAACCGGCCGTCGTGAACTTGGTCATGGTAACCTTGCAGAAAGAGCGCTAAAAGCTGTTGTTCCAGATACCGAGATTTTCCCATATACTATGCGTATAGTAGCCGATACTTTGGAGTCAAACGGTTCTTCTTCCATGGCATCTATCTGTAGCGGATGCCTCTCTATGATGGCTGCCGGTGTGCCTATCAAAGCTCCAGTAGCAGGTATTGCCAATGGCTTGATAATGGAAGGGGATAAGTTTGTGGTGTTAACCGACATCATGGGTTTGGAAGATCATCTGGGCGATATGGACTTCAAGTGCGCAGGCACAAGAGATGGTATTACCGCTATGCAGATGGACATTAAGATAGAGGGCATAACCAAAGAGATAATGGGCATAGCTCTTGAAAAAGCTAGAGTTGCTAGAAACAAGATATTAGACATAATGGCAGATTGCATAGCCGAACCAAGGGCAGACCTGTCTCCCAATGCACCACGGATAGAATCCTTCAAGGTTCCTGTGGAGAAGATTGGCGAGATTATTGGGCCCTCTGGCAAAATGATTAAGTCTATTATCGAAATGTGCCAGGTTCAAATAGACATTCAAGACGATGGTACCGTGCGTATTCTTTCCCCCGATAAAGCTTCTATAAGCAAAGCCAAAGACATGATAAAAGGCATTGCGATTGATCCTGAAGTAGGTGAGCTGTTTGAAGGGCCGGTAACAAGGATAGAGCCTTATGGTGTATTCGTAAAAATACTCGGTGGGGCAAAAGAAGGCATGGTTCACGTATCGCAGATGCACACCAGCCGGATTAATCATCCTCTGGATATGGTAAAAATGGGTGACATCGTTCATGTTAAATCGCTTGGTATGGACAAAGGTAAGCTTTCCTTGACCATGAAGGGAGTTGAAGGTAATCCCGAGCCGGATCCCAATGCCCCTAAAGACAGACCTCAAACATCATTCCCTCCTCGTCGTGATGACCGTGGCGGTGGAGACCGAGGACGTAGAGATAATGGCAGGAACGATCGTTTTCGCCGCTAATAGATAGTTAAATATGGGGTCATTGGGCATATTCTGCCTCGTGACCCCAATTCTCTTATTACTGGAGATATGAATGGATTATAAGATTGCAGACATAAAGCTAGCCGAATGGGGAAGGAAAGAGATTGAGCTGGCGGAGATAGAAATGCCGGGCTTGATTGCTTTACGGGAAATGTATAAGCAGACCAAACCACTTCTTGGAGCGAAGATAACCGGCAGCCTGCACATGACTGTGCAAACCGCTGTTTTGATAGAAACATTGGCAGAGCTTGGTGCATCGATAAGATGGGCAAGTTGCAATATCTTTTCCACCCAAGACCATGCTGCCGCGGCTATAGCTGAAAGAGGCATTCCCGTGTTTGCCTGGAAGGGAGAAAACCTGGAAGAGTACTGGTGGTGCACCTTTCAGGCGTTAGCCTGGGAAGATGGACCGGATTTGATAGTTGATGATGGCGGCGATGCCACCCTAATGGTTCATGAGGGATGTAGGCTGGAAAAGATTTATCGCGAGACAGGCAAATTGCCTGAGGTTAGTGCCGAGATCGAAGAAATGCGCATTATCCAAAGGCTATTAATTCAAGAATTACCAAAAGATGCAAACAGATGGCATCGGGCAGCCAGTAAGATAAGGGGGGTTAGCGAAGAAACTACTACAGGTGTGCACCGTTTGTATCAGATGCATAATGCCGGTGAATTGCTTTTCCCTGCCATTAATGTGAATGACTCTGTAACAAAATCCAAATTCGATAATCTCTATGGCTGTCGTGAGTCTTTGGCTGATGGAATTAAGCGCGGAACTGATATCATGGTAGCAGGCAAAATTGTAATGGTATGTGGCTATGGAGATGTTGGCAAGGGCTGTGCCCAGTCTATGCGCGGTTTTGGCGCAAGAGTAATAGTTAGCGAGATTGATCCCATTTGTGCTCTTCAAGCTGCAATGGAAGGTTTTGAAGTTAATACCCTGGATAACGTAATCGATGAAGCAGATATATTTGTAACTGCCACCGGTAACTGCGATGTTATTCGAGTAGATCACATGCTAAAGATGAAGACTAATGCCATTGTGTGCAATATCGGACATTTCGACAACGAGATTCAAGTAAGTAAGCTTTATGAACTGGAAGGTGTAGAAAAGGTAAACATTAAACCACAAGTGGATCTGATAAAACTTCCTAATGATAAGGCAATAATACTGCTTTCTGAAGGAAGATTGGTAAATCTTGGCAATGCCACTGGGCATCCATCCTTTGTGATGAGTTGCTCATTCAGCAATCAAGTATTGGCGCAGATGGATTTGTGGACACAGCAAAGGCCTGTGGGAGTTTATACACTGCCCAAGCAATTAGATGAAGAAGTGGCTCGCTTACATTTACCTAAGCTTGGAGTTCAATTAACCACACTGTCTAAGAAACAAGCCGAGTACATTGGCGTTTCTATAGATGGACCATATAAAAGCGATCACTACCGATACTAAACGACAAGATATGGCTACTCACACACCTGTTATGATAGACGAGTTGTTCGGTGAGCTATGCTTGCCAGATGAACCAAAAGTGTGGGGAGTAATTCACACAAAACCTCGCTGCGAAAAAAAACTTGCTTTGTATGCTCAACAAGCTGGGATACATTATTTTCTACCACAACACACATCCAGCAAGATATATCAACGTAGAAAGGTGGTTAGCAGTTCTGTGATGTTCAACGGGTATCTATTTGCTATTTTGGATGCTGAAGCCAAAGAAACGTTAAGTATTACAGGGTATGTAGTAGGATACATTAAAGTTAAGGATCAAAAGCACCTCTTACAGGAATTACAAAATCTCCATAATGCAAGAAACAAGTTGGTTGAGACTTTGCCAGCCAATTGGCTTGGCAAAGGGATAGAAGTAGAGATTACCGAGGGAGCACTGAAAGGCATGACCGGAGTTGTGGAAAGCCACAGTAAAATATCAGAAGTGCACTTACAGGTAAACGTACTAAGGCAAGCTGTTTTAGTAAAGATTGATCCCAAGTATGTAAGAACAATAGGCGAGTATTCCGCCAGGGAGCATGCAGAATGAAGATACTTGTTACCGGTGGTGCCGGCTTTATCGCTTCACACGTGGCTAACGCTTATCTGGATGCCGGGCATGAGGTAGTGATTGTAGACAATCTTGCCACCGGCTTTATGCGCAATGTGGATACCAGAGCGAGATTTTATGAACTGGACATCTGTGATTCTGCACTAGATCAGGTATTCAAAGATGAACAACCGGATGTAGTTAATCACCATGCTGCTCAAGTTAGTGTACCGCTTTCAATTGCCAATCCAGAGTATGATGCCAAAGTGAACGTGATGGGTTGGCTAAACGTGCTGAATTGCAGCGTTAAACACAACGTGCAAAAGGTGATATTCATATCTTCAGGTGGTGCCATCTATGGTGAAGCCACACAAGTTCCTACCTGTGAAACATATCCTCCGGTTCCATTGTCAGTATATGCTATAAATAAGATGATGGGGGAGAGCTATGTTCGGTATTTTAATCATCAGTTTGACCTCAGATTTAGCATACTGAGGTATGCTAATGTTTATGGCCCCCGACAGGTTTCACATGGAGAAGCTGGGGTGGTGGCTTTGTTCATTTCACAGCTTCTGGATGGGCAAACACCCACTATATGCCGATACCCGGATCAACCCAATGGTATGATTCGTGATTATGTTTTTGTTTCAGACGTTGTTAGGGCTAATTTGAAAGCACTGGATAGCGGAGATAATGATGTATTCAACATTGGTACTTGCACTCCAACTGCTACTATGGACTTGTTTAAGGCTATTAAAGAAAGTATTGTTTCCGAATGCATACCTCAGCTTGGTGATGCCCGACCTGGGGACATACGCAATTCAGTACTGGATATTAGCAAGGCTAAGCAATTTCTGGATTGGGAACCTAAGGTAAAACTACGTGAGGGTATAGGTGAAGTGGTAGCATACTTCAAGCAGTATAAGACAAGGGAGAAACAATGAAACTTGCAGTAATTGGTAGCGGTTATGTTGGATTAACCAGCGGTGCATGCTTTGCTGAAATGGGAAGCACAGTCGTTTGCGTGGATAAAGACGCAAGCAAGATAGACATTCTATTATCGGGCAAAGTGCCGATTCATGAACCAGGGCTGGAAGAAATGGTTCGCAGGAATTCCATAGCGGGAAGGCTTCAATTCACAACTGATCTGCGATCTGCGGTTGAGCAATCGTCAATCATCTTTATCGCCGTTGGAACTCCTCCAGATGAGGATGGTTCGGCGGATTTGCAGTACGTGTTAGCAGCAGCTACTGAGATTGCCAGCTACATGGATTCTTACAAGATTATTGTGAACAAATCCACCGTCCCAGTTGGAACAGCAGATTTGGTTACGCAAGCCATTGAAACAGAATTGCATAAGAGAGGCTTGAATATCAAATTTGACGTGGTGTCAAATCCAGAATTCCTAAAGGAAGGAACCGCCATAGATGATTTTATGAGTCCGGATAGAGTAGTAATTGGCACAGAAAGCCCAGAAGCACAACACACTATGAAAACCCTCTATGCTCCATTTTGCAGAACCCACGACCGAGTTCTAACTATGTCTGTCCGTTCAGCAGAAATGACCAAGTATGCTGCCAATGCTTTGCTCGCCACCAAGATATCTTTCATTAATGAGATATCCCGTCTTTGTGATGAGTATGGTGCTGATGTGGCAGAAGTTCGCAATGGGATCGGCAGTGACACTCGCATAGGCTATAAGTTCATATATCCAGGAGTTGGCTATGGTGGAAGCTGTTTTCCAAAGGACATAAAAGCCCTTATTCATATGGCAAACCAAAAAGGCTACGATTCCAGAATCCTGAAAGCCGTAGAGGAAGTGAATGCTAACCAAAAACGCTTACTGGTTAAGAAGGTGCAGCAACATTTTGGCAACGATCTTTCCGGAAAGTGTTTCGCGATATGGGGGCTTGCCTTCAAACCGCAAACTGATGATATGCGAGAAGCTCCATCAATTGTAGTTATAAACAGTTTAATAGAACTGGGTGCAACCATAAAAGCCTATGATCCCGTGGCCATGACGGAGGCAAAACGCATCTTCTCAGGTAACGATAAAATTCAGCTCTGTGATGATGAATACTCTGCGCTGGAAGGTGCAGATGCCGTGCTACTGATCACCGAATGGCGTCAATTCAGGTATCCGGACTTTAAAAGAATAGCATCACTATTAAGGAACCCAGTGGTGTTTGATGGCAGAAATCTTTATAATCCCGATGATCTCAGCAAAGCTGGCTTCAGTTATTATGGGATTGGCAGACCCAGCCGATCATAAAAGCTGATTATCTAGAGGGAACTCCAGTTGCATTTCAGATTCATTGCAGGGATTATCTATAACTTGTTCAATAATACGGAAGTGAGTGGCCATTGCCCATGATGATGCTTTAGGGAACAGAGATATACTGACAATTCACAATTGTACTTAGTTAGTCCATTTATTTACTAATTCAGGTAGGAGATCGCCAGATTGTCCTATGTAGAACTCATCGAAGAAATTGTAGTTATCCGGTTTTTCAAGATTTATGCATACTGTTTTTGCACCCATGAGCTTGGCAGTCATCACAAATCCTGCGGCAGGGTACACTACTCCACTCGACCCCACAAGAATGAACAAGTCGCATTCCTTCAGGGCATTCTCAATTTCGTAGAGGTAATAGGGGATTTCTCCAAACCACACTATGTCTGGACGAAGCATACCTTGGCAAGCGGGGCAATAAGGTATGCCAGGAGTATCGATATAATACTCCATGGGATACTTGACCCTACACTTTGTACAGAAGCAGCTATCCAGGCTACCGTGCATGTTCAGAACGTTCTTGCTACCTGCTCTTTGGTGTAGCCCGTCTACATTCTGGCTAACCAGAGTGAAATTAGTTCTAGAGTAACTCTCCAGGATCACAAGCGCATGATGCCCTTTATTTGGCATAACATTAGCACAGTTTCTCCACCTTTCTTTGTAGAAGTCCCACACCAGTTCTGGATTGGATACGAATGCATCGATGGTGGCTACTTGATCTATCCTGTGGTTTTCCCAAAGTCCTCCAGTATCTCGGAAGGTTTTAATACCAGATTCTGAACTAATTCCAGCACCTGTTAATACTACAATTCTTGTTTTTGGGTTTATCTGCATCACTTCATTAATAGCATCTTTTTGCTGATGTTGCCGTATGGTGTGCTTAGCCGATAATAGTAAACACCGCTTGCAACACTTCGATTAGAGGAATCTTTACCATTCCAAGATATGCTGTGATTGCCATGGTCAAGCTCACAATCTACTATCCTGCTTACCAATTGGCCTTTAACATTAAACACTTCCAGGGCTACGTGCATGGGTGAGGGGATACTGAATCTAATATTAGTTGAAGGATTAAAGGGATTTGGATAGTTTTCGAATAGCTGCATGGTGTCTGGAACCAATACTAAGTCTTCAGAGGCAGTGCTGTTGCCTGTAATTCTAACGTCGTCTACATACCATCCCTCGCCACCAACGTAACCGTCGCTACCGAATACCCAGCGGAATTGAGCGGTGCCACTTACGTTGCCCAAATCGAACACAGCTTCTGTCCAGTCAAAGCTTCCAGAATATACATTTGTATTTGCAGAGAATGGAGAAGCAGTATTATTATAAATCCGATATGGATAGTTTCCCACAGGAGTTATCTGTGTCCAGGATCCGTTGTTCAGCTTCATTTGAACCATGCCACCATCCCATGCATAAGAAGCATTCGATTCGTGATTTTCAGCCTGCATCCAGTGATAAAACCTTAGCTGGCTTCCGGGGCTAACGTTTTGAACAGGGCTGATAAGGGCACCGTATCCACTGCTGGAATAGGTGGATGAACCAGGGCCACCAAACTTCATGGAGTAGCTACCATTGTTGGTGTAATTTCTGTAGTTTGATCTATGCCACTGATTGGTGAAGCCAGTATTCAAGCCTGCTGTTCCCCAACCCTGTTGATCCTGCTCAAAGGCAAACATTATTGCTCCAAGGTGAATAACGAATGATCCTTCGAGGGTGCTTCCATTCTCAGCCGTTAGTATGTATGAAATACTTACATCTTCGTTGAGAGGAGCATCGTTGCCAATACTTAAATGAATCGCATTCTCGAAGGATTGACTGCTGTTATGCATTATTGGTTCAAAGTAACACTCTGTTTCATACACGCTTATATGTGGTGAATCGGAGAACACAAACATGTATGGACTCTGTGCATTACCGCTGCCTGAGTTATTAATTGTTAAACTAATGCCAGGTTCGTCACCGGGCATTATAAGCTGGCTAACATTATTGATCTGATAAGTGGTAACATCCAGGTGTGGCGCGTTAAGTGGTAGATATACTATGGACTGAGACGATTGAGAGGCAAAGTTGGATAAAAAGACCAGTTTGGCACGGCTTCCGTCTTCGTAGTTTCCAGATACTCTTACTCTAAAATGGAGATGTATGGCGAGAGAATCGTTGGCCGCAAGATTGTTTAGCTCATAAGCTTGAGCTAGCACTTGGATGTTTGGAGAAGGAGAGCTAAGTGATATTGAAGCTGGAGAGCTTAGATCTAATAGTCCAACGTTTTTTGCATAGAGGTTAATGCCAATTTCTTCACCAGTGTGGTGAAGATTGTCCGCATCATCAAATGCAAAGTTTGTGCAAACAATGTAAGGCATCTGAGCAGCAGTAACAGTAATCGTCTGGTTAAAACTGTAGAAATTTGGGGCATTAACATACGCCGTATACTCGCCTGGTGCGAGGTTGCTGAACATGTTGATGTAAATAATGCCATCAGCAGAAGCAATGCAATTGTATATAGTAGTTTCCCCATTTTTCAAGATAAATTCTGCATAAGGGGCATTAGTTGTGATTTGTAGCTGGTTCATCCCCATCATCCATTCCGTGGGCATATTTGCAGAAACGATTTGGGGCGTTTCTGTCCAAATCATCATGGATGGATCACCAAATAGATTAGTTTCATAATCGACCCAATACATGACGGGTGAATTGGTCATATAGGGGATATTATCAATCTTAGAGTCTACTAAGGTGTAACCGAGCTCATGGATGCCTTCACCAAATATGGCATCAATGTATTGACGATGATAGTTTTGTGATGCACCATCTGTACTTCCTTGTGAGCCCCAGCCATATCTGGAGTGCGATATCATAGCAACAGCTGCTGTAGATATGGAGGTAAACTTCTCGGTAATGCAATCGCTGGTGTAGTTCCCTGGTTCGGTATCGCGGTTATCGAACGAGCCAGCATAACATCCTTGAGTAAATACTATGGAGTAGTTGTGATTAGCTCCATCATTGGTGATACTTGTTGATGATACCTGGTTGTTACTCAGTCTCATATTGTAGGTAGTATTTGAATGGCCTAAATGGTTTACTAAGTTTGACCCATTGGAAAGCAATGGGCGTATCTGGCTTGGACCCCATGCATCTGCTTCTCCATATGTTCTGTCATATAAAGTGCTAATGTTCCAAGACTCAGGCACACCAATAGTAGTGTAACCATTAGCGCTACTTCCACCAATCATCTCGTCCATATAATCACCTCCCCATGTAGGACCATCCCACAGCCATTCTCCTACAAATAGAGAGCTTTTGAGTTCGTTTTCTACAGGGGTTAGCGTGTAGCTCATAATCTTGTTAATAAAGTTCGCAATTTCAGCGTCATTGTTGTAGCAAAATCGGCCAATTGCCAGTTCTGGGATTAGGTCTGCCTCTGCCGCTTCTCCCCAGTTAGTGTCACCATCTGTATTCCAGTTGCCATCAAGACATGCATAGTACATGTCTGCGGGAATATCATTGTCAGACTCGCTTCCTTGTCCCATGTTAACAAACATACCACGGTGAGGGATTACGTCGGTATCACCACCCAAAAAGACATATTCAAGTGGATTAGAAATATAAATGTCAATGATGTAGTTGCGCAGCTTTTCTTGGGTATCAGCTCCAGTACTGGAAGCCGATATCTCTTCTATGCTCTTAATCAGTACATTAAGTCCTTTGTTATCTTGCAATTCTTTTAGGGGCTGCCAGTTTGCTATCTTGTCTTGAGCCGCGATAATAAGGTAGTTATAACCACTTTGTCTCGTGTTTGCGGTTTGGATGCTATTTATGTTATCTACATATCTCTGTAAGCGTTGCATTGTTTTGGTATCGGTTTTAAGTAATTCGGCAGCTTTTTGGGAAGCTTGCGTTGCGATATACTGAATGTCTACTGATATACTGCTATAAAAGGTGAGTTTTTTGTTATGAGGATTATATTCAAATGGGCTTATAGCGGTGAATGCTATTGGATGGCCACTGAAGAAATGAGTAAGCAATCCGTTGTACAGACACTCAGGATATACTGAGTTTGAGTTGTATATCCCGGGATTGGGGGAAGTGGGTTTTGCAATATCTGAATGCATAAAGGGGTATTGACTTTGTATTGGAGCAATGTCCTGAGTAAGATTGTAAACAATGGGGTTCTGCCGCTTAATCTCAACACCGGAGGCTTCCATGCCATTAGGAAGCAATATCTGTATGCCATACCATGGCAGATCCGGTGAACCAGGTTCACCCCAGCTTTGCGCGTTATCAAGCCGGACTGATGTATAATTTTCTCCAAGTTTGATGGAGGGTTTATTCAAAGTATAGGAGTAGGTAATTCCTGCGCATAGTGTTGCCACGACCAAGAACATAATCAGAACTAGAACAGCTTGCTTCATAACAGACAGCCTTCTTTAGTAATATTTATATTTGTCATGAAGCAAGGGACGTTCCAAACTAATCTATTTATTGGTTTGGGGGCTTATCTCGGGGAGGGTATGCATCAGCTATTTCTGATAGACTCCCTGATGCGAGTTATTGCCTCTTGTTCTCCAAGAATAGCTATGGTATTTGGAAGATCAGGTCCATGAGCTTGACCTATTAAAGAAAGGCGTATGGGGGTGTATAACTGCTTACCCTTAATACCCGTATCGGCGGTGCATTGCTTCATCATTGCATTAATGCTATCTTCATTAAGTGGCATAAAACCATCTATTGATATACTAAGCCAGGATAACACTTGTTGTGATTCTAATGATCCAATTAGAACAGCATCACTTTCGGATAGCTCAGATTTACAATAGAACATCTGGCAATAATCGGCTATCTCTGGAAGTAGAGAACATCTTTCCCGGGCTACAGCAACGCATTTCAGGTACTTCTCTTTATTGCTTATATCAATATCTTGAGCCTTAAAATATGGCCTTGCTCTATCAGCAATGGTCTCAAGCGGTAGATTACGGATATAGTGCCCATTCATCCAGTCTAATTTTGTCAAGTCAAAAATGGCACCTGATTTGCTTACTCGATCCAGGCAGAAAACTTCGCTTAGTTCTTCAAGAGCGTATATTTCTCTATCATCTGACGAATGCCAACCGAGTAGGGCAACAAAATTGATCAGAGCTTCTTTTAGATAGCCCTTTGATATATAGCTTTCAACTGAAACATCATTCATCCGTTTACTAAGTTTTGATCTGTCTGTTGATAGTATCAGTGGGAGGTGAACCCATGTTGGCGGTTCCCAACCAAAACATTCGTAGAGCCAGATGTGTTTAGGTGTGCTTGATAGCCATTCTTCACCTCGAATAACGTGGGATATTTGCATGTAATGATCGTCAACTACGGCGGCAAGATGATAAGTTGGGTAACCGTCACTTTTTACCAAAACCTGGTCATCAGATTGAGAGCTATCCATCTCAACGGTTTCCCTAATGGCGTCTGTGAACTTAAACATTCTGTCTTCCGGCATTTTAAGTCTAACAACATAGCTCTCGCGGGCTTCTAGCTTCTGTTGCACTTCTTCGTTGGACAAAGACAGACATCGTCTATCATATTTAACAAACATACCTTTGGCTTGTTGACTATTACGCATTTCGGTTAAAGTTTCTGGACTACAAAAGCATCGGTATGCATTACCGGACTCAAGTAATATTTCTGCATGTTTATGGTATAAATCCAGTCTTTCCGATTGGGTGTATGGAGCATAGGGTCCGCCAACATCAGGACCCTCATCGATACTAATCCCTAATAGATTTAGGGTATTAACTAAATCTATGGCAGCACCTGGAACTTCTCTATTCTTATCTGTATCTTCAATTCTTAATATAAACTTACCGCCCTGTGATCGGGCAAACAAGTAATCATATAATGCGGTTCTTAAGCCACCTATATGGAGGTACCCAGTTGGACTGGGGGCAAAACGGACTCGGACGGGTTTCATTATATCTCCTCTAATTATGTAAAAATGCTTTCTTTAGCTGGTGTATTTGTGATTTGTTCTGCATGTAGACAATCCGATAGTGCGGATGGTAGTGCATCCTATATTTATCTGAATGACTGGGTATGGATGCAGATGCAGCCAATTTGAATACACAATCTTCCTCATTAACAGATGGGGTGTAATACTTAAGGACAGTTGCATAGTTTTGCGTCCACACATCATTCATCGAAGTGTCAGGTTGGGCTAAGCTGCATGAGTCAATAATCAATTCGGCTAACAGGTCGCACTTGGTTAAGAATAATGATGGATTAGCCCTGTAAGCCTCATTCAGTATGCTCAGGCTAATTCTGACAAAGCCAGATTGATCGCCAATATCTTGAAACAATGGGCTATAAGTATTATGCATGTTTACAAATTCTACTTCAATGTTTTTCGCAACCATCAATGGGTCGTTTACTATATGTGATGGACCATAATAAGCTTGATAGACTAGCTTATACAAATCTACAAGCTCTAAATAGGGGTGAATATCGAGCTCATTTTTGATAATTTGATGTAAATCAATTGGCCGCATAGACAGTATTCCCTTTACTGATGATCATCTTGATTCCCGGTATTGTGGTAAGATCGTCAATGGGATTGTCGAGAATGCTAAAATCAGCTCGATATCCTTTTGCTATCATTCCCAGGTAACTCTCTTCATGGCTAAGCCATGCCGCATTTCGAGTGTATAAACTTACAGCCTCTGCATGTGTCAATTGCTCGGTTTCATTGTTATGAAGCATAGCTGCACGTATTGATTGAACGATATCAAGAGGAGTGACATACCAATCGGAACTGCCTGTTACTCTAACGTTGTTGCGGTTAAATGTGCTAAACCGGTTCATGTTTCTGGCTCGCTCTAAACCTAGTTGTCTGCTATAAAAGCCATTATCTCCACCCCAAAGCAGGTCGAAACTTGGCTGCATCACTGGTACTGCACCAGAATTTGCTATGCAGCCCACTAAGTTATCATCAGTTATCTCACAGTGGATAAGTTGATGCCTTAGGTCTTTATAGTCATCTTCTTTAAGCTTATTGTATACACTATTAATCTGAGCTATTGCTTTATCGCCAATACAGTGCACGCCTACCTGAAGGTTGTTTTTGTGTGCTTCCGATAAAAAATTATACCAGTAGCTATCATCGTGGTAAAGTGAGCCCATGCAGGCAGTACCTTCGTAGGGTCGACTAAGGGCGGCTGTGTGCGAACCAATTGAACCATCGGCCAGGATACATCCACCTATTCTGGAAGCCCCAGCGTCAAGAGCGGCTCGTATATTGAAAGATTGTGGGTAAAGTGTGAAACTGATCTTGAATTTTGAGATATTGCTATCGATTAGTGAGTAATGCCCAATTGACTGATTAGCATCGCCAACCATGGTGTGAATGCCAGTGAAACCACCGTGCATCGCAATGTCTGCTGCCTGATGATATGCGTTTAACACTGCCTCTTCTCTCACAGAATTGTGGAAATGATGAACAGCATTATCATTGGCTTCTGCTCTTAGAATCTCTATTCCTGCGGGCACCCCTGATAATTGCTTGCGAGCATAGCTGTTCAAAATGCAAGAGTGTCCATCCACTCGTCTAAGCACGATGGACTTTGAAGGGACAACACTATCTAACTCACTCATTGTTGGGAAACGCTTTTCAATAATGGCATTCTCATCGAATTGCCAGGCAAAGATCACTTCATCCGCAGGTGTGTGCCGATACTTAGCATCCAGAAGCATTAACACGTCATCGATACACTTAACCTCTGACATATCTACACCTAATGAATACAAGCCACCTTCGAAGCTGTGAGTATGTGTATCTATAAATCCAGGATATACGTAAGCACCATTCAGGTCTATTGATTCTACATGGTCAATGTTGAAGTCTATGGGTTCTTTAATGATTTCTTTAATCAACTCATTGTCTAATAGGATGGCCATCTTGTCTTTACTAAAGCCATTGTCTATCCATATATGTGCGTTTCGGATCAATTTCATAGCAGTTTATCTCTTTTTAGTTGGATAATAAGACTGTAAAACTTACTTACCGGAAACCCCATAACATTAAAATAGCAGCCCACTATACTGCTAACAAACTGCGCTCCGTAGCCTTGAATCCCATAAGCACCTGCTTTATCCAAAGGCTCACTTGTTGCGATGTAAGATAGTATGTCGGCATCGGTTAGTGGGGAAAACTGAACTTTTGTGCATTCAGATGCTTGCCAAAATATATTATGGTATCCAACACAAATTCCTGTATGAACAAAGTGTTCCCGTCCAGATAACTTTTTAAGATACTCATAGGCTTGAGTGGTATCGGTTGGTTTGCCTAATACTATGTTGTCAATATCGACAACTGTATCAGCAGCTACCACCAGACTAGCTGAGTAGCCTTGATTTACTATAACTTCTGCCTTTTGCCGTGCATATTGCATCGCTTGAATTTCCGGAGCTTCACCAGTTATTGGTTCAGGAATGTTAGCGGGCATGGTTCTATAGTTAATGCCCAGCAAAGAAAAAAGCTCTCTTCGCCTGGGTGATTGTGATGCAAGGATCACATCATGGTTATTCAAAATATCGTGTAACATAACTTTATACCTTTGTTTCACCATTTTAAATGCTTCAATCAAGTCAACACATTTGTAGGAGAAAAATAACCCACCCCCCCCCCGTATTTCAATCAGGGATTACCTTGTTAGTTTGCTTAGAGCTATTTCACTTATTGGTACTGGTGTTGGAATTCATTGTGGAGCTTAAGCATGCGTTCGTACATATACATATTCAACCTAAACATATTATGTTCCAAGTCTCTAATTCTTCCATTCTCTAATTCATATAAAATATACAAATCCCTCAATTCTAATGTCTCATATTTCTCTTATTTCTCCATTTCTTATTTCTCTTATTTCTCCAGGAACCTCCAGGAACCTCCAAACCTCCAGGAACCTCCAGGAACCTCCCCCTTGTCTCTATTGTTCCTCTCTCCATCAAGGAAGCACTGTGTTACAATTATGCCGAGATCACGCCGCGATTCTGCCACAACGCGGCGTGATCGTGGCAGGAGTGTGGCAGTATCATTACACAGTGCTTCCTTGATGAAGAGAGGGACGTTAAGGTTTTAAGAGTTGGATTATAAGTTCTCACCCAAATCTGCAAATCGATATCACATGTCACAGTGGTCGTATGGGTTTATGAGGTAGAGAGATAGATAAGACTGGCTTTGGATTGTGTCACAGTGGTTTTTGGACGTTTCTGGACGTTTTTGTATCAAGATTATTGCAAATCTGCGCTGGTTTTGGACTGGTTTCGGATGATCAGATTTTTTGGAGAGCTCATCAGATTTGTTAAGGCTTTTATTGTCACAGTGGTGGGTGGTGTGGGAGAGCTGGAGCAAGTCTGAATTCGGTCTAAAGTGCTTTGAGAAAAGTCCTTATGCTGTTTATTTATGGGCTTTGAACAGGGGTTTGCTTCACTGGTTCTTATGCTTCTGTCTGGTTCGTGAGGAATAAAGGATGCAGGGTCTAAAGATAAAAGATGGTCGGTTCACTAACCAGGATTAGTGAGGTAGATTTCTTGTATTCTCAGCGCATTCACGGCAGAAAGGACTTCCCAACTTATTGCAGTACAGAATAGTAGAACCTACTATTGTAATAA
>CALLHY010000023.1 GCA_938009275.1 uncultured bacterium
ATACACAGGCCGACAAGTCCAGCACCATGCTTTCATCTTCATCGAACTCATAGCTTGTTAAGAGGCTTATAGAGGGAGCATCATTCACGGGACTTACAATAACAGAAAAGCTAATGGAAGCCCTGCTATCCTCTCTACTATATACCTCGGCTGATTTCGAACCAATATTATAGTTTGCCTTCTTACTTTCTCTAAGTGTAGCTTCTGTTGCACTCACTGTTACAACAGTAGTACCATATAGGTCAGCAATGCTGCTTATACTTAGTACAGAGCCTTCCAGGCTTAGCGCTACAATGCCGTTATTCTGGCTTACGTTATAGCTAATAGGATCACCATTAACATCGGCAAAATGCCCGCTAAGGTCAATCTCTATCTCCTCAAAGTCCTCCGCGACATTAATGTTCTCTATGGTTTGCACCACATGCGGCAGAGAGTTCAACACCGTTATCAGATTGGGCACCGTTTTTGTAGCATGCCTAATGCCGTCGAAAACCACCAAACTAACTCCGTAAACACCTTGATTGCTATATACGAAGGCTGGATTAGGTTCTGTGCTGTCTGTGATGCCATCGCCATCAAAATCCCATTGCCACGCTATGCTATTGCGAGTGGAATGATCGGTAAACTGCACAGCCAAAGGCTTTTGTCCGCTTGTAACATCAGTATAAAAGTCGGCTATCAAGGGTGCTGTTGCCCAGTTGAAGGTTACCGCCCCCATGTCGCAGATACTGCCATCTGGGTCAAGCGGACTGGCGGGATCACCAGCATCAATGCATGGGCTATACACATTAAGGGCAAAATTAGCCTGTGATGGATTCTCAAACATAGGGTTGCTATTTATATTGCCTTGCCCGGGATACACACCCTGTACTTGGGAAATATCGTTATAGCTTGCATTCAGGCTGGAGCCTCCGCTTAGGGTAATGCTGGATGCAGCAGGATTGTTGCTCCAGGCTATGTTTTGGCTAAAAATGGCTGATGAAGCATTGCTGGCGGTAAGAAGGTTTGGATAGGCGTGGATGGTGTTATTTAGAACCGATAGTCCCGTTACACTGCTCAAAGTGAATGCTGCTTGCATATTAGAGCCGCTATACTGCCCATTCCGGTAGGCTATGCTGCCTTTTATGCTATGGTTAGCATTGTTCTGTGTGTCATGAAGCAAAGTGCCACAGTTTTCAAATCTGCTGCCATTAACGTGTACCGAATGATTGCCATTTAGTTCTATTGCCTTGCTGTAGTTGGCAACATAGATGGAGTCAATTGTCCCATTGCTATTCCCCAGCAGCTTTATCCCAGTTTCCATACCGTTTTGCGCCATTACTCTGGATATATGGCAATTGCGCACCAGCAGGCTGCTCTGAGCTATATTGGGATTGCCAATCAGGATTCCGGTTTCGAACCCACTAAGTGAATCTCTCACCAATTCAACTTGGTTAAGATTCTGTAGATTAAAGGCAATGCTGTTGTTGCGGTTGTTGGATTCTGTTTTTATCACCCGAACGTTGGTTAGCTTTGCTCTGGCTCGGTTGATATTACTACTGTCTATCTTTACGCCGTGGTTATAATCTACCACAAGCGCAGAATCTATCTCTACCACATAGTTTCCGTTAATCTCTATGCCTGTGTCTCCGGCAGAGGGATTCTCCGTTCCCCGGTTTATTCTTACCGAGCTAAAGTTCAGGTTGGCTGCGGTAAGTCCCGGGTTATTAGCTTTTATTCCGTTGGCAAAGTTGCTGATATTAATGTTGTTCATCACTGGTGCAGATGCACCGTTTATTACTACCGCATTGCCGGGAGTGCGTAGGTTTTCGGCACCCACCATGGTGATTCCGCTTAGCACCGGATCACAATCATTTATCGTGAATCCTGTTGCCGCACCCAGCACGGTAATGCCGCTAATAACGCTATTGGTGGCTGTTGAGCCAAGCACAATGCCACCCCAACCGTTTTCGCCATAGGCAGTGAAATTAGCCTCGCTGGCATTTATGCTGCCATTTATTACAAGCTGATTATCTACTAATAAGTTCACTTGGGCATTGGGCTCAATGGTTAAGGAATATCCAGGATTTAGCAGCACTTCACCAGTTATGTTATATGGCCCGCCCTCCTCTGTCCACACTATGTTTTGATTAACCACAGCAGGTGGAACCACCACCCCCGGATGAACCAGAATATAATCCTCTTTCAGAACTGTAGTAATATGCACGCCGTCACTTGCCACCAGCTTAACCGATGCCAAACCCGCATTTGGATATATGAAGCTGGGATTGGGCAGCGTAGAGTCCGTTATCCCGTCATTATCAAAATCCCAGGCATAGGAACTGATGGGGAAGTTTGCCGTTGCACTAAAGCTTAGCGCAGTTTGAGCCTCACCCGCCACCACATTGTTATTTAGCTGGCTATCGGTACTAAAGTCCACCAGCA
>CALLHY010000024.1 GCA_938009275.1 uncultured bacterium
ACTCTGGACAGGACTTTCACCTGTCTGATATACAACGCTCACAGGCGCACTAACGTAGCTTTCTGTAGCTACGAAATCGTGGAAAAGTGGAAGAGTGGAAGAGTGAAACATGGGTTGGGCACACAGTGATGGGGAGTCGAGAGGTTGAGATGTCGAGAAGGGGAGGATGCCCTGGGGAGCAATTAGTGTTAATTAGTGGGATTCGTGGATATAAAAGGGCTGGATTCCCGCCTCCGCGGGAACGACAAATCTATGGATAAACGCATAGCATCTAACGCATAGCGCTTAACGTTTAACGTCTACCGCAATCTCTTTCCCTCTTTGTTATACTTAATATCGTGTCGCCCACAAGGGGCTTTATATTGGTGGGTGTCTTGTTCCTGAGGCTTACGCCACAGGCTATAATCTGTCGCTCTTGCAGAGCTTAGATGCAACCCAATATCCTTAAGCAATGGGATGTTGCTCCTCCAGAGCTTAGATGTTTCACATGTTAACCCACCATCTTAGGCAATAGGGTGTTGCTCCTCTAGAGCTTAGATGTTTCACCTGTTAACCCGCCATCTTAGGCTATAGGATGTTGCACCTCTAGAGCTTAGATGTTTCACCTGCTAACCCGTTAACCTATTAACCTATTAACCTGTTAACCTCTCTTTTCCTCTCTGGCTCCTTTACTCTTTGTTAAACAAAAACCGTATCGCCCACAAGGGACATTGTTCTGGAGTGCCGGGGTGCTATCAAATACAAGTCGGGGTATTGGTTACAAAGAGGGAAATTGTTTATAGATAAGTAAATGCCAAGCTATCAAGAAATTGATTGACGTGAAGCAAGGGACAAAAAACAATGCTCTTTACATAAATAATCGGTGAGATCATGAATAAGCTATTCAAACCAGACTTGGTAAAAATCGTCGATAGTTTCGACACCAAAGAAGAGTGCCTGAATTTTATGGCAGGATTGTTGTCGGAAAGCGGATGTCTTAGCTTTCCGGATAGGTTTCTTGCGGCTGTTAGAGGTCGTGAAGAGATTATGAGCACTGGGATAGGCCGTGGTATTGCCATTCCTCATGCCAGAGATCTTACCGTTAGCAATTTGCGAATAGCGGTTTGCATGATGCGGCAGGCGATGGAATTCAATAGTATTGATGGTCTTCCAGTGCGTTTGGTGTTTATGATAGCCGTGCCTCAGAGTTCAAATTCGGACTACATGAAGATATTGCGTTCTCTTTCCGAGTTTTTGCGGCAGGAAGAAAATCGAGAAACCCTACTAAATGCAAGTAGCGAAGGTGAATTGTATGAAAAGGTACATAAACTCGAGGACGTTATCCGTCCTCACCTTAGCAGTTAGCCTACTTTTGGCCTTCCCTTTGTTTGCCCAGCATCAGGATGCGGGGACAACAGGTTTTGCCAATCTGAAGCTGATATATTCTGCCCGGGCAAATGCCATGGGGCAGGCCATGACAGGAAGACAACAGAATTTTGATGGGATGCAGGGTAATCCGGCAACTATACTGAAGGTTCCTTATAAATCTGTAACCAGTACTTTGATGGACCATTTCGTAGGCAGTGGTGGAGGGTCGGTTCAATATATAGTTCCCAAGAACATCTACGAGTCTTACGGAGTGTTTATAAATTATTGGAATTCTGGCTCTATAGACAGAACAGAAATTAGCTCAAACTTTGATCTGGTGGAAACTGGTGAGAGTTTTGGGGCGCAAAACATAATAGGTGGATTTACCTATGCCAAATTCATCAGTCCGGCTATAGACTTTGGCGGTACCGCAAAGTTTATCTGGGATAAGATAGACGATAGCTCTGCATCAGCGGTTCTGATAGATTTGGGGCTGTTGCATCACACTGTAAACGAGAGGATAAAGGTTGGGCTTAGCGTTCGCAATCTTGGGGCTCAGCTTAGTTATTATAGCGAAGATAAATTCAAAGAAAAGGTTCCCACTGTATTTCAGGCAGGCTTGGGTATAGATCTAAAAGAAAACACTCAGGCGAATATAGACTTAGTGAAAGCTACTGGCGATGATTTTGTGGCAAAGCTTGGCGTAGAGCATCGTGTTCACCCGGCTTTTGTACTGCGAGCCGGATTTCGCAGCCATGCTGCGGATTACTATAACGGTGGGGCATTGGCATTCACCTCGGGACTGAGCTTAGGGCTTGGTTGGAACTGGAAGAATTGGGCTGTTGATTATGCTGTATCTTCATATGGGGACTTAGGATTGGCAAACCAACTCGGATTACGGTATAACTTTGATAATTGAAGCAAGAGGGATACTTGGATAAGCACAACTTTTTACTGGAATTGGGATGTGAGGAATTACCTGAACGACAACTTGAGATTGCGTGCGAAACCCTTGAAAGCAGCTTTAAATCTTTTTTGACAAGCAACAACCTTGCTTGTGATAGCTTTTTTGTAAGCGGCACTCCTCGTAGAGTGTATCTAAATGCCATTGGTTTGGACAATGGTCAAGCCGATATTGAGATTCACAAAACGGGACCTGCGGTAAACATTGCCTATAATGCAGATGGTACGCTTAGTCCGGCGGGGTTGGGTTTTATCCGAAAATGCGGAGCTACAGAGAATGATTGCTTTGTTCAAGAGACGGACAAGGGCAGGTTTTTAGCAGTTCAGTTTATTCAAAAAGGTAGAACAACCAAAGAGCTGCTTTCAGGTTGGGCAGTTAGTTTTCCTTCCCTAATTCCCTATACAAAAAAGATGATCTGGGATAAGCAAAGCTTTGCCTATTCCCGACCGCTTAGGTGGGTGTTGGCACTTTGGGACACAGAGGTGCTGGAGATTGAGATTGGCGGAATCCTGAGCGATAACATCAGCTATGGCAATCGCTATCTTGGGCTAGACACGCCCTTGAACATAAGCAGCGCAGAAGATTATTTGTCCATATTATCGCAAAATAAAGTGCTGGCAAATGCGCAACAGAGAAGGCTAAGCATCGAATCTCAATTGGCAAGTATATTGAGTGGAACTGGATTGGAAGTGGTGGAAGACCAGCGCTTGGTGGATACAGTTACCAATCTGGTAGAAAGCCCCCATGCAGTGGTTGGTGAGTTTGAGGAGAAATATCTTAGCCTACCAGAAAAGATAATTATCAGCACAATCAGCCAAAACCAGAAGTACTTTTCTGTTCGCTCTTTAGATGGGGATAAAGCCCTTAGTAATAAGTTTGTGTTTATCTCAAATGGAGATCCTGCCTATTCTGAATTAATAAAATTGGGAAATCAGAAAGTGGTGAACGCTCGCCTTGCTGATGCGATGTGGTATTATAATGAAGATACAAAGCATAAGCTGGAGAGCTTTGTGCCTAAGCTTAATGATGTCGTGTTTCAATCGAAACTTGGTACTATGGCCGACAAAACAAAAAGAATTACTGGTCTATGTCAGTATATATCCCATAGTATCGGCCTTGATGAGGTTTCCGAGCGAAAGATTATGCGCTGTGCAGCGTTGTGCAAAGCAGATTTGGTTACCACAATGTTGGGAGAAAAGGAATTTACCAAATTACAGGGCTATATCGGTATGAAGTATGCTATCGCTTCCGGAGAAGACTATGAAGTTGCCGAAGGTATTTACGAGCACTATATGCCTCGTGGCAGCTCAGACGGATTGCCGCAAACCATGTGTGGAAGTGTGGTAGCGGTTGCAGACAAAATTGATTCAGTTGCCGGAATTATAGCCATCGGCATGATGCCTACTGGCAGTGGTGACCCATTTGCCTTGCGCAGGGCAGCGAATGGAATTGTACAGATTATCAATGACCGGGCATGGGATATAGATATATTTGAACTAGCCGATACTGCTCTTGCTGGTCTGGATGACAATTCCAATATCCAAGCCTGTTCTCAGACTAATATTCACGCATTTATGGAGCAGAGAGTTGAGTGGCTGTTAAAACAGCAGAACTTTGATTACGACGTTATCGAAAGCGTTACACATCTGAACAAAGCTAAGATAAACGATCTGGAGAAAAGAGCGGAAGCTCTGAGCAACTTACGTTCTGAACCTGAGTTTCAAAAACTGGTTACGGGATTTAAACGGGTTGCCAATATCATCGCAGACACCAAAGAGTTTTCTGAACTTGATGCAAGCATATTGATTGAACCGGCGGAGATTGATGCATATAAACAATTGTTGAACTTACATAGAGAATTGGACCACGCTTTGGACGGCAGGGACTATAGCGCTGCTTTGCAGAAGTTAATCCACTTTGGGGCAGTAATAGACGCATTCTTCGATTCCATATTGGTAAACGCAGATAATACCATGGTGAAGCAAAACCGCCATTCCCTGTTAAATGAGATAAAGAAAGAATTTTTACGCATGGCAGACCTATCACGCATAGTTCTGGAAAGCGAGATATAGGAGAAAAAGTGAATATCCTGGATACTTTAAAAGAAAGAGCCAAACATGTTGGGGGCAGTATTGTTCTGCCAGAAGCCAATGATTCACGCACTTTGAAAGCGGCATATAGCATTGCGGCAGAGGGGATAGCCAAAGTAGTATTGTTAGGTGATCCTGCCACAATCCGAAGTGATGCCCGGGCTATGGGATTAGATTTTGGGGCAGATGGTATAGCCGATATGATTTCTGTGGAAAATCCAGCTGATTCCACAAAGCTAACCGCTTACGCCGAATTCTTTTACAATAAAAGAAAGGACAAGGGAGTTAGCCAGGAACAGGCATTTGAGACGATGAAAAACCCTCTATACTTCGGCGCTGCTCTGGTAAAACACAAAGAGGCCAGCGGCATGGTTGCCGGAGCTGCCAACACAACCGCCGACGTGCTAAAGGCGGCATTGCAAGTGGTGGGCGTATTACCCGGTTTAAAAACCGTATCCAGCACCTTTATAATGGTGGTGCCGGACTTTATGGGGGAAGACAAGGTATTTCTGTTTGCCGATTGTGCTGTGGTACCAAATCCCAATGCTGAACAGCTTGCTGACATTGCATCCAGCACGGCACAAACCAGAAGATCAATTATTGGTGACGAACCCAAGGTAGCACTATTATCGTTTTCAACTCTCGGCAGTGCAAAACATGAGCTTGTTGACAAGGTACAAGAGGCCAAAGCTATACTGGGAAACAGAGGGGTAGACTTTGCTTTTGACGGTGAATTGCAACTGGATGCGGCAATAATTCCCTCCATTGCCAGGAGTAAGGCCCCTGCAAGCAGTGTAGCCGGTCAAGCAAACACCTTGGTGTTCCCAGACCTACAGGCAGGTAATATTGGCTACAAGCTGGTGCAAAGAATGGCTAAGGCTGAAGCAATCGGCCCAATAATTCAAGGTTTGGCAGATCCGGTTTGCGATCTCTCTCGCGGTTGCTCTGCCGAAGATATCGTTAATACTGCAGTATTAGTATTATTGATGTCTCAGAAGTAGAAGATGAACGAAAGTAATAAAGAACACTAGGGGGATACAATGGCTATTAAGCTATCCAACCGCTGTAATCTGATAAAACCTTCACCAACGCTGACCCTATCGGCAAAGGCGAAGGAAATGAAGGACGCTGGTATAGACGTGATTAGCTTTGGAGTAGGTGAGCCGGATTTTAACACTCCAAACTACATCAAAGAAGCAGCCCATAAGGCGATAGACGCAAACTTCACCCGCTATACTGCAAACGCGGGTATTCTTGAATTGCGCCAGGCAATATGTGAAAAGCTCTTAAGAGATAATAAACTAGAGTATAGCCCGAAGGAGATATTGGTGTCTCCCGGAGCAAAGGCCTCTATTCTTAATGTGCTTATCGCTGTTTGTGACAGTATGGATCAGGTGCTTATGCCCTCACCATATTGGGTAAGCTATCCTTATCAGGCAATGTTGGCAAATGCAGAGCCCGTATTTATCCCAACTGATGAACAACGTGAGTATAAGATTGACGCAGAGATGCTGGATAAAGCGATAAAGGATAACCCCTGTGCAAAAGTGTTGTTGCTGAACTCACCCAGCAATCCCACGGGAGCTGTGTACAATAGGGAAGAGCTTGCTGCTATTGCTGCGATATGTGTGCGACACAACATTTTGGTTATTTCGGATGAGATTTACGAACGTCTTGTTTACGACGGTCAACAGCATATCTCCATTGCCAGTATAAGTTCAGAGATGAAAGAGCGTTGTGTTGTGATAAATGGAGTGTCCAAAGCTTACGCAATGACCGGATGGCGCCTGGGCTATGCAGCAGGACCTGCGAGCATAATTGCAGCAGCGGGCAGAGTTCAGGAGCATGCTACTTCATGTGTAAACTCGATTACGCAAAAGGCATGCGTTACAGCTTTGCGTGAAGAAGATGATTCTATAGAAAACATGCGTAGGGAGTTTAGTAGCCGGCGCGACTATATGTATAATGAACTTGTGAAGATTCCTCATATTACATGTTTTAAGCCACAGGGAGCTTTCTATATCATGCCTGGCATTCAATGGTATTTGGACAACAACAAAGAGGGGATTTGCACTGCAGATAGATTCTGCGAAGTTCTGTTGGAAAGACATCATGTGGCATTGGTAGCTGGTGGTTCTTTTGGTATGGAAGGCACGGTTCGCTTTTCGTATGCCAATAGCATTGCCAATATTGAAGAGGGGATTAAGCGTTTTAGCAAATTCCTGGGCGAATTGGCGAACTGAGGATATAGATGCAAGATTTCGAAGATAGAATGAAAGAACGCTGGTCACAAAGGCGCAAGAAAGCATATAACTGGAAAAAATTACTTTTGATGGGGCTGGTACTGGTCGCGTTATGGTACACCATGTCGAGATTGCAAAATGCCGGTAACGTTTTTACAACACCTTCTGCAACCACTGTAGATAGCCTTGCAGCAGATAAGGAGCAGCTTCCTTGAGTTTGGTGATAGTTGGGTCTATCGCTCTGGATAGTATAATTACTCCAGCCGGTGAGGTTGTAGACGCCTTAGGCGGATCTGCTGTCTATGGAGCATTGGCAGGATCATATTTCTGTTCTACCAGTGTGGTGGGTGTTCTTGGTAGCGACTTTCCTCATGAGGGGCTTCAGCTGTTGAAAGAGCATGGAGTTAATCTGGATGGATTGGACTATAAAGAAGGAAAAACCTTTAGATGGGCTGGCAGATACGATACATGGAACAAGGCCGAAACTCTCAGGACAGAATTGAATGTGTTTGCCGATTTTTCTCCGAAATTACCAGAATCTCTGAGGTGTTGCCAAAGCCTGATGTTGGCAAACATTAATCCGAGATTACAGTTGCAGGTGCTTGATCAAATTCATTCTTACTCTCATATTGCTTGTGATACCATGAACTATTGGATAAACCTGTGCCATGATGATGTTAGAAAAGTAGTTCAGCGAGTCGATATTGTATTTATGAATGAAGATGAGTTGCGATCTTTTACAGGTGAAAGCAACCTGATTAAGGCTGCCAAAAGCATCTTGACAATGGGTCCAAAATGGATGATTGTGAAAAGGGGGGAGTATGGCTCTGTAGCAGTATCATCCACAGATATATTCTTTTCCCCTGCGTATCCGCTGGACAATGTGAAAGACCCTACTGGGGCTGGTGATACCTTTGCCGGCGCATTCATGGCCTTTTTAGCCAACTACCCTAAGTTAACTCCCAGCTTGGTGAGGGAAGCAATCCGTTATGGAACAGTAATGGCCGCAATGAACGTTCAAGACTTTAGCGTAACTGGAATTAGCGGCTTGGATAGAAGTACAATTGATGCATGCAAGGAGAATTTGATAAAATGGACGAGCTGAAGCAAGGGATAACCTACAGCGGGTCAGGCGTAGATATAGCTGCCGGAGAAAGAGCTGTTAGGGCAATCAAAGATAAAGTTCGCAGTACATATAATGCCAATGTTCTCAGTGACCTTGGCAGCTTTGGCGGTCTATATAGAATCGATAAGCAGAAATGGCAAGATCCCATATTGGTTTCTAGCACTGATGGGGTTGGAACCAAGCTAAGAGTAGCCATCATGGCTAAACGATTCGATACAATAGGTCAGGATTTGGTTAATCACTGTGTAAATGACATCCTGGTTCAGGGAGCAATCCCACAATTCTTCCTGGATTACATTGGGGTGGGTAAGCTTGATCCTGATATGATTGAGCAATTAATCGATGGACTAATAAAAGCATGTAGAGAAAATTCCTGTGCACTAATCGGCGGAGAAATGGCAGAGATGCCAGGAATATACTCCGATGATGATTTTGATTTAGCGGGCACAATAGTTGGAATTGTAGAGCATGATGCCCTTCTTCCTAGAGATAACATAGGATTAGGAGATCAGTTAGTCGCTTTACCCAGCACAGGATTACATACTAATGGATACTCCTTAGCAAGGAAAGTGATCTTTGATCTTTGTAAACTTAATATTGATTCATACATAGCAGAATGTGGTGCTACAGTGGCTGACTTATTGTTGGCTGTTCATAAGAGTTATTTGAGCGAGTTAATACCTCACCTTAGTAACTCTGGTTTACGTGGTCTTGCCCATATAACTGGTGGAGGTATGGGCGGAAATCTTAGCCGAATTCTGCCTAATGGACTTGGAGCAGTTATTAAACTGAACAATATCGATGTCCCTCCATTATTTCACTGGATTCAGGAAGCTGGTAAGATTAGTGATTGCGAAATGAGGAAAGCTTTCAATATGGGAGTTGGGATGATTTGCGTAGTAAGTGCAGATTATTGCGACACTTTTGTAAGTTTTACCGGAGGGAAACCCATTGGTGAAATACGAAGTATAGCCGGCCTGAAACACCGGGTGGATTTTGCATGAATTCGGCAAACTATTTGCAAAATCACAAGTTCGCAGGAATTTGGATGTACTGCAATGCTGAATGAGGAAAAAAACCTCTTGACTATTTTTTGCACATCAGATATAAGAGACTTCAGTACCGAAGCCCCTATGCTTTTGGGATGGGACTCGTTACAGAGATTGTATTATGAATATATAATAATAACCCAGGATGAAGGGAGGTTTGTCGATGCGTAAATATGCATTGATCCTACTATTGGTAATGCTGCTTGGAACAGCATTCTTGAATGCGGCTACAACCGGTCGTTTAGCAGTTCGTGTTCGAGATGGACAAGGGCGAGCCGTGGAATTTGTAAACATCGTAGTGATGCAAGGAACTCAGCGCATCACAGGCGGTCAAACCAACGCCAAAGGCACGGCGATAATCATAAACATACCTCCGGGTCTTTACACGGTTAAGTTTTCCCTAATCGGTTACGAAGAAGTGATTGTTAGGGATGTAAGGATACAAGTTGACCAAACTGCAAATCTATCTCCAATATTGAATAGAGCAGGCGTGCGCTTGTCATCGGTGGTTGTTCAAGCAACTGAGGACAAGGTTGAAAGAGACCGAGTTGGTTCTGCTAAACAGATTGAGATGGATAGAATGTCTGACACAGCAGTCAGCGACATTGCCGGAATCATTTCACTTCAAGCAGGTGTTACCAACATTGGTGGTGAGCTTCATATCCGTGGTGGTCGTGCTAACGAAGTGAACTACACTGTGGACGGTATGAGTGTTTCTGACCCTGTTGATGGTGGCGCAACGCTCCAAGTAGATACAGATGCTATTAGCGACATGAAAGTTATGACCGGTGGTTTTCCTGCAGAATATGGCAATGCCCAATCTGGCGTGGTGAATATTGTTACCAAAGATGGTGACCCATTCTTCTCGGGTAAATTGGAGTATCAAACTGACAGGTTCCACAGCGAAAACCGGAATTCTGACGTAGTAAAGTTTGCAATTGGCGGACCGGTTGTTCCTTTCGGCAGCCCCGAGCTAAAAGAAAGATTTACTTTCTATTTGAACGGTGCCGGCGAATGGCTTGATGGAAGAATGAAAGACTATTACATATCTGACCCTAATAATGACTTCTACCTTAATGGCAGAAGCCTCTTGGATGCAGAATACTCTCCTTACAACCCCTATGAGGGTCGTGGCAACTTCTTAGGAGCAGACATTGGGAATAGGAACTATAACGCTTATAATGTGAATCTAAAAAGTAAGTATGTTCTAAGTCCCGGTCAGCACGTAACGTTTGCTGCCCGAGGAGACAGAAGCTACAATAAACCTTTCAGCTATGCCTGGCGTTTTGCCGATCAGCATTATGCCGAAGATGAAACCACACAAAAGCAGTTCATTACTACTTATGATCACGTGTTTAATTCCAGTATGAACCTAAAAGTTAAGGCAAGTTATTATCAGAAAGATAGCTACACTGGCCCAAAAGGGATAGACAGGGACAACTATTTTTATTGGGTGATAGATCCCAATTCCCCTCCCGCTAACTACGCATTAATGGTTGGTCAGGAAAACTACGGTTATTCTACTGTAGACTTTAACGATGATGGTGTGTTTGACTTTGGCTTTAATCCTGCTTCTGATTGGGTGTACTCATTACAAGGCATGGAACTCCCTCGTAATATTTCCGGTTTTGTTGCCCCAGGCACTATCTACCCGAATTATGTGGATGACACTACTTCCACTATTAGTGCAAGGGGAGATTTTGAGTGGCAGATTAATGAAACCCATCTGGCAAAAACTGGACTCGAAATCATTAAGCATAACATTAAGAAAGACCAGCTTCAAAGCTTTTTAACAATATATGAAGACCGTAGACAGAACTATCTTCGTGGGATATTCGATATACGGCAGTATGACTTTGCAGACTATCAAGCATACATTAATGGAACCGGAAGCTTACCAGATGCCCTGTATGACATTATCCCTAAGGAAGATGTTCCTACTACTACTGCTGACTTAGTTGCGGTGTACAAGCCTATTCATTATTTTAATGCTGCCAAAGCAGCAGCTGGAAAAAGAGACGGTTATCAAGCAGATCCGTGGCAGATGGCCTATTATCTCCAAGACAAAATGGAATGGCAGGGCATGATTGTTAATGCCGGCTTGCGTTTTGACTTTTGGTATCTCGGAAAGGAATACTCCATTGCTCAAGATAATGGAACCTTTTCTCCCAGAAGCTTTGATAGCTCTGATCGTTTCCAGATGATGGTATCTCCACGTTTGGGCGTATCACATCCAATCACAGAGAGAGACGTATTGCGTTTCGCTTATAACTATCAGAATCAATTGCCTCAGATGCAATTTATCTTCACCAGTAAAACTCCTCAAGATGCGAACTTGCAGGGTGCCATAAACGTTGGTAATCCCAGCTTGGAACCTCAGATCACCGTTACCTATGAAGTCGGTCTTTCACATCAGTTAAGTGATGACTATGTAATAGATATGACTGCTTACTACAAGAATTTGTACAACTATGTCAGTACCAAAAAGGAACGTAAGCTTGGTGAAGAATCTATAGTATGGTACAAGTTTATCTCCGAAGACTATGGCTCAGCACGTGGTATTGATATGCAGCTCGAAAAACTGCTTTCGAACTTCAACACTTGGAGCATAGCCTACTCTTTGGCATGGGCGCAAGGCAATAACTCATACACAGTAATTCAAGATGAAGCTACCAATCTGCGCGAATTTCCTCTGGATTGGGATGTTCGTCACAATATGAGTGTGAACTATACATTTAGAATTGGCCGTGGAGAGGAATTCTTTATTCCCTTTACAGATCTTATTCTTCCGATGGATGATTTCGTTGCTAACTTCACTTGGAGCTATGCTTCCGGATCACCTTACACGCCACAAAGTATGGAAGGAAACAACAATTTCCTCGATACCAACAGCAAGAGAAAAGCGGCTTCACACTCCGCTAATCTCAGGCTTACCAAAGGTATACGCTTGCCAAGCAAAACCAGTATGAGAATATATCTCGAGGTTGAAAACATCTTCAAGAAAACAAACATAAACAGCGTTTACGCCAAAACTGGTTCTCCTTACGATAATGGAGAAAACTTGGAAGATACCCAACTTGGCTACGTTTTCCCAGAAGTGGAATACACTCATGGGATGTCAGTAAATGATCCATCCAATATTAATGACTTCCGGGGTATCACCTTCGGCGTCATATTCAATTTCTAAATTATTCCAAGGAGGAATTATAAAATGAGAAAGTTCTCGTTGATGATGCTAATAGTGTTGATGAGCCTCGTATTTACGAGTCTTGCTTACGCTGTGGAACAAGCTGCTCCGGCTGCCGGAAGTGGAATGGAAAGCTTTGCTGAGCTGGTGTTCGGCAGCGGTCTGGTGAAGTGGTTTAAAGACGGTGGCTGGGCTATGTGGCCTATCCTGCTTGTTACAATATATGGTTTAGCCTACGTAATCTGGAAGTTCATTGCCTTGCTAACTGGCAAGGTAAATCTGAACAACTTCCTTGGTAAAGTACTTCCCCTCATTAAAGACAAGAAGTACAAAGAAGCTCTTGAAATTGCTCAGAAAGCCCGCGGACCTGTGGCATCAATCGTGTATGCCGGTTTATTAAAAGCAGATAAGGGTGTTACAGCTGTAGAAAAAGCCATAGAGAACGCAGCCATGATTGAAATGAGTTTCCTTGAAAAGGGTTTCTTAGAACTTTCTACCGCTATAACCCTTGCCCCCATGTTGGGATTCCTGGGTACGGTGTCCGGTATGATCAGTGCTTTCGATGCTATCGCAGCTGCTCGTGCGGTGGATGCAACTATTGTTGCAAGCGGTATAAAAATTGCTCTTATTACAACTCAAGCGGGCTTGATAGTGGCTATCCCCGTGCAGTTCTTTAACAATTTATTCGTTACCATGGTGGATCGCCAGGTTATAGACATGCAACGCGCTTCCGAGAAAGTAATTGAAGCCCTGATCGAAGCATAGGGGGATAAATGAAAATCGGTCGTAAAAGGAAGGGAAAAGCCGAGATACCGACTTCGTCGATGTCCGATATAGCCTTCCTGCTGATCATCTTCTTTATGGCGACAACTAAGTTTGACGTGAAAGAAGGGATTAAGATAGTGCTGCCACAGGCAACCGAGAAGCAAGAGAATCAGGTGCAGTCTCTTACCTTAACAGAGAAAGAGATGACCAGATTGCAGATCTTGGCTGATGGGCAGATAGTGGTGAACAAGGAAGCCCCCCGCACGATAGAAAGCGGGGAACTGGACGCCTTGATTCAACAGAAAGTAAAAGAAAACCAGGATATGATTTTCAAGGTTATCACCGACCGTGAAGCTAAGTATAGCGAAATGGTTAGAGTGGTAGACCGGCTTAAAGCTGCGAAAATCGAGAAAATATCCTTATCGACGAATTAGGAGTATAGATGGCTGTCATAAAAACAAAAAAGAATCGCGATGCCTTTATACCAACAAGTTCAATGTCTGATATTGCGTTTTTGCTGCTGTTGTTCTTCATGGTATCCACAGTGTTTGTTCAGGAGAAGAAGTTCTGGGTGGAACGCGAAAGATGGCCTATAGCCGAAAGTATTGAGCGGATCCCCCGTAATCATACCACTACTATCTACGTAATGCGGGATGAGACTATCCTGATAGACGATGTTCCAACCCGAATAGAATCTGCGGAAGATGTGTTTGTTTCCACTACATTAGTTAGGAAAAAAACAGACGATCCAGATTTAGTAGTATGTTTCAGGACAGATAGAGATACCAAGTATGGCGTAATGTCAGACGTTATGAGACAGCTTCAAGACGCAAACACGTTAGTGGTTGCATTTGAAACTCAACAACGGCAAAACTAAAGGCGGATAAGATGATGATGCAAACAAATGACTGGAAAGACATTGCCAACGCTCAGTTTGGCAAAGCCTTGGCCTTATCCTTAACCTTACTGATCTTTGGGATGATGGTCACCCCGAAAATCGAAGTTCGCAAGCAGGTTTTTAAAGCCGAGCAAATGGAACTGGTAGACATTCCCATGGAAGAGCGCGAGAAGATTGAGCCTCCAGAAACAGAGGTCAACATCGATGTTAGTTTTGAGATTAGCGATGATTTGGGTACGCAAGAAGTGGACATGGCAAGCTTCGAACAAGCCATTTCCCAGATGGGTAATATCTACAGCACAAGTGCTTCGTCCATGAATCAAGGTGTTGATGACAGACCTGTAAACTTTGTTGCCTATGATGACCCTCCTGTTGTCATCGGAACCATAGCTCCAGAATATCCAGAGTTTGCTAAGAGGGCTAAGCAACAAGGAACAGTAGTACTGGAAGTGGAAGTACTAAAAGATGGCAGTGTACGAAACATAGTTGTTAAGAGATCTGTCCCTGGCGGATTAGATGAAGCTGCCATAGCAGCGGTTAGAAAAGTTAAGTTTCAGCCTGGGCGTAGTAGCGGACAGCCAGTTGACTGTCTGGTAATAATCCCGGTAGAATTTAAATTGAACTAAATTGGGAGTGTTTCATGAAGTTGAATAGAATTGGAATCTGCCTTAGCCTTATGCTGCTCGTAGCAGTGTGTCCGATTTTTGCGGCTAAAGCAGTTCCATCAACTGGAACAAAGAAATTAGACTTATCGAAGTTTCATAATGTTGGCAATATATGGTTGCGCGTTAGTAACTACGGTTTCTTTGGTTCTGGAGACGATGTCGTTCCGCAATACCCATCTCTTGAGTATCCCGGAGGAAGCGGCACCGACTACTTATATCAGGGAGCTTTGTGGTTTGGCGCGAAGAAGCAAAGGCGCAATACTTACGGTAAAAAGATGTATTGGCCTGTTTATCCTCCAACAACCACAAACAACGAACCCATCCCACAGGATCATCCTGATTGGAATGCTTCCATGGTGGCAGTTCTGGATACACTGGTAACGGTTGGATTCGATGGCGATGATGATCTTTACGAATTTTTACCGGCATACAACCCGCTATTGGCGTCATATCCGGATATGTACGATGCCTACGAGGCAAATAATCCATTCGATGGCGTTGCAACTGCGTCAACAAGATTTCATAGACGCGGCGTAGATGATGATGGTGACGGTAAAATTGACGAAGATATGGTTGGTTACACCTTCCCCTTCAGACAAAGCGCAGAATTGCCCACTCAATTCGACGAGTTTGGTGGTGCGTTCTTGCATACCCTGCCTAATAGTGCTTTCGGATTATTGAACGAGCCAGAAAACTTGGAAGTTTGGTTCCCCCTTGGTTTCCAAGAAATGGCGTTTGATAATTACCCGGCTCTATATCCAGTGAACACCCCCGTTGATTACCTGTTTACAACACCCAGAGATGATGATGGTGATGGGAGACTGGACGAGGATGGAGCACCTGTTTCTGAGCAGGATTACATTGCGTATTATTACGATTTTTGCCCCTTTGATTCTCCCGGTGAACGTGACCATGGCTCAGCTAAAACACGAAACACTCACATACCGCTTGAAGTCCGCGTGCGGCAGATGAGCTATCAATGGAGCTTCGATTACATAAAGAACCTGGTCTTTGTCGAATTTAACATAACCAATATGCATAAAGAAGATGAGCTGATAGACTGCGCCATGGGCATATACATGGACTCAGACGTTGGCCCTCAAACCTGGGGGGCTGAAAAAGCTGCTGACGATAAATCGGGATACGTAAAGGGTTCAGGCTTCGAGTTTGCCTATACCTTTGATGCAGATTTCGATGGCGGCTTAAGCCCGGGTTACGTTGGTGCCCGTGTGTGTACTCCCGATCCTGAACAATTAAAGTTTCACTGCTGGTATTGGGAAGTTGGAAAAGGTCCTGACGACAGCAATCCACTTAATCTGACACCCACGACCAAAACAGCTAACGAGAAGTATTGGTTGTTAACCGGTCGAAATCCCAATCCCGATAAATACGAAGCTCTTCGCCCTGAGCTTGACAGTGCTACAGAATTTGAGCAACCCGTAGCCAATGATACCCGTTTCTTGTTCTCATTCTACGGTGCTCAACCTGGTACCACTGATTATGATGATCCTGAAAAAAGGTGGAATCTTGCTCCTGGTAAAACCATGAAGATCGTGGTTGCCCTTTTCCCCGGTGACTCATTGCCGGATTTGAAGAAATCAGCTAACCGGGCCAAACAGATTTATGGTACAGCACAAGACCTCTTAAGTGTGATAAAGCCAGACCTCTATCCTCACTATAATCCTCCAGAACCTCCTGAAATTCCCAAGCTCTACGCAGAAATTGTGGATGAAGGTGCTTCACGTATAGACTTGTACTGGGATAACCGTTCTGAGTTCTATCAAGACGTCAATACAGTTCCAACTGCTATTATTGGCTGGCAGTATCCCGATTCTCCCCGTGTACCTGGACTGGATAGTGATCCTAACCTATACCCCAATTGGGAAGGGATACCATTAGAATTTCAGCCCGATTACACTCTGCCATCAGATAAGATATTTAACAACCAGGCTATCGTAAATCCTTATACTGCCTATCGTCTTCGCCATGATTTCCAGGGCTATAGCGTTTGGGGCAGAAGCGGTAGCGGTAGCCAGGAAGCATGGGAGATGGTGAAACGTTGGGATAAAGTAGAGTCTCAGGACGAACTTGATGACTTTAACGTAAACATCAATTTCCCAGATGAGTATCGCGATTTTAGCGGTTACCTGGGTATTGATACAAGCTTGCCTAATAAGAACGCTTGGGTACCTGCTAACCTTAGCGATTATACAAAATTCTATCACTATGATAGCACTTTCAATTTGGTACCGCTCACTGCAACAGATGATTTCTATGGCTTCCCAATATACGATCCCGATAAGGATTTTGGCGATCCTGCTTTGATTCTGGAAGCTCAGAATATCGATGCCACATATCCCGGTACTGACCAGTTCCAAATGCGTCAGACTTTGAAAGCCAGGCTGTTTAAGCATAGTAGTATGCGCACGGATATTTTCGATGAGCTATACGATCCCAAGCTTATTCCATTAGGTGGCATGGGCATCGTTGCCGATGAAGATCCTACTCCAGAAGCAATAGAGACGTTAAAGAGTCAAAGATTGGCCAGACGCTACTACAAGTCTGAGATCATGTATCCGCCCAAAGGCACCGAATACTATGTGGCTGTTTCAGCTTACGACAGAGGTATTCCATGGTTAGATATAAGCTACTTGGAATCTGGTAGAGATGCTGATGCAAACATGAAGGTGTTCTTCCCCGGCAGCGTTGCCAAAGAGCAGATGGATAACATAATGGTGATACCCAATCCATACATTGGAAGCAGCAAGTTTGATGGACGTCTTGAAAACGACCAAAAGGGTGATAAGAGCCGCAGGTTGTGGTTTGTGAATTTGCCCAGACGCTGTACCATTAGAGTATATACTTTGGCAGGCGATCTTGTGAAAGAACTGGATCATGAAGGTGACACAGAGACAGATATTATTACCATATCAAAAGCAAGCCCCTACAAAGGAATGGCTGCCAGCGGTATGCACTCTTGGAATCTATTGTCCAAGAATAACCAGATTATAGCCCCCGGAATTTACCTGTTCTCTGTGGAGAATAAAAACGACGGTAAGGTAAAAGTCGGCAAATTCGTAGTAGTGAAGTAGGAGAATAATTATGAAAAAAGTATTAATTCCGATGCTTACACTCGCCATTCTGTTATTGCCGATTATATTATCTGCAAAGCCGTTTGGTAAAACTGGAACGGTTGGTCTGCAGTTCTTAAAGCTGGGTGTTGACGCTCGAGCCATCGGTATGGGTGAAGCCTATACTGCTGTTTCAGACGACATTTCATCCGTATATTGGAATGTAGCCGGATTAGCTCCGGCATATCAGAAGCAGGTATTCTTCTCTCACACGAATTGGCCAGCAGACATAATGCAAGAGTTCGCGGCAGCGTCTTTCACCAATGGCGTATCCACTGTGGCAGTTTATGGTTCGGTGTTACACATGGATGATATGGACGTGACCGAAGAAGAGCCTTTCGGCCCAACCGGAGAAACATTTACCAATAGCGGGATAGCCATTGGCGCAGCTTATGGACAGCAGTTTACAGACAAGTTCTCGGCCGGATTTGGCGTTAAGTACCTCAGAGAGAACCTGTTTGTTTACGATGTGAATAGTTATGCATTTGATCTGGGTTCAATGTATAATACAGGGTGGAAAAACGTTAAGATAGGTATGGCGCTTCGTAATTTTGGTCCTGACATTAGATATCGAGTAGATAACGATGAAGATGATCAGATTGATGAAGACCCATTTGATCTTTTCGATAATGATGGTGATGGTGCTGTGGATGAAGACAGTGCAGAACTTGATAGTAAGATACCGATGTCTTTTTCCTTAGGCATTAGTGGCGATATCATGCGTGACGAAATGAATTATTGGATTGCGTCGATGCAGTTGGATAACGTTATAGACCGTTTAGAAACATGGAATGTGGGAACCGAGTATAAGATGGGTAACATCTTTTTCCGAGCCGGTTACCAGCTAAATTATGATGCCAATGGTTTCAGTGCCGGACTTGGTTGGCAAGTCCCCACCAGTCTTGGCATCTTTAACGTAGATTATGCATATACAGATATGGGATACCTGTCCGAGAGTTTTATGAAAAGTGCTCATAGGGTATCGGTAAAATTAAGATACTAATGAAAGATTCGAATATGAATCAGGAGGAACAATGAAGAAAATCCTTATGTTAGTGCTTTGTCTGAGCTTTTTAATCGCTGCTGTTTACGCCGATGATTATAAGCAGCCGATCAGACAAAAGTCTATCGAACTACCCCAAGGATCAAGGTTGTTACCTACTCGGGAAGAACCTGAGTACGTTTTCACCAAGGTCCCCACACCCTTGTTAACTTCATTCTCAGACTACATGCCAGGCAGTTACAATGGACTGCCCATGAGAGTGATCCCCGATGTAGCCGGTGGCGGATATTTTATCACCTACCATGCTGCCCGCTCTGCAACAGCCCTGCGCCGTGTATTCTACGCATATATTGATGCAACAGGTACTGTGATCAACAATGCGGAAATCTCGCTGGATACCATTCGCGAAGGTTATCCTTCTCTTGCTATTGATCCAGTAAGCGGAAAGCCGATGTATGCCTGGCATACTGATGCTGATCCCAGTGATGCGCTGCTTGAAGTTCGTTTCGTGTCCGATGCTTTCATCGAACAGGTGGATGGTTTGTGGAACGATTTCCAAGTAATCGTAAACAATCCTATTACAACTACCACAACCGGTGGCCTTGTTCAGACTGACAACGAATTCATATGGCCAACCCTTGCCATTGGTCCTTCCAATGTTGAAGGTAAGCGTCGTATATATGTAGCAGCCCGTAATAGCGTTACTCACACTTCCATTCCTTCCGAGAACGTCTATATTGCCTGGGCAGATTTCGATCAAAACAGCATTGAGAATGGCGACCCCATGGTTTGGACATCCACTACCATCCCTACCCTTAATGACTGGAACTCAGATACAGCTCAGGAACGCCGTCCGCAGCAAGCTCTGGCAACTGATGCCGCCGGAAATATCTACTACATAGGCTATCACAATTCCTGGAATCCAGATGACACACCTATCGATGAAGATGATTTCGATGTCTTTAAGCTTTCCAATTATGGTCAAGGCGAATGGATAAGAACCACCTTCGATTCCGTTATGCCCGCATGGAATCCTCCGCTATCAGCTACCGATCCTACCGGCTATTTCACCAATGATAGCGACGTTCCTTATACCGACGAGCAAATGAGATGGACAATCGTAAACTCCAGCCATCTGAATGCAGCAGTTGACGATCTTGGCCGTATCCACCTTCCCTTGCTTGTTGGCCTTGGTAACTATGAAGGTTCATATTATACTGCTTTGCAATTTGCCAAAGAAGCTGTGTATAATACCAATACCAACGAATTCAGCATCAAAGATGTGTATCCTATCCAAGATCCGACAGACACATACAACTCCACTTTCACACCTTGGGATATGGAAGCACCTTGGGGCGAAGTTGATGAATTCCTGGTCGACAGCACCACAAACGAATCATTCCCCGGAATGGTTCAGGACTGGAACTTCCCCTATTGGAATGAAGAATCACATGACAACGCCATGATGTTCCACTTAAGCAACCAGAAGATTACCGAAGGTAATGGTTACGGAATGCTTGCCAACGTCTGGCAGAATTCACTTCGCGCCAGATGGTTCAATAAGTATGCCGATCCAGACGTATCCGCCTTTGGCAATACCCCTGAAATCTACATCTCCGTATCCCCTGATAATGGCGCAACCTGGAGCGAACCAATTGTGCTTAACAACCAGGAAACACCTCAGTTTGCCGGTATTAAGCCCATGTACGTATATCCCGCAGATAAGGTTCAGTATGTTGGAATGCAGGGAGACAACAAGGTTGGTAAGATTGGCTTGTTCTTCTTTGATGATAACACCTGGGGATCAAATACCATCGCCTCTACAGAATTCCCGAACGATGGTGGCAGACTGATGTTCGCCGAGATTCAGGTTGTGTTCCCTCTACCTTCAGTTACTTCGAACGAAGATAACACGGTTACTGCTGCTCCCAAGATGCTTAACCAGAACTTCCCCAATCCCTTCAACCCCGAAACCACAATCAGTTTCGATATGCCCAAAGCAGCTCCTGCAAACCTTTCCATCTACAACGTGAAAGGTCAGCTGGTGAAGACTCTCTTCAACGGCAACGCAGCCTTTGGCAGAAACAACATGGTATGGAATGGAACCGACAACAACGGTGCCAGCGTTACCAGCGGATTGTATTTCTATCGCCTGTCCACAGATGGTAAGGTTGAAACCCGTAAAATGATGCTGATGAAATAAGCTTAGCTTATCTCATAGCAAAACAATAGCTAAACACCCCGGCCACGATGCCGGGGTGTTTTTTTAGTAGCTTAGCGAAAGTATGCACATTAGCCTCGGTTGTATGAACACGTTTTGTAGGCAGCGATGATTAATAGTGCCTACATTCTGCCTGCACGATTTACGCTAGAACTACGCATGAATTACGCATCTCATCCGTATTTCATGGGTAATTCATTAGTAATTCGTTCAAGGAAGCTGGTGATATTTATGGATGAGAAGACTAGCGAGTTTGAGGGTTAATGCTAAGATGGGATAAAGGGATAAATGAAGCCAATATGTTAAGATCGAGTAATCAATTATTTCAAAGGCAAAGCTGATGCTTTTTGTCCGGCAAGCCAACCGGTAGAGGCGGCAATCTGGATGTTGAAGCCCCCACTCGGCAAGGCATAGTTTAAAACTTCACCTGCAAAGAACAATCCTTTACAAATGCGGGATTCCATGCTTTTGCTGTTAACCTCGCTTAGAAGAACACCACCTGCACTTGCCATAGCAGTCTCTAAAGCACCTACGGTGCTTACTTCAAATTTGCAGGAGGAGAGAACAGCCTGCAAACGGTTGAATTCCTTTTTGTTCATACTGGCAATGGTTTGATTAGGGTCGAAACCATTTTGCTCCAGGATTGTGCCAAGCAGTCTACGCGGCACAGAAGGTTTGATAAGCGCATTCAGCAGCTTTGCTCCCCTATTTTGCTCAAGCAGCTCAGATAGCTCTTGTTTACTATCGGGAATCAAGTTTATTCTAATGCTCATACCGTCGCTAATACGGTAGCTATTGTCTAGAATAACCGGCCCGGAAAGCCCAGTGTGAGTGAACAGTAAATCACCACAATCGCTAAACTGAGCGTCTTTACACTCAAACTTAATCACGGCTTTGGGAATGCTGATCCCTGCACACTGCTTGTAAGGTGCATAGTTTTTTAAGCTAATTCCACACAGATGCGCTCTAAAGGGGGTGATGCTGTGCCCAAGGCTTTTTGCCAGTGCAAGCGCTTGTCCATCTGAGCCTGTTTTGGAATAGCTGCCGCCTCCGGTGGCAATCAACAGACGGGAAGCAGTTACTCTGAATGAGTTATCAGTAGTTATTATATAATCACCATCTGCAGTTATCTCCACTCTGTTTACTTTGGCATGGTACATAACCTGCACTCCGAGGCGCAAGGCTGCGTTCAACAGGCAATCTCTTACGTCACTTGCCTTCATGGAAGCTGGGAAAATCTTGGCATCATCACGGGTTACAGATGGACATCCGGCATCGCTAAGCAGCTTTATAAAATGAGTGTTGCTAAAAGTGTAGTAGGCTGGCTTCAGATAGTTTTTATACTCTCTGCATCTGCTCAAAAACTCCTCGTTCGTACCAGCATGTGTAAAGTTGCATTGACCGCTGCCACTAAGAAGTATCTTCGCACCGCATAGAGCTCCGGATTCCAGGATGATGATCTTATCACCCTTTCCCCGCATGGCTCTTGCTGCCGAGATAGCAGCCAACAAGCCGGAAACTCCACCGCCGATAATGGCAAAAAAGCATTTATGCATAGTATAAGCTGTTCATTTCAGAATAGCCTTGCTGAATATGTGCTTGGGGATGCTAACGTCGAACTTGATCTCGTCTATATAGTATTCGGTGCCTTTTCCTGCCTTTAACTGGTCTTTGAACACAATTTTACGGGGATACCATCGATTTTGAATGCGCTGAACATCAGAAGCTTTGATGGTCTTCATTAGCTTACCGCTTTTAGCATACCACTCTTCATAGAGGCTTACATTGCGCTGCTTATCCACGTAGATAATGCGCTTATAATACGATACATCATTACGTTTGGCAATGAGGCATAGCACCCAACATTCCCTTCCGTCGTAGCTGCTTTCTTTTTGGATGGTGGCAGAATAGTCTTCAAAAAGCTTGCTCTCTTCCATAAAGTCTTCATACGAGAGGTCACTGCCCATCACCGATTGTTTTAGCATGTTTCCTGATATCTGAACCGTGCGGTCGGTGTTAGGATCAAATATCCAAAGATCAGTGCCTAGTTTTAGCATTTTGGTGCCTTTATCACGAGGGGGAGAGGTGTATTCGGAATAGAACTTGTCGTTTCCCTGTCCATAGTTGGTGGATGCAACGGTGCGTGAAGCTCTTTGGCTGTGGACAACCATGCGGGTGGATGAGATACTGCTGCCGGAGCTCATATTCTTATCCACAGCTTTTAAAATGTCGGAGGCACTTGGTTTCTGGGCAGATAAATGGACTGCAACCAGTAATAGTAAGGCACAAAGTAATTTGTTCATGCTTCTAGCTCCTTAAAAAGCTGAGAGGTTTGCCGCTTATAGATTGCCGTTCCCGCCAGGGCTGCACCCAACAGGGTGGAAAGCACACCTGGTATAAAGCTGATTACTAGGGCTTTCAGGGTTATAGATGTATATACCATGTTTTCTGATAAAATGGATGTATTACGGTTGTATGCGCTAACGTCCATGCCGTTTTTGTTAAAGTATAGGCTGATTCCCAAGCCCAAGACAAGCCCGATGCAAGAGCCAACTATACCTACAATAAAGGCTTCGGATAGTAAACCCAGGTACACTTGTCTTTTTTGCTCGCCGATTGCCAGACGTAGGCCAAATTCGCCATATCGCCTGATCCCGTTCATCAGACCGGAGTTCCAAAGCACTATCCCCATAATAAACACAAAGACCAGCGCCATCCAGCCCATCATAGAGCTAAAGGTGCCCATCAGGTAGGCAAGATTGTTTTGCTGCATCATGGTAAGCATCTTGGGTGAGAATTCGTCTTCCGGGTCTGAATATTGTGCATTAAACTCTGCTGCAACGCGTGATGCCACTTTGTCGTTGTATTCTCCGTTCTCAAAGAAAGCCAGTATCTCGCTGGCTCCCTGCTCCATGTCCAAAAGCTGGCGTATGTCTGAGATATCGGCTATTACTGCTCCGTTGTCCAGTGCGCCAACCCCAAAGTTTACTGTGCCGACAATCACCAGGTTCTGCATGGTCATGGCTCCATATACACTTCCGCCAATTAAGGTTACGGTTTCGCCGATTTTAATGCTTAGCCTGGTTAAAGCAGCATCGCTCATTAGAGCTTCGCCATTTGCCCTGGGCAGTCTTCCGCTTACCAGTGCCTTGTTCAGGTTTAGCAGCTCCTGCTCACGCTTACTGTTCAGCAGATCAACAGCAAAGCCAACCACCTGACCCTGAGCTCTGGTTTCGCCTCGCTCATCGGGAACGTCCAGCAGCGCGCCAAAGCTAATGCGCTGAACCCAGCTTAGCTCCGGGTATTTAGTCTGCCATTCTTTGAACTCATCTTCGATGTTTAGCATTGCCAGGTCATAAGGCTTTTGCTCTATCATTTCCGCATATGCACGCGTTACAACCTTCAGGTGCCCGGTTTCAAATCTGGCATTCTGACGAATGAAGCTATTCTGATAGCCTTGCATAAAGGATAGTGTAAAAACCATCATCACAACCCCTGCACACACAATCAGAATAGGGAAGAGCCAACGGTGACGGTCTCGGAATATACCCTTAATAATAAACTGAAACATCTATCTCACCTTTCCCCGTAAGGCATCAGTTGGTTTTAGTGACGCAATCTTGCGGGTTGGAAGCCAGCTAACAATGGCGGTTAATGCCAATAAAAACATCAGCGTGCCCATTATGATGGTAATGGGATAGCTAAAGTAGATTGGTTCGCTAAAGCCAGGCATGCCAAAGTCTTCATAACCGGATGGTAAACGATATCCAAACTTTGTGAAATACCAAAAGATTGGCATACCTAAAACTGCAGTACTGATGGCAGCAAACACCATGTATAGCACACCCTCGGTGGTAAACAGCAGGGCTATTTTATTCTTGGTCAACCCCAGTGCCGACAATGTGCCAATCTCTCTGCGCCGTTTAAACACCGCAAGAGCCTGGGAATCGAACACAGCGATCATCGCCAGGAACAGTAACAAGCTATACATTATGTACTCCTGAGCCCGTTCAGACTCGCGTATCTGATATAGGTCGGCAAAGTACTCATCTTTGGGTATCAGTCTAAATCCCGGAGCTTCCATAGTGTTTTGCGATTTATCTGCCAATATCAGATAGCTGGCGGCATCGGGTAAGGCTTTTATTTCTTGCAAGGAACTCAGGTCTACCCACAGAGTTCCGATGTCCACGCTTGGCACAGGTATGCTAAGTATCTTTACGATTTCGATGTCCAGAGCATTAAAAGCTCCTGAGGAGTCTTTTATTCTTACTGTGAATACATCACCAACTTTCAGTCTGGCGTTCTTTGCCATGGATGTGCCTATCATCGCGGGTATGGCAAAGGGATTCTCTGATACAAAGCCACCTGAAGGGAAGCTAAGCAGAGATTGCTGGTTGGGTATGCCCTTCACCACTGCTGGCATCATGCGTCCTGCCGGATAAATGGTGGCAGGGGTCATGAGGATGGGAACCACTTTGCCATATTCTATTTGCTGCTTAAACGCCTGTGGGATTGGGGCAAAACTGCTGTCCCAACTGAAGGCATCAAAGGGATCATAGCTGCTTACCCGAAACATACCGCTGCCATATTCCCATGCCACATGCTGCTTTTCCGCTACCTTTATCCAGCTATAATACATCGCCTGCATCCAAACCATGGCTATCAGCACTATGGATAGTATCAACACGTTTACAAGGCTGCGCCAGCCATTACCAATAATGTTCTTAAATGCCAGATGCAGGATCATCATTGGCAACCTCGCCATCGATAAGCTTTATTACCCTGAGCAAGTACTTTATAACCTTATCATCGTGGGTAGAGAAGATAAAGGTGGTGCCAAGTTCTTTATTCAAATTGCTCATTGTTTGCAAGATATGCAGCGAGTTCTCGGTGTCCAGATTCGCGGTTGGTTCGTCTGCCAGCACGATTGCCGGCTTTTTTACCATTGCCCGGGCAATGGCTACCCGCTGACACTGTCCACCCGATAACTGTGCGGGGCGGCTGGATATCTTATCCATCAAGCCGACCCATTCCAAAGCGTTTAGCACCGCTTTCCTGCGCTCTTCGGCAGGCATTTTTAGCAGCAACAAGGGGAATTCCACATTCTCAAACACTGAATACACTGGCAATAGGTTATAGGTTTGGAAGATAAAACCTATGTGCTGAGAACGCAACTCGCCCGATTGCCTTTGGGTTAGCTGCCTGATGGACTGTCCCATAACCTCAGCTTCACCATTTGTGGGTGTATCAAGTGAGCCAAGGATATTCAGCAAGGTTGTTTTTCCGCTTCCGCTTGGCCCCACAATACCTGTGAATTCGCCACTGACAAACTCCAGATTGATGTTCTTCAGCGCAAGAAACTCCCCCTCACCTGTGGGAAAGGACTTGCTCATGTTTATGGTTCTGGCTATTACTTTGTTCATTTACACCTCTATAGGTCGTAGCTAATCTTCAGGTTCAATCCCGGGCTATGGCTTTGCAGTGGTGTATAGCCTCTGTCCAGGCTTAGGCTCAAATCCCAGGATAGATAATCGTATGCTCTGCGCCATACTATGGCAACGTTATCGGTATCTGCTGTGTGCGAATGCACACCTAAAAATGTGATGCTATCCAGCAATCCAAGGGGATAGTTTAGCATCAGGGCAGTGTGTGCAGCCATTGTGTGTAGTTTATCTATGCTTTCATTATGATCATGAGTTTGCATGTGTTCCAGCGTTATGGCAATCCCATTGCCAATGGCAGCAGTCCAGTCCATTCCCATTGTACTGGCAAGCATATACTTGGGCATAGTGCTTGCGGTGCTCCATTCAAACTTTGCCGCACTCGCCTCCAGCCATGCTCCAATCGCTCCGTCGTAGCGGTGGTCAAAGCCCACGCGATATTCATTGCCCTGCTGCATCTGGCGTTGATGATAGCTGACAGCCGATTCGCCCAAGGGGTTGGGAACCTGCAATCTTGCCCCTGGTTCCATGCGTCTCTCCTTGCCTGCTACAAACTCATTGCCTTTTATGCTATCTTCGCCAAGCACTCCCCACACCCAGAGATTGGCGTTATTCAGCCAGTTATGCTTAAAAACACCTGCTTTTACTCCGGCTGTATATTCGCTTTTGTCCAGCGGATCGATTCTGTCGAACCACTGTAATGGTCGTAGCAGCTTTGCACTGCCAAAGTTTATTTTTTGCAGCCCTACCCGCAGATCGCTTTGTGGCAAGCCAATCCGTAGCCAATAACGGTAGCTATCCATGCTGATGTCGCTTTCCTGCTCCTCGTTCCAATACCCATACACTCTGCCCAAAAAGCTGTATTCACCTTGCAGGCTTATGCTGCTCCCAACAGGAATGCTTAGCTGTATCTCGGGTATCCAGTGCACGTCCACCCTGTTCGTCTTTTGGGCAAAATCTCTGGCTCCGGTTACGCTGAACAGGTAGCCGGTATCAAGCTCTGCTGAGGATAGTGCAGTGGGTACTAACACCGCAAAAAGCATGAGTATTATGACGTATCTCACTGCTTATCCCTTGCTACAATGCCAAACATTAGAATCTCGTTAATCTGTGCTACCATTTGCTCTACACTTCCAAATTTGTTTAGCATAGCTTCGTTGTCCACCATTTTGTTTATCTCCTCCATAAACAGCAGGATAAAATCCACGTTTACTTTGGGGTTTATGTTCCCCTGCTGCTGTTCGCGTGTAAAGAAGCTGCGAACGCTTTGTAGTGCCGCTCCTCTAATCTCACTAAGGTAATTAGCTGTAATAGGAGTAAGCAGGATGCTATGTACCATCTCCTCGCCCAGATTGCTTATCAGATTGCGCTTACTGCTAATAATCTGCTCAAGTTTTTCTTTTATGCTTTTGCCGGATTGCATAATGGTATCCGAGATGCTTATATGACGCTCAATGATGGACTTCACCATAGCAATTATCAGCTCGTCCTTACCTGCGTAATACTTATAAAAAGTAACCTTGCTAACCCCCGCTGTCCGGCATATTTCCTCTATACTAACCCGCTGAAACCCGTGCTTACGAAACAATTGATACGCTGCCTTCAGCAAGGCAGCTTGCTTGGCATTGCTTATGTTCGAAACTATTTCATCGGGGTATGCTGTCATGTGCTTTACGGTTATCCTTATGCTTTACGATTATGGTGATAATATACGCGAATCGTTTATATTGTCAAGTCAATTCTTGTGAACTGATCCCAAAGGACGATTTCTTATTTATCCAACCCATATAATACCACCCTCTATAATATAGGGGGAGACAAAAAACCCATTTGAGAGACAAAAACGGCATTTATTTTTATAAACGCAGAAAAAAATACTGAGGAGAAGCCGATATACCTGTTCTGCAATCAGCTATAAAACAATATCTCCGCATATCAATTCCGCTTGCTCGATTACCAGGTCGGTAGCTTTTTCTTGCTTGTCCGGCGGATAGCCATACTTACGTAGTATGCGCTTCACCATCACCCGCAGCTTTGCCCTTGCCTGTTCCCGTATTGCCCAATCTATCGTAACGTTTTTCTTCACAGTTTCTATCAGCTCTTTGGCGATCAGCTTCAAGGTATCATCCCCCAGCACCATTACAGCGCTATCGTTAGCTTCTAAAGCATCATAAAAAGCCACTTCATCCTCGGTTAAATGCAGCTTTTCGCCCCGCTCCTGAGCTTCGCGGATGTCCTTTGCCAGTCCGATTAGTTCCTCGATAACCTGAGCAGTTTCAATCGCTCTGTTCTGATATTTGCGGATGCTTTCCGAGAGCATATCAGTAAAAGAACGCGATTGCAAGGCATTTGTCCTGAAACGGCTCTTTATCTCATCTTTCAGCAGTTTGTTCAGCAGCTCCACCGCCAGATTCTTATAGGGCATATTCTTGATATCTGCCAAAAACTCATCGGACAAAATCGAGATATCCGGCTTCTTCAAGCCTGCAGCTTCAAAGATATCCACCACCTTATCGCTGGATATGGCTTTGGATACCAGTTGCCGAATTGCCGTTTCCATCCCCAAACCGCCGTCATTGTTACCATAGCGAGATTTCACAATAGCAGCTTTCACGGTCTGGAAAAACGCCACACATTCCCTAATCTCCAATGCCTCCTCGTGCGGAACCGCCAACGCAAAAGCCTTGGTAAGCTTAGCAACGGATTCTATCAAATGGCTTTTCCCGTTCTCCATTCCAAGAATGAATTCCTGGGCCGGAGCTATTATGTCCAGCTTATCCTTGGGGGTGCCGGTAAGCCAAATGCTCCAGTCAAAGCCATCGAACAGCCTTAAACACTGCTCATATTGCTCCTTCAGCACAGCCACAGCTTCTTCCTGATTTATGGTAACCGTTTCTTTACCACCGCTATGGGTGTAAACAGCCAATGCCTTTTTCAGTTCATCTGCCAGACCCAGATAATCCACTATCAAGCCACCCGGTTTGTCTTTGTAAACCCTGTTCACCCTGGCAATTGCCTGCATCAAACCATGCCCATGCATCGGTTTATCCACATACATCGTATGCAGACATGGCACATCAAAGCCGGTTAGCCACATATCCCGCACAATAACGATCCGTAGCTTATCGGCAGGATCTTTGAACCTCTCTGCTATCGTATCGCGCCGTTCTTTGCTGCGCAGATGCATTTGGTAATGCAGCGGATCAGAGGGGTTTCCCGTCATCATCACCTTAATCGCTCCATCGTTATCATCTTCCGAATGCCAGCCCGGCTTCAGAACGCAGAGGGCATTGTATAGCTCTACACAAATTCTGCGGCTCATACACACAATCAGTGCCTTGCCCTGGATAATCTCAGCGCGGGTTTCCCAGTGTTTCAGCAGGTCTGCCGCTATCAGGCTCAGGCGATTTTCCGCCCCCACCACTGCTTCCAGGGCTGCCCATTTGCTTTTCAGCTTTTCCTTTTCGTCCGGTTCCCTGCCTTCGGTGATATCATCAAACTCTATGTCCAGATGCGGTTTTTCCTGTTCATTCAGGCTCAGCTTTGCCAATCTGCTTTCGTAATAGATGGGCACAGTGGCATTATCCAACACAGCCTGCTGGATATCATAGATGCTGATATAATTCCCAAACACCGCTCTGGTGCTGCGATCGCTAAGCTCCACGGGTGTGCCTGTAAAGGCTATAAAGCTGGCATTGGGCAAGGCATCCCGCATGTGCTTGGCAAAGCCATCAATGAATGCATACTGGCTGCGATGCGCCTCATCGGCTATCACCACAATATTTCTGCGCTGGCTTAAACAAGGGTATTCACCGCCCCTGTCATCTGGCATAAACTTTTGAATGGTGCTAAAGATAACCCCGCCGGATGCCACTTGCAGTAGCCCCCGCAAATCATTTCTGCTATCTGCCTGCCTGGGAGTTTGGCGGATAAGCTCCTTGCAAGCGCAAAAGGTGCGGAATAGCTGATCGTCCAGATCGTTCCTGTCTGTCAAAACCACTATTGTGGGGTTTTCCATCGCCGGATGCTGAATTATCCTGCCCGCATAAAAAGCCATGGTTAGGCTTTTTCCGCTGCCCTGAGTGTGCCACACCACCCCACAACGTCTGTCGCCCTGTGCGGAGATGGCTTGCACGGTTTTGTTCACTGCCACACTCACCGCATGAAACTGGTGATAACCCGCCACCTTCTTGATAATCTTATCCTTATTCACCTCAAACACGGTGAAATAGCGGATTAAGCTTAGGATATTATGCTTATCAAACACGCCCCTTAGCAGCACTTCCATCTGCGATACGTATGCTCTGACTGTATTTCCTGTCTCCGCACTTGTCATTCCCGATTCAGTCGGGAATCCAGCCCCCTCACCCTTCATTCCCGATATAGTCGGTAATCCAACCCCTTCCTTTGTCGTTCCCGATATAGTCGGGAATCCAACCCCTTCCTTTGTCGTTCCCGATATAGTCGGGAATCCAGTCTTATCACCTTCATCATCTATCCTGCGCCAGGGCATCATCCATTCCCTGCCGGAGCTTAGCGTCCCCAGCCTGGCCTCTATGCCATCGGTAACTATCAACAGAGCATTATACACAAACAGCGAAGGTATCTGCGCCATATAGGTCTGCAACTGGTTATAGGCACTCCAGATGCTTGCCTTCTCGTCCGAGGGGTTCTTCACCTCGATAACCGCCAGGGGAATGCCATTTATAAAAATAACTATATCCGGTCGCCTGATATGCTGCCCTTCCACCACCGTCATCTGGCTTACCGCCATAAAGCTGTTGTTATCCACCAGTTCAAAATCTATCAGCTTCGCATAGGTATTTACTATTCTGCCACTCTCACGGTAAGCAAGCGGAACGCCCTCCACCAATAGCTTGTGAAACGCCATATTATTGCGTATTAACGAGGGATGCTGCACCAGCTTTACTTGTCTAATAGCTTCGCAAAGGCATTCCTCCGGCAGCCGGGGGTTTAGCATGCGCAGCTTATCCCGCAGGATATCTGCTTTGATAAGCTCTATAACGCTATCCTCTGCCAATAGCCGGGGATAGCTGTAGGTGCTATAATCCAACTCTTGCAGTATCTGCAATGCGACTGATTCTACCGGTTTTTCTAACATAACACTAATATCATCCCATCATTTTTCAAGTCTTGCTTCTGGCATTCTGCCTGGTTTTGTAAAGCTTTTCCGTAAAGCCACCCTCATTCGTAAAAGCATCTGCCAGAGCCTGTATCTGTCTGTCCAGTAAAGAGCAGGCTACCCCAATCAGCACCAGGGCTGCATTTGCGGCTATCTCGGAATACCTGGGTGGATTGCTGAAGTGTGCAGGGCTATCTTCACTGGACCTTATGGACTTCATGGACGGTATAGTCTCGCTAAGTGTTACTACAAGTCCATCCTGTCCATCCTGTCCATCATGTCCATCTTGTCCATTTAGTCCATTCTGCCCATCTTGTCCACCCCATCCGTTTCTCACCTTCCGCACCCATTCTGCCACCTCATCTGCTGTGCGGCATCTCCGCTGCACCAAAGCCTTTCTTAGTGGTTCATCCTCTGCCCACAGTGCAAATCCACCTTGCCTTAGATAATCCTCATAATCCAGCTTTAGCTCTTCCAGACTGGCTCTGGCAACATTGGTAAGTTTTAGCTCCGTTTTCTTGGATGTCCCGCTTGCCTGGCTGCCCTCGGCAATGTTTTGCACTCCTGAACGTGCCGCCTGCACCATCTGATCCTTTGTTCTGCTGAACTTGCTGATATACCGCTCACAAAACCGCACCGTGATGTCATAAACCAATTGTGCCAATTGAAAGCTCTTTAGCTTGCGGTAGCCCCCATGTTTGGGTATCAGTGGTTCCTGTCCTGAATCTGTTTTTATCTTTTGGATCATCTCACTTTCTCTTTTCCAAAATTCATCCCATCATCCTCATCATGCCAGCACAGCCATCAAGACCATCGCGTCCACAACGTCCAAACCGTCCATAATGACCATACTGTCCATACTGTCCATACTGTTCATAATGTCCATATCTTAGCCCCAATGCTGGGCAGAGCCATCTGCCAACAGCCGCGGATAGCTGTGGGCAGTATAACCCAGCTCTTGCAGGATATACAGGGCGACTGATTCTACCGGTTTTTCTAACATTTCACTTTCTTTTTCCTATACCATATTGCTACACTCAGCAAAATGGTTTTGCGAGATAATTGCTATATATAGCTGTAAGTATTCCATGATTCTCACTTGTTCTTTTTGGGAAGCTTTGGTTGTTTTCGTGTATCTTTTTCCACACTGGCTTCATCATGGTTGAGCCTTCTTTCTGTTTTCTTTACATCCTCATCAGGTGGAAGGGTTTCAGGTTTTACACCTCTTTCCAACAACATTTTTCTAATAGCCGCATTGTTTTCTACATGTTCCTTGCTTATGCTCGGAGTTCCTTTGAGGTCTTTGTCTACTACATTATGGCTTGTCAATTCTGTTGCCAGATCTTTTGCTTTTATTGTGACCGTAGGCAGGAAATCAGCCAGAGCTCTCTTCTCTGGAATCTCCAGCTTTCTTTTCATGTCCGATGTATTGTGCCCACCAAACAATGCTTCATCACCCTTAGAGCGAATAACAGCAAAACCTTGAGAATCTATACCCCGTTCATAAATTATCCCTGATAGCTTGCTTTCAGTTTTTGATAGCTTCTCCCTCGCAACTACTCTATCGATGTCAAGTAAGCGCTTTTCAATTATCTCTTGCTTTCTTGTCTGGACTGCAAAATACGTTTGTGCAAAAGCTATTTCTTGCTTTGAAGGGTTGCCATTTTGAGCTATTAGATAACAGGCATATCTGGACAAAGCTATATCATCAATTTCTCTTTGAGAACCACTGCCAAGAGGTACCATTTTACCGATGTCGGCAAAATGGTCTAATTCGTTGATACCTGCATTTTTGCAAGATTCCATTGCCTTGTGGATTACTGTTTCGAAGTTACTCCATTTTGAATATCCCAAGATTGATTGCAACTCTCTGGCACTCCAACATTCAACATCGTCCAATAGAAAACATGCATCTTCAAACTTCGTGAAAAGCTCTGCTACTTTATCTTTGTCCATCTGTTCCTCCAAAGTATATTCAAGAAAACACTGTACTATATCTAAAACAAATCACTTGTAGACACCCCCATAGTAACAAACAAATCGCTTAAGATTTTCAAATCGTATGGCCAGTCATTTTTTACTGTCAACCGGTATTTACTTACTAACCATGCAGTTATTATTAGTATTGCATCTCTGAAAAACACCGAGTCATTTCTCTTTGATACAATACTGTTTGATAGCCATGATTGGGATTCTACCCACTCAGATAACAAAGTTGGGGTTAAACTTTTCAGTTTATCTCGATATGCTTCGGCAATTGTTTTCGAAATCTTGGATGAATCATTGGCTTTGATTCCAACCTTCAAAAAGTATAACCTAGAAGCTTCAGACATAATTTCTGCGAGTTCGGAGTTATATGCTTCAACTTTTGAGCATATTTCATGGAATACTTCATCAGTTGTCTCTATAAGAGCAGACCCTTTTGCTAATGCTCTTTTTATCTTTCTCTTATCATTATCTCGTAAATCTACTTTGGGTTTGTAATCGTGCTCATGTGCCATTTCAGCGTAAGCATGTTGTAAAATCGTGCGTATCTGAATCTCACATGGGGTTCCTGCTGGGATTACTACCCCTTGATAGGTGATTTCTTTCAAATTCCAAACAATATAATGATCTGACTGATATGCAAAGTAATCTGGATTCTGCTCCCTTTCAGCCAAAAAATCCCTATCTTTGCGGCTCTTCCATCCAATGGACTCAATTACTTGACAAACTAGATCAATGTCCTTAAGCTTCAAGACAACAAATCTCTCTGCTACTTGGTCAGTGATTTTCTCGAATGGCTTGTCTGTAGGTTTCCTTACTGTTGCTTTTTCTATAAAAGAAGTAGTTTCTTTTACTCTTGGTGTTACGGGAATTTGCAGAAATTTGTTAACTGACTCTTTTGAGCCTAGCTTTTTCTCTAACTCATCAAGTATCATGTATGCCACCCATTCGCCATATGCAATAAGCATTGGCTTTCTAGCTTCATATGCAAGGGTTAGCTCGTTGATACTCATAGTTATTCCTCAACCAAACCTTTAATCATAACTTCAGTCCACCCATCATCATTTGTTTCCCCAATCCTTACTGAATCTCTGATAACATTTGGCTCAGCAGTTAAAACTACGTTGGAACTAAATCTAACTGACTGATTCTTTAGTTTCTTCTTAATCAGACCATTGTCTTTTGTAAACGCTGCCGTAATCTCAGATTCTGTACAAGATTTTACAAAAGCATCTTGAAGCTCGATTGGAAACACTTCTCGAGCAAAAGTACCTGGTTCGATTGTGGCTATATTTCCCCTAAGATAAGACATCAGTGAGCCTTTATAATCTAGTTTTTCTTCACTTGGGATATCAAGCTCAGATATAAATCGCAGAGAAGATTCGAAAAAGTTCTTTGTTTGTTTTTTTGCATTATCCGCTAACCTGCACTTAAGAAAAGTGCCATAAAAATACATAGCCGCATTTGAGTCACTTGAGTTTTGTAGATTATGATCAAACACTTTCACTTCAAAATCGGTAGTAGACCGTAGAGCAATTCTAGACTCTGTATTTCTAACTTGCCGGAATTCTTCTAAATAGAAAGCAATTTTAAACAGTTTCTGTGACTCACCAAGCAATGTATCTGCAATATATGTTAACACAATAGAGCCTTCATCGAGAATTCGCTTCTGTAAAACACGATCCGAATCAGCTTTGATAATTGCCATATAACGTCTGTTATCCCCATCAGCATTACATGTCCCATTTACAAATAGTACAGTGCCAGATTTTATTGAACCGGAAGTTTGGGCATGTGATAATGACAGGGCTAGGCTTTGGGTGATTTGCACAAACTGCGAGTCTTGGCAATCGAACAGCTTTGTTATATAGTCGAAAGGGCTACCACTATTATCATCATCTACTATTACATCGACACAATGGCTTCCTGATGAAACTGCATTTATGATTCTCTCAGTAACCAATGCTGCTGCTTGATTATCCACTCTGATAATGCTACTGCTTAGCACTGGAGCTCTATCAGCTAGTTCTGAATGCCGAATTGCTTCATGCGAAATTATTCGGCTAATACTCATGTTCGTTATGTTCATAACATCTCCAATGTATATATTTTCTTGCTTTGGCTCAATATATCAGTCTGAATGTGAAGACTATGTATAAGAGAATCTGTAATAGTGGTGTATGCATTATACTTGTCTACAATATCTATATTAGGTATTGCATGGTAGATGCTGCCAATGTTTGTTTTAGTTATACATCCAAACACGGTACCAGAATCGTCATAGCTGCGTAGGTCTTGTGCTTTGGCTTTGACAAAATAATAGGTATATGATGATTTTCTATGCTTATGTTGTATTGAGGCAAGTCCCCTTCCAATAATACTCTTTTCTATACAAATGTTTACATCACCGACAGGTGCTCTAACACTAATTAGTGTATCTCCTGCTTGTGCGAATCTCTTTGGTACCGTGCAATAAACTCTGTTCTTTGGATATCTAAAACCAAAATCAGCATTGCCTTGATAAAAGGGAAGCCCGTCTCCTAATTGGTTGTAAGTATCTCCAGGAGGTGATTGCCCCATCGTGATGTCAAACTCGTCAGATAACTTCCCTACTCTCCACCCTTTTGGTATCAGTCCCAGTTCTGAATCAACCATTTCACCACCGGAGGATTTGTAGGGTTTGCCTTCTGCATTGGGGAATTCAAAATCTATGAACCAGTGCTTATAGAGGGCTTGGGCTATTTCCTCCAGGGTTTTGTTCATCTTGCGGTTAAGCTCTATCTTATCGTCCAGGGTGCCAAGGATATGAGCTATTTCTCTTTGGGTTTCGAGGGGTGGTACTTTACATTTTAATACTCTCAATCCTGATTGCGTTAATAATGGTTGTGCACTACCTATAGCCGTGTGTGGTATGTCTAAAGAAATCAATAAGTAGTATAAGAACTTTAAGTCGTTACCGTCCTTGGCAGTTGCATATATAGCATTATCAGTCACCCAATTTGACTCAGTGACAAGATTTATTGAACCACAATATGCGCCAACACGCCCTATTACGATAACAGGTTCGAAGTTCAAGGGTTTCTCGCAGTGTGCAATCATTCCATTTGAACCCCAAACAGGATACTCTCCTGTTTCTATGTAACAGGAGTTGGATAAACTCTTTCCATTCTTGAATTCCAATACGTCATCAAGTGTACAATCAAACCATATACTATTCATTTATCACACGTACTCATTGAATAGTATTAATTGATAATGGGTAGTTGGATTATCAGACACTAGTTGCATCTTGAGGTCACAATTTGTGATCTCAAGTACTGAAGTTGAATCAACTGTGAATAATCCCGAAGGGATATAAGATAATAGCCCAGGGTGTAGCTTTAGCGAAACCCTGGGTAGGCTATCAACAAAAGAACTAAACCCCTTCAGGGGTGACACAATAAGCTTAGCTAGTTTTGCTCCAATACTTTGTGTCGCCCATAAAGGGCTAAGGTGCTTATTACACCTCCCCTGGGGATCACCCCCCAGGCTATGATCTATCGCCATTCCATGGCTTTTTTGCCAGTTTGCATAAGAGTCTCTTTCCCTCTTTCCCTCTTTTTTAATCATCCTCTTCACTTTTCTTCCCCAAACCCCAGCTTGGCAAGGTTGGCTTTTATCTCTTTTTCCAATCTGCCGGATTCCTCAAACTGGGCATAAAGCTCGGTTGTAAGGCGCTTCATCTTTTCCTCAAAGGGTTCGGTATCCTCGTTTTCCTTGGGTGCCATACCCACATAGCGCCCGGGGGTTAGGATATAGTTCTGCGCTGCTATTTCCTCTGTCTTTACCGCTTTACAGAAGCCGGGGATGTCCTGGTATTCGTTATACCGTTGCAGAACGGTATCCAGGTCTTTTTCTGGATTCCAGTCCCAGCCTTCGCTGGGAGTTCCCCCAAATGTGCTGGAATGATGGGGAGGAGTACTAATCTCTGAAACAGGCTGGGTTCCTGCCTCCGCAGGAACGACAGGAGTGTTGTCCCCTCGCCAGGCATGATAGGTGCCCGCTATTTTGGCGACGTCCTCCGGGGTAAGTTCTCTATGTACGCGGTCTTTTAACACACCCATATTGCGGGCATCGATAAACAGGGTTTCTCCTCTGCGGTCACGATATTTACCGCCTTTTTTGCTGCGGGATAGGAACCACAGGCAGGCAGGGATTTGGGTGGAATAGAAAAGCTGTCCCGGCAGGGCTACCATGCAATCCACCATATCGGCTTCTATTATAGCTTTGCGGATTTCCCCTTCGCCGGATTGCTGGCTGCTCATGCTTCCGTTTGCCAGCACAAAGCCTGCCAGTCCATTGGGGCTGAGGTGGCGGATAAAATGCTGAATCCAGGCAAAGTTGGCATTGCCTTCGGGTGGGATGCCATATTGCCAGCGGACATCCTTCTTTAGCTGTTCTCCGCCCCATTCCTTCATATTAAAGGGTGGATTGGCTATCACAAAATCGAACATCAGGTCTTTATGCAGGTCTTTTAGAAAGCTATCGGCATTTTCCTGCCCGAGGTCTGCTTCTATGCCCCGGATGGCAAGGTTCATCTTTGCCAGCCTCCAGGTGGTCGGGTTGGATTCCTGACCAAAGATGCTGATGTCGCCAATCTTACCGCCGTGATCTTCAATAAACTTCTCGCTTTGCACAAACATTCCGCCACTGCCACAGCAGGGGTCGTATATCCTTTTTCCGGGCAGGGGTGCCAGCATGGATACCAGTAACTGCACTATGCAGCGGGGTGTGTAGAATTGCCCGCCTTGCTTGCCTTCGGCACTGGCAAATTCACTCAGGAAGTATTCATACACTCTGCCCAGGATGTCTTTACTGCGGTTTTCCTTATCACCTAAACCAATAGTGCCGATCAGGTCTATCAGTTCTCCCAGCTTGGCTTTGTCCAGATCTGGACGGGCATAGTTCTTAGGCAGGATGTTTTTCAGGCGTTTGTTATCTTTTTCTATGGCATCCATGGCTTCGTCTATCAATTTGCCTATCTCCGTGGTATGTGCTTTGCCTTGCAGAAAGCTCCACCTTGCTTGGGAGGGTACCCAAAAGATGTTGGCAGCAGTGTATTCGTCCTTATCTTCAGGATTCGCCATGGGGTCTTTTATTAGCACCTGATGATGCTCACCGAAGGAATCCGATATGTATTTTAGGAATATTAACCCTAACACAACATGCTTATATTCCGCAGCGTCCATATTGCTGCGAAGTTTGTCTGCCGCCTGCCACAATTTGGCTTCAAACCCCAAATTTGCGCCAGTATCGGCTTTCTTTGCGCTTTTTGCCATGCAAAACCTCATTACTTAATCTCACAAAGCATGTTTTTAACACTTGCCTTTTTTTGTCAATCACAATTCACTTGCAGAATAATAGCCCCAAAGTTATGCAACACAGCCTTTCCGCTTGACACAATCGGCATCTGGATATTAGCATGCTGCTATATATAACTTGAGGTGCAGCATGAAGATAGCAGATATATTACGGCACATGGAATCCATTGCCCCCCTGGGACTGGCACTAAGCTGGGACAACGTTGGCTTGCTAATAGGTCAGCCGGATTGGGAGGCGGAAAAGGCACTGGTTACTTTGGATGTAACTCCGCAGGCGGTTGAAGAAGCCATAAACACCGGATGCAGGCTTGTTATCAGCCACCATCCCCTTATCTTTAAGCCCATAAAGAGCATAAGCAATCCGCTGTACATTAAGCTTGTTCAACATGGTATCGCCGTTATCTGCCTGCATACCAATCTGGATGTGGCAGCCCGTAGCGTAAATCATTTATTAGCAGAAAAGCTGGGACTTAAGCTAATTGAACCACTAAGCACCGAAACCGGCAGCACCAGCCACAGCATAACTGTTTACTGCCCACCAGAGGCTACGGAACGCATAAAGCAGGCTGCCTGGCAGGCTGGAGCAGGAAGGTATGGCGACTATAGCAATTGTGCCACAGAAAGCGAAGTTACCGGCTACTTTTCACCCGGAAGCTCCAGCCAGCCCTGCTGTGATGGAGCAGATGCTTACCGCGAGCATGCCCTGCACTTTGTATGCGATTCCTTGTTCCTCGCCCAGGTGCTAAGTGCCATCCGCTCGGTTCATCCTTATGAAACTCCGCTAATTGTCCATCACCCTCTGCAAAGCGTTAATCCGGCATACGGCTTAGGTTTGGTGGGCAGCTTTGGCGATTGTATCAGCATTGGTGATATTGCAGAAATAGTAAAAGCAAAGCTGTCATGTCCCCAGCTAAAGCTGTGGCTGGCGGGTTTAGATATAAGCCATAAAATTAACCGCATAGCAGTTTGCGGGGGTTCTGGGGCTTCGGTGCTTGGCATTGCCGAAAGAAAGGCAGAGCTATTCATTAGTGGGGACATAAGCTATCATAGCTTTTTAGATAGCCGCATTCCCATTATAGATGCAGGGCATTTCTACACGGAGTATCCCGCGCTTAGCTATATTGAAGAGCAGCTTATCAGCCTTGGCATAGCTTGCAGCGTGCTGGATATGTCCGCACATGAATATTCGCGGGATATGCAGTATATCTAAGAAACATAAGCAGTTGTAAGTTCATCCCTGCTGCTTCCTTGCTGCTATCCTGTATTCGACACAGGATAGCAGCAAGGAAGCAGCAGGGAACATTCAGAATTAGAAGCGGAGAAAAGAGGCATAGCCTTGGGTAAAAATCACGAACCAGAGTGCAGGAGTAGCATAGCATCTCCATTGGTAACCAGGTATTCCCCAAGTAATAAGCGAAAGATGAGATGTTGTAAAATATATAAGGGAAATATCTTGACAGTATAATGCTTAAGATTTGCAATGCACTTGTGCCGATTGGATACAATCATTACTGTATCTGTCGTTAATAATGGTGCCCAAAATCGGTATTGGATATTAGGAGAAGCTATGCAAAGTTCGGTGTTATCTCTTACTTTTCGTTTTAGTAGCCCAATCGGATTGATGCGTTCAGCTTGCCCATTATACCATCTCAATTTGCTTAATACCCCATCAAATCCAATCAATCGGAGTTAGTATGAAAACCAGATTGGCTATTATTCTTTTGCTGTTTGTTTATTCTACTATGTTAAATGCTGCAATAGGCATTCAGCAGGCTACCAGCATCGGTGAGGGCTTGTTTTCTCATTTTTGTGGTTACAACCGCCAGAGCAGCGATGCCATCACTTTTACCAATGAAGTGGATAACATGGCAGATTTCTATGTTCTTCGCTTTCAGCCCACAGGCTATATAATAATAGCAGCAGAAGAGCAGTCGGAGCCTCTTTTGGCTTATTCTAAGGAGAACAGCTTTCCAGAGGGTGACTTGCCCGCTCATATCAAATGGTATTTGGGCGAGTACTCACGCAGTATGGCAGAGATACGCAGCAATCCCTCATGGGAGATTAACCCCACCTGGCAGGCATTGGCGGCAAGGAACTATGAAGCATATCCCATTACCAGAGATGTTGCCCCGCTATGCACCGCGCGGTGGAATCAGAACTGGCCATATAATGCGCTATGCCCATTAGATGTAAATGGTCCCGGCGGAAGAGTGTATGCTGGCTGCGTTGCAGTTAGTATGGCTCAGATTATGAAGAAATGGGGCGCGCCTTCTGTTGGTATGGGATCCCATAGCTATACAGCTCCCGGATATGGCTATCAAGGGGTGAACTTCGGGGCAAGCACATACAACTGGTCGGAAATGCCAAATACTATTACCTCAGTCAATATGCCGATATCCACCATTATCTATCATTGTGGCGTGGCGGTTGAAACCCAATATGGAGCCGATGCCAGCGGAGCCTTGTCGGAGAATGTGCGGGATGCTTTGGTAAGCAAGTTTCGTTTTAATTCGGCAGCGGTGTATCGGCTGGCTTCGTCTTATCTTACTGCCACATGGTTGTCTTTGCTAAGAGCAGATTTGGATTTGGGGCGTCCGATATATTACAGCGGAAGTAATGGTAGTGCGGGGCATTCATTTGTATTGGATGGTTATACCGGCACGAATTACTTCCACATAAACTGGGGCTGGAGTGGTGCGTATGATGGCTATTATTACTTAAGCAATCTAAATCCGAATAATTATGACTTTAATTATGGTCAGGCAGCAGTAATGAACATCTATCCTTTAACACTTGATCCTCCAACAAATGTGCTGGCAGTGGAAGAGAGAGATGATGTGGAGATAAGCTGGGACACAACCACTACTGTATCCAAGGTTTGGCGTTTGCAAGATGGAGAGCAGAGTATGGAATCGCTTTGGGTTCCCTTAACTCCTGCCGGAATAATCTCTCAGACCTACACCGATGATGCCTGGTCAAACCTACCTGATGGCACTTACTATTGGGCGGTGAAATCGGCTAATACTATTGGGCTTGTTTCATTGCCGGTAATCTCTAATCCTATTATCAAATCCGACGTGGCAGTAACGCAGAGCATAGCTTTATCTGCAGGTTGGAATCTAATATCCCTGAATGTGACTCCTGTTAATCCGGTACTATCGTCGATGACAGCCCCATTGGGTACAAATCTAATCCAAGTAAAGGGAATGGAGGGGGTTTATATTCCAGGTAGTCCTTATTCCACCTTAACTTCGGTAGCTAATGGCAGGGCATATAATGTGCGGGTTGGCACTTCCGAAACATGGGGTATAAGGGGCATACCCATCAGCACCAACACTCCTATAGGGTTACAAGGCGGTTGGAGTATGCTGGCTTTCTATCCCCCCGCCAATGTTTCGGTGCCGATAGCCATGCAGAGTGTATCTTCGGCATTGCAGCAAGTTAAGGGCAGAGATGGAGTTTATATCCCGGGAAATCCCATGTCCACGCTAAGCCACATGCGTCCGGGTGCCGGGTATTGGGTGCAGCTTTCCGGGGCACAGACCCTGGTATATTCTGGCACCAAGGGGGATGCTGCGGTGCAGGATGATAGCGACATGGTAGCTAACTTAATAGTGCTACCGAGCAGCATGACAGCCATTATCGCCTGTAATAAAGCCAATGCGGGGGATAAACTACTGGTTATGGTGGATAATGAACTGCGTGGTTATGGCGAATTCATTTGTCCCGAAGGCTTTCCTGCGGCACTTGTGCAGATATTCACCGGGCAAACCGGAGAAGAAGTATGCTTTTACATTCAGAAACCAGGCGGGGATAAGCTAAGGCTTTTGGAGACTATTATCAGCAATCCTGAGGTGGACTTGGGGTTGGTAATGTTAAGTACCGAGCAGGGCGAAGTGGATACACCAGCTATGGAACCGCAACTTTTGGGCTGTTATCCCAATCCTTTCAATCCCAGCACGAGCATATCCTTTAGCCTGCTAGAAGAGAATAGCCATGTTAGTATAGACGTGTTTAATATAAAGGGTCAATTGGTAAGCAGCTTGGTAGACAGGCAGATGCCCAAAGGAATACACAATGTGGTATTTAGCGGTGTTGATAACAGCGGCAGAAAGCTGGCATCAGGTGTTTATGTAGTCCGCATGAAAAGCGGAACCTATAGCAAAAGCATGCGGATAATGCTATCTAAGTAGGAGGATAAGATGAGATATAGAAGTAATATTCTTTTAGCGTTACTTTGCCTGTTGGTCTTTAGTGTCTATGCGGAGTATGAAAAGCCGATACCTATGCAAAGAGCTATCGAGACGCCGGCACCAAGAAGTATTTCCACATTACGTAATCCCCCGACTTATACGTTCAGCAGAACCCCTGTTACTTTGTTGACCTCATATTATGACTATATGATAGGCGGCTATAATGGTTTGCCATTATGCTTGATACCCGATTCTGCTGGGGCTGGGTATTTTATGACCTATCACGGGACTCGTACTGCGGTTTCTTCACGTCGGGTTTTCCATGCTTACATCGATGAATCAGGAACGCTTATCAACAATAATGAGATAAGCTTGTATGGTAGCAACATGGTGGAAGGCTACCCCACCATGGCTGTTGATCCGGTTTCCGGTAAGCCAATGTACGCGTGGCATGCGAACACTGATGCCGATAACCAGAAGGAAGTGATGTTCGTAACCGATGCTTTTATCGATGGTATCGATGCCTTGTGGAATGATTATCAGACTATCATAAACAACCCAACCAATATTACTACTCCAGCGGGAACCACCACAGATAACGAATTCATCTGGCCAACGGCAGTGATAGGCCCTTCGCCCATCAATGGAAAAAGAAGGGTGTATGTAGCTTGCAGTAATAGCGTTACCCATGCTGGTATTCCAGTAGGGAATGTGCTGATTGCGTATGCTGACTTTGATGGTGACATTATTGAGAATGGTTACCCTTTTGTCTGGAGCTACACCAGTATCCCCGAGCTGAATCTTTGGAACGCCGGAATTAACAGCCATAGCCCTAATTATGCTTTAGCCTGTGATACTACGGGGAACTTATATTACCTTGGCTATCACACCAGCTATGATGCTGAGGGCAATATTGTCCACACTCCGGGTATTGACGTTTTTAAGTGCCCTTCCTACGGTGCCGGAACCTGGAATCGAGTTACTTGGGACGGCACTCTGCCAACCTGGAACCCTCCGTCTGGAATAGGCTTGCCAGGTTACTTTGTAAATGAAGAGACAAACACTCCCTTTGCCAACGAAGAGCTATTTTGGAAGATGCATCACTCCAACCACAGTAATGCCGGAGTTGATGACCTTGGCAAGATTCATTATCCCGGTTTATGGTTTCTAAGCAACAGCACAGGGGCGTATTATCCAAGCTTGAACTATGTAAAAGAGCTGGTTTATGATACGCAATCTGGCACACTAAGCGTAAACGAAGTGTTTCCCAAGAGAAGTCCAGAGGATAACTTTAATCAAGCTTTTGCTCCCTGGGACATGGAAGCCCCTTGGGGAGTGGTTGACGAATTCATTGAAGACGGTTCTGGCGGAAGTTACCCCTATATGGTTTCCGACTGGAACTTCCCATATTGGGATATGAATTCGCACAACAATGCGATGATGAACAATTGTTCTAACATGAAAGTAACTAACAGCAACGGATATGGCATGATGGCAATGGTGTGGCAAAATTCACATCGCTCACAAATGTTTAATGTGCATAATAACTTCGAATACCAAAACTATATGAATGTGCCTGAAATATATATCTCAGTATCATCGAATAACGGATACTCCTGGTCTGAGCCAATTATTCTGAATAGCGAAGAATGTCCACAGCTTGCCAATATGAAACCCATGTGGGTGTATCCGGCAGATAAGGTGAAGTATATGGGGATAAACCAGAATGGCGAAAAGATAGGCAAGCTTGGACTGATGTTTTATGATGACTACTCATGGGGCTCAAATGCCATAGCGTCGAGCGAGTTCCCTAACGATGGAGGCAGGGTGATGTTTACCGAGCTTCAAATTGTTTTCCCCAATCTCGACTATCCACCTCCTCCTCCGCCAACAGACCCTTTTGGCGTGCCCATTACTTATGCGGGGAGCATGAATCTGCTTGCTAAGGTTATGATTAATAACCAGATGGCTCATAACAATGATGTTGTGGCTGCTTACGCAACGGCAAATGGTATCACACAATTACGGGGCAAAGGAACTGTAGCAATAAACCAGGGAGTTGCCATTTGTCAGATGCAGATATTCACTCAAAGCAATGGCGAGGAGATATCATTCAAGCACTGGGGATATGCTACAGGCGTTGTAACAGACATGGCTGAAACGCTCGTAACTGAGGTTGGTGGAAGCGTTGGCTCCTTGCCGGATAATCTTTTTTTGTTGCATGAATACGTGCCGAATAGCCAAAGCCTCAGTATGCAAGCGGGCTGGAACATGGTCTCGCTTAATGTGGAGCCGGAAGACTACAGTATTAGCTCCATCTTCTCAGGTGTTTCAGATTATTTACAAGCTATTAAGTGTCCTGCTGGAGTATATATCCCGTCCAATCCCTTTAACACGCTTTCATCTCTATCCGAGGGTAAGGGGTATTTTGTAAAGCTTTCCTCGCTGCGCTTTCTCCAGGTTTTGGGAGACCCGGTTAACGCGAGTAATCCCATAACCCTTGCTCGGGGTTGGAATTTGGTAGGCTTCAACCCGCAAAATGCATTGTTTGCTGACGAAGCGCTTGCCTCTATTGCCAATACGCTCGTGCAGGTTAAGGGTGCTGAGGGTGTATATGAACCTGATAATCCATTTAGCACATTGTCTACAATGAGTCCTGGTTGTGCCTATTGGATTAAGACCAGTGCGGCAGCAACCCTGGTGTATCCAGGTTCTGGCAAAGCACTTGCGCAGAACTTACTTCCTGGCAACAAGCAATGGGGTTCACCAATCATAAAAACCAATAGCCAATCCGTGCTGGTCAGACTTGAAAACGCCAGGCAAGGCGATGTATTGGCTGCATTTGTGGGTGAGGAACTGCGCGGTTTGGCTCCCATTACCACCCATAATGGCGTTTCCGCGACTTTGCTGCAAGTGTTTTCTGAGGAAGCAGGTGAACTCATAACGTTTAAGCTGCATAACAGTGAAACAGGTGATGTTAGCGCTCTGTATCCTTCGCTAATTTCTCTTCCCGGAGAGAGCGTTGGCAGCTATGCGCAGGGTGAGTATTACACTCTGCAAAGCGAGCAAGACACTGCACCAGAACTTGTTACCAGTCTGCTGTCGGCATACCCCAATCCTTTCAAAGATACTGCATCCATTGCACTTCAGGTGGGTAAGGACAACGAAGCAATTAAACTGGAAATATATAACCTTCGCGGGCAGAAGATAAATACACTATTCAACGCTACCATGGAAGCAGGGAACCACAGACTGCAGTGGAATGGGATGGATGACAAAGGCAACAGCGTGGCAAGCGGAATCTATTTTGTTAGGTTAACTGGCGACGTTACCACTCAAAACATGAAACTGATGGTGCTGAAGTAGGAGGGGTTATAATGAAACTTAGATTATTACTATGCACTCTGATGATATGTGTGGCGGTGTCTGTATTCGCCACAGATCCATGGGGAGAACCGGATGTGCTTCCAACCAGCATGACTGTAGTAGCCCAGGTTAGCATTGCTGGTATCCAAGCCCAAGCCGGTGATGTATTGGCTGCTTTCGTTAGCGATGGCAGCCAGGAAGTGCTGAGAGGGAAAGAAGAAGTAGTCGTAAATGGCAACATCTCAGGCTGTGTAATTCAGATTTACACCGAGCAAAGCGGAGAAACCATATTCTTCAAGATTTGGGACGAAAGCGCACAACTGGTGTATCGAGCCTCACAGGACGTTGAGTCTGTGGTTAATGCTACTCTTGGCTCGTATCCTGATAATCTGTTTCAGATTAGCACAGCATATATTGAGCAGACTGTTCTTCCACCAGTATTTAATCCTCCTGCTGGGACATATACCAGCGTGCAGAATGTTGTTATCACCTGTCCCACTCCCGGTGCTGTAATCCGTTACACATGCGATGGCACAGAGCCTACAGATATGTCACCGCTTTACATAGAGCCAGTGTTTGTAGGTTTTAGCACCACCATTAAGGCCAAAGCTTTTCTTGCAGACTGGATTCCAAGCTCCACTGTTACTGTTTCTTATACCATAAGTGGTGGGCAGATAGCCGATCCCTGGCCTATGCCCGAAATACTCACCAGCAGTATGATTGTGATGGCACGAGTACAAATTCTGGGAGTTCCGGCCAGCGATGGTGACATCGTGGCTGCCTTTGTTGGTGAGGGCGGAAGCGAAGTGTTACGCGGTAAACAGGCAGTTCAGGTAATAAATGGAGTATCGGGTTGCAGCATGCAAATCTACTCTGAAAGTAATGGTGAGTACATTTACTTCAAAGTTTGGGACTATAGTGAACAAGAAGTTCATCCTGCAGATCAGTATCTTTTGTCGCACATAAATGGCATTATTGGCTCGTATCCAAATGACTTGTACGTAGTGAATGCAGGCACATTCCCCATTGTAGAACTTCCTGTATTTAGCCCGCCAGCTGGTGAATTCACCGAGCCATTTTATGCTGGAATTAGCTGTTCAACTGAGGGCGCACAAATAAGATACACACTAGATGGCACACCTCCAACCTCCGGTTCTTTGCTATACTCACAACCGATTTATGTGGATAGAACCACCACAATAAAAGCCCGGGCATTTCATGGTTTATGGACACCCAGCGATGTTGTTACTGCCACCTTCAACTTTGGCTCAGCCATTCCGGAAGACCCTCTGCCGAATGTGATAACTGGCATAAGAGACATTTATCCCAATCCCTTTTCCTCATCTGTAACGCTTCTCCTGCGAGTAAAAGAGGCTAATCAGTATTATAAAATTAAGTTTTACAACATCAAAGGTGAGCTTGTGTATGAATCTAACGGCATGGCTTCGGGTGATTTTGAACATATATGGAATGGCTGTGCCACAGACGGCAGGAAGCTTCCCGCGGGGATTTATCTGGTATCATTTACATCAGGGACAACACAGCAAACCCGCAAAGCTATCTTGAAGTAATTACGGTATCATTACGCATGAAATACGCATCCCATCCGTATTTCATGCGTAATTCATTAGTAATTCGTTCAAGGAACATGTCCCCTCCTAAGTATGTTGACACTTAATTATATCTAAGGAGATTAGGATGAGTGACTGCCATGATGCACTTCAAGATGTAGAGAACATCGAAATAGGAGCATAAGCGATGATTAGGACTATTTGCTTATTATCTATCTGCTTGGCTGTTGGCTTATGTTTTGCCGGAACCACAACCACAAGCACCAAAGTAAAGAACCTTACAGCCTTTACTAAACTGTGGGGTTACGTGAAACACTTTTATCCATCTGATGAGGCACAAGCTATTGACTGGGATAAATTTGCTGTGTATGGAACACAGTATGTAATAAACATTCGTACCAATGACGAACTTCAGAAAGCCTTGTATGATCTGTTTCAGCCCATAGTTCCGGATTTAAAACTATATACTAAAGCCAAACCTAAAACTAAGATAAGTGACATCATCCCGGGTCGGGCTACAGCATTCTGGCAATATGAGGGCTACAATAATACGAATTCAACATCATCATTTAGGTCTATCAGAACAAACCGCCCTACCAAGATCATGAAGAATCCCAACAACAGATTCATTTGGGCAAGCATTGCTCCCCAGATAGCAATGGATATCCCGCATAATGCAAAGCTAAGAGTATCATTTGTGATTAGGAAAGATGGCAGTGATTCGCTAGAAACCGAAATCAGATTGGGCTATAATGGTGACCACGCTAAGGATTACATAGGGCATGGTGATAATGCTGAAAAGTGCTTTATAATGGAGGGCAAGGAAGATACACAAGAACCCCTGTGGATTGCCTTCCTAAATCTTCACTACCTTCTGCTTGATTCCATAAAGGTAGAGTTGTGGAAAAACGAGGCGTGGCAGACAGTGTTTGTGTCGGATTTTGCTAATGATACGCTTGGAGCTTTACCGGAGAAATTCAATATTAACATGTCGCCCCTCAGCCCAGTTATGTGCAGTGATGTAGATGTGTTAGTAGATAGAGTGTCCGGCAAGCATTGCCTGTCCATCCGAAAATCTGTTTCAGAGCTAGATTATACACTTGGCATTGTTAATCGTATATTCCCGGAAGAATTGCAATATGGAGAAATGCTGGATAAGCCACTTGTAAAAGGCTTGAATTGTTCTTTTCCTATGGTGCTTCAATGCGATATGAAGAACACATACCCAATTGCCAATAGGGATAAGCTGCAACAACTTATTCAGAAATACTCCTCTGTAGACCTGAGCGATAGAGCAGACCCGGGAGTGTGGTTTGCCGGTGTGATTCGCTACTGGAACGAGTTGCAGTTCTTCTACCCCTATTTCGAGTATAACATTTGCAGTTGGGATAATGAACTACCACTTTGTCTGGAAAGAGTTATAAAGTGTAGTAGCTTCTTGGAGTATAAGCAAGCACTACTGCTGTTAATCTCTAAAACTAAAGATGGCCACGCATTCTTAAGTGATCAGTCACATAACGCTAAGATGCCGAAGTTCAATACCTATCCTGTGAACGGGAAATGGATTGTTAGTTCTGTTCTTGATGATTCTATAGGGGTGAGGCTTGCCGATGAAGTAGTGAAAATGAATGGCAAAGACTTCAAGGATCTGATGAATGAGAATAGACCTTACTTCCTGTCAGCCAACCCAGAAACAACAGATATCAGGCTATTTAGCCGATTTCTAAAAACATATCAGGACTCGGTAGCCAGCTTTACTTTTAGGGATTCTCAGAACGCGGAGTATAGCAGAGAACTTACTCTTGAAGATTACTCTGGTTGGAAATGGGTGGTAGGAGAAGATAGAATCGTGTATCACGATGGCGGTATTGTATATCTTAATGCCAACATAATTACCGATACAGAGCTACAAGAGGCATTGCCAAAATTGGTTGAGGCAAAAGGGATTATCATAGACCTGAGATATTATCCGAGCATATCATACAATTTTATCTCCCATCTGCTTACAGAGCCGGATTCTCTTTCTATAACCCTAACAAAACGGTATCTGCGTCCTCAGGAAGAATTGCCAAGGCCTACCCAAAAAATGCCAACCTGGGGTTTACTTCCCAATGAGCCGCATATTACAGCAAAGGTAATTGCTCTTAGCAGCAGGAACTGTCAGAGCTATTGCGAAGCATACCTTCACAACCTGCAACACAATAGACTTGCATCTGTTGTAGGACAGCCCACTGTGGGAGCGAATGGAGACGTTATTGTAACTCCTCTTCCAGGAGATATTAAGGTTTACTGGACAGGATTGTTAGTTAGAAACCCTGATGAGAGCAGATTCTTTGGAGTAGGAATAGTACCCGATGTTATAGTGAATAAGTCTTTACAGGATATTAGAGACGGCATAGACACAGAACGCAAGGTAGCATTGGAATTGCTGCGGGAAAGCTTGAAGTTTGAAAGGTGATATCTGGCAAGGTTTTAGGTAATACTATTTCCTATCCTGAAACACGTATTTGCCTTTTATGTTGTTCTTCATTTGCATGCTGGTAAGCTTACTGTCTTCATTAAATGTGGCTTGCAGATAGTAACCTGTGGCAGAATTGACAAAGAAATCGCGTTTATCGGTGGCATCCTGTGTAAACACATAATCCACCGAGCCTTCTGCCGTAAACTGCCGTATCTGGTCGTTTTCAAACTGCATGCTGATGAGGTCTGCCCTAACGTTGTTTCTCTTCTCTCCCAGTTTCTCTTCGCTAAAGTCCACCCGGCAAGAGTCTATCAGCTCGGCGCGGTTTAGCTTGCGCTCGGTAAGGAAGAGGTGGAATTCCTTTGCCCGGGCATCAGCATAGTCTGAAGCAAAGTGCGGCTCGCCTGTAAACACTGCCTTGTCCTCTTTCATAAAGTAGATCAGGAAGTCGCTTTTGGCTCTATAGTCACGGGAATAAACCTCTACATTGAAAGTGGCAATCAACTTGTGTTCGGCATCGAAGAACTCCATCTTATCCGCTTCTACATATAAACTGTCCGACCTTCCTGCCTGTAAGCGCGGGTCTTCCAGCATCAGTGCATAACCTGTGCTGCGGTTCCATTGGGCATAGCCACACCAGGCGTAGGCATGTTCCTGATAATCATAGGCAGAAACGCGACTCCAGGTGGTTAAGACATCAGCTTTTTTGTCGTAACTAGCATAGTCGCTACGTATCCATCGGTAGTCGCCGGTTTGGTTTTTATGAGTAGCTTTTATTCTGCCCCCCATGTTCATTAGTTCGGGTATCCGGTAGTATGCCAGAGTGTCTGCATTCAAGGTAAGGCTATCATTTGAAACTGTAACATCCCCGAATAGGCGGGCAATTTTCTTTACGTCGAAGATAAGGGCACGGGCACTGCGGAACTCTGTGTCACCGTAAAAGAAATGCACGTTTCCGCTTAGCTCAAGTATCTGCTCATTATCCGTTTTATTCATAAAGAGTTTATCGGCATGAACAAGACGGAATTTATCCGGGGGGTTCTTTTTTGCCTGGGCATTCAGCCCCCCCAAGCAGCTGGCAATCAGCAGGATAAAACAAAGTGGCTTCAGGCGAAGAAGGATGCTTACCAATTTAGTTCCTTGGGGTTTACAATGCCTTGGGCAGATACAGCGTCCATCTCGATGAAACTGATGGTTGAATTTGTCCTTAGCTTCTCTCCGTATAGCACATCAGTTCCCCGCACCAGCTTTACCTTTAATGGGGCGGTTATCTCATCCACGGCTCTATCCCAAACAATCTTCGAGGTGCTCAAAGTTCCATTTTTGGAGATCATACGGGCATTGCCATTGGCAAAGATTATGTTGCGGGCATCATCAACAATTGTGGTATCTGCCATGATGGTGGAATTTATCCGATTGTCTTTGTCGTATGTGGTTAATACAACTCCGTAGCCATACATCATGCGTCTGTCGTGAAACCGCTCAATCTTATTAGCTTCCAAATGGTACTCGATTCGGTTATCTATGAATTGAGAAACTTTAACCTTGTGGCTGGTTTCGTCTGGCAGGCTGCGGTCTAGCGGATCGGATTTTGTTTGCAGCGTAGTTTTCTGGCAGGCAGTCATGCTAACAAGAATTGCCAGGATCAGGGCTAACTTAGCAAATGTCTTCAAGATAATGCAACACAATCTTTTCGTATATACCCTTGCGGAGTAGAACGTAATTAATCAGCTCTCGAACTGCACCTTGGCCACCGTTCTTGGGGGTAACCCAGTCGGCTATCTTTTGCACATCAGCCTGGGCATCCGCGGGGGTGGCAGAAAAAGCTACTTTACGCATAACCGGCACATCATTCCAATCATCGCCCATATAAACTACGTTTTTGTGCTCCAACCCGAGCGATTCAAGCAGTTCATTCAAACACTTCAGTTTGTTATAAATACCTTGAAACAAGAAATCTATCTTCAGGTCTTCACAGCGGCGTGCCAGTGCTTCTGAACTACGTCCGGTTATTACTGCAGTTTTAATGTCAGTTTGTCTTAGCAGCAGAAATCCCATGCCGTCGTGGCCATGAAAATGCTTCAGTTCTTGTCTATGCTCACCGTAAATGATCCTGCCGTCTGTAAAAACACCGTCGCAATCGAATACGATCAGCTTTATCTCGTTCCAGGCAACCGGTCTTTTATTTGGTTTTACCAGACATACTCTGTCCATCTATTCCACCATTGCTTGGTAGATTTTGATGCTAGCATCCAAAAGAGCTTCCATGTTGTTTAAGGGAAGCATGGAAGCAGCATCGGACAATGCCATAGCTGGTTCGGGGTGGGTTTCGATGAATAAGCCTTTTAGCATTCCTGTTGCCACTGCTGCTTTAGCCATCATGGTTGCGTACTCCGGGTTTCCTCCTGATGTTTGCCCCTGAGATGGACGCTGGAGTGAATGAGTAACGTCGTAAACAACCGGATAGCCCATAGCCTGCATTATGGCAAAGCCGCGGAAATCCACCACCAGATTATGATATCCAAAGGAACTGCCGCGCTCGCACAGCATTACTTGGTTGTTCCCAGTGCTACATGCTTTCTCAGCAGCAGCTTGCATGTCTTCTGGGGCCATGAATTGCCCCTTTTTTATGTTCACTATTGCTCCGCTATTCGCAGCGGCTTTAATCAGCTCAGTTTGGCGGGATAGAAAGGCAGGGATTTGCAGAATGTCGCACACTTCAGCAGCTTCGGCTATCTCTGCGCACTCGTGTACATCGCTTAAAATGGGCAATTCCAGACGGTGCTTTATCTTGTTTAGTATCTCCAGTCCTTGTATGGTTCCCGGGCCGGAGGGAGAAGCTATGCTGCTTCTATTTGCCTTCCGGTAAGAAGATTTGAATACCAACGGTATCTGTTTTCGGTAGCATAGCTCTTTTAGATACTCTGCTGTCCTAAACATTGTCGATTCGTCTTCTACCACGCAGGGCCCGGCTATCAGGAACATTGGCTTGGCTTCGCAAAGCTTTGTGTATAAAGGATTCATGTATGTCCTTAGTTTATTTTTTTAACCCTTTCCCAGCTAAATCCATCGCGGCCGAAGTGACCATAGCTGGCTGTAGGCAGATATATGGGTTTCCTGAGGTCAAGGTAATCAATTATTCCTTTTACTGTCAAGTCAAAGTTCTTTGCTACTATTCTTTCTATCTCGGTATCGCTTTCTTTTCCGCTGCCGAAAGTGTCCACCATTAGGGATACTGGTCTTTCTTCGCCTATCACAAAGCTGAACTGGATAAGGCATTCGGCTGCCAATCCCGATGCTACAATGCTCTTGGCGATGTGGCGAGCCATGTAAGCAGCGCTTCTATCTACCTTGGTTGCATCTTTGCCAGAGAAGGCACCACCACCGTGCTGAGCCCAACCGCCATAGGTATCCACTATTATCTTGCGTCCGGTTAAGCCAGTATCTGCAGCAGGGCCGCCATCATGCCACAGACCCAGAGGATTGATGAGGATGTTACATTTCCTGGTTTCAAAAAAGCCTTTGCTTTCGTCTTCCATCTCTTGAATGCTGGCTTGGATAACCTGCTTATTTATTTTATCTTTCAGCTCTTCAAACTCCATGGGGCAGATATTGTTGTGATGAGTTGATATCACCAGGGTTTTTAAGTCCACAGCCTTGCGGCCAATGTAGTGCAACGATACCTGACTTTTGGCATCGGGCATGAGGCAGGGAATGTCTCCGCTTTTTCGGGCTTTGGCAAGATTGATTAACAAGCGATGAGCAAGTTCGATGGGAATGGGCATCAGGCTTTTGGTTTGAGAGCAGGCATAGCCGAACATCAGTCCCTGATCACCCGCGCCGGTGTTCTCCATCAATGCTGTTTCCTGTTTGTGCAGGTAGTTATTAATCTCGCAATTGGTGTCGAAGCCTTTTCCTGGATTAACGTATCCTATGTTGCGGATAACTTCACGCACAATGGGTTCCACATCTATCTTTGCTGTAGATGATATCTCTCCGGCAAGCACAATCCTATCTTCAGTGGCAAGGGTTTCGCAGGCAACCTTGGAAAAGGGGTCTGCACTTAAGTAAGCATCTAATATCGCATCGGATATCTGGTCACAAACCTTGTCGGGATGACCTTCTGAAACGGATTCGGAAGTGAAGATGTATCCGCTCCTATCCGGTTTTTCAAGTGCATGTAAAGCTGTCATTGTCTGTATTCTCCTAAATGTTACTGGGATTGGTAACACGCCTTTGTTCACACAAAAAAAGCCGGCTGCTAAAGCCGGCTAATAATATCAAACCGCACTTTAGCACATCTTTATAGCGGAGCAAAGGGCAAATTACCGCTGTTATCTATCTACCTGAAACTGTGTGGCAATACCAACACATTCTCAGGGCTTGCATTAAACGATGGTACATCTTCGGGGATTCGAACCCCGGACCCACTGATTAAGAGTCAGTTGCTCTACCAACTGAGCTAAAGATGCACACAATCGAGGTCATGTTTTTTCAGGCAGGCCGAATGTCAAGAAAAAAGGCAATCTATACCTGGCTGGCTGCTTTAGTATTTATCTACAGCAGCGTCTAATTCCTTGAAAGCCTGAGAGGCTTTGAACTGGTTATACAAGGCTTCTTCGTTGCGAATGCTATTCACCAAAGATTTGTTTATCTGTTCCTTGGGTATCTTAATCTGTTGCCAGGTTTTGAATCTCTTGCCACCGCGTTCTTGCACCACTCTGGTCTCAATTGTACCAGGCACGGTTCCTGAGAAGCGGGCAGAAGCTACTGCTTTTACAACGCTTTGGGACAGAGCAAGAACCTGAGGATCATTTACTCCGGCTTCTTCTTCGTATGACTTGATAAGTCCATTCACGTGGATTTCTACATATTGAGCTGCTTCCAGCAGGGCATTGGCTTTAGCTGTGTTCATGGAAGCGGTTTCTGAGGCATTAAGGCCTTGTCCATAGGTGCAAACATAGGCTGCTTCAGGTTGGGAAGCCCACCATGCGGGACGATACACCAGGTCACCATCGGCTTTGGGGACTTTCTTGTTGCCACCACAGGCAGCAATGAACAGGGCGATGCTTAGGATAAGCATTAATAGAGCTATTCTGCGTAGTTTCATGTTTTCCTCCATAGGAAATATTATCTTTATTTGCATGTATAGAACAACAATGCGCCAAGCCTGTTCAGCCCTGCAATGGTGTCAAGACAATTGTAGAGCCACTCCTGCTATTTAGTTGCTATATTAAGTGGGGATGATTTACTCAATAAAGCTGAATTCTCCCTCTTCCGGTTCCCAGGAATAGATGCTACGATCAATGCTAATCTTGATTTTTACAGGATGTGTTTCGCCCTGGTACTCCACAGTGGCAATGCCATCGTAATAATCTTTGTCCAGCTTATTTACCTTAACTTCCAGCACCTTCAGCCCCTTCCCTGCATACTGAGGATCGGAATCCATTGATTGCTGCATGGATTTTTTTACTGTTCTGGCTACCTTTTGGTCCATCAGCCAACAACTACTGAGAGCCAATAGCAAACCAATAGCCACACATAGGATTACTAGTTTTTTTGCCATAATATCTCCTCTATCTTAGCCGTGCTTTACGCACATAGTTCATCAATATCGCACACGAAAATAGTGTCCATTTATTTCTTTAGCAACAGCCACATAAAGAAGGGACAACCAACAAATGCAGTTATAACCCCAACCGGCAATTCGATTGCCAGCAGATGCTTGGCAGCCATATCGCATGCCAACAAAAATATCGCCCCACTCCACGTCGAAACCACATATATACGCCTTTGTCCCGAAGGGATAAAAAACCTCACCACATGCGGTACAATAAGCCCCACAAATCCGATGATGCCAGCATAGGCAACGCTGATTCCAATTACAATGGAACTAAGTAGAAATACCTCTTTACGCAAGGCCAGTACGTTAATCCCCAAGCTGCCTGCATAAACGTCACCGCTGCTAAGGATGTCCAGGGCAGTGGACTTAAAGAACAGATACACCATTATACCTGTCGAGATGCTTGCAAGTATCGAAAATGCAGTCCATTCTCCGGTGCTGAATATCCTGCCCAAATTGCCCATTAGAGTTCCCAGTATTAATGCCGTGTCTTTCAGGTTCAGATACATCATCAGCGAGATACCAGCAGCGAAAAACATACCTGCAATAACTCCGGCAATAAGCAACCTGCTCTTATCGAAGCGTCCCTTCTGATGTGCTAATCTCCACACCAGTATCATGGTTAATCCTGCCCCTAGAAATCCACCCAGGGGCATAAAGACCACCATGCCGCTTATTCCAGCCAGGATGCTGCCAAATGCAGAACCTGACGACACTCCCAGGATATAAGGCTCTGCCAGCGGGTTTGCCAGCATAACCTGATAGATAGAGCCAATCCCTGCCAAAGCCATGCCTGTAAATAGCGTTAGCAGCAGGCGTGGTAGCCTTACCTGCGAAACAATATTCGCCCCCGGTGAATCGGAGAACAGATAAAAGGCAATTAACCCAAAGCTGATCGCAATCCAGATTAGCAGTGCCAGTTTATTTTTCATCTTTCTCACCATGGAAAAGCTTATACATAGCCCAAATGCCGTCTATACTGCGCGGGGTGGCACGCTGGATAATATCGGGACTGATGTCTTTTTCAAAGTAGATATTGCCATTTCGAATGGCGGGTATGTCTTGCCAACCCTTACGAGCCATAATGTTTTGCAGGCTATCCTGAGAGTAGCAGATCATTATATCCGGCTTGGCTTTTATTACTGCCTCGGGATTCACACGTGCATAATCTCGCTCTAGAGTGGGGAAGATGTTATCACCTCCGGCAGTTTCAATAAGCTCGCCAACAAACGAAGCATCAGAAACGCTCATCAGGGGGTCACGATATATCTCCAGATACACTTTTGGCTTAGCCTTGCCATCTGTTTCGGCCTTTACCTGGGCAAGTGATTGCTTCATATCCGCAACAAGATTAGCTGCTTGTTTGCTATTCCCGCTTATCTTACCCAAACGCAGGATTTCCTGAGATAATTCGCTAAGGCTCTTAGGATATATTACTTCAACTCTTATGCCCAGTTTTTTTAGCTGTGCTGCGCTTCCTTCTTGTTCCAGGGCACTAACAAAAACCATTTCTGGATTTAGGGCTATGATGGCTTCTACATCTATTGCACTAAAGCTTCCTACCTTGGCTTTGCTGGCCAATGAGTGAGGGTAATCGCATTCATTGGTTACGGCCAGGATGTTATCTTCCGCACCAATGGCGCAGAGAATCTCGGCTAGTTCTGGAGAAAGAACTACATAACCCCTGGGCTTGCCATTGCCACTCTGGCATGAGCCCAGAAGAGTAAAAATAACTACAAGTAGGACAAGCTTTGTATATTTCACATTTCCTCATATTAGATGCGTTTGCTTCACTACTCGCAGGTGGGGCTATGATGTCAAGCACAAAAAGCGACTCACTTCCCCCCGTTGTTCAATCAAGGATTAGTTTTAGTTTGCTTAGAGCTGTTTCTCTTATCGGTACTGGTGTTGGAATTCATTGAGGAGCTATAGCATGCGCTTGTACAAATACATATTTAACCTAAACATCTCTTGTTCCCAGTCTCAAATTCCTATGGAACCTCCCCCTTGTCTCCCCATTGGAGAGTGGAGAGCTTTTGCCTAAAATCCTACACCCTGCCTATAGCTTAGCCTCATAACCTGCTTGTCACCGTCTTGTAACCGTCTCGTTTTATGAGACGGTGATGAGAGGGTCATGAGAGGGTCATGAGAGGGTCATGAGACGAAGCTATAGGAAAGCTATAGTGAAGCTGTTGAAACGTCGTTATATTTCAGGAGTATTCGTGGATTATAGTTAGTGGCAGGAAAGCAGTGGAAAAATAATCCTGTTTCATGGGTAATCCGCTATCCTGCTAACCCGTCCCTGAAGCGGAGCATATAAGCAATTTGCATAACTAACGAATGAGCTTAGCTTTTGTACTGAATAAGTAAATAAGTATTGAGGGAAAATGAGCGAGAAACGCATCGAAAAAGCCTGGGAAAGCATGAAGAATAATTTACAGGAGAAAACCGGCAAAGCCTTAAGCGAATGGATAGAGATTATAAATAAGCAGCCCCTAACCCGAACCAGTGACAAGGTGAACTACCTGAAGAAAGAATATGGCTTGGGGCATGGCTATGCGGGCATGATTATCTATCAGGCAAAGCTTGAGGCAGAAGGCAGTGCCCCAAGTTTGGCTCAGTTAGTAGAGAAGCAGTATGCCAGTAAACCGGATATGAAGCCAATTTATGACAAACTGGTGAAAATAGTAAAGGGCTTTGGCACAGATGTGGAGATAAACCCCAAGCAATCGTATGTTAGCCTATGCGCCAATACTCAGTTTGCAATGCTTACTCCGGCCACAAAAACCAGATTTGATGTGGGCATAAAGCTAAAAGATCAGGAACCCAAAGGTGTATTGGAGCTTTTGCCGAAACCGGGAATGTGCACTCACACCATAAAGCTTAGCAGGATTGAAGATATAAATCCCGAAGTTATCTCATGGCTAAAATTGGCATATAACAAGGCAAGCAAGAGATAATAGCAAGCCCTTAGATAGCAACTAGCAAAGGAAAAGCAGATTGTTAAGATCACTTTGCTTGACATAATTCTTGCATCTGTGAAATTGTCCTCAAAATCGATAACAAATGAGGTATGCAATGAAGTTTCTCCTTGCTGTCTGTGTTGTTCTGCTTTCTTTACTGCCCCTTTCTGCTGCCACAATAAGTGGCTTCGTTACGCGTGCCGATAGTGCAGAACCTTTGCAATATGTTAATGTCCGCATTGCCGAAACCAAAGTAGGTATGCAGACAAACAAAAAAGGATATTATGTATTGAACGTCCAGGATGTGGGGGATTACACACTGGAATTCACGATGATATCGTACCAAACCCTGTCGCACCGTTTCAGCATCAGCGATGTGAATCAAAATGTTAGTTTCAACGCGGCCATGGACAAGAGTGCCATTGAAATGAGCACAGTAACGGTAACAGGGAAAAGCGAAGATGAGGGGCCAAGCATTCGCAATAGCCTAATTCGCCGGAACACACAAGAAATTCAGAGTGTGGTGTCGCCTATAGAAGCGGATGTGTTCAGGGCTGTGCTCACCCTGCCCGGGGTTGCCCCGATATCGGATTTCTCATCCGGTTTGTATGTTCGCGGGGGTTCACCAGACCAAAACCTGATTCTTTTGGATGATATTGATGTGTACAATCCGAATCACTTTGGTGGAGTATTCAGTACCTTTAACAGCGATGCTGTGGAGAGTATTGAGCTAATCAAAGGTGGCTATCCTGCCAAGTACGGTGGCAGATTGTCCAGCGTGCTGGACGTAATGAATCGACAGGGAAACCGCAACTATCATCAGGGCACAGCGCGGCTTTCTGCCATATCCAGCAGTGCAACATTGGAAGGCCCAATCAGCATCGGTAATCAGCACGGTTCATATATGGGTTCTTTTAGGCGCACTTATCTGGAACTGGTGCAAAAGATGATTGATGACTTGCCCGATTATTATTTCTACGACGGACACTTTAAGGTTAACTGGGATGCCAGCTCTCGCGATAAGCTGTCTGCAAGTGCTTATTTTGGCAGAGATAAGCTTGCCTTTGACTTTGGGGCAACCTTGAATCTGGATTGGGGAAACAAAACCTTTACCACTCAATGGGTGCATATCTTCAATCCCAAGCTTTTCTCACAGTTTGTGTTTGCCGGCAGTGAGTTTACCAGCAATTTCTCGCAAGTTGCCGAAAGCGGTGATACTACCTTCGAGCGAATCAATGGCATTCATGATCTTACCTGTAAGGCAAATCTTAGCTACAAGCCGGTGAATAATCATCAGTTAGATTTCGGTGCTGAGATAAAGGGCAATAGAACCTGGTTAAAGGCAAATACATCATATCAATACGATCCTAACAACTTGCCAGATGTGAATGTAAGCAGTGTAACTGCTTCTGCCTATGTTCAGGATGTGTGGGATATAAGTCCACTATGGACAGTTCAGCCAGGATTGCGCTTTTCGCTGTATCAAACCATTAAGAAAAACCTTGCCCAGATTCCTGATGCCACCTATGCAAATCTGGAGCCGCGGATATCACTGCGCAGAAATCTTGACGTGGGAGAAAGTGTGTATGCCAATTTTGGCTTGTATCATCAGTATTTAACTCTGATGACGATGGAGATCAGTACACCCTTTGATGTATGGTTCCCCTTGGATGGTAGTTTAGACCCGGGTCAGTCTCTGCATTACACTCTTGGCTACAAGCGACAGCTTAGCTCCAGCTTTGCATTCGACATTGAAGCATATTACAAGACATATAAAAACCTCCTGGAATACAATGTTGCCACGGACTATAGTTGGAATAACCAAACTGGTACGCTTTCAGATGTATTCCATAAAGGCACCGGTTTTACTTACGGCACAGATATCATGTTGCGAAATGATTGGAAGGGTTTGGAAGGCTTTATCGGGCTAACCCTTAGCAAAACAAAACGCAAGATGGAAGACTTTAATCTGGATCCCATCACTCAGCAAGGGGCTGCATATTATCCTAAGTATGATCGTGACTATAGCTTGTCTATTGTGCAAACATTTAATCTAACCCAGGCAACAGGCAGGCAGGTTCTGGGAAGTGACTTCAAGATTGGGATAAACTTTACCTACAACAGCGGACAACCGGGAACAAAGCCGGAACGAATATACTTCGACGGCGAGAGCTTTCAGCTAATCTATAGCTATAAAGACCGTATCCGCTTGCCGGATTATATGCGGCTTGATCTTAGCACCAAGTATGAATGGGTGAAGAGCTGGGGTTCAATAGAGCCATACTTTGAGGTTATAAACGTGCTAAACCGCAAAAACGTTGGCTCGCGTGAATATACTCTGCTAATGAATGAAAGCGGTCAATTGGAACTAAAGAGCACCGATAGTGCCCAGTTCCCTCTATTACCCTTTATAGGAGTGAACGTAAAATGGTAAAACTGATAAAATACTTATTTCCGCTATTGCTGCTGCTAAGCTCGTCATGCTCTAAGTTTACTGCGCCGGAGCGTTTCACAGGGGATGCCTATAGTCTGGCAGCACTGCTGATTGCCGGTGAGAGTATCGACGTGGATCACCCTGTATACATCACTCGTAGCGCAACCATAGAGACCTTTAATCCGAATAGTATCTTTGTGGATGATGCCTCAGTGATAATCAAGGACATTACGCCGGGTATCCCGCAAACCCAGTTCCCCTTGAGCTTTTTTATGGGAATGTATGTTGATCCAGCAGCAAACCTTATTCAAGTAGAGCATACATACAGAATTGAGATTGTAGTACCAGGTAATCCACCTGTGAATATCAGTGCGGAAACAACAGTGCCCAAGCAAGGCATTTTGGTTCCAGACTACCTGAATAACAACGTTCAGGGTGAAGGATACAGCTTCACAGAAGAACCAATGAACATAATCAAGTTCAGTGATGTGGACAGGAAGTATCCATTGGCAATAAACACTGGAGATAACCAGGGTACATTTAACTTCATGGCTGAGATGTATTGCCTCGAGGAATTTAGCACCAACTTAGAGTTTACTACACCTGTGTTTGGATTTACTCATGCTGATGCGGAAATGGAAGACAGCTACAATGCCCCCGGCGAGAGCGTTAGACGCATAAAGTTTCTTGGAAGCTATGTGTCCAAGCCTCAGGATGGCATAGCAGGAAACCATTTGGTGGTAAAGGACTATCGTCAGGCCTTTGTGTTTTATGGCAAATACAGAATTACACTCTATTTAGCCGATGAAAACTACTACCGCTATTCTTACATGCCAGAAGGTTACTTCCATGGTGGTGTTAAAGGCGGTCTGGGGTATTTCGGCAGTGCAAGTGGTGGTGTGATGTATGCCAAAATAGTGAAATAAGCATACTTGAATAAATGAAGCAGGGGCGTTAGCTGTGTCTAACGCCCTTTATCTTTGGTGCCGTTTTCTTTACTTTGGCTACACCCAGGCGTTTCATCTTTCTGCAGAAGGTGCTTTCAGTCATATTCAGCAGTTTTGCGGCGGCACTTTGCTTACCATTGCATCTCAGCAGCGCATCGCGAATCAATTCTGCCTCTATCAGTTTGATGTTCTTGCCAGGTTTTATACTGGTCTGGATGGTTTCGGCATTAAATGTGGTGATCTTGTCTAACATCTGGGCACTCCATACAGGCTGGTAGAACATCACGAACAAACGCTCAACATAATTCTTAAGTTCCCGAACGTTGCCTGGGAAATTGTGGGTACTCATTCGCTCAATGAAGGCTTGACTGATGCGGGGGATGGGTTTTTTGGTTTCTTCTGCAAAACGCCTTACGAAATAGTCCAGCAACACAGGCAGGTCTTCCATTCGGTCGCATAAAGCAGGGATATTAATCTCTATGGTATTAATCCGGTGAAACAGGTCTAGCCTGAATTTATTATCCAGTATCAGTTTATGGATGTTATGGTTTGTAGCGGCGATAATTTTGCAATTTATTGGTTCTTGTTTTCCCTTCCCAACGGGAATGATGGTTTTAGTATCTATCGCCCGTAGTAGCTTGGCTTGAAACTCCATAGGCATCTCTGATATCTCATCGAGAAAAAGAGTTCCGTTCTCTGCCAGTTGGAAAAAGCCATGCTTATCTTGGTTTGCTCCTGTGAAAGAGCCTTTTACATGGCCGAAGAACTCACTTTCGAACAAGTTTGGCGAAATGGACGCACAGTTCACCGTAACGTATGGCTGAGAACTTCGGCTGCTATGGGTGTGAATCATGCGGGCTACAATCTCTTTGCCAGTTCCACTATCTCCCTGAATAAATACGCATGTATCCGGATACATAGCCGCGAGTTTTGCACTTTCAACCACCCGGCGTGAGGCCACCGAGACTCCAATAAAGGTGTCGGGATGATTTCTCCCAAGCTGCTGTTCGGCAAGCAGATATTTCTTTTTTAACCCCTGTGTGTCATTCAGTACAGAGTCCAAAACCCTTGCATAGTGTATTGCATGGTCACTCTTTACTTTTGCAAGAAGCTTCATGTTGGCTTCGTCCAATTTGCATAGGGCTTTAAAGCCGAGGCGATAGTTCTTTGATTCCTGATACATAAAGGCTTCTGTGCGCAGCACTTTAACCAGCAGTTCCCAGTTCTTGGTTTTTCGGTAATATGCTTTAGGTTTCTTTAACAGCTCTAAGGCTTCTTCATAACGCTCTAAGTTTATGAGAGCTAAAGCTATATTATTCGCGCTTTGCATTTGCAGGGCGAGATTGCCCAACGAAACAGCCATTTCTTCCGCCTTACTGTGAAACTCCAGCGCAAGCTCTGCTTTACCGCTCTCTGCCAGTGCATTAGCCAGATTATTGTAGATGTTGTATTTGGTCTGAGGCGTATTTAGAGAGGTTCTGTTTATCTGCTCCAAGCTTGCTTCATAATAGTGAATGGCATCTTCCAGTTTGCCCTGAACCTTGAACATTAGTCCATGATTAAAGTTCAGTCCTACAAGGAACACCGGTAGCTTAAGTTTGGTGGCTGATTCCAAGCCCAGCTTAAAATAGTGTTCACTTAAGTTAAACTCATTCAGATTAGTGTACACAGATACTAGCTCCACATATATCTGAAGGGCTTTCAAACGATAAGTATTCTGTTCGCAAAGTTGCAAACAGCTGGCAAAGTACTTCAAGGCAATGTCGTACTTTCTCATGAATTTATACATCATGGAAATCTTTAACAGCACATCCGCACGCAAGTATGGAGCTTCTATCTGATCTACAAGGTTTACTGCTTTCATGCTTAGTTGTTCTGCCTTGCTCATGTCTTCAGTACGGGCAAAGTATGACGCATAGCCCAAATGCAGCATAAGATTAGTGTATAGATCGCTGGATTTCTGAATGTATTGTTGCGCATCATCCAGGCATTGTTTCATGGTTTTGGTGCGCATTAACATCGACAGGGCAGAGGCTTTAATCAAGCTAAATATCGTGTAAAGGCTTCCTTGTTGGCGTAATGATTCCACCTTTATCACGCTGTCACATAATCGCAATGCCTTTTCTGGAGCAAAGGTTTGCAGATGCCCCCATGCACGTACCAGTTTTCTTACAAGCCTTAGCTGGGCACTGGTGCCCTTAATCGAATATATAGTTGATAAATATGTGTTGGGATCGCTCTCCATCTTTTCAATTTCAGAGAATAGTGCTGCCAAAAATCTGCTTTCTTCATTAACGCGAGTATCCAAATCCACCCCCTGTGGGTATAGTATCCATTATGATTTAGCTTTCCAATGACTGGTGAAAGCGATAAGTGGCACGGTATAAACCGCATCAATATAAGTCAAGTAAATAGTTACATATTTGCTAATGACTTAATACACATAGACATACTGCCGGATAAATACTTGTCGAGTTGATTATCGGCAGCCTTATATGCCTGTTCTTGCGATTTGGCAATAAACTAAAATCATCTCTTTACATGTGAACGTACCCTATTATCACTACAGTGTCATTACGGGTGAAATACGCATCTCATCCGTATTTCATGCGTAATTCATTAGTAATTCGTTCAAGGAAGCTCCTTGTTTCATTCTTGCACTTAGTTACCGGTAGATGCGATTTGCACTTGACAGATACATTTAAGAAATTGGAGTTGCTTGAATTGGTAGTATGGAGGTAAAAGCTTGCAAAAGCAGCCATTCATATTAATGCGCAGTAAAAATATTCAGCTCTGGTGAAGGGTGGTATCTATGAAAGTGATAAGCATTCCCATAAATGAAGATTTGCAAAATTATGCGATAAACAGCATTTGTGGAAGCAGTGTTTTGGTTTTCCCAACCCGTGCTGCGGCAGACCATGCCCGGCACATCCACAGAGGAAGAAAGGGTTTGCAAGACAGCCTCTTCCTTAGCATGGAGGATTTTAAAGACTGTCTAATATTGCCAGACAATCCCGTGCTGATGGACGAAAAACGCTTGCTTTCGCTTTATCTGGTTATGGGCGAGGAACTGCGTGAATTCTTTCATTTACTTAGCTATGCCGACGTTATAGAATGGGGCAACAGATTCTTTACCTTCTTCGAAGAGCTGGCTGAAGAGGGCATAGACCCTGCCACCCTGGAGGAGAAAAAAGACGCGGGCGATTTCTATATGCAGATGTGGCAAGAAACCTACCTCGAAAAAATCTTGCAAATCCGCTGCGATTATCAATCCTACATCTCTGCATTGGGCTTCACCGACAAGATATTTTACACTAAGGAAGAGAGCATAGTGATCCCCTGGGAAAACAGGCAGGTTATATTTGTTAATCAATACTATTACAGCAACATAGAAAAGCTTATCTGTGGCAAACTGGAAGAAAGCGGCAATGCAGTTACCGTGTTATATCACGGCCTAAGAGTTTCAGAAGGCAATGAGAGCTGGAAAGCAGAGAGATTTAATCTGGGCGACACCCTGGAGACAATGGTGGATAAGCCCGTGATTAAAGTAATCCAATGTGAAAATGAAGATCAGATGGCATTAAGCTTTCTTGCCATGCATGCCGGTGATGTCAATGACGCTGCTGGCGTAATAATAGACAGCAGCTTTTATGCTAAGAGCTATTCGTCTTATTTTGATGCTGATCACTTCCGCTTCCCCAATGCCATTCCGATGAGCAATACGAATCTGTATCAGATGCTAAACGGCATTCATCAAGGAGTTTTGGCAATGTCCAAAACCGGTGGCTATTTGCCCATGGCACTGCTGAACAAGTTGCTATCTGCCCAGTGGTTTATGGCATACTTTATCCCCGGTATTTCCGAGCCGCAGATTAACAGCGTTTGGCTGGAAGTGAATGCCCTAATGCAAAATGATTTTCTGTATGTGGATGAGCATGTCTTTGATAGCGAATCCAAAAGCTGTTTACGCATAATTGTTTGCGGCTTTATTAGTATGGTTCGGAGCTTTACGGCGGTAAAAAACATCTCTCAGCTTTGCGCGCTGATAGACAGTCCAGGTGTTTTGGAATTAGATAGATTGATCACCGCCCAGGAATCAGAATACACAGATATCAAGTCCTGTTTTTGGGAGCGCATAGCCAATTTTGCAGCCATCGATAAGATGGAGATTGTGCCCACATGGACAGAGGTTTTCAAAGAAGAAGGCTGTGGGGCAGGGCTGTTGGAACTGCTGCTTAGCTTTATCAAATCTGCCATGCTTTCATACCGCAAACTGGATAAACCAAACAAACAGTGGGAGATAAGTAATTTGCTAGACTCACGTAACAGAACTTTTAGCAGGGTGGCTTTCTTTCAGCTAATAGAGGGGCTGTTGCCTGGGAACCCCAGTCCGGTATGGCTGTTTAACGAAACCCAACGCTTGAAACTAGGATTGAAGAGCTATTCAGACATCAGAGAATGGGAGCGGTATTACTTTTTGAGACTGGTGCTAAGCACCCAAGAAGTGCAATGCTACACCTATAAGAATCTGGAGCGTGACATAAGCCCCAGCAGTTTTTTAGGCGAGCTGATGCAATATGAAGGCTTGCTGGAGATTAGCAACATCAAGCCTGTTGTAAGGATGAAAGATATCTATAGCCAACTACTTGCTGCCAGTGCAGGTTCATGGATGCAAGATGCTGCTACAATTCAAGATTGCTGTTTTCAGCCACTCCCCGAAAAGGACTTCTTTTCTCTGCCAGCTAATCCCGAAAAGGATATACCGGAGGGTGGAATTTTAAAGGCATCGGCATCGGGAATCCTTCAGTTTATCCGCAATCCCTTTTTGTGGTATCTGGAGTATAAATCCAATATCTCAAACTATGCCTATGAGGCAGAAGAGACTATAAGCCCCAAGCTGTTCGGAAACATAATGCACGCTTATTTCGCAGGCATCTTAGGAGCGGAAGCTGGTAAGCATGACGGTTTGGATAGGCTGGAACGCCTCTTTGGTGATGCTGATACGCTGCAGGTTGAGCTGGGGAAATTGCTTAATAGTCCGCAGTTTAAATACCAGATTCCTAAGAACTATAATGCGGATTTCTTAACTGATATAATTGCCGCTAAACTGGCCGAATCGCTTAATCAATTCTTCAGTAAATGGCTTAAACAAAACTTGCAAAACCGTAGCTTTATCCTTATACCCGAATCAGAACAGATGACAAAGCAGGAACGCAAATATCGCAAGCTTGGCGCGGTTATGGTAGCTGGCAAGGAATACTCAGTAGCTCTGCATGGCAAGGCAGACCTGCGAATTGAGACGGAATATGAAGCCATGATTATCGACTTTAAAACAGGTAATAGAGATGTGCGGCAGCTCATTATCTATGAGTGGGTGTATTACCTGCTGGATGGCATAATGCCCGAAGACAGATTGAAGAGCATATTCTGGAACATCCTGGACACAAAGGAAATGCGAGAGAATATCAGCCCAGAAAAGCGTGAAAACCTAAAAACTGAGATACTGGACACCTTTGTGGATTGCCTGCAACATGGTTATGGGCAGGGAAAGAAAGGTGCCGACAGGCAGAGAATGCAACACATCAGCCGGGCAGACCTGCTGCCAAGACTTAAGGAGGCAAGAGATGTCTGAGCTATTTTGCCGCATTATATGTGCCAGTGCCGGAACAGGTAAAACCTACAGGCTATCTCTGGAATACATTGCCTTGTTGCTTCAGTACTATGGCGTTCCCAGCTTCAGCACCGACAGCATACTGGCACTCACTTTTACGCGTAAAGCTACTGCAGAGATTCGAGATAGAATAGTAAAGCATATCGACCTGCTAATCTCTAAAGGAGATAGCTCTGAACGTATGGGCTTGCTTGAGAACCTGCGTAAGCTGGTGCCTGCTGCGGAAATGGAACTATCGGACACTGAGCGCAACAAACTGATTAGTGCCAGGTTCGATATAGCCTGTGATCAGAGCCACTTACAGGTGATGACATTGGATTCATACATTAGCAACATATTCCGCAACATCGTGCGCCCTTTGCGCAATATTGAGAGCTATGAGATAGATACGCAGGCGATTACCAAGCGTATGCCTTTTCTTATGGATCACCTGATGAAGCCCGCATTCCGAGCAAGGCTGAACAACCTGTTAAGCCGTAAAGTAAGCCGCTCCCTGGATTCCTATGCCAAGTTTTTTGTATCACTCATTAGCCAACGCTGGTTGTATTATATGATAACCCAGCGCTTGTCTCCTTACCTTTTTGAAAGTAGCTGCGCTCAGGCAAGAGTGAGAGAGCTATCTGGCAAAACCAGTTCAGATGAGGCTTTAGCAGCATTTAAACAGGAGTTTGATACTCTTCTGGTGTTTATTAATGATGTTGCTCTGGAAAAGCAGGCGGTAGAACTGGGCGATTACTTCCGTAAGAGATTTGCTGACCTATTATCCGGTCATCTGCACAGCATAGCAGCCATCAGCCAAAGAGTAGATTCCCTTGCTTCTGATATAAGGGAAGCAGAGAGATTGTTGGAAGCTCTATCCGAGCCAATATGGAACAAGAATAAGGTAAAAGGGCAGAAGTATCAGGCACTAAATGATGAAATGACTGTGGTTTGGAGAGCAGCGGAGCGACATTTAGCCGACCACCTGATGAGCAAGCTTTACGTAAGCGAGCAGCAGGAGATATTAGAGCTGTGGAAACTGATTCTAGACGAATACGACAGGTTGATTTACCGTTATAAGAATATGACCTACGATGATATAGCATGGTTTAGCTTCGAAGCACTCTTCAGCGTGGAACCACCCTTCTTCGATCCTCAGAGCGAAGTATCTGCCAGTGAGTTTTATCATTTCCTCAGCCATCGAACCAGGTTCATGTTGATAGACGAGTTTCAAGATACCTCATTGATTCAGTTTAACATCATTAAGCCAATCATTGCCGAGATTAGTTCTGGTGAAGGCAGCAAGCCTTATGGCGGATTAATTGTTGTAGGCGACGAGAAGCAATCCATATTTGGATGGAGAGGTGGACAACGTGATTTGCTGCTAAGCCTTCAGAGTATCTTTCCCAGCCTGGGCGAGGTAAAAACCGAGAGACTGGATAGCTGCTTCCGCTGTGGGCCAAGCCTGATGCAATTTGTTAACCAGCTATTCTCTTCATCGCCCATCCACGACTATCTTGCAGATAAGAATATGAACTGGGACTACCCCATGATAAAAGGGGCTAGAATAGATCGTGAAGCTAGCACCTCAATCGAGTTTTGCTTAAAGAATACCAGCAAAAGCATGGCTGAGCAGTATGGCTATGCAGATGCAATTGAAGACTTTGTAAAAAGCATGGTGCTTCCCGCTTTGGCTGATGATCCAAGCGGTAATATAGCCATTCTTTGCCGCAAAGGAAGTGAGCTTAGCAAGGTTCAGCAAGTGCTGGACGAAAGTGGAACTGCAAGCCTTTATCAACCCGACCGCTCCATCTGCGACCATCTGTTGGTTAGCCCGATTATCGATTGGTTACGCTTTCTCGCCTGGGGAAGTTGGGCAGACTTTCTTAGTTTCCTGCGTTCCGATTATGTTCGCATCGGTAGCAAAACTCTAAAGCAGATTGCCGATTGCCTGGCAGTTAATACCTGCACAGCCACGCTAAGCCCCTGTCTATTCTCCGATATTCCCATTGCCGAAAATATCATGGCTTTGGCCACAGAGCATAAAACTCTGTCCCCTGCAGCAATCTGCAATGGACTAAGCATAATGTTCCTCAAGAATCGCGAGTTTACTGAGAGAGACTATCTTAATCTGCACGAGTTTATAAACACAGTTACTACATGGGAGAACCAAAACAGCGATAAAGGAAACACGCTGCCTGATTTGCTGAAATACTTAAGCGAGAACAAAGACTCTGAGAACTTCAAGCAGGCATCCATTGCCGGATCAGACAGCCTACAGCTTTTAACCATTCACAAATCCAAGGGGCTTGAGTTCAAGCGTGTCTTCGTGTATTACAACCTCTCCTCCCGGCATTCTGGAGACCACGACAAGTTAGCTTGGGCGCTGAAGTATGCGGGTAAGGATTTCCATTATGTGGAAGATTATGGCATCAGCCTTCATTATGAGAAGGTGCTAAAAGCCTCAAGTTACCGGTATCTATGGGATGAGGAGCAAAAACGGCAACTACTGGAAGAGCTGAACAACCTGTATGTGGCATTCACTCGTGCCGAGAGCAAGCTTCACCTATATTTTTGTTATCAAAACAAAGACGGTTGGGACGATTACTTAAGCAAAAGAGAAGCGCCAAGCCTGCCAGCTCTGCTGTGCAACTCCAGCTTAGACTTTTTCATTCAGCAAGGCATCAGCCCCAATGAAAATGGAATCTACACCTTTCACAGTCCATTTCGTGAGGAAGCAGAAACGCAGCAACAGATGCCTGTTCCCCAGCAGATTGATTCTAACATTGTTACTCTTGAAGGGAATTTACTATCTAACCTGAGTCAATCCGGAAAAGGCATTTGGAATAGCCTGATGCCCATAGAGCAGCACACGATTCAAAACTGGAACAAATACTATCTGGAAGACAGGCCAAACCTCCTGGGTGATCTGGCGCATTATTACCTTAGCCATATAATCCACAACACCAGCAAAGAGCACGATTACGCGCTGCGTAGATGCTTGCTGCGGTTCGGCTCTATTATGAAGCAAGGGGAGATTGTGGATGTTTGTGAGCGGTGTTTAATAGCCTGTAATGCCAATGGCTGGCTCTTTGATTCGCAGTGGGATAATATATATACCGAACTTGAGCTTGAGGGGAATCAAGGCTTGTTACGCTTAGATAGGTTGATGATAAACACATCCGAACTCAAAGCCATGATCGTGGACTATAAAAGCGGTGATATTCACGATACAATGCAGTTGGAAAACTACAGCTCGGCCCTGAAAAAGTTAAGTGGTATGAGCCAGTATGCCATTGAAGTGCAGTTTATGAAGATATAGATATCAGTAAGTATACTACTACTGAGTTATTAAGCTATTCCCCAGACAGTACATGTCTGAGGATAATTTATCTATAAGCCATCCGTATATCAAACGTCCCATTTGTAATGCAAATATCCGACAAAAAACCAGGTTGATATCCAAAACTTGCAATTGTGGAATTGCATTTATGCAAGTTTTTGGCATGCATTCGTAAGTATTCAAAACTGAACACAACAAAAAACCGCCATAAGCATTCATGTATCATTATGAACACCAATTCATTACGCTAGTATTTGCCTCATAGCCTAACATCGGGAATAGATTGGCACGGTAATGGCTACTATATAGGGCATGTGAAACACATGTTAGGACAAGGAGACAGGGATTATGAATAAGGTAATTTTTATCGCATTGATATGCATTATGGCATTAGGGACTTTGTTTGGCCAGATGATTGACAATGAGGGATTTGAGGGTGATACTTTCCCCCCTCCTGGATGGAACATTGTTGGCAACGTAACCAGGGTTACTCCTTTGGTTGGCAATCCGGCACCTTCTCCGGCAAACCTTTATGGTAACTACTCCGCCCTTCTTGGGGAGTACACCGATGGTTTGATCGCGCCAAAGATGGCAAACCCTTACACTCTTACAGTCTCGTCGTTTCAGATTGGAAATGGCAACTGTGCTCCACAGTACTATTGGGCAAATTCCTTATCTGGGCCATGGACATTGGTGGACAATTTCACCAACATCTCAAACGGTAGATGGACAACACAAACTGTTGCAGTAGGCTTGACAAACGTGTTTTTAAAGATTTCATATCGTGGGCCAACAGGTGGTCGGGGCACAGATATTCAGCTCGATAATATAACCATCACTCCACAGGATTATGTATTTACTTACAGAACCGTTGCCAGCGGAAACTGGAGCAATCCTGCAATATGGGAGTACACTCGTGATGGAGTTTTGTGGTACAGCGCAAATATCCCACCCAGTGCTTCCGGCGCGGTTAGCATTACCATTCGTAATGGGCACAGCGTTACCGCATCATCAAACGTTACTGCCGATGAACTGGTTGTAGAAAACAACGCTAGCTTAAGTATTAATAGCGGAGTTGTATTTACCTTAGCTAATGGCAATGGCACAGATATGTCTATGAACGGCAGTCTGATAAACTCTGGAACCCTTGCCTTTGTCTCAGGAGCGACAATGACCGCTGGAGCCAGCTCAAGTATTACTTATAACGGAAGCTCTGCCCAAACCTTTGGCGCAGGATTCCCCACAATTGTCAATAACTTAACCATAAACAACAGCAACGGTGTAAACATGAGTGATAACCTGGCTGTTAATGGCACCTTAAATATGATTGCTGGCTCATTGGCAACCGGCACCAAGTCTGTAACCGCTAATAGTTCGGTTAGTTTCAGCAGCAATGCAACCATAAGTGGAGCAGGCAGTTTTGTGCTCTCCAATACAGCCACACTCGCAACTGCTAACCCCAATGGTATTCAATCTAGCGGAGCATTGGGAAGCGTTCAAACGATTACTCGTAGCTTCAGCACTACAGCCAGCTATGTGTATAATGGCAGTTCCAGCCAGGTAACCGGAAACGGCCTGCCAGCTAACGTGAAAGACTTGAGTATTAACAATCCTGCGGGTGTAAGCCTATCTAGCACTGTGCAGGTAAATGGAAATCTTACGCTGATAAACAACCTAAGTATTGGGAATGGCAACACTCTTAGTATAAACGGCTCTTTATCTGGCTCTGGAAGTTTGACCGGTGGGCAAAATTCGTCGTTGACAGTAATTGGCAATGGCAATCTGAATATGCCAGCGGTAAGCAACCTGAAACAGCTCTACATTGACCGAACCGGCATTGTAACACTGGGTAGCAACTTAACAATTCATAATAGCTTGGAGTTGCATACAGATTTGGCTTTAAACGGCTATACCATAACCTTTTTGGGTGCCATACCAACCTCTAATGGCGCACTTATTGCCGGTGGCAATTCCCGCATTATTGTAGACAGCAGCGAGCTGGTAACGCTCCCGGCGATAACTTCAGAACTGAAAGACTTAGTGGTGAATGAAAACAGCTCGGTTAAAACTAAATCGGTGATAACGGTTAGCAACAGCTTCCAGAATAACGGTAGCATTGACGTGAGCACGTTTGGTATAACCGGCAGCGGAACATCGGAGAATGCCGGAACGATTATCAGCTCTATTCCAAATCCAATAACAACCGATACATATGTCCAGGAAGAAGGTTCTGTTATGCAGTTTGATAATGACACCACCTTGCCTTCTGGTTTCACATATCAAAACCTTGTTTTGAACTCACCCTCAACCCTCTTTTATTTAGGGGGAGACATCACTGTAAATGAGACTTTCAGAACCACAAACAACGCCAGCCTGGATTTATCCGGTAAGATAATGCATTTCCCCTTCAAATATGTTAGCGTAACTGGCGAAGTAATCATCTCCGCTTTTGATCCAGAAACCTATCCTGAGTTATCGGGCACTGGCGGGGTGACTCGTAAGTGGACTTTTACCGGTTCGGCAAACGCAAATCCCATCGTATATCTGCATTGGGATAACGAACAGGGACAAGACGTGGACTTCAGCAATGGCAGCGTAATCTGGAAGTTTGATGGGAGCGAATGGCAACAACTGGGACGCGTGGACGCGCCAGTAAGCGATGGCCCCACCAGAATGAAAGTGGGCTTCTCTGCTTCTTTGGGTAGCAAAGACGATAGCGAAGGTCAGTATTCTGTTACCGGATATGATGAGGTTTTGCCCATATCCCTATCTTCGTTCAATGCCACATTGAATGCCTCCAATAAAGTATCTTTAATGTGGGTTACTCAAACTGAAACCAATGTATCCGGTTACCGTATATACCGCAACAGCGCTGAGAATCTGGATACAGCCACGCAGCTTTCGGCATTCATCCCCGCTACCAACACCTCACAAGTTCAGAGCTATGTGTTTACAGATAACGAAGTTTTGGAGCAAGGCACATATTACTACTGGCTGGAGAATCTGGACATGGATGGCTCAAGTCATTTGTTTGGCCCTGTTTCGGTGTTTCTATCTGTTAGCCAAAATCAAACTCCTGATGTTCCGATAAAGAATGGCTTCGCAGGAGCATTCCCCAATCCATTTAATCCAAATGTTACGCTCCGGATCGGTCTGGAAAAGAACGATTCTGTAACCCTGAACATTTATAACCATCGTGGTCAATTGGTGAAGACTCTGTTGCGCTCAGATTTAGCCAAGGGGCTTTGGAGTATCGGCTGGGATGGCAAAGACAATAGCGGAAAACAATGTTCCAGCGGTTTATACTTCGCCAGAATGAGCAGCAGCAGCGGCGTGGTTTCGCAAATTAAACTGATGTTAATGAAATAAACCCTACCTCCCCAAACTACGTTACCCGGGTGTGAGTGAAAGCTCACACCTTTTTTTGTTGGGCTTCCTGTTTTTATTTGGCTTTAGCTGCCGAATTGTAACTTGCTCCTTGATCGAATTGCTTATGCAATACGCATGAAATACGGATGAGATGCCTAATTCATGCGTAATGATACCGCTATTGCTCAAAGTGTGAAAGACCATAGAAGATAAATGTAACCCTGTCCTTAGAGGCGGTAAACACCGGATTATTCTGGTCTAAAGTAATAAAATATCAGTTATTGGGATCATGCTATCTCTTGCTCACCAGATAAATCTGGCGATTCCAGCCGAATGAATTCGGCGTTCCAACGTTCTGAAATCCGCATTCCAGATTATTAATGATCTTTATTAGTTATCATGGTGGAAGTAGATGGTGCTGTTGTTTGCTATAAATCAATTCCCATAGGGCATAGGGTAGCTTTCTGAGGCTAAATAAGGGATGCAAAAACAAAACTATTGACTAAATTGCCAAGCTTCAAGACTGTGACTAACTGAAGAGTAATATCATAGGAATCGCAATGTTAAAGGCAAAAATCTTTGTTCAACTCAAAGCAAGCGTGCTTGATCCTCAGGGGAAAGCGGTTACAAATTCGTTGCATCATTTAGGTTTCGATGAAGTTTTGGAAACCAGAATCAGCAAATATATTGAGATGACTTTCGCAGATAATGATAGGGCGAGGGTAACGGAGCAAGTGGAAAAGATTTGTGACAGTCTGCTTGCTAATCCTAATACCGAAAGCTATCACTTCCAATTGGATTATCAGGAGTAGTGCCTTGCGTGTAAGCGTGATAACTTTTCCCGGTTCAAATTGTGATCATGACGCCTTTAGTGTATTTAGTTCACGCGGGCACAGCACCAAGATGGTATGGCATAAGGATAGTAACCTGCAACAGCCAGACTTGGTAATCCTGCCGGGTGGCTTTTCCTATGGTGATTATCTGCGTTGCGGTGCTTTGGCAAGGTTTTCACCCATTGTGAAAGAGGTGATCTCCTTTGCCCAAAAAGGCGGACTTGTGATGGGAATCTGTAATGGTTTTCAGATATTAACCGAGACAGGCTTGCTGCCGGGTGCACTAATGATGAATAATTCGCTTTCTTTCATCTGCCAGCATCAGCTTTTGCGGGTGGAATCTGCTAACAGCCCCTTTACGCATAACATCCCAGTTGGCACAGTATTAGACATCCCCATTGCGCACAAAGAAGGCAACTACTTTATAGATGAAGAGGGGCTAAATATGCTGCAAACAGAAGATAGAATCCTCTTTAGATATTGTGACGCAGATGCTGTGGCGAGTGAAGAAAGCAACCCCAATGGCGCGGTTAATAACATTGCCGGGATATGCAATAAAGAACGTAACGTTCTGGGGATGATGCCACATCCTGAGCGTGCAGCAACGGATACGGTTACCTCACAGGATGGAAGGCGGATATTTGAAGCCTTGGAAAGCTATTTTATCAGCCATGCCTGATCTGTTAATACCTCCTGCTTGTCTGGTTTGCGGTAGCAGATTGGAAGAGCAGAGCCAGGTTATATGCAGTGATTGTGAAGGGAGAGTATCGCTATATCATGGAGCTTTGTGCCCCAAGTGCGGTAGTGAGATAAAAGAATTGCCTTGCCCCGTGTGTGCCGAAGAGGCATTTGAATTTGACTATACACGCTCGGTGTTTCGCTATGTTCCGCCTATAGACACCATGATTCATAAGCTGAAGTATAGCGGATATGCTTCACCGGCGGGCTATTTTGCCCTGCCGATGGCTGAGCTGATAGAAAATGACGAGCATTTGCAGGATTATGATTTTATCTGTGCTGTGCCACTGCATAGAGTGCGCAAGCGCGAACGTGGCTTTAACCAATCTGACCTTATTGCCTATTCCACTGCCAGCCTGCTGGATATGCCTTATTGCAATCCAGTTGCCCGTAGAGTGAATACCTACAGCCAAACCCTGCTGAGCAAAGAAGGCAGAGTGCATAATCTAAGTGGTGCTTTTATAGTAAAAGACATTGCCCAGGTGAAAGGCAAGAAGATAATTGTGGTGGACGATGTATTTACCACCGGAACAACCTTAAACGAAATAGCTAAGCTGCTGCATCTGGCAGGTGCCGAGCAGGTGGCAGCTATCACGGTTGCAAGAGCGTAGATGAATAAAGAGTATAACGAGATACGTCCTCAGGTTTCGGAAAGCGAAACTAACGACATGATAGAAAAAGTGGCTCGCTTTATCGCCGAGCGTCACATGGCATCAGCAGGCATCCTGTTTGTAGAATCACTGCGTCCGCTGCATGGAATTGGCAGCCAGGCAATGTTCTTTATTTTGCCATTTGCGGAGATTATATTTGATTCCAAGAAGTATCAGCAGTTTGCTCTGATGCTGGAAAACGAAGAGAACATCAAGAAATTGGTAGCCCGTATGGACGAACTGGATGAAGAGCTATCCCGAGACCGCAGAAAAGCCGCCAGATTGATTCGCGAACGCAGACACGCGCAGATTAAAGCCTTTATAAATAGAATAATAAAACCTAAAAAAGCTGAATAAGCGGAGGAATATATGCAATACGACGAGAAACGCCTGACCCGCATAGTTGCTACAGACTGTGGCAGTACTACAACCAAGGCGATTTTGATTGAGTGGGTGGATGGTGAATTTCGCCAAACCATCCGCGGTGAAGCTCCAACCACAGTTGAAGCTCCCCTGAACGACGTTACAAAGGGCGTTATAAACGCCACGCAAGAGCTGGAAGAACTGGCACGCTTGAAGTATAACAACCCCAATATCAAGTTTATGGAAAATGGTGAATTCGTTATTCCGCGCAAGGGAGACATAGGAATAGATGCCTATGTTTCCACTTCATCAGCCGGTGGTGGCCTTCAGATGATGGTTACCGGTGTGGTTGCCTCCATGACAGGTGAAAGCGCAGAGCGCGCAGCTTTGGGTGCCGGTGCCATTGTAATGGATCTTATCTCCAGCAACGACAAGCGCATGAACCACGAAAAGATTGAGCGCATACGCCAGTTGCGCCCAGACATGATTCTTATGGCAGGTGGGGAAGATGGCGGAACCGTGAAACACGTTGTAGAAATGGCAGAATTGGTAGCCGGTGCAGACCCCAAGCCTCGCCTTGGCTCTTCCTACAAGCTTCCCGTAATCTTTGCCGGTAACAAGGATGCGCAGCCCGAGATTAAGAACACCCTTGCTCAAAAGGTGGATTTGATAGTAACCGATAACATCCGTCCGAAGCTGGAACAGGAGAATCTGGGCCCCGCCCGAGATAAGATTCATGACCTCTTCATGGAACACGTTATGCAGCAAGCCCCCGGTTATAACAAACTAATGGACTGGGCAAAAGGCCCGGAACTGGAATCAGTTCCCATCATGCCTACCCCGGCTGCCGTGGGTAACATCATGCAGGCAATAGCCAAAGATGAACAGATAGAAGTGGTGGGTGTGGATATCGGTGGTGCAACCACAGACGTATTTAGCGTGTTTACCGAAGATTATGTTTTTAATAGAACCGTTAGTGCCAATCTGGGTATGAGCTATAGCATCTCAAACGTGCTGGCTTCCTCCGGTTTGGATAACATCATGCGCTGGGTTCCTTTTGATATAGACGTTAGCGAATTGCGCAATATGATAAAGAACAAAATGATACGCCCCACAACCATTCCTTCATTATTGGAAGAACTGGTGCTGGAACAAGCCATAGCCAAAGAAGCCTTGCGCCTGGCATTTGAACAGCACAAAGAATTTGCCAGCGGCTTGAAGGGTATGCAGCGTCAGAGAGATATTTCCGAAGCCTTTAGCCAATCCACTTCAGGTGCAACCATTGTGAACCTGATGACCCTGAATCTGCTGGTCGGCAGTGGTGGTGTGCTATCTCATGCTCCCAGACGCAATCAAACCGTGATGATGCTAATAGACGCATTCCTGCCCGAAGGCATCACCCGTCTGGCTGTGGACAGCATCTTTATGATGCCGCATCTGGGTGTGCTATCTGAGATTAGTGCCAAAGCGGCAACCGAAGTGTTCCGCAAAGACTGTATGGTATATCTTGGCACCTGCGTGGCACCTGTCGGCAAGGGCAAACAAGGCAAACCTGCTCTCTACGCCAAGCTGGAATTGCCCGATGGCAGTAAGTTTGAAGAAGAAATACCCTTCGGTGAAGTGCGCTTAATTCCATGTGAAGAGGGCAAGGTAGCTAAAGCAACGCTGAAAGCACATGGCGGATTGATTCTGGATAAAGACAAGAACAAAGAGCTTTCGGTTGACCTGCATGGTGGCAAAGTTGGCATCGTGTTAGATACTCGTGGCCGCCAACCCTTCGTTTTACCTACAGAAAAGGTGGAACGCATAGCCGCACTTAAGAAGTGGATGCGCGAGTTTAAAGTGTATCCCGAACAAATCTTGGTTTAGGAGGAAACAATGGGACAAGCATATTCTGCAGGATTAACCGTAACCGATAGCATTATTCTAAAAAAAGAACGCATCTTACCTCTAAAGGGGCAAGTGCTGGTAAAGAAAGGCGATAAAGTGACAGCCGAAACCGTGGTGGCAGAGACATTGCTTCCCGGAAAGGTAGTGCCATTTAATCTTGCTAACAAGCTGGGGGTAACCCCTGCTCAGTTAGTTGGCTACATCAAGATTGAGCCAGGGCAAAAGATTACTAAAGATACTATTCTTGCCGAGAACAAGGGTCTTTTTGGCCTGGGGATATTCAAAAACGAAGTACGCTCACCTGTGGAAGGTGAAGTGGAGAATATATCATCGGTCACCGGCCAGGTGCTGCTGCGTGAACCGCGTATCCCTGTGCAGGTAAAAGCCTTTATGGATGGCCTTATCACCGACGTTATAGAAGGTGAAGGCGTAGTAATTGAGAATAAAAGCGCATATATCCAGGGCATCTTTGGCATTGGAGATGAAACGGTTGGCAACCTAATGATGCTTGCCGACACGCCGGATGACGAACTGGACATCGGTAAGATTAATGAATCCTGTAGAGATAAGGTTATCGTGGCTGGTGCTTTTGTGCATTACCACGTAATCGAAGCTGCGGTGAAGCACGGAGTGAAAGCCATCATTACCGGAGGTATAGACGATCAAGACCTGAAGAAGCTTTTGGGCTACGACATTGGTGTAGCTATTACCGGTCATGAAAAGATTGGGCTTACCATTGTATGTACAGAAGGCTTTGGCAAGATTACCATGGCGCAAAAGACCTTCGATCTGCTCAAGGCACTGAACGGTAAGAAAACCTCCATTCACGGCCGCACTCAGATTCGTGCCGGAGTTATCCGCCCCGAGATTATCATCCCGATGGACTTCGATGAGTCCGAACTGATTAGCAAAGAAGCCACCATGCCTGTGCTGGAGCCCGGAACCATGATCCGCATTATCCGTCAGCCACACTTTGGTAGAATTGCCAAAGTTACCGCTCTTCCCGAAGAGCTTACCAAAGTGGAATCCGAAACCCTGGTTCGTATATTGGAAGGCGAGTTTGAGGATGGAACCAAATTCCTAATGCCTCGCGCCAATGTGGAAGTAATAGAATCCTAATATAACAAACAAATAAAGTATTGCATATCAGGCAGGTACGTTTTGTTGTACCTGCCTTTTTTTGACTGTTATATAGGTATCGTTATTATTATCAGTCTTACTTCATTAGCATCATTTTGTGGACCAGCGGGATGTTTACAATTGCCTCCAGTCCCCAATCAACCACAAAACCTGGAATATCAAAATCCTGGTAATCCCACTGGCTTGCCCGCAATGTGTAAGTCCCCGCCCCAGAAGGATACTGGTAACAGCCAAGGGTATCGCTGAACTCAGGTAGATTTCCGCTAAGCTCTATCTTTACACAATCAACCGGCAAACCTGATACGGTATCATACACATAGCCGCTTTATACACAGCAGGGACGTTCCGATCATCAATAGCATAAGGATAAGGGCTAGTCTTCTCAATGAGCTAAACCCCTTTAGTCCTCAAGTCGATAGTGTTTTATACTTGTTGATTTGTCGGGGTACTTCTCGGTAAACCATATATTCTTTGTGTCCTGAGAAATACGAATCGAAGTTATTTCATAGTCTCGACTATAGTCGCTAAAATTCTGAATCAACTTGCCCGTAAGTGCATTAACAACTCCTACTGACCCTCCTAAATATACGGCTACTATCAACGTATCCTCTATCTGTGATATACCTATACGTCTTCCAATGAATGAGGCAACTATCTCGCCGTTTCTAAGATCAATAATATGATTTTGGTTGTAATCTTCTCTTGTTATAGCATAATCCGGAGCTTGGGGATCAAATCTTATCACGTTGCCAGGATCGTAGTTCGGATAGTGCTTTATCATCGTTCCGTCTGTTGAAAGGATCATTAGTCCTGGATTTCCTTGTGGCTCTTTCATGTCTTTATACTCAAACAGCATCCGTGAGTAGTTAAGATCAAAATAGAATTGATCTATCTCCCGAATCAGTATATCGGTCTCCAGATGATTCTCCACAACACCATCAAAATTCATGACTGTCAACGCAAATTTGGCATCAGGCTGATCTTCCATCCAGTGCTTCACCCACAGTATTTTCTTTACAGGGCTTTCAGGATAATCGTAAAAGAGGTAATCATATTGATAGTAATCGTTCAAATATGCCGGCAATTCTATCTCTCTGCCATCGTATTTCTTAAGCACGCGGCAGTTCTTTTTACTATTGAAGAATAATACGCCCTCACGGCTTTGCAGGAAAGGGTATGAAAAGCTGTATTCATTGTTAGCATCCGGGCCTTGTTCAGAATCGTTATCAAAATCTACATCAAAATCAGATGTTTTCCAAAGCGTCTTACCCTTCTCATCAGCAAGCCTCCAGTAGGGTGGGTCAAAAGAAGCATACAAATCATAAAGCGGTTCTAAGGGTGGGTCAACTCTCTTGGGAGTTATTCGAAAATCCTCTACACTAACAGTCCCCTGATAAACATATTTCTTGGTCAGCGTTTTGGCGTAGCTTTTGTCCAGCCCTTTGAAGTTCCCACCTATTTCATAAATGGGGTATGCCCATACCAATGTTAGTAAAGATACAAACAATCCAACCAGCAGCATTGCAGATTTTCTCATAATTCCTCCATAGGATGTTTGTGCATAACGCATGTTTAATAACTGCTAATTATCTGTCAATTGCAATTTCTGTTGCTCACTTCTACCTGTTTTGCAAAACAGGAAATGGAAGTTGGTTTGGTAAGTTGGTTTATTTTGGTTTATTTTGTTGGTTTGTTTTTGGTTTGTTGTTTTTGGTTTGTTTAGTGCCATTGTCAGGTCACTTCTTCTCCCTTGCTAAAGAGCGTCTATCACATCTCTATCCCCCCTTAATCAAGCGTTAACAGTTAACGCTTGATTAAGGGGGAATTAAGGCTTGATTACCAAAGGCAAGCAAGGAAGAGGTCAGTAACTGACAGTGGTCTCGCTCAGTAGTCTCGCTCTTATGGATATCTTGATATTCTCGATATTCTCGTGCTGGGGGGCTGGTGTTCTGCTGCTCTGGAGTGCTGGTGATATGAATACCAGTGCCATGTGGACAACATTAGGTAGGCAGCGAGTTATCCGATATTACCAGAGGCAAAGAAAAAGGGTGCGAACTGAATCCGCACCCTTATGTATTGTTTATTTAGTAGTTATTTGGCAAGAATCATCTTCTTGGCTGCTGTATATTGACCGCTGGTCATTCTATACATATACACACCACTACCAACTTGTTTGCCGGAAGCATCGCGGCCATCCCAAGTCATACTGAAATAACCAGGTGTGGCATGGTTGGCATTCATGCTGCGAACAAGCTGACCTTTGGCGTTATAGATATCCATGCGAACGCTACCAGCTTCCTTCAATGAATAACGTAGGTTGGTATTCGGATTGAAGGGATTGGGATAGGCGTTTAACAGTGCGGTAAACACTGGGATATCGGGAGTGGTGGGACCGGTTGTGCCATCGCCAACGGTAACGGACAAGGGTCCGAAGAACTCAGAAACACCTTCCAGGCTAACGCTTTCTAACCAGTAATAATACACTGTGTTACTTTCGGTATCGTTATCGATGTAGCTATAGCTGATCTGGGTTCCCAGAACGCTGCCATCACTAATCAAACCTGAGTTCACATAGATTGCGCTGTTCAGGTCTTTCACTGCTGCGCGCAGGACGTTGTAACCAGCGTGGTTAACTTCACTTTCGGCAGTCCAGGCAATCTTTACATACATATCTGCGGTAAGAACTGCGGAGAAGCTGGAAAGGTTAACCGGTAGGGGCTCATCGTTGCTCTTGGGGAAGATAATCATAAGATCATCCGGGCCTTTACTTGCGTCAACTGTAATGCTGAGAGCAGTTTCAGTCCAGGAAGCATCGGCTGGAACGTTTATAAGCGAGCCATTTCCAATCTGGTACTTCACCCATTCTGGTATGAAGCCAAGGTTGTGAGTAACGGTAACAGTTGAGCCACCGAAGCTGGTTCCGGTTAAGAGCAGATTCAGACCTGCACCCTGGATTCCGGCAACATTTGCGGAGGCAAAGCCAACGCCAACTGTAACCAGGGCGGAGCTATTTGCCAAGCCGCTGATGGTTACTTGAGGGGTAATTGGTTCGCTGGTTACGGTATTGGTAACTTCGGGTACGGTAACGTTTACATTGCCACCAGAAGCGGTGGTTTGGGTAACTTCGGTGTTATCCAGAAGCACCTTGAAGTTGTCCATGTTCCAGTTGTTCATATCATAGGGATTGCCAACCACATACCAGGCAAAGCTGATAGTTGAGGCACCACTTAAAGGAACTGTGAAGCTCTTCTCTTCGGCTAATACATCGGTTTCCACTTCTAATGTCCACAGATTTGTCCAGTCTATGCCATTCAAAGAGTATTGGAAATTCATGGTTAAAGGCACTTCGTTATATACCTGATCCCAATCCAGAGAGTGTCTCCACTTGGTGATAATGCTGTTCATTCCGCTTACATTAACAGGAGGAGCAATCAATCTTGTCCACTGGGCAGCAGTTTGGTTCGCACCATAACCGTGTCTGAATTCGGGAGAAGAGCCACCAGCGCTGTTGGTGGAAGAAACTGTCCACAAGCCTGCGACGTAGGCAGAAGACCATTGCTGATTCCAGCCATAGGGGAGAGCTGATCCAGTGGTACCAGTTAAGGTTACATAGTGAGGTAAGCTATTAATAGTTGGGTCGGCACCGGTTGTGAAAGTCCATTGGGTTCCAGTTACCTGCTGAGCACCATTCATGGTGTAAACAGTCCAGTAGTACTGAGTTCCATATGCCCAGTTGCTTGCCTTTGTCCAGTCGCTGGTAGCACAGGCAACCATGTTGGCGATATCGGTTCCACCGGGAGTGGTTCCCACGGCAATTTTATAACCAGTAGCACCTGCTACATCAGCCCAATCCAATGTTTTGGCAGCGGGGCTAAGGCTGGTGGTATTGTTGGCAGGGCTGGGGCTTTGGGCAATGCCGCTAGTGGTGGTGAAATTCCAAACGGTACCGGTAGTGGTGCCATTTGCATTGTAAGCATCCACGCGCCAGAAGTATTGGGTGCCAAATGCCCAGTTTTCGCCGATGGTGTAAGGTGAGTTTTCTTGATCTGCGATTCTTTCCATGTTTTCGGCATCAGGACCAACAAATAATTGATAACCTGTTGGTGCACCACCTGCTCCACTCCATGAAAGGTTGGCATTGATGGCAACGTTAGTAGCGTTGTTTGCGGGAGTAGCTACTGTAGGTGCAGATGGAGGTGCACTGGCAGATGAGATTTCGAAGTTATCCACAAACAGGTCGTTATCTGCATTAGATAAAGTAGATTCACCATAGAAGGCTATCTTAATAATGCCACTGAATCCGGCAAGATCTATAGATACGCGTTCACCGGTTGTGGAGATGTTGTTGTAAACATAGGCTGAACCGGCATTATCCCACAAACGAAGTGTATTTGCACTTGTCCATGTGCTGCCATCGGTTGAGATCAATACTGCGAATTTGTCGTCAGTACCGGTTTGTTCGGCAATTGTAGTGGCACCAAAATCGGTTAAGGCAAGATCAAACTCCAGATTATAAGATGCTTTTGACTCACCAAGATCGATGGGGGGAGTGATCAACCAATAGCGATATGAAGTTCCATAAATATTAATTTTTGCAGAACCGCTGGATCCAACATTGGCAAAGCCATCAGAAACCCAACCAATAGTAGTACTGGTTAAGGTGCTGGGGGCTTCCAGTAATCCGCTCCATCTTGTCCAATTGGTGGGCGGGAAGGTGCTGAAGTCCTGTGCTACGGGAGCAGTAAGGGTGGGATTTGCGCCAGTGGTAAAGCTCCACTCTGTACCAGTGATTTCCTGGGTTCCGTTTACAGTATATACAGTCCAGAAAAGCTGGGTGTTCCAGGGCCAGTTTGCATTGTGGGTATATTGACTTTCGGTAACGGATGCCATATTTACTATGTCGGCAGCGCCAGAACTTGTTCCAACTTTCACTTTGTATCCGGTGGCTCCGGCAACGTCTGCCCAGTTAAGCACACGGTTGGTGGCATCTTGAGCAGTAGCTGAGGTTGCAGGTACGGGTGTGATGGCGATACCATTGGCAGTGGCGAAGCTAAGGGTGGCAGAGTCTGCACTTCCACTTCCGTTGTAAGCCTGAACATACCAATAGTATGTGGTTCCAAAAAGGAGATTCTCTTCGGGATCATACAGGTTGGTGCTAACATCGGCAACTCTTTCAAGAGCTTCAGGATCGGTTCCCATAAACACTTGGTAACCTTCGGGTATTCCACCACCATTTGTCCAGGTGAAGTTTGTGCTAATCGCAACGCCTGTAGCGTTGTTTGCGGGGTTTAGGCTAACAGGAGCACTGGGTGGCTGTGCTGCGGATTCGGTAAAGATGGTTACTTTATCGAAATTCATGCTGTTGCCATAGGCGGAGATAGCCTTGAAGATGATGAATCTGGGGGTGCTGTCGCCTAAGCCAATATCAAAGGTATATTCGTACCAGCCATCAGCTCCGGTTTCTACTGGTGTCAAGCTCTTCGAGCGATGCACTGTGCCGACCAGAACAGGCGTGCCATCAAGATTCTGGCTGGTATTTACATACACTTCAAATTTATCAGCAGTGGTTAGATAGCCTGAACTGCTGCGCCACATGGCAAAGCGTACACGATAGTTTGATTCGGAATCACGCATATCGATGGGAGGAGTGGCTAACCAAGCGTTAGCGCCGCTTGTCATGCCATTGGAATTGTAATGCAGCATGGCAGAGCCATCAAAGGCTGCCGAAACTGTAGGCAAGCTTGTGCCGGTTGTGGTTCTGGTTATGCCTGTAGTACCACTAACCAGAGTATGTACCCAGCCCAGGGGTGGGTAAACAGCATCTTCGAAACTTTGAACATGAGGATAATCTACAATTGTGGGATCGGACATAACGGTGAATGACCAGGTTTGAATGCCTGTTTCACAATCACCATTAGCGTTAAAGGGTACAACCTTCCAAAGGTAAGTTTCTCGGTAATCCAACGCACCTGGTGACCAGGATGGGGTGGAAACTGTTGCATTGGGGGTTTCTGGTAAAGTAGTACCAAAGAAAACTTTGTAACCTGTTGCTCCGCCACCACCATCTACCCAGGAAAGAGTAGGCGATGAAAACACGTCTTGCGCTTCATTGGCAGGATTAGGGGTTGTTACAGCGTTGGGTGGTGTTGTAGATGGGAAAATAAGCTGTATTTGATTCGGAGTGCCTAAGCGACCAGTTGCTGTGGGCGGAGAGGCTGGATTTGGGTTGGTACTGTCAGCACGATAGTAAATTACTGAGTTCAAAGCGCTTGTGAACACATAATGACCTATGGATGAGCCAAAGCCGGATGTGTTTTCATCCACTGCAACAACAAGATTATCAGTGTTGTTGTATGCGAATGGCGTATTTAGAACTATCTCATACCAATTAGCATCGGTAGGGAAAACTACCGAACCGCTGAACACCTGCGTTAAGGATGCTAAAGGTATCCAATCGGTGCTGGATGAAAAGCTTGTTTTGGTGGTGTGGCCCATATAAACAGTCCATGAACTGCTGTTAGTTATGGTGCCGGACATTTTTTTGAAGGCTATTCGTTGAATTGAGCCTGCAGACCCAATTTGGGCCTGGGTATAAATCTGCTGCGAGTAGCTGTAACCGTAATTTGTGTTGATAGGGATATTGCCGTTATTGGCTGTCCCACTACCAATGGTTACATCTGCCCACACATTGGAAAACATTCCCAGCAAAATTGCCAGAAACAGGATCATTGTGAGTTTTGGTTTCATCAGGATCTCCTTATTATGTTAAATTATGTCTAAGAAAACTAAGTTTACTCATGCGTCTGATGGAAGCTTGGGATAGTTTCGCGGCTCTTTCAGGAGTGACGCGTAGCATTACTATACTTCAATCGACACTTCTTTGAGTTCTTTAACTATCATAATTATCCAGCCAGTACGTAAAATATTGTAGCGTGCGCGATGAGCGCGCATACTATAATGGGATCATTAATGATTCGGGGAATATTTCGTCAAGCACAAATTGCGGCGTGAAGACATATAGCCAGTGTATGTTTCACCAGAGCAATGAGCCGCAAGCACTAAGGCACTGCATATTAAGTAACCGGAACGCAGCATTCCGATGCTTCAATCCCTTCTGCAAAACAGGCTATACCGTAAAGTATCATACCAATGCTACGAGGATTTGTCCTCACAGCTCCTCAAAGATAACGGAACTTGAAGTTATCCGTTATGGGGCTGATACATACATAGTAGCTTTGCAATGCCAGGTTAGGGGCATTTGTAGAATTCTCTGCATCATAACTATTTTTCGTGTAATGACTAATTGCAGAATGAAGGGCAACTGGACTATTACAGACGGAAAAAGCTATTGACAGAAACAGGGGCAGAATATTTGTAGCATCTCAAGTGAGAGATCACGGAAATATATAGAGTGAACGCAAAAAAGTTATTGACAAAATAAGGCTAGTGAAATTGCTTGACAGAACTTGTTGCCGATGTAGCTCAATGGTAGAGCAATTGATTTGTAATCAATAGGTTGGGGGTTCAAATCCCTTCATCGGCTCCAGAAGTTGTGGAGAGGTTCCCGAGCGGCCAAAGGGAACAGACTGTAAATCTGTCGTCAGACGACTTCGGAGGTTCGAATCCTCCCCTCTCCACCATAGATTTTCGCCAGACGCGGGAGTAGCTCAGTTGGCTAGAGCATCAGCCTTCCAAGCTGAGGGTCGCGGGTTCGAACCCCGTTTCCCGCTCCAAAGATTAGTGGATTTCAGCTCAAGTAGCTCAGCAGGTAGAGCACCTCCTTGGTAAGGAGGAGGTCACCGGTTCAAGTCCGGTCTTGAGCTCCATCCCTTTCTTATGGTTTTTTACATAGGCATAACAGCCTTAGATAAGTTGATAAAGATTTGATTTGCCGGAAGGCGAGTTGATAAAGAAACAGGGATGCGTCCCTTGATTTCTCATTTTACTAAAGCGAAATAAACACGACATGGAATGTGAATTCCAGGAGGAACAATGGCAAAAGAGAAATTCGTACGTAGCAAGCCACACGTAAACGTGGGTACGATCGGTCATATCGACCATGGCAAAACAACGCTCACCGCAGCGATTACTTTGTATCTTAGTAAGAAGGGCGGCGCCAAATTCCGTTCATTCGATAGTATTGACAATGCTCCGGAAGAAAAAGCCCGCGGTATAACCATTGCCACAGCACACGTGGAATACGAATCAGACAAGCGCCATTACGCACATGTCGATTGCCCCGGCCACGCCGACTATATCAAGAATATGATCACCGGTGCAGCCCAGATGGACGGTGCAATTCTTGTTGTTAGCGCCTATGATGGTCCCATGCCCCAGACTCGCGAGCACATTCTGCTTGCCCGTCAGGTTGGTGTTCCTGCTGTTGTTGTGTTCATGAACAAATGTGACCTTGTTGAAGATTCCGAACTTCTTGACCTTGTGGAAATGGAAGTACGCGAGCTTCTCGACAAGTATGAATTCCCCGGCGACGAGATTCCCGTAATCCGTGGATCAGCCCTTAAGGCCCTGAATGGTGATCCAGAAGGCGAAGCCCAGATTCAGGAACTTGTGGATGCAGTAGATAGCTACATTCCGCTACCTGACCGCGCAGTGGACAAACCATTCCTTATGCCCGTAGAAGACGTATTCAGCATTCCTGGCCGTGGTACAGTTGCCACCGGTCGTGTAGAACGCGGTATCATCAAGATGCAGGACAAGGTTGAGCGCGTTGGTATCCGCGAGACTGTGGAAACAACCTGCACAGGCGTGGAAATGTTCCGAAAGCTTCTTGATGAAGCCCAGGCTGGTGACAACGTTGGTTTGTTGCTTCGCGGTTTTGCCAAGACAGACGTGGAACGCGGTATGGTTCTTGCCAAGCCTAAGTCCATTAAGCCTCACACCAAGTTCATAGGTCAAACCTACGTTCTTACCAAAGACGAAGGTGGACGTCACAAACCGTTCCAAACCGGTTATCGTCCTCAATTCTATTTCCGCACAACCGACGTTACTGGCAGCCTCACCCTTCCCGAAGGCGTGAAGATGGTTATGCCTGGTGACAACGTTGAGATTCAAGCTGAACTTATCACCCCCATCGCTATGGAGCAGGGACTTCGCTTCGCCATCCGCGAAGGTGGTCACACCATCGGTAGCGGCGTGGTATCCTCGGTTATCGACTAATACCCGGAAGCAGAAAAATGAGAGATATCATTATACTGGCTTGTGAAGATTGCAAGAATCGTAATTACACGACTACTCGCAACAAACGCAAGCATCCGAACAGAATGGAGCTGAAGAAGTTCTGCCCCACCTGCAGGAAGCACACGGTACACAAGCAGCGCTAAGCGCTATTGATATGTTGCGCAGGACAGTAGTTCAACTGGTAGAGCACCGGTCTCCAAAACCGGGTGTTGCGGGTTCGATTCCTGCCTGTCCTGCCACAATCTTTTACACCCGAGCATCGGAGAAAGGCGGTATGCCTTTTTCCGCAATAATGTAAATTGGAAACAAAGAAATGAAGTTCGAGAAGATTAGTCGTTTTTTCCGCGACGTACGCTCCGAGATGAAATGCGTAACATGGCCTAACAAGGCTGACTTAAAAGAGGGCACCATCGTTGTGGTGGTAATGTCCACTATTGTTGCCATATTTTTGTCAATGATCGATTTTGGTTTTAGCAAAATCATCGAATTAGTATTCTAAGAGGATAGGAAGCATAGGATGAAATGGTATGTAATTCATACCTATTCAGGTCATGAGAACAAAGTGAAGACCGCCATCGAAAAGGGTCTTGTCGGAACTTCTTTGGAAAAAGAGGTAGGCAGACTTCTTGTTCCTGTACGCAAATCTTTTATCATTAGAGAGGGCAAAAAGATAGAGCGGGAAAAAAAGCTTTTCACTTCCTATGTTATCATGGAAGCCGAGATGAGTTCAGAATTAAAGAGCTACGTGCTCGGCATTGCCGGAGTTACCAGTTTTTTAGGAATTGGTAAAGACCATAAAGATCCGGTCGCTCTGTCCCAGGAAGAAGTAGACAGGCTGCTTGGGATATCTGATCCTGATAGAGACATCAAGACATTCTCCTTCATGCCAGGAGACATGGTTAAGGTTACCGCAGGTCCTTTTTCAGATTTTGAGGGTTTGGTGCAAAAGTCCACCGAAGACGGCAACAAACTTGTAATAGACGTTACAGTCTTCGGACGCAGAACACCTGTGGAACTAAATGCCAATCAGGTAGAACTGATCAAGAAAATTAGTCAATAAGATAGAGGTAATAAAAATGGCAAAACCTAAAGATGCCGTAGCAACCATTAAACTGCAACTTCCCGCAGGAAAAGCAACTCCTGCCCCGCCCGTTGGACCTGCACTAGGTCAAGCTGGTGTGAATATTCCCGAATTTTGCCGTCAGTTTAACGAAAAGACCGCAGATCAGCCCGGGATGGTTTTCCCGGTATTGATATATGTTACTAAGAACAAGTCTTTTACTTTTGAGATTAAGACACCTCCAGCAGCAGTATTAATTAAGAAGGAAGCAGGCCTTGCGAAGGGCAGTGCTGTTCCTAATAAGACTAAGGTTGGAAAAGTAAACAGCGCTCAGCTTAAGACCATTGCTGAGCTTAAGATACAAGACATGAATTGCCATTCCCTTGAATCCGCTATGAGTATGATCGCTGGAACTGCAAGAAGCATGGGCGTTACAGTAGAAGACTGATGCTTCCAATGCAGGAGATAGTATTCATAAGGAGAGTCAATGAAACATAGTAAAAGGTACAATGTTGCCTACACGATGTTCGATCGCCAAAAGAGATTTGAGCTTTCTGAGGCATTGAAGCTTGTGAAGTCGTTACCGGCTTCTAAGTTCGATGAAACAGTGGAAGTTCATTTCAATCTTGGCGTAGATCCTCGTAAAGCCGATCAGCAGATTAGAAACTCACTCGTGTTACCTCACGGAACAGGTAAGGTGATGCGTGTGTTAGTATTTGCTGAAGGTGATAAGGCAGATGAAGCCAAACAAGCAGGTGCTGATTATGTAGGCGTGGATGACATGATGGACAAGATTTCAGGCGGATGGTTTGATTTCGACGTTGTGATCTCCACCCCCAATTTAATGGGACGTATCGGCAAACTGGGACGCGTGTTAGGCCCAAGAGGGCTTATGCCAAACCCCAAGGTGGGAACTGTTACCATGGACGTTGCAAAAGCAGTGGAAGAAGCCAAAGGCGGAAAGGTTACTTATCGCGTAGATAAGTTTGCCAATCTGCATATCCCGGCTGGTAAACTTAGCTTCGAAGAGGACAAGCTTCGGGAGAATATTAAGGCCATACTTGCTGCAGTTATCAAAGAACGTCCTGCCACTTTAAAGGGTGTATTTATTCGTAGCATAACCCTATGCACAACGATGGGTCCCGGCATCAAAATTCAGGTCGCTAGCGCAACCTTGGAAGCAAAGAGCTAAGGGAGTATAAGCATGGTTCAAAATGTTAAGTATGACATAGTAAAAGACTTGACAGCAAGATTAAGTGGCGCAAAAGCGATTGTACTGGTGGATTATAAGGGAATAAACATCGAACAGGTAAATCAATTGCGCAACCGCTTCAGAGCTAATCAAGTAGACTACTTTGTCCAAAAGAACACCCTGATTAAGATTGCACTTAATGAACTGGGTGTTACCGAATTAGATTCGCACCTGGTGGGCCCTACAGCTGTGGCAGTATGTAAACTGGATGAAGTTTCTCCTGCCCGTGAGCTCATCAAATTTCTAAAAGAAGTGATGGAAGATAAAGACTTTCCAAAGTTCAAGGTTGGTTTTGTAGCCGGTCATGTTTTCAGCGCGGCCGAATTAGCTGCTCTTGCCAAGCTTCCATCTCGCGAAGAATTGCTTGCGAAGGTTCTCAGCGGAATGAACGCTCCGATATCCAATTTCGTAAGCCTGAACCAAGGCATCATCCGCAAATTCGTTTATGCGCTTGACGCTATTGTAAAAAAACAAGCTGAAGCCAGCTAAGAAGAATATTCATATATCCGATGGAGGAATAATGTCCGATAAAAAGCAACAAGTTATTGACCTGATCAAAGAAATGACAGTGTTGGATCTCTCTGAATTAGTGAAAGAGATGGAAGAGATATTTGGTGTATCCGCAGCAGCTCCTGTAGCCGCATTTGCTATGCCCGCCGGTGGCGCAGCTGAATCTGCAAAAGAAGAACAGACAGAGTTTGACGTAATCCTGGCTAACGCCGGCGACAAGAAGATCAACGTGATCAAGGTTGTCCGCGAGATTACCAAGCTTGGTTTGAAAGAAGCAAAAGACTTGGTAGATGGAGCACCTAAGCTCGTATCTGAGAAAGTAAGCAAAGAAGAAGCCGACTCCGTTAAGAAGAAACTCGAAGAAGCCGGCGCAACTGTCGAAGTTAAGTAATAACCTCGCAGATTTATATATGTCCAAAAAAAGTCCTAATGGACTTTTTTTGGACTAAAATAGGTTATAGAACACACATTTTATTAGGTCTTAAGAAGAGCTTTTACACGTACCCTTACATAGCTGTGGCGCACGAAGCGTGAGAAGAGAAATAATTAACCCAAAAACCAAGATGTTGGTTTTTTAGAAACCGCAAAGGAGAGAGCTTTTGAGAAAGGTCAAAAGTTATTCCCGAATATCCGGAAGATTTGCAGAATTAGGCATACCAGAAGTAGAAATACCTAACCTTCTGGCCATGCAAGTGGATTCATTTAACGAATTTTTGCAGCGGGATATTCACCCTCAGCGTAGAGAAAAAAGAGGCTTACAAGCCGTATTCGAATCCATATTTCCGCTTGAAGATAACAAGGGCAACTTCCTGTTAGAATTTATTGAGTATAACGTGCTCCAGGAAAAGTATGCCCTCGAAGAATGTAGAGAACGTAACTTATCATATCAAGCGCCACTAAAGGCTAAGATGCGTCTTAGTGTTTTTGAAAACAACGAAGGCATCAAAGAGCACAAAGATACATTGGAACAAGATGTATTTTTGGGTGAGATTCCATTGGTAACCGAGCAGGGGACATTTATAGTAAATGGGGCAGAGCGGGTAATCATTTCTCAGCTTCAACGTTCTCCTGGGGTATTCTTTTCCGAGGAAAAACACCCCAGCGGAAAAACTCTGTATTCCGCTAAAGTGATACCCTATAATGGATCATGGTTAGAATTTGATATCGATATTCACGACGTTATGTACGTCCATATCGATAAAAGAAGAAAGCTTCCTGTAACAACTTTACTGAGAGCTATTGGCATATCTACAAACAACGACCTGAGAAAGACTTTTTACAAAAGCGAATCGCTTGCTCTGAAAGAAGCTAAGAACCGACACCTTTATGCTGACATTTACGAAGAAGGCAATCCTGAACCCATTGCCAGTGCTAATGAACAGCTCACAGACAGCTTGCTTAAATTCCTCGAAGATCGGAAGATCAAGAAAGTAGAGGTGATTGACTACAACTTTGAGATTGCTCGCAAAGTTTTGGAAAACACTTTAGCTAAAGATCCAACCACCAATGAAGACGACGCACTAAAGAAAATATACAGCCTTATACGTCCCGGTGAAGACGCATCTGTTGAAACAGCCAAAATGCTGGTAGATAGAATGTTCTTCAACGAAAAGAGGTACAATCTTGGTGAGGTTGGCCGTTATAAGATAAACACAAGATTGGGTATTGACGTAGACCCTAACACAATGACATTGACAGTTGAGGACTTCGTATACATTTTCAAGACCCTAATAAATATATATCATGATGAAGATGAAGTGGACGACATCGATAATCTTGCAAACCGCCGGGTAAGAACTGTTGGCGAGCTACTGCAAGAGCAATATGCTTCTGGTTTGGCCATGGTTGCCCGAATTATTCAAGAGCGCATGGCAATATCCAACATCGATGAGATTACAGTTCACGATTTGGTGAATAGTAATGCGTTGATTTCCGTCGTTCAGTCTTTCTTTCTTACTGGGCAATTGTCTCAGTTTATGGAGCAGACAAATCCGCTGGCCGCCTTGCGTCACAAACGTGCCTTTTCCGCGTTGGGACCTGGTGGCTTAGCTCGCGACAGGGCTGGCTTTGAGGTACGTGACGTTCATTCTTCACATTATGGACGTGTATGCCCGATCGAAACGCCTGAAGGCCCAAATATTGGTTTGATTGTGTCTCCAGCCATTTACTCCAGGATCAATCATCTTGGTTTCATTGAGACTCCTTATCGTAAGGTGGTCGATGGTTATGTCACCGATGAATATGAGTACTTTGATGCAGCTCAAGAAGAAAAGTATATCATTGCTCAGTCTGATGTTCATCTAGATGACAACAGACGCATCACGGACGAAGTTATATTTGCTAGAGAGAGAGGTGACTTTATTCAGGTTGATCCCAAGCAGGTTCAGTATATGGATGTCGCTCCACAGCAGATGGTGTCTGTTTCAGCAGCTATGATCCCCTTTCTGGAGCATGACGATGCCAACCGTGCTTTGATGGGCTCTAATATGCAACGACAAGCTGTTCCGCTAATCAATCCTCAAGCTCCTCTGGTAGGAACTGGCATGGAAAAGATAGCGGCAATGGATACTTCATGTATTGCTGTTGCGCCTTATGACGGCATTGTATCTAATGTTACATCATCATATATAGAGCTAAAGCCCACCAATGAAAAGGATGAAGCTTTTTATTTGAGCACTGAGAATAAAATCCAATTAAAGAAGTTTGTCCGTACTAACCAGGATACTTGCAGCAACCAAAGACCTGTAGTCCGCATCGGTGACACAGTAAAAAAAGGACAACCCATTTCTGACGGTGCATGTGTGGAAGATAATAGACTGGCTTTGGGAACAAATATGCTGGTTGCCTTCATGCCCTGGTATGGTTATAACTATGAGGATGCCATTATTCTTAGCGAAAAGGTGGCACGTGAAGATACTCTTACTTCCATTTATATTGAGGAAATGGAGGTGCTGGTTCGAAACGTTAAAAACGGTCGTGAAGAATTAGCCTATGACATTCCCAATGTACCCGCTCAAGCTCTCAGGAATCTTGATAAAACCGGTATCATTCGAGTGGGAAGCGTTATTCATGCCGGAGACGTTATCGTTGGTAAGGTTACCCCAAAAAGTATCGAGATTGATCCCTCTCCCGAAGAGAACCTGATGCGTGCCTTGTTTGGTGACCGTGCTGGTGACTTCACCAATAGCTCACTGAAAGCCAAACCAGGTATGGAAGGTGTTGTGATTGATGTAAAGGTCTTTAGCCGCCTTGAAGAGGGTAGCGACATGGATCTGGAGAATGACGATAAGATTCAAAAGCTTAAAAACGAATTGAATAATCGCCGTAAGAAAGTAGAGGAATTCAAGGAAGAGAAGCTTAGTTCTATACTAATTGGTCAGGTAGCCAAGACTATTTGGGATGAGAAAAGCAATGCTCACTTTATAGCCCCCGGCAAGAAGATAAACAAAGAAGATATAAAGCGTATTAACTTCAAGAAGCTTGATCTGGATGTAGAATTAGTGGAGAACCAAGAGGTTAACGACTATATCTATAGCCATATTGCTCTAAAGATAAAACAATCGCTCGAAATCAGCGATAATGAATACAAAAAGGCAAGAGAACGCATTAAGCATGGTGATGAACTTCCTTATGGAGTTCGAAAGATGGTTAAGGTTTATGTTGCCAAAAAACGCAAGATTGAAGTTGGCGATAAGATGGCAGGACGCCATGGTAACAAAGGTGTGATATCTATTGTTGCCCCGATCGAAGACATGCCGTTCCTGGAAGATGGAACACCAGTGGACATCGTATTGAATCCTCTGGGTGTGCCTTCTCGTATGAATATCGGCCAGATTATGGAGACACACTTGGGTATGGCGGCTCGTTCACTAGGGTTCGAAGTTGAAACTCCCATCTTTGATGGTGCAACTAATGAAGATATCCGTGCAGAATTGAAGCGTGCCGGCCTTGCTGAAGACGGTAAAAGTGTTCTTTATGATGGTAAATCTGGAGAACCCTTCAAGGAACGTGTAACAGTTGGCGTTATCTACATGATGAAGCTGAACCACTTGGTTGCCGATAAGATGCATGCCCGTTCTACAGGCCCTTATTCCTTAATAACTCAGCAACCCCTTGGTGGTAAAGCTCAGCATGGTGGGCAGCGTTTGGGAGAAATGGAAGTTTGGGCTTTGGAAGCTTATGGAGCTGCCCATCTTCTGGAAGAAATGTTAACCATTAAGAGTGATGACGTTGATGGACGTAACAACGCCTTTAAAGCCATTACCCGTGGAGAGAATCCACCCCCTCCGGGTGTTCCTGAATCTTTCAATGTGTTAACCAGTGAACTTAAATCTCTCGGCTTTGATATTGAATTCATCAAAGACGATGAAAACCGATAGAAGGAGACAATCGTGTTAAAAGATACCAGACGTGAAATCAGACCCAACGAATACGATGCAGTGCGCATCAAGATTGCATCTCCTGATACAATTATGAATGAATGGTCGCATGGAGAGGTAACAAAGCCTGATACTCTCAATTACCGTACGTTGAAACCAGAAAAAGATGGCTTATTTTGTGAACGCATATTCGGTCCCGAAAGAGACTATGAATGCGCATGCGGCAAATACAAGAAGAAACGCTTCCAAAACACAGTCTGCGACAGATGTAACGTGTTAGTAACCACATCCCGGGTTCGCAGAACCAGAATGGGACATATAGATTTGGCAGTGCCGATTGCCCACATTTGGTTCGTTAAAAGTGCTCCCAGTAAAATAGGCACTATTCTTGACATGACTGTAAAGGACCTCGAAAGGGTTCTATACTATGAATCTTACATCGTTATTGACCCGGGTGACAGTCCCTACGAGAAAATGGAGCTTCTGGAAGTTGATGAATACTATGAGATTCGCGACAAAGTGGGCGACAATTTTATAGCCTTGATGGGTGCTGAAGCGATAAAAGAATTACTTATTCGCATCAATCTTAAGAATGATGCCCTGGATCTTAGAACCAGGCTTAAATTCGAAGAATCTGCACTTCGTAAACAGAAACTGATAAACAAGTTAAAGATAGTAGACGCTTTCATAAAAAGCGGAAACAAGCCAGAGCATATGATTATGGAAGCTCTCCCGGTACTTCCTCCCACACTACGCCCATTAGTACCGCTGGAAGGTGGAAGATTTGCCACTGCCGACTTCAACGACCTTTATCGCAGAGTTATTACACGTAACAACCGTCTAAAGGGCTTGCTGGAGATTAGAGCACCTGAGGTAATTCTTCGCAATGAAAAACGTATGTTGCAAGAAGCTGTCGATGCCTTAATTGACAATAGCAGAAAAGCTCGTCCAGTACGAGGCAGGGGAAACCGCCCGCTCAAGTCTTTAACAGATCAACTTAAGGGTAAGCAGGGACGTTTCCGTCAAAACCTTTTAGGTAAGCGCGTAGACTACTCGGGTAGATCAGTAATAACAGTTGGCCCTGAGCTTAAGCTTTATCAGTGCGGATTACCCAAGGAAATGGCAGTGGAGCTGTTCAAACCCTATCTGATAGAAAAACTGCAAAAAATGGGGGAAGTGGACAAGGTAAAAAACGCTAAGAAGCTTATCGAGAAGAAGCAACCAGAGATATGGTCTATTCTTGAAGAAGTGATCAAAGATTACCCTGTGTTATTGAACCGTGCTCCTACTCTGCACCGTTTGGGTATCCAGGCTTTTATGCCAGTGTTAACAGATAACAAGGCCATGCAGCTTCATCCAATGGTTTGCGTACCCTTTAATGCAGACTTTGACGGTGACCAGATGGGTGTATATGTTCCGCTATCGTTGGAAGCTCAAATAGAAGCCAGAGTGCTTATGCTATCTACCAGAAATCTCTTGCTTCCTGCCAACGGACGCTTGGCTATGGCCGCTAACCAGGACATTGTATTAGGCTGCTATTATCTTACCATGGAAGAAGATGCTGCTCCTAAGGATGTAAACAAGCTACGCCATTTCTACGGCGTTGATGACGTTATTGCTGCCTACGAAGCTGAAGAGCAGTTGTGTAGTGTGAAAGGCGATGCAGTTATCGAACGCAGCTTGGATCTGCACACTTGGATCAGAGTAAAACTAGGCTCAGAATACATAACAACAACGGTGGGACGAGTAATCTTCAACCAGATTATTCCGCAAGAAGTAGGCTATCAGAATATTACCTATGACAAGGGCAAGCTAAATGATCTTGCCATGCTCTGCTTTGATGCAGTTGGTCAGTGGCGTACGGCAGTAGTACTAGACGATCTAAAGTCCATTGGCTTCCGCTATGCAACTCGCGCTGGGGTTACCTTCAGTTTTGGCGATATCGTGGTTCCCAAAAACAAAGATGAGATTATTGAACAATCTGAACTTGAAGTAAAGAAGATTAATGATCTACACCAGAAGGGTGGTATTACCGAGAACGAGCGCTTTGGACGCGTTGTTGACCAATGGAAGAAAACCACAGTACGCGTTACTGACGAAATGATGGACGAACTAACCCAAACCCGACATGGATTGAACTCAATATACATGATGTACAAGTCTGGTGCTCGCGGTAGTAAAGACCAGATTAAGCAGTTAGGCGGTATGCGCGGATTGATGGACAAACCCACCAAAATTGGTGCCGGTGGCGGTGCAGACGTTATAGAAACTCCAATTAAGTCTAACTTCAAGGAAGGCCTTACAGTATTGGAGTACTTTGTATCAACTCACGGAGCCAGAAAGGGTCTTGCCGATACTGCTCTTAAAACAGCTGATGCTGGTTATCTCACCCGCCGATTGGTGGACGTTGCCCAGAATGCAATTATCACAATGGAAGATTGTGGAACTGCTCGTGGCGTTCACATGACAGTTTTGAAAGAGGGTAATGAGATTGTGCAAACCCTGGCAGAAAGAATTCAGGGAAGGACAGCAGTAGACGACATAGTCAGTCCAAGCACAGGGAAGATATTGGTTAATGCAGGAGACGAGATATCCAACAAAATGGCTAGAACACTTCAGAATCATGGCCTCATAACCGTACATGTGCGTAGCACCCTTACCTGTGAAGCCGAGCGAGGAATCTGTGCAAAGTGTTATGGCAGAAATCTTGCCACACAGAAGCCAGCGACTATCGGTGATCCAGTGGGTATTATTGCTGCACAAAGCATTGGTGAACCTGGAACTCAGCTAACTCTTCGAACCTTCCACATTGGTGGTGCTGCCTCTACAGCTACAGACCTTGCGGAATTAGCTTCTGCATTTGATGGTATCGTTAAGTTCGACAGGATGAATACTGTTACCAATCCTGAAAATCAGCTTATTTCTGTAAGTCACTTAGGTAAGCTCATGGTCGTGGATGAGAAAGACGAGAATAAGATATTAGAAGAGTTCAAGGTAGAATATGCTGCCACAGTTCATGTCCAGGATGGTCAGAAGATTGCCAGGGACACCAAGCTCTTATCTTGGGACCAGTTCAATAATCCACTTATCTCAACAGCCAAGGGTGTGCTTCATTACGAGAACTTCATTAAGGACATCACCTATAAAGAAGAATACAATGATATTACCTTCATGCGTGAGCTTACTATCATAGAATCCAAAGATCGTAAAAAACAGCCCCAGTTCAAGGTTGTGGGTGAAGACGGCACAGTACGTTTGATTCCGCTTCCTACTGGTCTGGTTATCCGAGTGGAAGATGGTAGCTTTGTTCACACAGGTGATATCCTTGGCCAAACCTCACGGATGACCATTAAGCAACGAGACATTACCGGTGGTCTGCCTCGGGTTCAGGACTTGTTTGAAGCTCGTGTACCCAAAGACAAGGCGAAGATATCGGATATCGACGGCACAGTTACTATTGGTGGCCTGAAGAAGACGGGTCGTGACATATTTGTTACTCCAAGTAACGGCTTGTTTGCTCCATCTGATGGCAAAGTATTGGTGATTACTGACGATGATAAAAAGCAGTATATCGCTGTACTCTCTGAGAAAGCAGTAATCGCAGAGAACGATGGCAAGGTTACTATTGTAGAAGAAAACAAAAAGAAGTATATCCACATTGCCAAACGAAATCAGAAACCTATGGTGTATGAAGTACCCAAGGGCATGCAGATTATTGTTAAGAATGATGAATCGGTTAAATCCGGTGCTCCTCTGTGTGGAAAAGTGTATGCAGTTCCGGCGGAACAAGAAAGCATCGTAAATACCGGTGATACAGTATCACAACACCAGCCCATTGCCGGTCGTAAATATACAATCCCTTCAGGAAAGCGTATCATAGTTCACCAAGGTGACTATGTGGAAAGTGGCGACGCATTATCCGATGGTCCTTTCGATCCACACGATATGCTGGTTAAAGGTGTTATCGAAGCACAGATGCTCATTCTGAACGAAGTGCAGGAAATCTATCGTAAGCAAGGCGTTAAGATAGACGACAAGCATGTTAGCGTAATCATCAGACAGATGTTTAAGAAGGTCAGAATCACCGAAAGTGGAAGTACCAGCTTCCTACAGGGCGACATTGTTGACAAAATATTGGTGGAAAAAGAGAACCGGGAAGCCATAGAATATGGTAAAACTCCTGCCCAATTTGAGCAGTTGCTTTTGGGCATCACCAAAACTTCCCTATTGACAGAAAGCTGGCTTTCAGCAGCGTCATTCCAGGAGACCACAAAGGTACTTACCAAAGCCGCCATCGAAGGTCGCGTAGACAGGCTGGAAGGCTTGAAGGAAAGCATCATACTAGGACATCGGATTCCTGTGGGAACCGGTACAAAGGTATATAACCAGATGTTAAAAGATGCTGTTGGTTCAGGTAAAACCGTTGCTCAGATAGTTACTGAGTTCGGTCATCCGGCAGCCCAGGAAGATAGCGGGGATTACCTCGATTTCTAATAAAGATTTACCACACTGAAAATATAGAAAAGGAGAATATCAGTGCCAACCATCAACCAACTGATCCGTAAAGGCAGAACCGAAGTTGAGAAGAAAAAGAAAAACAGGGCTCTAATGGAATGTCCGCAAAGGCGCGGAGTATGCACACGTGTTTACACGACTACGCCCAAGAAACCCAACTCGGCTCTCAGAAAAGTCGCTCGTGTCCGTTTAGTAAACGGATTTGAAATCACTGCTTATATCCCCGGCGAAGGCCATAACTTGCAAGAACACTCCATCGTGCTAGTTCGCGGTGGCCGTGTAAAAGACCTTCCCGGTGTTCGTTACCACATCGTCCGCGGTGCTCTTGATTCCGCCGGCGTAGAAAAACGCGAAAACTCCCGTTCCAAATATGGAACCAAACGCCCCAAAGCCAAGAAATAGGGAGGAGATGACTAATGCCAAGAAAACGTAAAGCTGTCGTCCGCGAAGTATTGCCGGATCCCAAGTATAACGATGTAGTATTAACCAAGTTCATGAACTGCCTAATGATTCAGGGCAAGAAAAGCATAGCTGAAAAAATCGTCTATGGTGCATTCGACATTATTGCTGCGAAAACCAAACAGGAACCCCTGGAAGTGTTTAAGTCTGCATTGGAAAATGTACGTCCGTTGGTTAAGGTTGTATCACGCCGCGTCGGCGGTTCGAACTACCAGATCCCAACCGAAGTGAATGAGAAAAACGGCCGTGCCATGGCTTTCAGATGGATCATCAGTTTTGCCCGTAACCGCAGTGAAAAGACCATGACCGAAAAACTTGCTGCAGAATTGATGGCAGCCCACAAGAAAGAAGGCTCATCAATTAAAAAACGCGAAGATACCCACAAGATGGCCGACGCCAACAAAGCTTTTGCCCACTTAAGATGGTAGTTCTATTGCGTTAGCAAGACATACTATATTCGGAGGAGAGATGCATGTCTCTCCTCTATTTTTTTATCTCCTATCAAGTGCCAACGTTACAATCCCTATCTATATCAATAATGTTTCTGCATTTAGGCATTATGACAACTTGTTTTACATGCCTCCAGCATGATCCCTCAGCATTACAAATATTGCTGCTTCCCTGCTGCTTCCTTGCTGCTATCCTGTGTCAAATACAGGATAGCAGCAAGGAAGCAGCAGGGAAGCATTAAGTTTCTTAGACCATTGCACATTAATAGAAAACGGGCTACAGCCAGTTGGAGCAACGGATTTATCCGGTATTAAGGCTAAACAAATGACTTTGGGGATTACATTATCATCTGCTAACCAGATAAATCTGGTTATTCCAGCCGAATAAATTCGGCGTTCCAGATTATGCAATGATCTTTTTCTTTGATGCACGCCCCCTCAACACCATCTCTAGCGGGGGCAGCATCTCAGCACCGATGCCTGGCGAGTATATATCTCATTCATGTTATCTGATAGTAGAAAATATACAACAGATGAGTGGGTGAGAGACTAATCATTGTGCTTGACACAAGAGCAAACACTTACACAATGCAATTTACCTTCATTCATAGCCTTTATAAGAACGTGTAAGAGGCTAAAATGAAATAAGTTAGAATAGATTGCTACCCTTTGTGGTCGCGGCTTTCCAGGTTTCATAAGTGCATAGCAGAGGAGTTTATTTGAAGATGCTTCTCATATCCCCCTTTAAGCGGTATAAAAATGCAAGTTTTGTCTTACTTGTTGAAGCAACAAGTAATGCTATGGCACGCATCAACAAAGCAAGCTTAGTACATGCACTCCCCTTAAGATTGAATTACATTACTAATGGTGAATTACTTAAGCCATTTTCTGCCCACAGTTTGTTAGCTAATCATCGCACATTACTACCGAATGCTGTGGCTGGAGATGAGTTAAGAATTTCCGATTCATATCCCACGTCAAAATCAAACAGGAATTCATCCCGATATGGGCATATCAATACTTCTATCGCAGTACCAGAACAGCCCATGTCTGACCTAAGGGAGTTGAATATCCGATAAAAAGACTAAATACAATGTACATAAGGAATAAGTATGAAAAAACACTTACTACTTGTGATGGTGCTGCTGTTCGCAGTGTCATGTATTTTTGCCGCATCGGTAGATACTTTTACTGCCGATAGGGTGGCAAGGAATTTTGTTCTGGAAAGATTAGGTACAGACTACTCAGTTGTATCGTTAAAGAAACTCGACACAGCTAATGAGGATTCCTATATCTATGTCGTTAATCTTAACCCCAAGGGATTTGTTTTAATTGCCGCTGATGATGCTGCTACTCCAATCCTCGGATTCAGTACCAGCAACAATTGGAAAGAATTTGAAATGCCAATTCAGTTAGAAGAAATGTTACACAACTGGAACGGGCAGTTACACACAATTGTAACACGTAAGCTGTCAGCCGATCTCCCCACAGCTGTTTTGTGGAGCAAATACAATCGTGACGCTATGAGCTTTGAACCCAATCGCAATACTCGTAGTGTAAGCCCTTTGATTACCTCTATTTGGGGGCAGGGTACATACTACAATGCTCAGTGCCCTTCGGGAACACCTGTGGGATGCGTTGCCACTGCAATGGCTCAAATAATGAGATATTGGGCATTCCCGTCGGTGGGACAGGGTTCCAATAGCTATAATTGCCCCCCCTATGGAGTGCAATCGGCAGATTTTGGAGCAACCACCTACAATTGGGCTGCCATGCCAAATGCCCTAAATACCAATAACTCCTCAGTAGCTACCATCTGCCGTCATGCAGGTGTGTCTGTAAATATGGATTATGCTCCTGATGGATCAGGTGCATACAGCACGGACGTTCCAGCAGCATTGATAAATAACTTTAAGTACAAATCTACCACCCAATACCTTAGCAGAGGCATGTATTCTGCATCAAACTGGGATACAATTATCAAGGGTGAGCTGGATAATGCTCGTCCGGTTTACTACTCTGGCTCAAGCGCAGGATCAGGTGGGCATGCCTTTATAGTAGATGGATACACAGGAACCTATCCCAGTGCTACCTACCACATTAACTGGGGCTGGTACGGTTATTATAATGGCTACTTTGCTTTGGCTTCCCTCAATCCTGGCACCGATGATTTTAACAGCAATCAGGCTGCGGTGGTAGGTATTGAACCATCAGTGAATATTCCTTTGTTATCTGAAACTTTTGATGGGACTACCTTCCCGCCAACTGACTGGACGCGGTCGCACACTTCCTGGACAAGAACTACCACCTCGACCTATATAATAACAGGAACCGCATCGGCGATGAACAGCGGAACAGGTAATCAAAATGGACGCAGGCTTGTTACTCCCAAGCTCAGTGTAGACGGTACGGTTCCAATTACCTTCAAAGGAAAAAGAGGAACTGGTAGCTACAGCGAAGCCATCACGGTGCAATACTCTACAGATGGTACAAGCTGGACAAGTCTTAGCACATACTCGTTAACTGCTACAGCTACATTATTCACTCAATCCCTAGCGTCACTTAGCCCTGGTGATTACTATATTGGGTTCCTAACTGCCAATGCTACTACAGTTAGCACTCAAACCAAGAGGTTCATAATCGATGATGTTACTGGCCCTCAATTGTGGATTAATCCAGTTCCAATTGCGGCGATCAATATTAGTAGCTGGGCTGCGGGATCGACCACACCTGGTGAAGCAATCGAGTCTGGCCCAATTTTCCAGCTTTCAAACATTGCTGGGGGTACTTTGCAAATACAAAGTATCACCAACCTTAGTGGCACAGAATTTACTACCACGATTAATCCTGGTGTCCAGTTGATTACCGGGCAAATTCATGAGTTTGGATTTACTTACGAGCCATTAGTATATGGAACAGCAAATCAAGCATTTCAAATAGTTACCAATGGCGGGACAATAAACATCACATTGACTGGCAGCGCATTGTATGCTTCTATGTCTGACGGTTTTGAATCCTACACCGATTTTGCCTTAAGTTTTCCGCCCTGGACTCAAAGAGATGGTGATGGCTTTGCTACTTATACTATCACCAATGTCACATTTACAAATCAAGGTTACACGGGGTCATATATATTATTCAATCCCTCCATGTGTGATCCCTCGCAAGTAGGAACCGCACTCGAAGCGCACGGTGGTGATAAACTGGCAGCCTGTTTTGCTGGAACTTCTGCACCAAATAATGATTGGTTAATTTCCCCCGAACTTACGTTAGGGGCAACAGGAACGCTGAGGTTCTGGGCAAAGTCTTACACAGACCAGTATGGATTAGAGCGGTTCAAAGTTCTTACCTCAACCACTACTAATGTATATACTTCATTCACTACCTATCTTGCAGGCTCTGCCTCAACTTATGTATCTGCACCAGTAACATGGACTGAGTACACATACACTTTACCTCAGAACGTGAAGTATTTCGCTATCCAGTGCGTATCCAACGATGCCTTCATCTTCATGGTTGATGACGTGATGGTTACAGATAGTTCTACGCCTCCACCCCCACAATTTGGCAATCTTAGTGGCTATGTGTATCGATATGGTACCAGCACGCCAATTGCCAATGCGAAGGTTGCGGTGGGAACAAAGTCTGCGTACACCGATGCTACAGGCTTTTATCAGATAAATAACCTGGTGGTTAACTCATACACTGCAAATTGCACCACTCCCGGTATGTTCTACTTTGGTACTAGTGCAACGGGAGTTGCAATTACCCAGGGTAATACTACAAACCAAAACTTTTATCTTACGTGGGCAGAACTAGCTGTGAATCCCACCAGCATAAGTGCAAGTGTATATTCTTCGGAAACAGCACTCGTGCCGATGACTATTGCTAATCCTGGCGGAACTGCTGACTTGCAGTATGAGATGTTTTTCTCATCCGCCAGTTCTGTGAGGAATGGTATTCCGCATACAAAGAGATTGCCTGCGGAAGTACTAGGTGAAGGATACAGATTTGAGCCCCAAAGCTATCCTGCTACAGAGCGTGCTGAAGGGTGGATGTCTTATACCGATCCAGCGGATGCGGATTTCTACTCATATCCGGTACCAGAAAGAGCAACCAAATTTACCCTCGAGCATTTTGGTATGTATGCGCAAGGTGTAACTATTTCGAAACTGCGGCATTACTTCTATGAACCAACAGCCGGAGCTTGGAATGGTAACAATACCTATACCCTGAAGATATACGCAGCAGATGGTACCACTGTGCTATACACATCGCCGTCTCTTACTGCCACCAACTGGCCGGCGATAAATGAACATATATTAACAGCCCCTATTAATGTTACAGGTGATTTTTATGTAGCAGTGGTACCTGTTGATCCAACAGGTGGAGCTCCATTCTCCATTGGCACCAGTGCAAGTGTTGGTCATTCATATGGTGGAAGTGCTGGCGCATGGACACTTATTGAAACGCTTGATCTCATCTTGATGGCATACATAGATGGCAGTGAGTGGGTTGAAGCCAGCCAATACAGTGGCACTGTTGCCCCCGGTGCAACCCATAACATTGATGTCAATTTCGATAGTACCGGATTGGCTGAAGGAACACACAGTGCTTATCTGCATATATACAATAACGCAAACTATGTAGCTCCGAGTCCAAATCCGACTCGTGGTGATGTAATGGTTGTTCCAGTCTCATTAACTGTTACTATTCCCACATCCCCTACTGCCACTCTTAACAAAACCAGTTGGACTACCGTAGCCGAGACTGGAAGCCCTACGAACTCAGGAAACGTATTCCAGCTCAAGAATGTGGGTAATGGTAATCTAACTATTAGTTCGGTTACCGGATTGAGTGGTACACCATTTACCTCCAATATAAACACCGGAATCTCATTGGCAATGAACCAAACACATGATTTCGGATTCACATTTACGCCTGTAAGCAATGGCATCTACAATGCTACAGTTCAGATTGTTACAAATGGCGGAACCAAAACTGTAACCCTGAAGGGCTACGCCAACTATCTTGCCGAGGGCTTCGAAGGCTCGGTATTTCCTCCAGATGGTTGGGTGTCCAGTGATGTGGATGCGGATACATACAATTGGATGAGATATACTGCCACAGGTGCAGCCAATACTGGAGAAGCATGTGCCGGTAGCGCATCATTTGTAAATGACACTAGAAATCAGAATAATTATAAGACGCCAACCAGAGGTGCTTTAACACCAGATAACTGGCTGATTACTCCACGGCTAACCATAACTAATGGGGATGAACTTAGCTTCTGGATAGCAGCCCAAGACCCTGAATGGCCTGCTGAATACTATTCGGTTAAGCTCTCCTCCACTACTAATGCGATTGCTTCTTTCACAACTACCTTACTAAGTGAAACACTAAGCGACGGTGAATGGCATCTAAAGACAATAAACCTAAGTGCTTATGCGGGTCAGAGCGTCTATATCGCCTTCCAGCATCACAATTGCACCGACCAGTTTGTACTGAAGCTGGATGATGTATTGCTGCCGCCCCTGGCTGCTCCATTGGTGTTTGGTAACATCTCTGGCGTTGTTCGTAAATATGGAAGCACCACTCCCGTGGTAGGAGCTTCAGTAGCAGTTGCGAGTAGAAATGCCACTACAGATGAATATGGCGCATACACGATCAGTAATATTGTAGTGGATACATATCCACTTACTGCAAGTGCCACTGGATACATGAATTACTCAGCCAACGTAAGCATTCCGGCAAACAGCACGCTAACCCACGATATCTACCTGAGCTATGCGGAAGTATATACTGCAAGCACAACCTTCTCTACAGATGTTAACATTGGTGGAAGCACAACCATAAACGTTCAGATGACCAACACAGGTAATTCTACCCTTAGCTTTGAAACCGCAAGCGGTGTTTGGGGCGGAGATATATTCCCTGCAGGTCTTTTAAACGAGACATGGGAAGATAACGACTTAACCGGGTGGACTGGTTCGGTTGGCCCCAATTCGGATATATACAGCGGTAACTACGGTTATACTACTACTCCCTATACCTGGGTGTTTAACTCATACGAAACAACATCGGTTCAGTATATCATATCTCCCAAGCTAAGAGTAGTTAGTGGTGATAACCTCACCTTCGGCTACAAGCAGTTCAATGCCAGTTCCGAAACCTTTGAAGTTAGGGTTTCTACCACAGATAACAACATAGCATCATTCACAACATTTGCTTCTGTTGGCCCGCTAGGCGACACCAATTGGACATTGTTCAACCAATCGCTTAACGCCTATGCAGGACAGGATATCTATGTATGTTTCTATTATCCCAGAACTGATGGGTATCAGTATGGTTACATCCTGATAGACGACATCACCGGACCTACAATGCTTGCTTCTCCCACAGATTGGCTATCCTGTACACCGGTTGGATATCCTGTTGCCGAAACTTTGGGCGCAGGCCAAAGCCGGATGCTGAATCTGAGCATTGATGCTTCCGAATTGCCTGTTGGTACCTTCACTGCCCAAACCTGGATATTCTCCGATGGGTTGCTTAGCCCCTACAAACTCTACATTACGGCAAATGTAGTGGCTGCCACAGCTCCCGATGCTCCCGTAGTAAGCGGCATAGAAAGCTTCCCGGGTGGTTTGTACATCGGTTGGGACGAAGTAGATAATGCCACTCTCTACAGAGTTTATGGTTGCACAGAACCTAATGGTACCTACAGCATTTTGGGTACCACGGATGCTACCTACCTTGAGTTCACAGATGCCCAGTTAGCCACCTTTGGCTTAACCGACAGAGGCTTCTTCAAAGTTACCGCAGATTCCGCGGCTCGCAGCCTTGCAGTGAAGAACCAGGCAGCTAAAACTCCCTCACAACCACTTCAAAAATCTCTAAAGCCGAACACAAACAGAAAGCTGGTGTCGGTTAAGTAATCTAATAACTAACAATTAGATAAAGGCTTGCCGTGAAAGGCAAGCCTTTTTTTTGGTGCTGAAGTGCTGGGTTTTGCATCAAGATGGCTTTATTCAAGCTGAACCAACTTAGGGCTCGTTAATGATATTTTTTATAGCTTATGTGTCAAAACAGCTACCTTAATGATTGCCTTGCTGAAAAGAACGCAGAGCCTTTGCTCTGCGAAGCTTCATAAGCTCTATGGCGCAATCGATCTCGTCTTTTTGAAATTCCATAACCACGTTTTCTATAGTGCCATCAGAATAGCTAATAGTAAATCCAATTAGCCCACTACTACCTTCCTGTTCAGTATCAGAACGGTAGATTTCACTTACTAATCTTTCCTACACGTAAATGCTTGAAAAATGGTGCATCGTTTTGATAG
>CALLHY010000025.1 GCA_938009275.1 uncultured bacterium
AATTACTAATGAATTACGCATGAAATACGGATGGGATGCGTATTTCATGCGTAATCTTAGCGCATTTTTTCCAAGCACGGTGCTTCCAGTTAGCAAGATACTTACTTCATTTCTGCGCACTTAGCCAATTCCCATCATCATCAATCTCCACCACAATTCTCACCGATAACAGAGAAATCTGAATTAATGGTCAAAAAAATCTTGACAATCTGAGTGGGGTAGCAGATTAGTGGAATCGTTAGCTAAGTAATTGTAATGTTGATTATATATAGTGATATCACGATGCGCTGCATCTCATATTGAGGCAGGCAAGATGCTTAAAAGGACGAAGAATATGATAAAAAATATCCAACTTATTACGAAGCACTCTCAGATTAAAGAACTGGGAAACTCTTTGAAGTATGACATGCTAAAAGAGCTAATCCGTGGTGCGGCAACTTGCCAACAGCTTTCTACGCTATTTTCCGTTAGTAAGCAGAAGGTGCATTATAACATCACCAAGCTGCTAAGTGAAGGTCTCGTTGAAGTTGATGATGCCGAGCAGAATAATGGTAAAGAGGTTTATTACCGTGCCACTGCGAAAAACTACGTGTTAGATTTTGCTCTGGGTGAGCATTTGGGTGAGGGCTTAATAAACAGCCGCAGCGTTATAAACAGCATATTGGAAGGTGAATATCACTTAAGCCTTGCCGATATTGCTGCCAAGATATTGCATGATTCACTCAGGTTGAAATCACGAGAACATCTACTGGTGGTTACAGGCAAGTATAATCTTCCGTTAGTAGAAAAGATGATTCTGGAATCGGGGCGGATGAATGTGCGTTGCACGGTTATATATCAGGACGCGGAACTGCTGAAAGCCAAGTATGAAGAATATTCCCTGGCGGCATTCAATGCGGATTATCAGCACTTTAACAAGCTCTTGAGGACTCAAAACGTTTATTTGAACCTAAATGGTGAATCCAGATTTGTGGCACTGACAGACCAGGCAAAAATAAAGCTTCGCCAAAAGCACTTTGCAGTTAGCCGTCAGATTATTCAGGAGAAAAACATTCGGGTGGCTGTGATGCCGGGATTGTTGCACGACACCCTGTCTGAAAACGTTATCAGCAGCGAGCTTCAGTTTTGGAAAGCCCTGGATATAGATTATAACGAACTATGTAGTAAAACAGTCAGGATGTGCAGCTTATTCGAGAACAAGGATTATTTGGAGATGGGTTCAAATGGTCATTCAGTATGCTTCAAGCTGGATAGAATACTGGCAGAATGCGGGTCATTCAGCGGTAATAAATACCAAAGCCCGGTTATCAACTTTCCAGGTGGGGAAATACTTATGGTGCCCAGGCCAAATACCATGAGCGGTATCTTGGTGGGTAATGTAGCTTATGCCTTTGGGGAAAAGATATTAAAACCGCGGATCACTATTGTTAATAACGAGATTGTAACCTTTGAAGCAGAAGAAAACCAACACCTGATACAGGAGGCTATCAACGCCGGGGGTGAAGATGGCAAAAAGGTTGCCTTGGTGTGTATGGGAACCAACGATAACATTGGTTTGGAAAACATAGATACTTCTTACAAACAAAAAGCAAGCGGCTTAGTTACGGTTTACTGGGGAGAAAACATCTCTCTGGGCGGCACGGTTGCCGGAACAAGCGAATGGTTTGTTCAAATAGAGAATCCAGAATTACTAACACAATAATAGGGGAATACGATGAAACGCTTTACTTTGGCAATCCTGATCCTGCTCTTCTGCCTTAGCCTTAAGGCTCAATGGCACATCGAAGAAGGATTTGAAGGTATTACAACTCTGCCCACCGGATGGAGCTATTTTGACGATGGTGATGGCATGACCTGGCGCAACATAAATACAGCAGCAAATGCGCATACTGGGACGCGCGCGGCATTTGTGGATAACTACTTGCCCAATCAGAATGCAGACTGGCTGATAACACCGCAGTTAACTGTAGCCAGTGGGGATTCGCTAATCTTTTTTACTCGTGCATGGGTAAGCACCGAAAACCTTTCGATATTCGTGTCAACCAGCGGGAGTCAGCCTGCAAACTTTACGCATCTGCTTTCAACACAGAACAATATCGGCACTAGCTATCGTGAGCTTAGGCTTAGTCTTGCCCAGTTCGTAGGGCAAAACATCAGGATCGGCTTTTACTGGCAGTGTACTAACTACGGCATACTTGTGGACGACGTGCGCATCGGGCAGCCATTAATCGTTATCCCAGAGCTGAATATGCCAGAGGAAATAAGCTTCTTCCAGGGAGAAAGCACATCAATGGATTTAAGCGATAGCATAGTTTGCTCCGATCCACAAACTGCCTATCTTAGCCACAACGCCACACAAGTAACAGTGAATATTACCGGATTTATGGTAGAATTCTCATCCCCCGATTATTACGGTACCGAGGAGATAGAATTCACCCTCAATGATCCCGGTAGCGGAATGTCTGCTACAGATGTGGTTAGTGTTATTGTTTCTCCCCCGCCCGTGCTGGATTTAATGGTGTATTCCGCTAATAGCCCCCGGGTGCGTGAGTATCAAAACCTGCCCTTTGTTCCGTCTGTGATTGTGAAGAATAATGGGGAAGCTGGGTATAATGACGTGGTGGAACTTAGCTATTCTCTTAGTGATGCGGCGGGCAATGTTATCGCGACTGATGCAGTGTTTCAGGATGCCCTTATTCCCGTTGGTGAAACGCTGTTGATAAACTTTCAGATTCCGGTGCTGCTAAGTGAAACAGGTACATATAGCATTAGCTTTTTGGTAAATAATGAAGACGGTAACATGACTAATAATAGCCTGCAGGTGGCTTTTGATGTGGTTTATCGAGTAACTGATGGCGGGCCTGACGACTTTGGTTATCGGTATTTGGATAGTAACGATCCATTGGGTCCAGAGTATAACTGGATAGACATCAGCCAAACCGGCTTATCTACCATCATGCATTCTGTAACCAGCTGGAATGGTGATGATAACTTTAGTGAACCAATTGCGCTGGGTTTCTCATTCCCATTCTATGGAAACACTTATAGCTCCGCCTACGTAGATGTGAATGGTGAAATACTTCTTGCAGACAACAACTGGTATACTGACTTCCCGTCTAATGGCTGGGGTAACGATGGTAATATGTTTAACTATATGTATCCCATCCCTGGATACGTTCAAATGCCAGCATTGATAGCGGTGTATTGGGACGATCTGCAAGCTGATGAGGGAACTGGCAACGTCTTTTTCCAAAGCTTTGGCACGTCACCTAACAGATATGCAGTTATTCAGTGGCACAATGTCCGCTATCATGCAGGAACGGGCGGTTCACCGCAATTAAAATTCCAGGTAATCTTGCATGAGAACGGTGAGATTGTGATGCAATACCACACCGTGGCAACAGGACAGACTGGCTCGGTAGCTCCCCACAATGATGGAGCATCGGCAACCGTGGCCATCCAGAATGAAGCTGGAAACGTTGGCTTACCTTACTTGCGTGAAATTGTGCAGAACAATACTTATATCGGGGTGGAACCAAGCGGCAATCTGCTACACGACAATCTTGCCATTAGATTTTATGCCGGCACAGACAACCAAGCTCCAATCATCACGCACAATCCAATAGGTAACACCTTTAATCAAACCATTAATCTAAGTGCTACCATCATTGATTTATCCACCATTGTAAGTAAACAGCTACATTACAACTACGGCAATGGCTGGCAATATGTAGAACCAAGCCAGCAAGTGGGAAATGACTACATCTTCACTCTCGTGGATATCCCTCTGGGTGCCACGGTTCAATACTTCTTTGATGCAGAAGACGTGTTTGCCCACAGCAGCATCTTACCTGAGGAAAACTATTTTAGCTTCAAGGTGTTGCCTACTGCGGGCACCGAGGTACTTTTAGCTTACAGCGGTTCACAAGACTACCAGCACAATGAGTTACCCATATATGAGGCTCACTTAACAGAGAATGGCATCAGCTACGACAAATATAACTGGGAAGAATACCCTGAATATAGCTTCCCAAACCAGTACAAGACCATTTTCCTATATGCCAGCACGGGTGGACAGGGAGATAAGGCCAATACCCTATCTGTAAGCCTTATGAACTTCCTGGATGGCGGAACAGAAGCAAATCCCAAAAACCTTTGGTTTGCCTCCGACGGATGGGCTGGCAGCCAGCATGGACACCCCAATTCAAGCCCTATGAAGCAGTTTACTTCCGGCTATTTGCGTACTTCATATGTAGCATCTGGTCTTGGGGGAGGAACAAACGGTCTGGGCGGTCCTAACAATCTTAATTATGAATACGGCAGCATACTGTGCGTGGATGGTTCTCCCATTGGTGAAACAGGAACTGAGTACAGCGTGTATGCCAACAGTCCTGATTGCTTGTTTAGAAGCAACTCAGCACCCGAATGGATGTGGGACACTGTAGCCTATCCCGAAATAGGTGCACAGAACATATTTGCTTTCGAAGACGGGCCATTCAGCGGCAATGCATACTTGTATCATGGAGTTTGCGGCACAAGCTTGGAATTGCCGGTTTACAAAGCTCTTTTCTTTAGCTTTGATTTGTCGCAACTATACAATGTGGTTCAGCGTAATGCGTTGATGTATGACTTATTCGACTGGTTTGGCATCCTGCCCGTATCATCTGACGATCCTGTTTCCCCATCGATAACCACTGCGATCAGCAATGCCTATCCAAACCCATTTAACCCCAACATAAATATATCTTATACGGTGGCTAAAGCAGAACCGCTGAGTATGGCCATTTACAACTTGAAAGGTCAAAAGATAAAACAACTGGTTTCAGGCGATATGGCAAAAGGATCATACAGCGTTTCCTGGGATGGAACAGACAGCATGCTGACCAAAGTTAGCAGCGGCATATATTTCATAAAGCTGGACACTCCCAGCCTTAGTCAAACCAGAAAGATCACCCTAATGAAGTAACAGGAGGAAGTATGCAGAAATCGTTATACCTTCTTTTTGCCCTGTTCCTGGTTTTTGGCCACCTTTGTGCCAATGACTTCATAATAGGAACCGGGACAAGTACCGAAAACTATGTTCCTGTATCGGGAGGCACTAACTACGGTTGGAGCAAGTTCTTATACACCGCAAGTGAAATGCAGGCCGCTGGCTTTACAGGAACTCAATCCATCACTCGTATCTCGTTTCAGATATCTGCTGAGGTGAATAACTATGTGATGAACAACCAGGGCATATATATGAGAGCTTCATACGATGCTCAATACGCCTCAACATCCAATGGCTATCCCGGAACCGCTGGCTTTGTGCAAGTGTATAGTGGAGATGTTAATTGGGATGGACTGGGATGGGTGGAGATTGTGTTAGACACGCCATATAGTTACAACTCCAACTGGGGCATAGAGATCCTTTGGGAAAACTGGGATGGCACATCTGCCAGTGGTTTTCCAAAGTTTCGCTATACTTCAGACGGCAACTATACTGCAGTGTACAAGAATGGCTCAACCTTCCAAACAACCTCCGGAACCAGATACCGCAACCGTCCCAATATCTGGTTTGCAACTGCGGCAACTGATGTCCCTAGCGTGGCTTTTGCCACCACACCCACAGATGCAGCCACAGATGTAGCGGTAACCGCCAAGCTGCGTTGGAACCACACCGGTGGCTCACCCACGGGCTACAGGCTGTGGTTGGGCACAAACAACCCGCCTTCAAACGTTATAGCGGCAGAGATACTTGGCACAAATTCATACGTTCCTCACAACCGGTTGGATTTTGGCACCACATACTATTGGCGCATAGTGCCATTCAACGAGTTTGGCAATGCCTTCAACTGCCCGGTTTGGAGCTTCACAACCATTCCCGATCCATCAATTACCACCTTCCCGTATACTCAGGATTTCGACGGAACCTTCCCGCCAGATGCTTGGGCTCATTATTCCGGAGCACTTGCGGATCCAGTAGTACTGGGGGCTGCAGGATCAAGTCAGTGGCAAAGGGATGAATGGCTAAACATAAGCGAGGCTACAGATAAGGCTGCCAAGATGAACCTTTGGGGAACATTAACTGGTTTTTTGGTATCGCCGATGTTCAATATCCCCTCTGAAGATTATGTATTAGAATTTGATGTGGCACTATTAAAGTATGGCCAAACTCCTACCGGAACTCCACCTCAGCAGAATGGAACTGACGACAGATTTGTGGTGCTGATTGGTGATGGCTATTCCTGGAGCGTTGGCGATATCGCCAGGGAATGGAACAACGCCAGCTCTGCCTATGTGTTGAACAACATTGGCGTTAATGGTCAGCGGTTTCGCATTCCGCTTGGAACGCATACAGGCAGAATAAGGATTGCCTTCTATTGTGGCTCTACCGAGCTGAATGCCGACAATGATTTTATGATTAACAATGTAGTTATTGGTATCCCGGAGCAAGGCATTGCTTCTCCGCAACCAATTTTAACAAAAAACCCCGCAGACAACCAGCTTACTCTATCCTGGGATGCAGTTTCGGGCGCAACCATGTACCGCATCCTGAAAGCTGACGAGCCATACGGGGAATTCCTTCCTTTCGAAAACACAAATGCAACGACACTAACAATCAGTCCTGCATATAGCAAAGAATTTTTCAAAGTTATCGCCGAGTATTAATAACAGAATACCCGATATTGATGTATTAACAAGCTGAATATCAGTCTTCAAAATTTCACATCATCGCACGTCAGAGGCGCAACCCGCGCCTCTGATCTTTTTGCATAAGAATGATGGCTTCCCAATGGCTTACCCATTGTGGTGCTTGTTAATGGTGTTTTAGGAGTAGTTTATTCCAATATTGTCAGGACTTGCCACTATGAACTTCCTTGAACGAATTACTTATGAAATACGCATGAAATACGGATGGGATGCGTAATTCATCCGTAATAATAGCGCAAATTATGCAAAGAACAAGGGGCTAACCACTGGAATATTTACGGGATTTGTGAAATTACTTGACCGCAATTGCTAAGACTGCAAACATGCCCTTGTATGCTCCAAACAGGGAGGAAAGATGAGAACAACTACTATTATTCTGATACTTGTGCTACTTTGCTGCGTTGTTGGCATGGCAAAAAAGCCGGGCTTCAGCAACATTCAGGGCACAATAACCGAAAAGGGCAGAAAGCTTCCGATAACCGGCATAGAGGTTGGATTGTTTCAAGATGGTAAAACAATAGCCATGCAAACAACCGATGAAGCGGGATTGTATAAGTTCAGCAAGCTTAGTCCCGGCAAATATGTGCTGAAGATAACTTCCGACTATTATGAGCCATTCTCAAAAGCCATAACGCTTCGATCAAGCTGCACCAAGAAGCTAAATATCAGGCTGATAGCAGCGGTTCGTGGCGAAATTATAAAAGATAGTAACCAATCGCAAGCGGTTTATGCAGACCAGGTAGGAAGTGGTGTAACTGCTTATGAATCGAAGATATATACCTATTCTTCTCCTTCGGCATACACTCAACCGCAGGTGTTTATGCCACCATACATTCCGCCTGCCAGTACCGAAGATTATAGCCCCATAACGCCCAATATCTTCCAAAGCCCATTAACTGATCCGCTATCAACCTTCTCCATAGATGTGGACACTGCTACATATAGCAATATACGCAGAATGCTTAATCAAAACGTTTTACCAGAGCCAAATAGCATCCGCATAGAGGAATTGTTGAACTACTTTAGCTACAATTATCCACAGCCGGACTCCGAACATCCCTTTTCTGTTTATTCCGAAGCGGGTGTGGTGCCCTGGAATCAAAAACGCAGCTACGTTCATATTGGTATTCAGGGCAAGAAGCTTAATCTTAGTGCCGCACCACCGAGTAATCTGGTGTTTTTAATAGATGTATCCGGCTCGATGGATGCTCCGAATAAGCTGCAATTAGTTCAAGAAGCCTTAAGCCTGCTGATCGAGAACCTGCGTGGTAACGACAAGGTAGCCATTGTAGTGTATGCCGGTGCAGCAGGAGAGGTGTTACCCTCTACCAATGGTAACAGCAAGCTACAAATAAGGAACGCGCTGACTAATTTGAGGGCAGGAGGTTCAACCGCCGGTGGAGCGGGCATTCAGCTTGCCTACAAGATTGCCCAGGAAAGCATTATTCCCGGGGGTAATAACCGTATCATCCTCTGCACAGATGGAGATTTTAATGTTGGTGCGTCCTCGGATGCTCACTTAACTGAGCTGGTGGAATCCAATCGCAATAAAGGCATTTATCTAACTGTGTTGGGCTTTGGCATGGGTAACTACAAAGATAATAAACTGGAGCTGATTGCCAATAAAGGCAACGGTAATTATGCCTATATCGACACTATCAACGAGGCTAAGAAGGTGTTGGTGAACGAAATGGTATCTACACTTTACACCATAGCCAAAGACGTAAAGCTACAAGTGGAATTCAATCCCGCTCATGTGAAGGCATATCGCCTGGTTGGCTATGAAAACAGATTGCTGCGTGACGAGGACTTCAAAGATGACAGCAAGGATGCCGGAGAACTGGGTGCAGGACATACGGTTACGGCAATATATGAGATTATTCCCACTAATTCTAAAGAAAGCGTGCCGGAATTGGATCCGCTGAAGTATCAAAATCTTGCCATTAGCGAAGAAGCAAAAAACTCACCGGAAATGATGACCGTTAAGCTGCGTTACAAACTGCCAGATTCAGATGTCAGCACCGGATTTGAAGTGCCTATCATGAATAAATTCAATGCCTTGGATGCCAGCTCAGAAACCTATTTGTTTTCCAGTGCTGTGGTTGGCTTTGGACTTATGCTGCAAGATAGTGAGTTCAAAGAAGCTCTCACTTGGGAAACGGTAAAAGACCTGGCAACCAAAAGCATTGGTAAAGACAGTGATGGTTACCGCGCCGAGTTCATAGAGCTAATCGACAAAGCAGCCAAACTTCATACCAAGAAAATGCAAGAAGAAAACAGAGACTTTAACAAGTCTTATTGAGGTGTTATGAATCCAATGATTGCTCCCTGCGGGATAGATTGCGAAGTGTGTGATGCCTATATCGCCACTCAGAGCAACGACACAGAGCTTAAAAAGAAGCTGGCAGCAGACTATCTGAAAAACTTTAACAAAGAGATAGCCCTGGCCGACCTGGATTGTGACGGGTGCATATCAAATGCGAGGCATATTGGCTTTTGTGAAGTTTGTAAGATTCGTGCCTGTGCCAGGGATAAAGGCTATGTAACCTGCGCAGAGTGTGATAGCTTTCCCTGCGAAACCGGTAGCTTTATCTGGACAGAAGAATCTAAATCGCGCGCTAAGCTGGAAGAACTAAGGAACAAGCGTTAAGGCACTTAAATATTAGTTATCACCGCCTATGGCGTTTAAGGCTTCCTTTGCCTTGTCATGGTATTGGGGATAGTCAGGATCGTCCAATACCATTTTGAAGTACTGCACAGCCGATTTACGGTCATCATTGGCGATAAGTATAACGCCGATGTGATAGGCGATTTCGCCCGGTATATCCTTCATCTGGATGGGAAGGTGGATGTATTCGTAAGCTTTGTCGGCTTGGTTTTGTAACATATAAAACCATGCCATGCTATCTTGATAGTAGGCATTATCCGGCTCGAGGGCAACAGCTTGGGAAATCAGCGCACCCGCTTCCTCTCTATGCTCTGGATAGTCCAACAGGCTGTAGCCGAGATCGTTTAAGAACAGAGCTTTATTTGGGAAACGCTCTATGGCAGCTCTAAGCAGGGTTAGTTTCTCCTTATGCTTGCCATTAAGATGATAGGAGGTTAGCACAGTTGTCCAATCGTTTTCATAACCGCGATTGGCTTGCACAAAGCTTTCGCATAGCTGATCTCTGGAGTTTGTTAACACAGAATCAGTGGCACTAACCGCGGTGTTTGCGGCTATAATATACCGGGAAAGAGGTGTATCTGGCAATAGTTTCTGGCAGGCCTTGGTCAATTCGTCGTAAAAGCCCGGGGAGGTTTCAACGCTCCCGCTCTGCAATAGCAGTGTGTACCGCAAGGTACGATAGAGCATCATGTCGTCCACATCCTGAATGCCAAAGAACATATCACCGAAGACTTGTGGGGCTGCCATATCCTGTGAAAACAGAGACTGGGCAAAGAGGAAGATGGCAACTTTGGCATCTTGTTCGGGTTCCGAGACCTTGCTTACAAGAGCTTTGTGAAGGCTGTTAAGAGCAGCAACATCCTCCTTTAAATAGGCTGCAAATGCCAGTTCGCCCAATAATGAGGAATCCCCAGTGGAAACAGCATCGGGTAACAGCTCCAAAATTACAGGATAGGCACGGTGTTTATTGGCAGTTTGAAAGAAATGAAGCATCAGTTCCCTATCTTCAGGATAGGTGTAACTGCGATAATAGGCAGTGGATTCCTTTGGGCCGGAATGCTGTAAGTAAAGTTCGTTTAGTAGCAATGCCGCTTCTCTTTTGGGCTCAATACTTTGGGATTTTAACAGAATAGGAATAGCTTGTTTGGGGTTTACCAGCGAGTACATTCGCGCAACAAGAATGAGGTCATCAGGCTTGTCGCCTGCCATTTTCGTAGCTTTCTCCAGATACTTTGTATCTGCATTGGGGTCTTTTTCGTAGTCCAGATAGAACCTTTGCAGATAAGCTCTTGTTGATGGATAACGGGCAATGGTTTCATTTATAACCCAGGTAATCGACTCACGGTCTCCAGCCTGGTTATAAACTATATATGCGGCATTAAGCATATCACTGTCTAAGCTATAGTCACGTCGGGCATTGGAAAACAGTTCTATTACTGTTTCTTTGGGCATCTGGTTATTCACATAGGCATAAGCACTGTTTATTAGAATCTGTTTCTTGATCTGGAAGCTTTTCGGGTCTTGTGCTGAGGCTAAGCCATAGAGTTGGTCGGCGGAAACAAAATCACCATCGTAATGTACTAATGAGCCGGCAAAATAGTAGTAGATGGAAGCCAGATTGGGCTGCGACATGTCCTCTGGCACAGGCTCTATGCTTCCCTTTGGTGCTGCACAGGAAGCCAGGAGCAGCAAACAAACTGCTGATAGTAAGAGGTATTTGCACATTACTTTATCTTCATTGAATTGGCGATTGTGTACAGCTCTAACAAGATAGGCAGTTTGTCGCCTGCAGGAAAGTAAACACTATTATCTACTATGTAGGCAGTTTTGGTTTTTGCATCCCAGAAGGCAAAGCTCTGGAATCCTCCGCCAATGGCATGCTTCATGTTTTTCCACGATCCTAAAAGGCGAAAGCCATCGTATTCCCCAAAGCGGAAAGGCTCTTTACGGATGAGATTGGCATCAAACTCGTCTCCCTCGAAATACTTCTGCCCAATCTCAGCACGCTTGTTTAGCAGCCATGTAAGATCAACCTTGTTTTCGGGCATGGCTTCGTGGTAGATAGACACGTATTTATCGGGTATTTCCCGGTTTTGCATTCGGGCTCGGTAAATGAAGCTAAGAAAATTCCCTTTGGTGTCGTTTGAGTATATGCGGTATGTGTCTGGTATTTGAATGGTGAATGGGTACGGGTCGAAGAATGATGCTGGCAAAACCTTTCCCTGATAGGCATAATATCCTTGGCGTTCTGCAAACCGTTGCAAAAGTATATTGAAGATTGGGTCGGCTTGAACTGCTCCTATCTTGCTAAGAGACAGGGAATCTTTGGCAAGCAGGAAAAGTACCACCTGGTCTCTGGAACTGTGGTTCCTGGCTACGAAAAGGTCACCACCACTATTGTTTACCCTGGTTATAAAATCTGGAGCCAGGATGCTCTTCATATGACTGGAAACGGGGGAATTGCTTTGTATATCGCCAATGTAAACTATATTTTTGTACCTGGTTAACGTTGCTGCATCCTTCACATTGGCAAGAACAAGATTGAAGTACTTTTCTGGATAAACAATTGGTACTTCTCGCTCTATCCCGCTACGAATGAAGGGCTCCAGTGCTTGCCAGTTAGCGGGATCGCAAAACACATACACGTCTCTATCGTCGCCCATCGCCAAAGGTTTGGAATGGTCTATGATCTTGTCGAACATCGAATAACGATCGCTTTTGGTGCCCGTGTTGAAGCATGCACTAAGCGACAGCAATATTGTGGCAAGGACTATTAGCTTTCGCATATCATACTCCTTTTTTTGTGCCTTTTAGCACATAATTTACACCACTGATGGTGGTTATTAACGCTACTATCCAAAACCAGATGCTTACCAGTATATCCATCAATGGCGTTATAGTGTTTATAGTAGCCCACAGTATGAAGGCTGCTATTATTCCAAGCATTTGCATAACGGTTTTAACTTTGCCCAATTTATCCGCAGCCATTACTATACCCTCACGCTGGTAAACTTCCCTTAAGACGGTTACTAACACTTCACGGGCTAAGATAATGAAAAAGATAACTTTGCTAAGGTAGAAAGGGGGTAGCCAGCATAATCCAAGCAATGCCGAAAGCACCAGGAGCTTGTCTGCCAATGGGTCCATAATCTTACCGAAATCGCTAATAACCTTATATTTACGGGCAAGCATACCGTCCAAATAATCCGTAAAGGATGCAAGCACAAATATTATCAGAGAAATCCAGTTCTTGTTGGGGTGCTCGGAAACAAAGAGGAAGAACAGGAATACAGGTACCAACAGAAAACGCAGGATGGTTAAAGCATTAGGGATGTGTTTCTTCATCTGATCCTTCTTCGTTCACTGCTGTCTCTTTTGGACTGAGCACCGTGATTGGTGCTTCTGCAAATGCTACTTCCTGCTCAAAAGTATGTAGAGAGAAATGGGTGATTAGCGTGCCGATAAAAGCCGCGGCAAACTGCACTGGAAACACCCAGTATGGCATTACCTGTGGCATTGGTTTCATAAACACCAAGGCAAAATATCCTATTACGCATAGCGGTAAGGGAATAAGCAACATTGCCCAGGTATGCTGAACTCCTTGTTTATGGTGTCGTATTTGATCTACAATGCTATGCTTTTTGCCTTTGTTCAGTAACAGGATATGCAGTTCAAAGCTAAGACGGCTAAAGACGAAGATCAAAAGCATTAAAACCGCAGCATAGACGTGGAATGCAATTGACCTGCGGTTTACTAATTTCAAATCTGCACTTTTTACTGCGTAAGCACTGGCCTGGCTATCAATATCTTCTTCGGGGATATGCGAGCGCAATACATCAATCACCATTGGCTTGCTGTCCATACCCTGTTTCGAGGCATCGAAGTATATGGTGACGATATCTGGGAAACTATAGTCGGTAATCATATCCTCATTTAATGGTAAATCGTAGGCATTAAGCAGCTCTGTGGCAGCTTGTTGAGCAGTTTCGTGCGCAACGCTTTTGATGCCCGGGATTGCATTTAAATCTGCCTTTATCAAAGCTACTTTGGTCGTGTCGGCTACGTATGCGTATACTGGCAGCCTGGATATTTCATCAACAAGTGCCTGTCGGCTGATAGCATGCTCGTAACCAAGGTATAACCAGGCAGAGAACAGCGCTAGCAGCATTAGTATCAAGAGGTAAAAACGGGTGTTCATAATTCTATCCTTTATGAATATGGAAGATTGATGTGGATTTGTCGATGCTAAGCTGGTGAACCGCTACCATGTTCAGCTTTGCGGCCTCAGAATGTAGCTCAGTAGCACGGTTGGAGGGATATAGCAAAACGGCATCTTTGCCGATTTTAAGATTCCGCTGGCAAAAAGCCAGAACCTGATGCATGTTGCACATAACTTCAGAGCGGCAAATTGCTCGCTCCATATTAGGGCTAAGCAAGCCATTTCCGGCTTTCTGCCAGGGAGGATTGGATACAACAAGATCAAACACCTCACCAGCATCATAGTTGCACAAATTCGCACACATAAAGCGTACTTCAGCATTAAAAGAGGCAGCATTGTGCTCGGCAAGTTCATGCAACTTTGCTTGAATCTCTATGCCAATCAGCTGCCAGGAGGGGTGGCCAAGCTTCAGCATAATGCTAAGGATGCCGCTTCCGCTTCCTGCTTCCATAACGTTTAGGTTTCTATGCCGGAAGTTTCCATCAATATACTCCAAAAGCATTGCAGTAGCTGAAGTAACGCCTTGCAAACGGCTGTCCTGGAGTATTACGCCCTCTCTGCCGGGTAGGCTTACAGATTTTAGGGCTCTTTCTGCCAATGCCAAGCTACAGCTCCAGCATCCTTGTGATGCAAAGCTTTGCCTTTGCGGCTATCTCGGAACTGACCTTTATCACGTGTTGATGGTTCAACAAAGCCAGATAAAGGTTTTCCAGATTGGTCTTCTTCATATTTTTGCAGTTTGCCTGAACGGATAGGCTAACAATGTTTTTGTCTGGATACAACGACTTCATGTACTTGGTAAGCCCATTCTCAGTGGCGATAATGGCATTGTCGTTAGTTTCTATCCACTTCATCATACCACCAGTGCTCATCACCAAATCAGCGTTGTGAATGATATCCGAATCGCACTCGGGATGCGCCAATAGAGTATAATTGGGGTATTTTGACCGTGCGCTGCGCACATTGATAATGTTGAAGCCCCATTGGTGAACCGGGCAATATCCGTCCCAGACTATTACTTCTCTATCTGCCTGTGCTCCTGCCCAGGTTCCCAGGTTTCTATCGGGAACAAAGAGGATTGGCTTGTCGGCAGGTAAAGATTGAAGCACCTTCACAGCATTGGATGAGGTGCAGCAGATATCACTTTCTGCCTTCACTTCCACGCTGGAATTAACATAGCACACTACTGGTGAACCGGGATGTTTGGCCTTGAAGCTGCGCAGTTGCTCAGCGCTTATCATGTCTGCCATTGGGCATCCAGCATCAAGAGCAGGCAACAGCACATCTGCTTCGGGATTAAGAATGGCGGCTGTTTCTGCCATGAATCTTACACCGCAGAAGACAATGGTAGAGGCATCAACTTCAGCGGCTTTAATGGCAAGCTGCAACGAATCACCTCTAAAGTCTGCGAGTTCTTGAATTTCAACAGCCTGATAGTTATGCGCTAAAATCAAAGCTGACGTTTCGGTTTTGAGTTGCTGTATCTTTTTTATAAGCTCTTGCGGCATTTCTACTCCTAATGTCCAGTGTGACCGAAGCCACCGTCCTGTCTACTACTGCTGTTGAGGCTATCCATTTCCTGCAAGTCTGGTATTATTACAGGGCAAAAAACCATCTGAGCGATGCGAGTACCAGGCTCGATAGAAACCTGCTCTTTATTCAGATTTATGATGATTGCTTTAATCTCACCTCTATAGTCCGCATCAATGGTGCCGGGGCTGTTAAGAATGCCTATGCCCTGCTTCAGGGCAAGACCGCTACGCGGGCGAATTTGTGCCTCAAAACCCGGGGGGATTTCCAGCGCAAAGCCCGTGGGGATTGCCAGATATTTACCAGGTTCCACAATAATTGTTTCCGGTATATCGGCAAAGATGTCAAATCCTGAGGCGTGTTCTGTCATCCGCAGGGGCAGCTTGGCCGTATTGGTTAATCGTAATATGCCGATCTTCATGACTTACGTGTGAGCAGATACTCAGCCAGGATATCTAGTTTTAATGCTTTCTTGCCTAAGGGGCTAATAACTTGGCGTGCTTTTTCGGTAAGTTCAGCGGCTTTTAATCGGGATTCTTCTATTCCATAAACAGCAGGAAAGGTAGCTTTCTCCACGTTGGCATCTTTGCCAATGCTCTTACCGAGCTCTTCCTGAGAGCCTTCTATGTCCAAAAGGTCATCCACAATCTGGAACACCAAACCAATAAGGTTACCATATTCTTCTATCAATGCTAATTCATCAGCCGGTGCGCCACCTGCAATGGCCCCGAAGCGCAAGCTTAAGTTTATTAATCGGGCAGTTTTATTCTCGTGGATGTAGTTTAAAGTTTTCTTATCCACCTTCTTGCCTTCGGATTCTATATCCACCATCTGTCCGGTGATCAGCCCTTTTACCCCAACTTCACGGGCAAGCTCTCTAACAAACTGCACCCGTAATGCAGCATCAATTTCCGCCATGGTAACCAGCTCAAATGCGCTTATTAATAGCGCATCACCGGCTAATAGGGCAACGCCTTCGCCAAACACAGCATGGCAAGATTTCTTGCCTCTGCGGTATTCATCGTCGTCTATATCGGGAAGATCATCGTGGATTAGCGAAAAGGTGTGAATCATCTCAATGGCGGCAGCAACAGGGGTTACCAGTTCCACATCCTCGTTATACATTTGAAAAGCCAGCATGGTAAGGTAGGGGCGCAGCCTCTTGCCTCCGGCAAACACGCTGTAACGGATAGCCTTATGAATCTCTTTGGGGTATTCATCCTTACGGGGAAGGAAGCGATCCAGAATTATGTTTACCAATTCCTGCTTCTCTTTCATGTCTTTTTTTAGCACTATCTTTCTATCCATTGTTATCCTCCGTGGGAGTAGGAGAGGCAATTCCCGCGCTAAGCATTTTGATCTTGGCTTCTGCTTCGCCCAAACGGCTTTGGCAGTGATTTAGATAGGCTACGCCTTCTTCATATAGCTTTAGCAGTTCGTCTAACTGTGCATCTCCGGCGGAAAGGCGTTCCACAATGCTTTCCAGCTCTTTCAATGCAACTTCAAAGCTAAGAGACTTGGTTTTTTCGACATCGATACTCACGCTGTTACTCTCCCATTATCTAATTCACGCCTGTTTACAAGGGTTATGAGTTTTTGTCAATTAGAAATTGTAATAATTGCCAGCGCTTCACCGCGTTGTTTAATTATCATTGCTGGATTTGAACGTATTACATTGCTAATGCCGCGGGATTGATGCTGTTTAATTGTTAAATTGTTTAGCGGATATTGCAAGCCCTCAGAACTGCTGAAAACCACCTCCGGGGTGAAGGGAACCAAAGAGATAGTTTGCCCCACTCTGCCTGCCAATACCTCGTTACTTGAGATAAAGAACAGCACCTGGCTCTCGGTTTCCACCCGTATGCGGCTGGAGGATGCCACATGCTCCAAAAGATTCTGTATAATTGCCAAAGCATGGTCGAATCTGCCATCCAGTGTGTTACATATAATAATCTCAGCAAAGCAGTTCATATTAATGCATGCCGAGATTGCCAGTTCCGTGTCGGTGGCATTCTTCTCTGCCGGATGCCTCTGAATGATTGAGGAAGGATACATTGCTAATAACTCGTTGCTAACGGAATCAAGATCACCAACAATCAGATTTGGTCTAAGCCCCAGCTGATGAATGCGCTCCAGCCCCATATCTACTGCAACTACATAGTCTTCACTGCCGATATAGTTGTACCCGGATACAATCTCGCGGGGAGAATGATTGGTAAAAAGATAGGCCCTGCGTTGCTGATTAGCGCATGGCATAGGCAGGTTCATCTATGCGGTTCAGATAAGCAGTTGGATTAAGCTTCTCTTCTGCTCGCCGAACCTCATAGTGCAGGTGCGGTCCGGTAGATAAACCCGTGTTACCCATAAGCCCAATTATCTGCCCCTTGCCAACTTCATCACCTACCCGCACCAGATAGCTATACAGATGCGCGTAAACCGTTACAAATCCACCTTCATGGTCTAACAAAATGCGTTTGCCATATCCGCTGTCATAATCAATCTTGATTACTCTGCCCTTGGCTGTGGCATAGATGGGGGTGCCCATCTGATTGGCAATGTCTATTCCGTAATGAAACTCAATCTGGTTAGTTATTGGATGAACCCGTAAGCCCCATCCGTCGGATATCCTGCCAAAGGTTGGATAAATAGAGGGGATATAGTCAGCGGGAATATCGGCAATTGGGATTAGCTTATGTGCGCTGTTAGTGATATCGGGGGATATCTGCTGCAGAATGATAGCCAGCTTTTGTTCCATATCTTCCATCTTATGCCTTAGCCTGGCATCATATAGAACTACTGGCTGCGGCTCGCCCAAGCCCAAAGAAGGATAGTCTTTGCTTTCTTGTGCGGTTTTACTCTGGATAAGGTCTAACATCTGGTATATGGAATCAACTGTGGCGGAGTAAAAATCTACCTTGTTCCGCAGCCCCGCATTTTCTTGTTCCAGTTGTTTAATCCTGGAGCTGTTTCCAGACAGCCGACTTGCCAAAACCAGGCTATAGGCGCTAACTCCCAGGATAAGCACCAACAATGCGATAAGCACAGCAATGCTATGGCGGGGAAGCGAGAGAATGCGCTCTTCACCGTCCGGGGTAATCTGATAGCTTATCCTTAGCTTACGGCTGGGAAGAAAGTCATAAGACATTATGTATTATTCCTTTGATGTTCATGGTATTAGTTAGTGCAAAAAATGAACCAAGAAGCATATAAATTGGCATCCCGTAGGGGAATCGAACCCCTGTTGCGTGACTGAGAATCACGAGTCCTAGGCCACTAGACGAACGGGACGAATAACAAGCGGTTTTCATAAAATGGCAAAACCAAAAAACTGGCGACCCCTAGGGGAATCGAACCCCTCTTGCAAGAATGAAAATCTTGAGTCCTGACCGATAGACGAAGGGGTCGCAAACTGGTGATCCAGGGCAGGCTCGAACTGCCGACTCTCTGCTTAAAAGGCAGATACTCTACCACTGAGTTACTGGACCTTATTTTCGGTTAAGTTTTGTCACGAAAATTAGGGGGCGTTTTTCTGTCAAGCAAAAAGTGCAACTCTACAACGTTGTGCATGCTGGCAGGGGTGCATTCAAGGTTGTTACAAAGTCTTATGCAGGTTCTAATGCACAAACCTTTGTGTCGCTTGCATAACAGGTTGCTTCGATATAAACTCCTGCAAGTCCCGTTCACTTCCGTCAAAACCAATAACAATGTAGAAGCATTTACTAAGTGATGATGCACCTTCATGAACAAATTGAGAGCTGTTATACTCTGAAGTACCCAGATAGCGGAAGTAGCCATCCGGTCTGTCACAACTGTAAACCACATAATAATTAACATCTACAGGATTATTATCTACCGTCTCAGTTAAGGGATTCCATGATAGTACTACCTCAGAATCAATCACATTTACCATTACATTATCAGGGGCAGGCAATTGGTTCTGCTGCACTACAACAGTTTGATAACAGCTATCCCTTAGCGCACCTGCAGATTGGATAAGCTTAATGGGATACACCCCCGGGCTGTTAAACTGATAAGACCAGTTATAGCTATTGCTCTCAATCGCCCCATCCGCATCTAAATCCCACTCTGTTAGAGCTTCGGGGATATCGTATCCTTGCGATAAGTTTTGCAGGGTTACTACATCACCTACAGTTAGGAACAGCGGAGTTGCCTGGAACCATGCTTTGTGTAAATAAGGGCGATAGCCAATATCGGAGCGGGTTCCATCGGCATCAAGCAGCATGGGGTCACCGGCATCAATGCAGGGGCTGTTGTATGAAAGCCCAAAGTTTGCGGATAGGCCGTTGTAGTTCGCCCCCATACCCGCAGGTGGTGATATGAACAGCGGGTCTTCGCTAATGATATTGCTCTGAGTGTTATCTGTGCCTCCAATAGTACCATTAGCAATACTACAATACTTAAAGTCTGTATAATATGTTATCCCCTGAGTTCCCGAACTGCCAGTTGAATTGTTGAACAATATGCAATTTACAATTTGCTTATTAATTGGCAGCGTTGAACTAGACAGAGCTCCATGAGAACCTACTCGAGTGCTATTATTATAAGATATTGTACAGTTTGTTATGAAGTGTCTTCCTGCACCCAAGCTAATCCCGCCACCATTAATTGAAGCAGTGTTATTAGAAATAAGGCAATTATTTATTTTACTCTCTGAGGATATGGCACAGTCTAAATACAAACCACCTCCAGTTGTCGATAGTGCTAAGTTATTCAAAATAACAGAATGTTTCACCACCACTTGAGATGCCAGATTGGTATATATGCCGCCTCCTCCATACGATACATTATTCGTTACTACCGAGTTATATAAAATCAAGCTACCGCGAGAAGAATAAATACCTCCTCCTTGCAAGCTTGCTGAACACTTGGTAATGGTACTATGAGATATTACTACTTTGTTTCGGAATTTCATATATATACCACCGCCTTCTCTGTAGCCATAACCAAGATTGCCACTGCTATTGGTTTTACCATAAGAGATGTGGCAATACTTTACATAAGAGGAATCAGGCTCGTTTGCCACCTGATTAAAATGCAAACCGTGCCAACCGGCAGTAGTATCGGCGGCGGAAAAATAGATGCTGTCTGCCGCAGTGCCAATGGCTCGAAGGGTTCCATTTACATTAATGGCGTATAATCCCTCGGTAAATACGCGTACCCCCGGCATTATCGACAGGGTTTGCCCTTCAGGGATGCTGATGTCATTCATTACATAGTAAGGTGAACCGCTAAGCGTCCACTCACCGGATACTGTGCTGCTGTTGATATAAGTGGAAGCCTGCAATATAGAGAAAACAAGCATGAATACGAAAACTATTAATTTTGTGTTCATATCTACTCCTATGCTGGACGTCTTTTAAACTGCCTGCAAAGCGTGCCATCTGAATCCTAAAGCAAGATATCTGGGCTGTAGGTCATATGTCAAGAGAAAGATTTGTAAACAATTCCTCTCGACTTTTCTTGCTGCCGGCTTCAAGTATCGGATGAGTGAATGGTAAAGCATGGTAGTGCTGGTTATGCTGAGGTGCTGTAGCGCAGTCTGGAGTATGTGTCTCCTTGATTGGTCCATTCATTCGTCTATCTTTGAGGTGATATGGACTCCAGACGAGAGCATAGGTACTAGTTTCCTTATACTTCTTTACCACAAACAGCCATCAGTAAAGTGCTAACAGATTTTGCGCTATGCGTTTAGAGGGGGGTGCGTGTATAGTGATTCTTCCATCTCTATGTATTATAGTGTTTTACAAGTGCTTCCCTGCTGCTTCCTTGCTGCTATCCTGTGTCGAATACAGGATAGCAGCAAGGAAGCAGCAGGAAAGAAGGTATGGGATAAGCATCTAAGCTAATGCTATATAGGGGAATGCCAGAGTTTATAATAGTGTCTCATGCACTGGAGTCCATCTGGCATTTGGGAGTAGAACAAAGAGTGAACTGATGAACACCTGATCGATTACAGGCTCAGATACAGCACACAAGAACTCTAGCATACAGTATTCAGCCGAACCAACTGATTTTTACCTGTTATAATACCGTGAACGATGTGATAGATTCTAACATTCTGCTTGACACTAATATCATATTGGGTAGATCGTGCAATACTATAAAACTATCGGAGTATGTATGAGAAAAAGCTATGCTCTGCTATATGTATTGCTCGTGCTGTTGGCTTCATGTAGGGTGATGCCCGGTATTGATACGCATGAACTGCAGCCTGTGGATATTAACAGGCACGATACTGCCCTCAGCGGATGGATGTTTGCTGATCTAAAGGGTGATGAAGTGGATTATTTTATCGGTAGGGATACCTCATTACCAGGCATTCATTCTATCTATGTGGAGGATCAAAAAGGCAAGGTTGTATCGCAGATTAATTCCACTTCCCCTTTTCGGTCTGTAGAATGCGTAGTAAATCCCACCGACAACAGCCGTTGGCTATTCTATAGCTACAATGACCAGAAAACCGTTTATTTGGATGCGGCGAAATATGATTGGCAAATTCCCCTAAAACGTGAAAGCAAGAAGTTTGAACCCATACTTCGAAACGACGAAGCAATTAGCAATCCTAAGATTGAGTATTTCGGTCAGATCACGCCACAGTTTATGGAAGATATCGACAAAGACGGTAAAATTGAACTGGTCTGTCTTGCCAATGATGGTTTTACAGCCAATCCTCGCGGGATTGTTGTGTATGATTTTGCCAGCGGGAAGATAAAGTGGAAGTTCGATTCTCCCAGCAATTTAACAGCCATTCATTTTGATGATTTTGATGGCGATGGCAATAAAGAATTGATAAGCTCGAATTATGCCTTTAAAAACACCAGCAAGGAAATACACGGCTTGAATGATGCCAGTGGCTGGATTGTTGTGTTATCGGTAAAAGGTGAACTGCTATATTCTGAAAACACCTTTGAGGGTTTTGGCCAGGTTACTGTAGATCACGCAGATACCGATGAAGATGGTATTATGGAGATATTTGCTCTTAATACTTCGTGGGGTAGCGAAACCTACCGAAATCTGGTGAAGATGTATGTGTGGAATGGTAGTAAGCTGGTAAACAAGCTTAATCTGAACATGGCTTCCACCTTAGAGCGTTATCAATATCAGGATTTTATGAAGAAGATGGAAACTAAGCCCAATCGCCGCTTGCATCTGGTGGACAAAAGCAAGGGCTTGATTGTGTTGGATACCGATCTTCAGATAGTGGAGCACAAGTATAAGGGCTTTATTACGGCGATATGGGACATAAAAGATATCGACACAGACGGAAAGAAAGAAGTACTGCTACAGACTGACGACGATTACTTCGAGATTCTGGATAGTAGCTACCAACGGCGTGCCCGCCTGAAGAACCCATTTCCTAATGACAATAGCATAACCTTTGAAGCGGTAAGAGTTGGATTTGAGCAAGATTTGTTAATTGCCATTGGGTCTCCCAGGGAGATACGCTACTACGCATATAAACACCTGCCTCTGCATGTGTATTTGTTCCAGCTATACAAAACCATTGCTTTGTATCTCAGTATCTTCTTAATGCTGATGGTAGTACTGATGATTTATCGCTATTCTCGCAGGCTGAACGTGATGCGGGTATGTGCAAACCTTATGACAGATGGCTTAATTGTGCTAACTGATGCAAGGAAGATAGCATTTTGTAATTACGCAGTGTATAATCTGGCGGAGCATAGTGCCGATCCAAGATGCAGGGACTTGAAGCTTTGTTTTCCAGGTATTCACGATGAACTACGCAGATTTATCATCGGGCATAAGGTTTCGGGAAGTTTCAGCGCGAATTTGAGCATTGATAACCCAGACAAAACCTATGTAGTAAATATGTCTCAAACTACCAATATTCGGTCGGTGTACATAGTAACGCTTTGTGCTGATCCGGCAGAAAAAGAGCGGGAAAGGGACAAGCTGGCCTGGGCAGATATAGCCAGACGCCTATCTCACCACGTTCGCCGTCATATCACGAACATACTACTTGCCCTTGAGGCACTTAAGAAGGATCAGGACGAGGGCAGGCATGAGCTGTATGAGGTGATTGGCGAAGAAATAGACAAGGTTCGGGTGTTTACTCATGCCTTCCAGAGATTTACAGAACTAAAGAATTATTCACTTCAGTTACAGGACGTGATACCCTCTGTGGAGCATAGTTTGGCAAGGGTTAAGCTCCCATCGAACGTAAAATTGGTTAAGAATTGGTACTTAAGGTCTGTAGAGGCCTACATCGAGCCCATTCGTTTCGAAGAAGCAGTTACTAATGCCATTACCAATGCCCTGGAAGCTATGCCCGAAGGCGGAGTTCTGCACATTACGGTAAAGGCATTCCCAAAGGATAGTTCTCCCAAAGGTGAGCTATCGGTATTGGTAGAGATTGAAGATAACGGCTGTGGTATCCCCAAAAAATACATGGAAGAGATATGGAAACCTTTCTTTACCACCAACCAGTCCGGCACAGGTATTGGCATTCCTGAAACAAAAAAGATCATAGACTCCATGAGCGGAATAATGGATATTCAGAGCGAGGAAGGGATGGGGACAACCGTTTCCTTCTGGCTAAAAGGTGAGTGAAATGGAAAAGATCAGGGTTCTACTGGCTGATGATGATCTGGTGTTTCTGCGGTTGACCACCAGCTTGCTAACTAACGCCGGATATGATGTTACGCCAGCATCAAGCGTTAGAGAATGCACATCCAGATTAGGTGACAACAAATATGACGTAGCCCTGCAAGATATGTGTTTCCCTGCTTTGCAGGACGGCTTTGGCATGCTTGACCTCATTCACGAAAGCTATCCCAATTTACCTGTAATAATGATCTCTGGCAGTGGTCACATTCCCGACGCAGTTGCGGCTATCAAAAACGGGGCTACCGACTTCATCGAGAAACCAATAGACACTAACCACATGCTGCATAAACTAAAGTTGATCAGTGAGTCCATAACATTAAATAAACATATGCAAGACTTGCAAATCACAGCAATCGGAATGTGTGGAACTTCACCAGTTATGATGACCCTGTTTGACGACATAATAAGAGCGGCAGGTTATGACTGTCCTGTGCTGATAACGGGTGAGACAGGCGTTGGCAAAGAACTGGCGGCTCATGCCATTCATCGGCTAAGTAAACATGGGCACAAAAACATGCTAAGCATAAACTGCGCTTCAGTGCCCAAAGACCTCTTTGAAGCAGAGCTTTTTGGCTATGAACGGGGAGCCTTTACGGGGGCGGATAAATCCAGACAAGGTTACTTTGAGTTTGCCGACAACAACAGCTTCTTTATGGACGAGATTAGCCAGCTTCCCTTGGGAATGCAGGCTAAGCTTCTGCGCGTTGTATCCGAGGGTGAAGTTCAGAAGCTTGGTGGGAAGGTGATCAGGGTAAATACTCGCGTGATAAGTGCGTCAAATCAGGACTTATTGGAGTTGGCAGAGGAAAGCAACTTCCGTAAAGACCTTTATTACCGGCTAAATACTATTCACATTCAGGTTCCCCCCTTGAGGGAAAGAGTGGAAGACATTCCAATACTGGCAGATCATTTCATGACCGAATTCTGCTCTCGCAATAATGTCCCTCCCAAAAGGATTTCATCTCAAGCAAAAGCCTGGCTATGCGAGCAAAAATGGGAAGGAAACGTGCGGGAACTAAAAAACATGGTTGAACGTGGGGTAATTTTTGCCAAAAACGACCATCTGACTGTGGTAGATTTTACCACAGCAATAATTGATGACTTTAGAGGGCATAAATCTGGTTCGTTGCGCTCGGTACTTAGCAGTTTTGAAAAGGCTTATATAGAGAATACTCTGAAAGAAAATGATTATAATATCCGTTTAAGTGCACTAAGTTTGCAGATGGATAAATCTAATCTATTCAAGAAAATAGCATCGCTGGGAATAGTATTGCCACAAAAGTAAAGCGGCATCCCGGTATGTGTATCAAGTAACTGTGGTAGGGTACAGGTCATCGCGCAGGTAGAATTATTTTTGCTTCATAACTGGCCATACAAGCTCATACATTAATCGTTGTTACTGCACCAAATTCCTACCTTGTCTGTGGTAAAAACTACCACGACGGCATATTGTCCTCCAGCATAACATACAGAGTTATAATGCATTACGATCTTGTTCAGTTTGGCACGCTATGTGCTCTATATATTAGCAACTCCTCAAGCTCAAGGCGGTGGGATCTGTTGGCTAGGTTTGTAAGCTGGGGCTGTAGGCTGGGCTGTAGGTTATGAAGCTCTGGGTCTTAGGTCTCCCAATGGGTGGGATGCTTACGGATGTTTATTGGTATCGGGCATTGTGTGTAGATATCAATGCTAACTAAGTTACAAGTTCTCCCACCCGTTTCTATTTGACGGCAAGACTATCTGATATTACAACAATCCCCATCTTCTGCGTAAATATAGCTCTACGCAAAAAGCCAGAATGAACAGGCTAAGTATATACCACTTTTTATATAGAGCTATCTCACGTCGTAATATCTGGGTTTCTTTTACTGCCGGAACTGCTGTAAAATCCAGTACCTCGTTTTCCCAAACAAGCTTGCCCTTGGTGTGAGTAGCAAGCCAATGCAAAAGCGGAAGATTATATCCAAAGTCACGTTTTTCAAGTGAAGATTCGCTAAGTACAAACTTACCGGAAGTGCTTTTTCCACTTGCTGCGTCTGTAATACTAAAAGTGTAAGTGTCTGGTTCACTTAGTTCAGCTTTGTAGTTATATTCGCCATTATCAAAGGGGAGATAATCGTGCAAGACTTCTTTGTTTTTGCTGTTAGAAATGCGTATTTTGGGGCTGGCATCCAGTTTTCTTTGCCGTATCTCATCTTCCAGCCTAAGTTTTATCCTAATCTCTTCACCCAGCATGTAGCTACTATTGTAAATTGCATCAAAGCCACCAGTGCTTTTGTTGCCGAGCCAGGTGATACAGTTTGAGATTAGTTTGTTGTAGCCTTCATCCTTGCTTTGCAGTTGCCAACGCCAAATATTTAGCGATGCAATAGCTATGCTGCGAGTACCGGTTATATTTTTAACGGCTATTGCTGGTGAATTTTGGGGATTGTTTATAGTCGCCAATACCTCTGATCCTGCTGCGGCGTTTACATAGAAGTAGTCTATGGGAGGGATATCACGAAATCCATCGCTTATTGGGCTTAGCATCGGGTAGTTAACTGCTGAGGCAGAAGGATTGATGAAGCCCTGATATGGGCTGATGATGTTAGACTTCACCAGTGGTAACACGTTGCCAAGCTCGGTTACCGGCAATCCCTGATACATTAGTCCCACACCTTTGGCGTGATTCGAGCTAACAAATTGGAGTGCGGTTCCACTTAGCCTTAGGGCACCATTGTTAATTATTACAATAGCCGAGAGGTTATCGCTTTTAGGTGTGCCAACAGCCTGTTCTCCTGAATACAGACTTCCATCGCGGCTCTGATAGCTTTCCACTTCCCAGCGAGGATTTGTAGCAATGGCATCCAGAATGAACTTGTTATCCCAGGCAGGTTTATCGGAAATAATCATGATACGTTCTTTGTCTGCAAGAACCTCTATCGCACCAGGGAAGCTGTTGTTACTTATCCGGCTTTCGTTTGATAACTGCTGCAGTTGTACATCCCACTTGAAGAATCCCGTTTGATTAAAACGATGGACGAAATCTACACTTTGAGGCACACCTGAAGCCAGCTTCAGTCTCTTTCTGGATACCAGGTTACCGGCAATCATCAATCTTGCCTCGGCTTCTCCATTATAATTCTGGGCAAGCACCTCGGCACGAATGGTATTTGGTTCATTTCTATAAGCGTACCTGTTTGATAGCACCTTCACAACTTCTATATCTGCAAGGGGACTGCTACTGCTATCTGCAAGCACATAGAAAGGCACTCCAAGCTGTCCAATGGAAGCAAAAGATTCATCTTTAAACCAGGCATCTGAAGCTATTACAATGCCAGCAAGATTGTTAATCGTCTTTTCGTTAGATAGTTGCACTATGCTTTCGGTTAAGAGGCTGCTGTCATTTGAACCTCTGAGACCATTGGCGAAGCCATATTCAGATATCTCATATCCAGCCTGGTTGAATGTGTTTTTCATGCTGGAGATAGCTTTATTAAGCCTGGCAAGCTTACTAAGGTTACCGTGCTTCAAATCCATGCTGGCAGAAGTGTCTTTCAGTATTACAATTTGCTGGGAGAGGTCTTTGTTCTTTACGTAATACAGGATGGGGCTAATGATTAACAATAGCAAAATTCCCAGAGAAATACTGCGTAGCACAAACAGCAAGCATCTTCGGGAGACAGGAATCTCCGGATGGCTGCTATAGTTGTAATAGGCCGATATTAGCAGCGCAAAAAGCGCGATTATAGTATACTTAAGCATCAATACCAGATTCTTATAAAGCTCCCGATTGATACACCTTTGGAGGTTGGGCCGGGAATTAGGGAGTCGTAGCTTTGGAAGGCTACACCGATCTCTCCCGTTTCACTCTTTAAGCTTATGCCATAGCTTGCCAACCATGGATTTTGGCTGTTTCCCAAGCTGATACCAAAGTGAAGGGGTAAGAAATATACCGGCAAGAAGCGTGCACCCATGGATAGCTTTCCTACGCTGCTGGTCACCATAGAGGTCTTGAATGCCTGTGTGTAATCAGCAGACAGGCTAACCTTTTTGGCAGTCCAAAGAGCACCCATTCTGATTTCCGGGGGAAGCTCTATACTGAAAGAATCGGTCTCTTCTCTAACTTTGGTCTGAGTATAGAAATCATCGTTTAAGTTAGACACATAAACGTTGTTTGCCTCAAAGTGATACTTCTGGTCTTCGGTAAACATATTCCAGGCAATGGTTCCAAAGATATTGTCGATGGTTAAGCCAACTTCCAAGCCTGGTATGGGGTTGCTCGCCATGCCTATCATTCCCTTAAATCCTGCCCCGCCAGTGGCTGTGCGTAGATTTACATCCTGATACAATGACATGCCAGTATCTACAGATGAACTGATACGGCCGTCATACTGCTCCATATGCACACTTCCCAAGCCGGCAAGCAGACTGGCAGAGAAGCCAAAGCGCACTGGTGGAATCACTTCTGGCAGATAAGGAATCTTAATGTCTCCCATCCCAAAGGTAATATCGGCAAAGCTTAGGGCTGCCAGATCATTGTGGGTTTTGTCGAAAAGGTATTCGCCCTCTGTGTTGCCGTGCAAAAGAAGATCCAGATACTGCTCAGATATAGACATCTTTCCCATCATGCTAATAGAACTGGAAATAGACATATTTGAGAAGGCATAACCAAGAACGCTAATGTTTCCGTTCAACGAGCCTCTCAAACTTCCGTCCATCTTGTCCAATAGTAGTTGTTTATCAGAGTCGGACAAATACTCCTTCCCCATTATGAAGTTGTAGGTGTCTAAATCGAGGGCGTTATTTTTGGCATAAATCCCCATGTTTACCCCGGGAAGCCAGAGGTCGTAATATTTACTTTTAATCAGGTTTGCAGGGTTCCAATATGCCGCTTCTACGCCGCGAGCACGCAACATATAGCTATCTGCATAGAATATCGACTTACCGGTTTTAATAGCAAGCAACGGGCAAGCTATAACAACGGCGATGAACAGCGTTAAAATGTGCTTCTTCATTTTAATACTCCACAGATATCTTGGCATATAACATGCTTTTTATTCTCAGGTAATCTGCCGATGTGGCATAAATCGTAACTGGTGTTCCGCTTTCCATAAATGAAAACTTCCACTTAAGATACACATGAGGATTGCTGAAAAGCATCAGTTCATCCCTGGTCAAAGTCAGTTCCACCATCTGATCAGAACCTCCCTCGGGGCTGTTGCTGGCATATATCGTGGTAACCTTCGTGTATTTGTAGGTGTTGTTGTCTGCCACATCAATGTTTGGAGTATCGCTGAAATAGGCAGTTGCCGTTGCTCCAACAGGAACTTTATTCAAGATGTTCAGTTCCAATTTTGCACTCAGCGCATTTTTCTCAATTCGCTTCGCATTCTCTCCAGATATGGGAATATCTATTTCCTCTTTTACTACAATGTCTTGTGGGTGAAGAGTAAACGTGAAAGGTGCTTTAACAACATAGTCCAGCTCGATTTTGTCTGATGCCCGAACACTACCAAGCACTTCTCCCGATTGGATGGTGAACAAGCCATTAACAATCTCTATGTGAGTAGGCATTATGTCTAAAAGAGAGGCAATGCTGTTATGCACTTCCAGTGTATTCGCTCCAGGTGTAACATGGAAGTTCTGCCCGTTATCGTTCAATATGGGTACTGTAACCTCATCACCGTCTTCATTGTAAGCGTAGAACTGTCCGTTAAATTCAGCGTCAAATTCCAGATCGTTTTGCAGGATCATGGTAATAGTGGCATCTTGCAATGTTATGGCTTGATTTAGTCCCTGAGGGTACTCAATTTCTATACTTGCCAAAGACTCCTGCAAGCCCATGGTAAAGTTATAGAGTTTTCCTATAATCTCGTCAAAAGCCATTGGTAGATTCATTTTTAGTCCCATTGTGGCTATCTCGGTACCAATCGGTTGATTCGAGGTGGAAGTTATCTTGATTTGCATCTCTTCGATAACTTCATCCGAGTCTATTAAACCAAAATGGCATCCCACCAGACTATGATTTACCCAATCAGTTGAAGGAGCGGCAATAATGCGAAGTTTTTCATTAGTAGCAGTGAAGATGTTGCCAAATTCGATCTCGATATCTGCGCTGGGGTGCATATTGGTAAACTTTGTTTGAATTACGCCCTCTGCGATGCTTGCATAGGCGAACAATACTTCGCCGGTGGGATCCAGGAAAGGTATCGATTGTTGGATTGGGACTCCGGATGGGATATCTGCGTTATCTATGCCAGCTGTTGGCGGGGGAGTGAAGCTTACGTTGCCAAAGGTAGGGGTTGCTACGTCTCCAGTACTGGTCAAAGTTAAAACATCGTTCGTATCGGTTATGATGTTTACGTCATCTACAAGGTCGGAAACCAGATAAGTTTCATTAATAAGTGGTACCGCCAGATCGACGTCCCATTTAGGTTTGGTTGGTTTTTTAACCTCACACCCACCCAGCAGAACCAAGATGGCAATTAAAAGAATACCATAATACTTCATAAGCACTTCCTTCTATGCTGTATTAGCATATCTATTTCGGAATTGATCGTCTTGCGCCATATAGCGGCAGTTAATTATAGTATATGGCTTATAGCCTGTACATCCAAAGAGCAATTTTCGAGCCTTTCTATGAGGGTTGTCCGATACTTACCTTTGTGTCCCATTAACAACAGCCTGCTTTTTTTGTCGAGGATTATTTCTTTGTCTTCACGAAGTTTCTGGAGAATACCTCTAACCAGCAATTCAGCTTTAACAAACTCGCCAAATGATGGATGAAATGGGCCTGCAACTACATCTTTGAGGCTCAGGTTTGATGGTAAACCAAGCTTGATAACTGTTATTCCTTCTGCAACAGCTATTTCTACATAATCTGCACATATGTCAATAGCCTCGTTAAGCGTAAGGGGGCAATATTCTTTCATCTTATACAAGTCAGCTAGAGGAGTACCATGGATTACTACCAAGGGATACAAACGCAGATAATCCGGCTTTAACTGCCGCAGGATATTTTGGTTGTGGATTATACTGGCGCTGTTGCTACCCGGCATACCAGGCATTAACTGAACTCCCAGCTTAAAGCCCTGCTCGCGAACTGCCAACGCTGCCTCCAGAGCTATTTTTCCGGGGTATCCACGCTGTGCAGCGGCTAATACTTCATCACAGAAATCCTGTATTCCCAGTTCTATACACCCAATGTTTTGTTGTTTGCAATTGATTAGAACGTGGCTATTTATACTTAGTGGATGTGTTGATATTCGGTAGGTGGTATGCTTATCAATTACTCTGTTGAATTCTTGCAACAGTGAGTTTATGTAATCTACGGGCATGGCAGTAAAACTACTCCCATAAAAAGCTATCTCTTTAGCCTCGCCTTTATGATTATTTACAAACCTCGCAACATTGGCCAGTTCGATTGCCAAATCGAAGTCTGATCCACCGCTAATCTTAGTTTGATCGCAATAGATACATCTATGCTTACATCCTCGCATAGGTAGAAATACAGGATAGATCAGAGTTCGTTGAGACATTCTTACTCCAGCATGTAAGCTCTGGGTTATTAGTCCTGATGGATGTATTGCCAATCAATTGGCATGAATACTACCCAGATGCAGCAGTCTTGTAGCCTGTACAGTGTCTTACACACCAAGCTTCTGGCAAGCGAGCCTTGCCGCTTCTTGATGAGCGTTCTTTTTTGTACTTCCCTTGCCAGTACCAAGCAACTTGCTACCCAGACGTACTTCTACCACGAAGGTTTTATTATGTTCAGGACCTTCCTCGGCAATGGTAACATACTTGGGTGGTTCCTGATTTTTGCCCTGCATATACTCCTGGAGGATGCTTTTATAATTCACTAATTCATCGCGCGTAACAGTCGCCTCATAGTCTACCATGATATGCTGTTTTATAAATCTACCGGCTGCGGCAATCCCGCTATCCAGATAAATGGCACATATCATGGCTTCCATGGTGTCCGAAAGTATTGATGCTTTCGTAGCTCCACCGGATTGCTGTTCCTCTGGGCTTAAAAGCACGAACTTTCCCAAGTCTATGGCATTAGCCTTTAAGGTGAGATATGTTTCCGATACAATCTTGGATTTTAGCTTAGAAAGCTTTCCTTCCTGCTCTTCAGGATGACGGGTAAATAGCTCTTTGCTCACAATGAATCCCAAGATGGAATCGCCCAGAAATTCCATTCTTTCGAATGGGGAGGGAGCTTTATGGTCGTCATATCTGCGGCGCAAATATGACTTGTGAGTTAAAGCAGCATGCAGCAGGGTTGGATCATTGAAGTTATAATCTATGCGTTTTTGAAGCTGCAGCAGGCTTTTCTCCCACTTGGGATATTGCTCCGTTATTTTTTTGCTGTTAAAGCACTCAACAATCTTGGAGATGATTGCTTTCATCCGTTTCTCCATTAGCGACTGCTACTACTGGCTTTAGATATAACGCTTGATTATTACCGCGGAATTGTGTCCTCCAAAACCTAATGAATTGGATAGGGCAGCATTCACTTCATGCTTTATTGCGTTGTGCGGAGTGTAGTCCAGATCACAATTTGGGTCTGGATTATCAAGATTTATAGTAGGGTGAATAATTCCGGATTCTATGGTTTTTACGCAGACAATAGCTTCAATTCCCGCAGCAGCTCCCAGCATGTGTCCAACCATGGACTTGGTGGAGTTTACTTTTACGTTATATGCATAATCGCCAAAAGCGGTTTTGATGGAGCAGGTTTCACCCTTATCATTCAGAGGAGTGGAAGTTCCGTGAGCGTTTATATAGTCAATATCAGTGGACATCATTCCAGCATCTTTCAGAGCCAGATTAATTGCTCTGGTGCTGCCTTCGCCATCTTCAGTAGGGGCGGTAATATGGAATGCGTCTCCAGTTGCACCATATCCGGCAAGTTCTGCATAAATCTTTGCACCGCGAGCTTTGGCGTGCTCCAGCTCTTCTAATACAAGAATTGCTGCACCTTCGCTCATCACAAAGCCGTCACGCTCCACATCGAAAGGTCTGGATGCTTTCTCTGGGGCATCATTGCGGGTGGACAGGGCGCGCATAGAGGAAAAGCCCCCAACAGCAAGGGGAGTTACTGCGGCTTCCGTGCCACCGCTAACTACTATGTCTGCGTCGCCGTACTGAATGGCACGCATTGCGGTTCCCAGGGCATGATTCGCACTGGCGCAAGCACTCATAACGTTGAAGTTTATACCCTTTAAGTTATGCTCAATGCTAATGTGAGCCGCGGCTATATTGCCAATCATTTTGGGGATGAAGAAGGGGCTTATGCGGCGTGGGCCTGCGGTGTGGCACTTGATGCATTCTTCTTCAAAAGTAAGGATTCCACCAATACCAGCACCGGTAATGCAACCGGTTCTATCGGGATCGAAAGAGCCAGAAGTTAGCCCTGCATCAGCAATAGCTTCGCGAGCGGCTATCATGGCAAATTGAGTGTATAAATCCAGCTTCTTCACTTCTTTATGGTCGAAATGATCTTCTGGATTGTAGTTCTTAATCTCGGCTGCAATTTGGGTGGGTAAGCCAGTGGCATCAAAGCGGGTGATATATCCTACTCCTGAAACTCCGTTAATAAGGCTTTGCCACGTTTGGGACACATTGTGACCCACGGGAGTAATGGCACCAATACCGGTGATAACAACTCTTCTTTTAGACATATAAACCTCTGTAATAAATCAAATTAGTGTTAACTTGTCATGTTGATCTGAAAATACTGGAGTTATAGCAGTATCTTTCAGATAAACACAAAAGCAAAAAGTGGAATCAATCCTGATACCTGAAAGCTATCAGGATTGATCCACGCTTTTGGGCTTAGCCCAGCTTTTCCTTCAGGTAATCGATAGCCTGTCCAACGGTGCGAAGTCTTTCTTGATCTTCATCCGGAATTGTTAATCCGAATTCATCTTCAAAAGCCATTACCAGCTCGACAGTGTCCAAGGAATCGGCACGAAGGTCTTCGATAAAGTTAGCGGCAGGTACCACCTGAGCTTCTTCTACGCCCAGTTTGTCCATCACTATCTGTTTTACTTTTGCTTCAATATCCATTATTCCTCCTATGTTATTGAAGAGTGTCTTCTATCTTGATTGGGTTTATTCCCTTTCAAACTTATTTATTGCATAGTTAAGCCACCATCTATGGCGATGGTTTGGCCGGTTATATATGCACTGGAATCACCAGCAAGGAACAAGCACAGATTTGCTACATCACTTGGGGTTCCCATCTTTTGTAGCGGGATAATCCTGGCATATTCTGCGCGCACTTCATCGCTCAGAGTAGCGGTCATTTCGGTTTCAATAAAGCCTGGCGCAATAGCATTAACGCGAACTCCACGGGCGGCGAATTCCTTGGCACAGGATTTGGTAAAGGCTATCAGTCCACCTTTGGATGCTGCATAGTTTGCCTGACCAGCATTACCCATCAAGCCAATAACGCTTGCCATGTTTACAATGCTACCCTTGCGGGCTTTCATCATGTGTTTAAAAACTTTCTGAGTGCAGATAAAGCTACCTTTCAGGTTGATGTCCATCACCAATTGCCAGTCTTCTTCTTTCATGCGGATAAGGAGGTTGTCACGGGTGATACCAGCGTTGTTGATAAGACAGTCAATAGAGCCATGTTTGCCAACAATGTCACTAAATATCTCTTCTATTCCCGCTGCGTCCGTAACGTTACCTGTATAGCCAAATGCCTTTGTTCCATTTCCTTTTAAAGCATTCACAGCCTTTTCAACTGCTTCTGGCATCAGGTCGATTATTATCACTGTGGCCTGGGCTTTGCAGAAGGATTCTGCTATAGCAAAACCAATTCCACGGGCTGCGCCGGTTATCACTACAACTTTATTGGATAAGTCACTCATTCGTTCCTCGTGAATCAAATTCATTATCTGTATGCATCATCCTGTAACCGACACAACAGCATCAACATCATCAAATCTGTCAATGGAAAAAACCTCCACGTCTTTGGCGATGTTCTTTATCATTCCGCTTAGCACTTTCTGGGGTCCAAATTCTATGAATCTCTGCACTCCACTATTAACCATATATTCCACACACTGAACCCAGCGAACCGGGGAAACAATCTGCTTGGCAAGCTTCTCACGTTGTAAATGACCATCGGTGCATGGCAGGGCGTCCAGATTGGAAACCACAGGGACAATGCCGTTAGCAAAGGGAAGCGTTTTCATTTCATCATAAAGCCACAAACTTGCCTGCGCGATAAGTGGTGTATGGAAGGGTCCGCCTACTACCAGAGGTAACACACGTTTGGCTCCTTTGGCTTTGGCTATCTCTCCTGCCGCTGCTACTCCTTCTGCTGTGCCCGATATAACTGTTTGAATGGGAGTGTTAAAATTAACTGCTTGCACCAAGCCTTTTTCTGCTGCCTCGCTGCATATGTCAACCACTACATCAGCCTCTAAGCCAATGATGGCAGCCATGGCAAAAGGAACTCCCGCATTGGCTTTAATCATATATTCTCCACGCTTATGCACCAGGTGCATGGCATCGGCTAAGCTTAGCATACCGGATGCCACAAGCGCGCTGAATTCTCCCAGCGAGTGTCCTGCAACAAAGTCTGCCTCTATTTTGCTGTTAGCGCGAAATCTATTTAGAGCAGCAATGCTGTGCAGCAAAATGGCAGGCTGAGTGTAGCTGGTTTGCTTCAGGCTTTCTTCCGGGCCTTCCATCATAACTTGCTTCAAATTCGTCTTATGTGCCAAATCAAAGCTGTCGAGCACTTGCAAGTTGTTTGGATCGCTTTGGATAAAGTCCATTGCCATACCAATGTATTGGGCTCCTTGTCCGGGAAATACAAATGCTGTTTTCATAGTTAAACCTCGTATGTGCTAATATCTGGCCAAAATACTGCCCCAAGTTAAGCCTGCTCCAAAGGATGTTAGCAGTATTATGTCTCCGCGCCTGATTTTCTTGTTGCGGATAGCCTCGTCGGTTGCAATTGGGATGGTTGCCGAAGAGGTGTTGCCATACTTCTCTATGTTTACTATAACTTTGCTCATGGGAACCCGCATCTTGTCTGCCAAGCCTTCAATGATACGCATATTAGCTTGATGCGGTATCACCCAGTCTATGTCAGATACGCTAAGGTTGTTTCTGCGTAAAAGCTCCTCAGATGAAGCATACATAGACTTTATGGCGTTCTTAAAGATACGGTTACCTTCCATATATACAGTATGCAGATTGCCATCTACACTGGCATGTGAAGCTGGCATGCGGGAACCACCGGCTTGCTGGATTAACAGGTCGCCCTGACTTCCGTCGGCATCTATCTTTGTGTCTATTATGCGCGATATGTCGCTGGCTTCGGCGCGGCTTACTATTGCAGCACCAGAACCGTCTCCGAACAGCACACATGTATTGCGGTCTTTCCAGTTGGTAATCTTGGTTAATATGTCTACACCGATAACAAGTACGTGTTTGGCAATGCCATTTTCCACATACTGCCTGGCAACGTCCAGGGCATAAACAAAGCCTGTGCAACCGGCAGAAACGTCAAAGGCGGGAATGTTTTTCAGCCCAAGCTTCTTCTGCACAATGCAGGCAGTGGAAGGGAAGGGATGGTCACCGGATATCGTGGCTACGATTATCAGTTCGATGTCTTTATACTTCACATTTGAGCTTTCGATGGCATTCACCGCAGCCTGGTGGGCAAAGTCGCTAGCTGCTTCAGTTTCAGAGGCAATATGCCGTTCAAACATGCCTGTGCGGGTGCGTATCCATTCGTCGGTGGTATCTACGATCTTTTCCAGATCAAAGTTGTTCAATATCTTCTTGGGGACACTGCTACCAAATGAGGAAAACTTGGCGTGAAAACTAAGCATTGGGAATCCTCTCATAGTATTCTTTTGCATGGGCTACAAAACCGGATTTGGCTATTCTATCGGCAAAGCGGATGGCGTTTTTCATAGCCTTGGCGTTACTGCGGCCGTGGCACACAACGGAGATACCGTTCAGTCCCACCAGTAATGCTCCACCATACTCTGTATGATCCAGCTTCTTCTTCATATAAGAATATACAGGATAAGACAGCATTGCGCCAACTTTGGCAACCCAGTCTTTATTAATTTGCTCTTTTAGTATCTCAAAAATGGAGAAGCCCACACCTTCAACTGTTTTTAGCACAACATTGCCCACAAAGCCATCACAGACTATTACATCTGTAACGCCACGAATTATGTCCTTGCCTTCTATGTTGCCGATGAAATTTATGTCTGTACTGGCATTTAGCAGTTGATACGCTTGCTTGGTAATGGCATTGCCTTTTGCGCTTTCCTCACCGATGTTCAGCAACGATACACGTGGCTTGTCACACTTAAAGAAGAACTGGAAATACATGCTTCCCAATTGAGCAAACTGCAGCAGGTTTTCTGCCGTGCAATCTACATTAGCGCCCATATCCAGCAATATCTCATGCCCTTCCTGAGTGGGGAAAACCACAGCTATAGCGGGACGAAGCACATTCTTTATGCGACCGTAGCCAAGCAGCGAGGCTGCCATCACGGCACCGGTATTGCCCGCACTTACCACCACATCCGCTTTTTTCTGATTATAGAGGTCTATTGCCCGCACAAGGGAAGAATCTTTCTTGGTGCGGACCGAAGTGGAGGCACTATCGCCCATCTCGATCCGTTCAGAGGCGTGAACAACAGTAATCCTGGCCGGATCGAAGAAATACTTTCCCAATTCCTTGGTGATTGTTTCTTCGTCCCCAACCAGGATCACTTCGTCACACAAATCTTCCTTGATTGCAAGAACAGCGCCTTCAATTTCGGGGAATGGTGCATTATCACTCCCGAAAGCATCGAGGGCTATGCGCACATTACTCCTTGGCGTCGATTATCTGCTTACCGTTATAGGTGCCACAGTTCTCACAAATGTGGTGTGAGCGGGATGCTTCACCGCATTTGGTGCATGTCGAAAAGCTTGGAGGAGTAAGCGCATCATGTGATCTGCGTTTATCTCTACGAGTCTTCGAAGTCTTTCTTTTTGGGACTGCCATTGGTCTCTCCTTGATTTATCGAAACAACAGCCAACCCGTTACAAAACTGAATCTGGTTTTGGTAAGGCATGGAAGCTATTGTTCATATAAGTTATTAGCAATTAGATGATAAACTTGGCAGGGGCTGTTTTTGTCAACCAAAATATCTCCGAATAGCCGTAATCCTGCTTTGCTAAAGGAATTAAGCATCAAGCTCTTCTAAACCGTTAACTGCTTCCAGTTCCAATATCTGCACACTCTCGGCAACCGGCAGGTCTTGCATTTTGCTAAGCCTTTTTTCAATCTGCCTGCTACGATGGCTGGCTTTTTCGATGGTGTTTGAGGCTTCCTGAAGCTTCTTCTGGGTTAGATCGAGCACCGTGCCAAACTTACTAAATTCTGTTTTAACTGCACTGAGTATCTTCCACACCTCTGCCGATTTCTTTTGTATGGCAAGGGTTTGAAAGCCCACCTGCAAGCTGTTTATCAGGGCAGCGGCATTGGTTGGCCCACACAGGATAACGTGGTATTCCCGCATCACCGTTTCGAATAGACCAAGATTCCTTAGCACCTCGGCATACAAGCCTTCAAAGGGCAAGAACAGCACCCCAAAGTCGGTGGTGCTGGGAGGATTGATGTATTTGTCCCTAATGTCTCTGGCGCAGGACTTTATCCGCATCACCATGTTCTTGCGCGCAGTTTCCACACTGGCAATATCACCATTGTCATAAGCTTCCATCAGCCGGTAATAGTCCTCAATGGGGAATTTGGCATCTATGGGAAGGTACACACTCTCATCATCATCATCTTTACCCGGCAGGCGGATGGCGAATTCTACAATCTCATCCCGGCGTTTGTTCGGTTTAAAGTTCTTTTCATATTGATCGGGGCTAAGCATGTCTTCCAGCAGGTTTTCAAGCTGAATTTCTCCTAACACGCCACGGGATTTTACATTGGTAAGCGCTTTTTTAAGGTCACCCACGCCATTGGCAAGATTTTGCATCTCGCCCATACTTCTATGCACCAGTTCCAGCCTTTCGCTAACTATCTTAAAGCTTTCGCCCAGGCGTTTTTCCAGGGTTTCATGCAGTTTCTCATCTACAGTAAGACGCATCTGCTCCAGCTTTTGTTCGTTGTTTTGCCTTATCTGCTCCATCTGGGTTTCCAGGCTTTTGCGCAGGCTATCGGCATGATTTTGCTGGGTGCTAACCAAGTCTGATAATCTGCGGCTAATGCTTTCCGACAGGTTATTCATGGCGTTCTTTTGCTCTTCACGGTTTTGCCCGGCATCCATTATCAGTTGCTGTTTAAGGCTGTTCATCGCCTCGCTAAGTTCCTTGCGGTTATCTGCGCTGATATTCAGCAATTCGGTGCGCAAACGGCTCATCTCCTCACGGCTATAGCGGTCGAAGGTTTCAAAAGCTCCCTTTAGCTCCTTAATGCTATCCTCTGCCGAGCCTTGCGGCTGTTTGAGTATCTTTAGCGCGATACTTATTGCTATCAAACCCACAATAGCATTAAACCCCAAAAGTAAATAAACTAAGCTCATTTAGCCCTCCTAAGCTGTTTTTGCCAATACCCGGAAAAGATAAAATAAAGAGCCGATTAATGCCACATCCCGGTGGTTTTCCGGATTTACTATTATTGGCTTATACTCCTCATTTAGTGGGACTAATACTATCATGCGCCGGGCATCATCCAGCATCAGCTTTTTTAGTGTGATGGCTCCGTCTATTCGAACCGCACAGATTTTACCTTCCAGATTGCGCCAGTTCTGGTCTTGCTTTATCAGCACCACGTCGTTGTGCCGAATGTCCGGTTCCATACTGCGCCCATTAACCCTCAGGGCAATGTAATCGGCTTCAACGCCGTGAATCATTCTGCGCCTTACCGTTACTACATCAACCGTATCTCCAAAACTTTCGAGGGGTTCACCCGCAGCAATCTCGCCACATACGCTGAAATCCACAGATTCTGAATCTAACATGTCCTGACGAGCCTGAACAATCTCTTCCAAACTGGCATTCATCATCTTTTGCAGCTTTTCCCACCCATTCTTTTGCTGGTTGTTACCCGCATTCTGGGCAAACATTTGCCCCTGCCCGGTAATAAGCCAATGCAAATCTGCATTATACTTCTGGGCAATCTCCACCATTGTTTCCAGTGATGGCTTGGTTCTGCCACTCTCCATTTGAGACACAGCAGAAGGATTCAAGTTCAAATCCTTTGCCAATTCAATCTGCTTTAAGCGCATAGCGTTGCGAAGGGCTTTTAATCTCTCTCCAATCATTAGCTATCTCCTTGCCGGATGTTTAGAGGCTCTTAAAATTGCAGCTCCTAACATCACGTTTACAACATAATTAGTGTTACTAAACCTGTCAAGCAATAAATTAATTGGCATTCCCCCATTTTTAATCCAGCCTTATCTTCAATTGCCAAAGATCTC
>CALLHY010000026.1 GCA_938009275.1 uncultured bacterium
CTCTATCAAAACGATGCACCATTTTTCAAGCATTTACGTGTAGGAAAGATTAGTATGTAAATCTCTGTACAGGTATGCTCTGTTATAGCCCCAAATCAGGCTTTGCGTCTCTCGCAGCGAAATCACGAGTGGAGATACTGATGCCTGCCTGCCAGTTAAATCCGGGCTGCGGCGTGTAAGCATAAACGTAATAGCGTTTATCCAGCAGGTTATTCGCCTTCAAGTCCAGCCTTATATCCAGATATGGCAGTGGCAACACACAATATGCAGCCGCATCAAACAGGTCAAATGCCGAAAGCGGCTCTATAAGGTTATCAACCGTGCTATACTGCCTGCCGGTGTAGCTATAAGACAGGTTTGCCCCCAGTTTGCTACCCCCGATACTCAGCTTGGCATTTGCCTTGGCATCGGGAGTGTAAACCAGCTTTTTTGCATAAGTGGGGCTGGGGCTGCCATCGGGGTTTATGGACTTATCCACGGCATCGGTAAGGGTTACACTGCCCACAAAGCCCAGGTATTTACCAAACTTCAGTTCCGTTTCCGCTTCATAGTTACGGATATCGGCAGTGCCTACGTTAAAAGGCTTCCAGCTAACTCCGTTCATGTAGTATTGCCGCCATTGAATTAAGTTGTCCACATGGTTGTTGTAATAAGCCAGCTTCAGCTTGATCCTGCCTATGCCCAGCACCGAGTATAGGCTAAAGCCAGTAGAGCTTTCGCTTTTCAGATTTGGGTTTCCCTGGGTTTCGCTATCGCCAATCCAGTACATGTCAAACAGCGAGGGTTGTGAAAAGGCGGTGCCAACATAGCCCCCCAAACGCAGATCATGCTTAAAAGGCAGAATAATCTCGTTTTCGATGCGCCAGGTGGGATGAAGCTCCTGCTCGGAGTAGTCGCCCCTGCCCGCAGCTAAAAGCTTCAGCTCCATATAGGCGGGATAAAAGCTCTTCTGTGCTACTGCCGAGAGGGCACTGTTTTCCCGTTCTCCCGTGCTTAATGTGCCGCTAAGGTAGTTGTTAAAGCTATACTCAGTCGTGCTATACTCTGCGTTAATGCCCAGTTTACTGCTTTGGGTGCTATAGCTACTACCCGCTTTAATGCCGCTATTATACTGATTCTGCTTATAATTATTTGCCCCAAATGGGTTTGTGGACATAAGATTGCTGTAGGTGCTGCTATCTTTATTGTGCCAGAGCAGCAGCTCTCCGGCGAGACTGTTGTAAACAGTGTATCCCCTCAGGCTATGCTGGGTGTAGGCACCCGTAAGGCGGGAAGCATCAAACAGGCTAAGAAAGTTTATCGGCCCCGGAAGCTGCCGGATAAATGAACCGGCATTCAAGCTGTAATCGAGCTGAGAAGCCTGATTGAACACGGAGCTTTTCAGGTAAAAACTATCAGCAGTCTTGCGGTTGTGCAGGCGCGGCAGCTCCGGCTCATCGTTCCAGAAAGCCGGAGTATTATAAGGGAAGTTATTAGCAGCAGTCTGATGCGAATACTCGGCATTAAGGGCCATAAAGCGCTGTGAAATAGCCGCGGCATACACTTGGCGATACAGCCCAAATGATCCCGCCTGAGCACTTACCTTCGCCTCGGGCATCATCCTTGCTGCTGCGCTTTTGCTGTGAATGTGAATAATGCCGCCAATGGCAGCCGAGCCCCCATAAACCGAGGAATTACCCTTAACAATCTCGATGTAATCAATTTGCCCCACAGGGATTTTGCTAAAGTCAAATGCCTCGCCCGCAGGGTTTAGCACCACGCCATCCAGCATCACCAGACTGTGGCGATTAAAGCTTCCGAGTAGCGACAAGGTCTGCCGTTCTCCGCTAAGCTTGATATCGGTGGTAGAAAAAGAGGGATTTTCCAGCAGCAAATCGGTGGCACTCTCCACCCGGGCATTGGTGTCGGGATGGATAACCAGTGCGATTATTGAGGGAGTGATGGGCTTATATTCCAAAGCCTTAACCCGCACCGTGGGCAGCACAATGTCGCTGGATACAAGCACGATGGGATTTGGTAATTTACGCCTGTTTAGAGCCCGTCTGTGATAGCCTATCCTGCTAACAAATATGCTATCTGCTTCTGTTTTGAAGCTAAAAGTCCCATCGCCTGCGCTGGATACTGCTGTTATTCCATCGCTGATGGTGGCTCCGGCGATTGGCTCACCGCCGGGGGTAATAATCTTTCCATTCACGCCGTGAAGGATGGACAGGCTAACTATCTGTAAAAGGATAACTATAGCCATTGCCCGCGCTAAGAATAAAGTTGTGTTCATGTGTTCACCTCTGTTGTTTATTGTGACTTGAGATGAACGTCTTTGGATTTTTCCCATTTCTCCGTAGGTTTTGTCCAAACTTGTGGCAGGTTTCCTGGCTCGCAGCGGCTGCTTTTATTACGAAGCTATAAAACCGTCTTCCCATATACTACAGTGACGGCTTTAGCCTTTTTGCTGCTTACAGTGGCGGAGACCGCTTCCGAATTTAACGGAATTCCCTATTACCTTGATAAGCACCATCAAGTCACTAAGCCAAGTGTTTTACCTGCGGTAAAATAGTCAACTGCTTTCTTGGGCACCATTTTGCTCTGGGAAAAAAGATATTGCTTGACTGATTTTGCGCGTTTACAGAGCTTTGCCTTAGTTCTTGCATAACCATAGCATGCCAGTGCAAAACCGGATTGGGAGTACAGATGAAATTCATTATCACCATTATCATTGCTTTGTTCTTTGTGTTTCACATATCGCCATTAGTTGCTCAAAGCCCGCATTCAAACATCTATAGCAGCGGAAGAAGTGTGCTATGTACCGCAAATGAAGGTGATTGGCTGTGGATTGGCACCGAGGGTGGATTGGTGAAACTGAACAAGATCACTAATGCCATGGAGTTTTTCAATACTCACAACTCCCCCCTGCCCGATAATCAGGTTAACTGCATTAGTATAGATACTGATGGCAATAGATGGTTAGGCACCCCAGCGGGATTAATGAACTTTAGCGGTGAGGACTGGCAAGAACATGACCTTAGTTGGACAGGATTAGTAAACCAGAACATCCGCAGTATTTGCGTCGATGCCACAGGTGTGCTTTGGCTGGGCACCAAAGATGGTTTGTTGGAATATGATGGCGGTTGGGGAACCCTGCATACATCCCCGCTAATGAATCTGCAAAATAACTACATAAGCGGAATCGTGATCGATAGTAACAACGTAAAATGGATTGCCTGCAACAGCAGACCAATAGACTCGGGCGGCAATGGGCTGATAAGCTTTGATGGAGAGAACTGGAACAGGTTTAACACCAGCAATAGCGGAATACGCAGTAACTACATCAGCAGTTTGGCATTAGACAGTGACGGGCAGCTTTGGCTGGCACATCCAGCCAGGGTTGGTCAGTATAACACACCCGCCGCGGGAGGAATTAGCAGTTTTAACGGCACAAACTGGCAAAGCTATGATGATCAAAATACTCCCATGTTGAATAAGCACATTCTGTCCATAACCAGTTCCAGTGGTGGTACTGTATGGGCTGGAACTGCACAGGGACTTTTGAAATACGAAAGCGGAAACTGGACTCTGCTTCAGGCTCCGGATAGCTATAGCCAAAATAGTGCTTTTAGCTGGATTGGCATAGACGGAGCCAATACTCTGTGGCTGGGCGAAGGGAGTGGATATACCAGTGGCTTACTGAAGCTTGTTGGTAGCAACTGGAGCATGATGAATCCTTCAAATTCTTCTCTAACCGCAAATCATGTTAATTGTCTTGCCGTAGATGGAAATAGCACCAAGTGGATTGGCATGCCCATTTTAGGTGAGCTTATCAGCATAGATGGGGCAAATTGGCAGAATATGAACCTCTATGATATGGGGGTGGTGTATGGGCAGGTGAATAGCGTTGCCTTCGATAATTGGGGAAAGATGTGGCTTAGCGTGGATAATAAACTAATCAGTTGGGATGGAGATACCTGGACTACGCATATGAACTACCTTACAGACCTGGGTCAGATATGCATCGATGCACAGAATGTAGTTTGGGTGGCAGTTGATGATGAGCCAAACTTAGGCGTGTATGGCGGATTGCTGCGTTATGATGGCCAGGTTATTCAGATATTTAACGATGATAATACCTCCATGCCGGGAAGAAGAATTAAGGACGTGGCAATAAGCTCTAACGGTGATGTGTGGGTAAGCGTGTTTGGCTATGATGGCACAGCTTTGGGGCTTTGCCGCTATAATGGGCAGAATTGGACTAATTATACCTCCGGGAATTCTGCATTGCCTAACAACCAGGTGAACTGCCTTGCCATGAGCATGCAGAATGCGTTATGGATAGGCACACCTAATGGTTTGATGCGTGTTGTTGGTAATACGTGGACTTCATATACCACTGCAAATTCCGACTTACCGGCTAATGATGTGCGTGCCATTGCGATAGATTCAGATAACAGGGTTTGGGTGTCGGCATCGTATACCCATCCCCAGTTCGAGAAAAGCGCATCTATCCTAGCATGCCTAAATGGCTCGATGTGGAATGTGTATATTGATGTGATACCACGAGGAAGGTTATGCGACATAATTGCAATAGACTCATCTGGTAACAAGTGGTTAGCCTCCAGTTCAGATGCGCTTGGGATAATAGATTTTCATGAAGCTCCCGTTGCTAATGAAGATAACCTGCAAACTGCTATAGCCCCCCTTAGACCAAGCAGCTATCCCAATCCATTCCGGCAGCATACAGCCATCAGCTTCAGCCTTAACAAAGCCGAGGCAGTGGAGCTGATAATCTATAACAGCAAAGGACAAAAGGTTAAAAGCCTGTGCAATGCCGTACTACCCATGGGAACGCAGAGAATAGAATGGGACGGAACAGATGATAAAGGTCAAGCAACAGGCCAGGGGCTGTATCTATACCGCTTGCAAACCAATAATGCGATTAGCACAGGTAAACTAATCAGGCTTCGATGAACAATTGCCGGACAAAGCCGGCGAGTGAGGTGTGAAATGATCAGAGTATTAGCATTACTTCTAGTATTGTGTTTTGGAATATCGGGATTGATGTATGCAGGCAAAAGCATTGATCCCAGTGACTTTTGGAAAGGTTCATATTGTGAGCAAAGTAGTGTGGTAACACCCGCTGCAAATGCCACAGCCATTCGTGCCAAGGTTGATGGGAAATGGAATAGCTATACGTTAGTGCCTTTCCCCGAAGCTTTTTGGGAATGGAACAAAGGCAGAAGGCAGGAGTATCTGGATATCTTTAGAGAGATGCTGGAGAAAGGCTCGGAAGCCACGCGTAAGCCTCAGCTTTCAGGCCCGCATAACGGTATGGTTGCCACCTACGGTGCTGCCCGAAAGGATAGTGCCTTTAAGCTGAATAATGCCGTAAAGGGAATGGGCTTTTTGCCCAAAGCGGAAAAGATGGACGAGCTAATCTCACTGCTGGAGGCAAGCATGGATGCGCCACTGGCAGAGAAGCTGGCAGTTCTGGACAGCCTGTATAGCCATGCAGAAGATGTGTTTGCCGTCGATCGCATGGCCTCGCTGGAGCTGTATTCTGAGCCGGGATATACCACTCAGACCTTCCTGAATCAGATGATAAACCCAGCCTGCGTAACGGTGTTTCTGGATATACCTACCTATAAAGTGAAGCAAATAGCACGTTTGTTACATCCGGATAATCCTAAGCTTAGCGAGTATGAAAGACAAGCCTGCAGATACGTGAACCTTATTCACAGCTATTTTCACGGTAAATTCCCGCGGGACTACATAACCGTGATCTATTATAGCACAGAAATATATGACAGTTCCCCCGGCAGACCTGACGCCCGAGGAACCAAGATAAGCCCATAGAGGATATATGAACTTCGACGATTATACAGAATATGACGAATTAGAAAATGAGCAAGATAGCTGGGAACAGCTAGAAAAAGTAGAAAAAACAGCCTTTGTTGCTGCCTTGGTAAGACAGGGTGAAACAGAAGCTGAAACGAAAGACACATTAATGGAGATGCAACGCCTCGCTGATACGGCAGGCATTGAAGTGCTTGGTAGCTACACTCAAAAGCGAAACTTCCCAGAACGCAGCACCTTTTTTGGCAAAGGGTTCTTAAGTGAGATAAGCCACAAGATGATGCAGGCTCAGGCAGAACTGCTGATAGTGAATGAAGAGCTTAGCCCCGTGCAAGGCAGAAACATAGAAAAGACCTATGGAATAAAGGTAATAGACCGAACCGAGGTAATCCTTAGCATCTTTCACGATCATGCCCGCACCAGAGAAGCCAAACTGCAAGTTCGCCTGGCAGAGCTGGAATATCAGTTGCCGCGCCTGAAAAGGCTTTGGGGACACTTCGACAAAGAACGTGGCGGAGCCAGAAGTGCCGGCGGCTCTGCTTCACGCGGAATGGGCGAAAAACAATTGGAAATAGACAAACGCTTAATCCGCACCAACATCGCCAAGATTAATAACGCCATTGCCCGCATAGCACACCAGAAAGAAACCCAGCGGAAACAACGTGACAAAACCAAAAAAATATGCCTGGTTGGCTATACCAATGCTGGAAAATCTACTCTGTTCAACAGACTTACCAATGCCGGAGTATTGGTGGAAGACAAGCTGTTTGCCACGCTGGATTCTACATCCCGGCAGCTAAAGCTAAGCACGGGTAATCCGGTGGTATTATCGGACACGGTGGGCTTTATCTCAAAGCTTCCTCATCACCTTGTGGCATCATTCAAGGCTACTCTGATGGAGGTTCAGGATGCCGACTTACTGCTGCATACCGTAGACGTAGCCGATGACCGCTTTGAATACTACATTCAGGAAGTGAACAGCGTGCTAACCCAGATAAAGGCAATTGGCATCCCACAGATAATCGTGTTCAACAAGACAGACCTGCTAAACGATCAATACTTGAGCTTGCTGGTTCGCAGATTCCCTGAAGCAGCTTTCATATCCGCATGTGAAGATATAAACATCGACACACTGGTAGCAAAGATTGAGGCACGGGTATTGGGTAACTCGCAGGTTAAGCTGCTTCTGCCTTACGACAAGGCCGCACTCGTATCCCGCCTGCATGAAATAGGTAGCGTGATCTCCGAAGAATATAAAGAAGACGGCATCCACCTAAGCGTTATGATTAGCGCGGATGACGTCTATATAATTAAGGACTATTTAGTCTAAAACCTATTAATTACACATGGGATTACCAGATCGGCTTCTGTGGCTTGAACTACTTCTTCCACAGTAAGCCCTTCTGCTATCTCACAAAGCACCAGACCCTCTTCGCGTAGTTCCATAACAGCCATATCGGTAATTATTACGCTTACCTTACCTTTGGCTGTTAAGGGCAGATTGCATTTCTTGAGCACCTTTGGGTTGCCATACTTGTCGCAATGCTCCATAGCAACTATCACTTTCTTGGCACCGGTTACCAAGTCCATAGCTCCGCCCATACCGGGAACCATCTTGCCGGGAATCATCCAATTCGCCAGGTTACCTTCCTGATCCACCTGCAATGCGCCTAACACGGTGATGTCTATATGCCCGCCTCTAATAATAGCAAAGCTGGTAGCAGAATCAAAATAGCTTGCTCCAGGAAGAGCAGTAATGTAGCCACCACCTGCATTAACGAGGTCTTTGTCTTCGCTGCCGGCAGGCGGATTGGGGCCAACGCCAAGCATGCCATTTTCGCTTTGGAATACTACATGCACTCCGGGGGGGATGTGATTAACAGCTTCTGTAGGCAAGCCTATGCCGAGATTTACATAATCTCCATCTTTCAGTTCTTTGGCGATGCGAGCGCCAATCATCGATCTTTTATCGTTTGCCATGTTTACACCTCTCCGGTTTTAAGGATGTAGTTTACGAACACACCGGGACAGCAAACCTGCTCCGGATCAAGCTCACCTATTTCTACTATCTCATCCACTTCGGCAATGGTAATCTTTCCCGCCATCGCCATGATGGGATTGCTGTTACGTGAAGTTTTGCTAAAGGTCAGGTTGCCCAGCTTATCGGCTTTGTGGGCACGAATAATAGCAAAGTCTGAAGCAATGGCAGGCTCAATGATATAGTCCTTACCATCTACCTTAACTATTTGCTTGCCTTCTTCCACCACAGTTCCAAGCCCGGTTGGGGTTAATACTCCTCCCAAGCCTGCGCCAAAGGCACGTACTCGTTCCATCAGTGTTCCCTGCGGCACCAACTCAATCTGAATCTCACCAGCATTCATCTGTGCCTGGATGGCTTTGTTGGTGCCCAAATGCGAAACCTGCGCACTTTTCACCAGCCTATTCACAACCAATTTGCCCACACCCCGGTCTTCCCAATCTGAGGCGATCACAATAATGTGCAAGTCCCCAATATTCTTCTCTACCAGAGCATCGATAATGGTCTCTGGTGCACCAGCAGCCAGAAACCCGCCAATGGCAAGCCGGCTTCCGGGTTTAATCATGGCAGCAGCCTCAGCGGCAGTAATCTGTTTTACCATGCTAACTCCTTTATATGGTTAATGATGATTTATCCTTAGGTTTTTGTCTAAAACATGTCGAACAGCAGTTCACGCGTAGCAGGGGCATTCTCCACCGGCTCAATCAAGCTGCGATAATTATTAAAGAATGCCATCCCGATATCAGGATCAAACTGCGTGCTAAGATTATCCCTAATCTCCAGTCCCGCAGAATATGGGTCTAAATTCATGCGATATGGTCGCTGACTGGTCATGGCATCATAAGAATCGGCTACTGTTACTATCCTGGCCAGATGAGATATCTCCTCCCCCTTTTTGCCATAGGGATAACCGTCACCACCATACCATTCGTGGTGTTGCAATATTATATCGTGCACTTCAGCAGGCAAGCCGATTGGCCCAATAATCCGCTCTCCAATTATGGGATGCTGTTTTACTATCTCGTATTCTGACAAGGTAAGTTCCTGCTCCTTACTTAGCAGCGAATTATATATCCCTATCTTGCCCAGGTCGTGTAGCAGTGCACCAATGCGCAGAAGCTTCAGCTCTTCGATATCCAGCTTCAACAGCTTACCCAGCATGATGCTGATTACAGTTACTCTTTCCGAGTGACCTCTGGTGTATATGTCGTTTGCCTCCATGGCATAAACCATGGCATGGATTGTATTCAGATAATGCTTTTCCAGCTTGCTCTTGGCAGCAAACAGCTCCATTGTCCTTTCTTCCACAATGCTTTCCAGATGGTTGCGATAGTTCTCGTTCTGGACAAGCAACATATTCTTTTGTAAGGCTTGCTTAACTGCTACATGTAATTCGGCAATCTCGAAGGGTTTACGCAGAAAGTCAAACGCCCCAAGCTGAATTGCCTTCCTCATTTTTTCCTGATCTGCCTCTCCGGTCATGAGGATAACCGGGAGATTGGGGTCGAGCTTAACAACGAGATTCAGCACATCCAAACCGCTTAAGCCAGGCATGGTAACATCGGATATAACCACATTGTAGATATTGGTTTGCAGCAGCTCAACGGCCTCTTTGGGATCACTACATACAGTAATCTGATAAGTGGGCTCATTCTTTAGGCTCATGCGCACGCAATCCAGCATGGCTGTTTCGTCGTCTATTACCAGTATTTGTCGTTTTATATTCATTATATCTGCCTGTTAGCCAAAGATGTCCGCTTGTTTTTCGCTGTTAGATATCCGCTGCATACATTCAGCATCGTTATGGCGAATACTATTAACTTTAGGGCTTACCGGATACATTTCCAGTTCAATATCATTGTCCGGCGTTAAAAGCGGATGAAGGGTTGATATATCTTGAACGCTTGGATTAAGCCAGGTATTTCGTGTGCGTGGGCTTAGCAGCAAAGGCATCCTATCGTGAATATGCCCCACCACATTGTTTGCCATGGTAGTAATAATGCCTAAAGAGGGAATATAGCTGCCATCGGGGCTTTCCCAGGTATCATAGATGCCTGCCATATAAATTAAGTCCTCTCCAACAGCATGAATAAAGTATGGCTGTTTGTCAGCTTTTCGCCATTCGTAAAAGCCATTCGCGGGGATAATGCACCTGCGGCGCAAAAATGAAACCTTGAAACTTGGCTTTTGGGTAATTGTTTCGCTACGGATGTTTATCATGGCATGAGCAGGAAGTTCGTGCATCCAAGAGGGAATCAAACCCCATCTAAAAGAACCAAGATAACGAATTCCCTCTTTGGCAACCACTGCCGATACAGTATGCGTGGGTGCCACATTGAAGGAAATCTCCACTTGTTCGGAATTGCTTATTATCTTCAGCTCATCCTGCAATTTCTTCAGCTCTTTATATACAATCACCTGGGCGAATCGTCCGCACATTAAAACTCCTTTGCTGTTGACAAGATTTATCACCCCTACAATTCTTGCAACATATTTTTAAGCTATATCCCAAAACTTACCATGGTGGTGTACAGATGAAGACATTCGACATAGATGCCGTGATGCAAAAGCTTCAAGAGCATTATAATACAGTTAAAACGCCAATTGTTGACCTTATCCAGATTCAAACCCAAGAGCCATTCAAGGTGCTCGTTGCCACCATCCTTAGCGCGAGAACCAAGGACGAAACCACCGCAAAGGCTGTGGGAAAGCTATTCGAAGTAGTTAACAACCCCGATGACTTAGCCGCCCTCGACATAGAGGAAATTGACTCTATGATCTGGCAAGTGGGCTTCCACCGGGAAAAGGCAAAGCACCTGAAGGCACTGCCCGGCGTGCTGAACGAACGCTTTGGCGGAAAGGTTCCCAGTGAGATTGATGACCTGCTGCTACTACCTGGTGTGGGACGAAAAACCGCCAATCTGGTGCGAACCGTAGCCTTTTCTTTGCCTGCAATTTGTGTGGACGTGCATGTGCATAGGATCTGCAACCGCTGGGGATATATAAAAACTGACACTCCCTTTGATAGCGAAATGGCACTTAGGGAGAAGCTTCCTGCCAGGCACTGGCAGAACATAAACTCCTTTGTTGTTGCCTTTGGGCAAAGCCTGTGTAAGCCCCGGAAACCCGATTGCCAGCTCTGTCCCATTGGCGATTATTGCCAGCGAATTGGCGTGGATTAATGCAATAAAAAAGTCAACAAGTCTCGTGGTTAGATGTAGCTTCCTTGAAGGAATTACTAATGAATTACGCATGGAATACGCATCTCATCCGTAATTCATCCGTAATAATAGCGCAATTGCTTTTAGCTTGCCAAGCAGACACTATGCGACTAAATAAATGGATATAAGGACGTTAGCTTATTTTTTTCACCACTATTAGTTTGTTTCCGTCTATGCCTTGAACTAGCACTTTCGCTCCAAGCTCGATAGATTGCTGATTTTCTTCGATAGCAGTCCATTCCTCGCCGCCAACCTTCACAAATCCTTTGCCTTCGGCAGGGATTTCTTTGGTAACCACTCCAGATTTGCCCTTCAGGGCATAGACATTGGTGTCGCCACCGGTTGTGGTAAGAATCTTTTTTCCCAGCTTGCGCATGAAGAGGAAGGCTACAAAGCTGATGATGGCAAATATCAGGATTTGTAGGGGGATGCTGTTGCCAATAATGGGGAACATGCTAAATAAACCAGTAAGAATTGCGCCTATTCCCAGGGAAATAAAGAAGAATGCGGGATCGAAAATCTCGATGATCACAAAGCCGATCCCGATCATCATCCAAACATGCCAGGCAAGTAAGTTCATACTATCTCCTGTATCTATGTGGTTTTGTTGTCGTCTTCTGCGGTAGGAGTACTGCGTTTGTCTTTGTAAACTCTTTTAACCTTGCGCTTTCCGGCGTTGTAGGCATAGCTTTCGGAATACTTGCTGGTATAGCCGCCATACTGATAGCTGCCACCCAAACCACCGGCATTTAAACCTTTTATGCCGATTGCCGCCAGGAAGTACATTAGCAATCTGGTACCGAAATACACAATCACCATGCCCACAGCATACACGCCCAGCCATGAGAAGAAGCCAATTGCCATGCTTTTCACAGTAAGGAAGGCATTGCTGTTTTTTTGCAGAGGGGAGAGAGTAATATATAAAAGAACATTTTGCGAGTTCTTGAGCTTGTCTAAGTTCAGGCGTGATTGGTGGATAAGCGAATGCAGAGCTTCTTTGCGTCTGTTTTGAGTATCGGTAGGGAAACGCAGTTGGTAAAGATCATTTTGCTCTCTTTCATAGGAAGACAGTCTGGCGGCTTCGGTTTCATAATCGATGTTTACCAGAGAGGTATCTATCTGCTCCGTGTGAGAGCTAACTACTCCAAAGCTATTCAGACGTTCCAACACAGCCTTCATTTCCGAGCGGGGAACACTGAATATATATGCCCCGGAGGTGGGCTCATTCTGCTTGCGGATTTGTTTAACCGCGTATTTGTCTATGATGTCGCCAATGGAAGCCTGGGAACGACGAACATCGGTGGTGCTGAAAGTCACTTGAGCTTTGTTGATAAACTTCAGATCACGGTATTCTTGTTGGGAGGGTTTAAAATTAAAGCTCGCAGATTTGCCTTCTTTGTTCTTGAATTCGATTATCGATGTGGCAATCGCAAGAAATACGATAAAAATGGCAATCCCTTTAACTCGGTTTTTGGTTTTCTTATCCACTTAGTCCTCTTTATATGTCTTATTTATTAGCTCTTTTGCGTGCTCCAGCGCTGTTGTGCTGATGCTACCGGACAACATTCTGGCAATTTCCTTCAGACGGCTTTCATCGTGTAAAACTGCCATCTTTACTATGCTGCCATCACCAATCCTATCTTTGCTAATAGCTATGTGAGTATCGGCATGGGCAGCAATCTGTGCCAAATGCGTGATGCACAATATCTGATGCCTCTTAGCCAGAGTGCCGATAAACTCAGCCACGCTGGTGGCAGTTTTGCCGCCTATTCCAGAATCTATCTCGTCTAATATCATCAGCTTTGCAGAAATCTTTGCGCCCAAAACCTGCTTAAGTGCCAGAAGGATGCGGGATAATTCGCCCCCACTGGCCACAGACGCAAGCGGTTTTTGCTCAAAGCCGGGATTTGCCGAAAACAGATACTGAATGCTATCGTTTCCAGACTCGGAAACAGCCATTATGTACTTGGATAGTATCTTTTCATCATTGCTTTTTTTGTCAATCCTAATTTCGAAGCTGCCATTAGGGATACACAGGCTTCTGATGCTTTTTTCCAACTGAACCTTAAGCTTCCCTGCTGCTTTTTGCCTGATCTCGGATAGCTTATCCGCTAAATTGCATAGCGTTACAAAATCGCTTTCAAGCTTTGTTTCCAAATCGCTTATCTCAGTTTTCAGCTTGCCAAGGTCTGCCAATTGGGTACCACGTTGCTGAAACAATTCTATCAGTTCCTCAATGCTGCGAACCTTGTGCTTGTATAGCAGGGCGTTTATTGCGTCCAGCCGGGCTTGAATGGCTTCCAGTTTGTCGGGATCGGCAGATAAGCTTGCCTCAACTGAGTCTAACTGTGAGGCGGCTTCCTGCATTGCCTCCAAAGCCTGGCTAAGGCAGAGGCTAACCTCTTGAATATTGGTACTGAGGTTGGTATAGCGGCTCAGCTGTGAAACGTAGCTGCTTATCTGGTCATATACACAGCTTTCGGCTTCAAACAACCCGTGTTTGGTCATTTTAGTAAGCTGGTCTATCTCCTGAACATTGGACATTAGTTCATATTCTTTTTGTAAGGCAATGTCTTCGCCCACAACAAGCCTGGCCGATTCCAGTTCCTCAAACTGAAACTGGTATAGTTCACGGAGCTGATTCTGCGTGTCATACTGGGTTTGCAGCTCTTTTAGCCGGTTAAGATCGTCTTTTATGCTTCTATACAGAATGCTGAATTGTTCACGTGTGCCAGTTGCATCTGCAAAGGCGTCCAGAAGTTCAAGTTGATAAGCTGAATTCAAAAGGCGTTGTTGGTCACGCTGATGATGAAAGTCTATCATCAGTGGCTTTAGCTCTTTCATTAAGCTCGCGCCAACCTTTCTACCACCAAGGTAATAGGTAGATTTGCCTGTAGTGCTTATCTCACGGGCAAGGATAATCTCCTCATCGGGCATTACTCCGCTATCGGATAAAAGTTCGCTAAGCCGGGCATTGTCTATGGGCAAGAAGCTGGCTTCCAGATAAATGGGCTGGCTTTTGTCATACGCTTCCACTCCTGCCTGATTGTCGCCAAAAATCAGTGAGATTGAGCCCACTAATATAGACTTGCCTGCGCCTGTTTCGCCGCTGATAACCGTAAAGCCTTCGTTAAAAGATAGCCTTGCTTCCGGTAACATAAGGTAATTCTTTATGTAGATTTCAGTTAGCATCACTTACCCAAGTGTAGTTTATTGCGCAATATCTGGTAAAATGTACGGTTAGATAGCTTGATAAACGATACATGACGCTCGGATGCAGTAACGCTTATCTCGTCGCCTTCCAAAATCACAAAGCTGTTCTCTCCATCTATCTGTAGCATAGCTGGCTGCTGTAAGCCGTGAATCTTCATAGTTAACCGCTCCGTGCTGGGAAATACCATGGGGCGAATGGAAAGGATGTGAGGATTTAGCGGGCTTAATACTATTGCCCTCATCTGCGGAGATAAAATTGGGCCTCCAGCAGCCAGGGAATAAGCTGTAGAGCCGGTTGGTGTGCAGGTGATTACTCCATCACAGCGTGTGTCAAAAACATAGCGACCCGAAGCCTTTATGCGTACTTGAATCAACCCGGCACTCTCAGCTTTATGAATCACAGCATCATTAAGGGCAAGGCCGGTATATAGCACTTTCCCGTCACGTTTCAGTTGGCAGCTTATTAGCATCCTGTTCAGTAGCTTATACTTGCCTTGTTTCAGGTTACTAAGTGACTTGGCTATCTCTGGCAGTACGCTTTCGGATAAAAAGCCCAGGTAGCCAAGATTAATGCCAAGTATTGGTGCACCGGTATCAAGTGCCAGTTGTTTAGCCCGCAGGATGGTGCCATCTCCTCCAAATACCAGAATGCAGTCGATCTTTGCCTTTTTGCCCTTTGGTAGCAGTTTAATAAGGTCTTGCATCTGTTCTTGTTCACCGGGAGCGGCAAAGTAGTTTATCCCGCTGCCTTCACTCAGGCTTTTCAGCAAGTCATAGATGCTTTGTTTATCTGGAAAACGTGGGTTGATGCAGATGGCAAAGTTCTTCATTACAAGCCCTCATATATGCCGATATAGCTGTCGTAACGCTCAATAGGTATGCTGTCGTCTTCCACTGCCTGCAATACGGCACAGTCCTGTTCATGCCGGTGGCTACAGTCCTTAAACTTGCACAAATCTGCCAAGCCCGCAAAACCCGGAAACACCTTTGGGATAAGCTGCTTATGATCAGCATGCAAACTTATTGTTTTTATGCCGGGAGTATCCAGCAAGTGTCCGCCAAAGCTCCAAGGCATCAGCTTTGCTTGCGTGGTAGTATGCTTGCCTTTCTCGTTAAAATCGCTTACTTCGGCAGTAGCAAGATTAAGCCCGGGCTCCAGATAGTTTATCAGTGTGCTTTTTCCCGTTCCCGAATGCCCGGTAAATACAGAGTCCTTGCCCATTAATAGCTGCTTAAGCTCTTCCATTCCCGTGCCATCAACCGTAGAGGTGCAAACAAGTGGGATGCCCAGACTGCGGTAATATGCCGTTTCCTCTTCCAGTTCATCGGGGAACTCCAGCAGGTCTATCTTATTTATTACAATAATGGGGCTTATCCCCTGAATGGCGGCAATGCAGAGATACCTGTCTATCAGCCCCGGCTTATACATGGGCATACGCCAGGAAGAGGTGATGATAACCTGGTCGATATTCGCTGCAAGGATAATCTCTTTTTGAAAGCTGCCTGCTCCATAGCGGATAAGCGCATTAGTGCGGGGGATTACGTTCTCTATGCGATAGTCAGGCGCATTTGAGGTATCCAGAGACACTTTATCGCCCACAGCCGCAAGAGAATGGCTTTTGTACAAAAACTGCTTTAGCCTGCCGCTCATGTTGCTGGGGAATACCTCGCTTCCCACTTCCACCAAATACAGGTAGTTGCTCTTAATCTCTGTGATTCTGCCTTCCACCAGCTCCATGCCGGACTTGAAGGTATCCATGCTCTTGTTATGCGTTCGAGCTGTTTTGAACAGAGCCTGGTCTTTTTCATCATCCAGGATGTCGATATCCGGCAAGCTGATGTTTCGCAGCCTGCCGGAATACCGTTTAACCTGTTTCTTATCTTTTTGCTTCATTAACTACTTTGTTACGGGCAATATGGCATGGAATATCTTTTCCGCTTCTTTTATCTTGGCTTCGGAGCCGAACACCGCATAGTGATTCTTGCTCATAATTGCTTCCACCATATCTGCATAAGCTCTGATGTCTTCCACTTTGGTAGCCAGAACCTCGTCGCGCATTTGCTGCCTGTCTTCGGCAGTGAAGCCCGTTATGTAGTCTTCATCGGCTTTACTGCCCATCGATTCCGGTGTATCGGGATAGTCCAGAGCAGACATCTCTCCTATTATATACTTGTCCATTTCCCGCTTGCTGCAGGTGAAGTTGCGCAGGAATTCCGGAACTTTATCGAAGGTATCGAGTGTTTCCATAAGGTTGGGGTCTCTATAAGAACCGAAGTATTGATAACCGCCCAAGGTGAAGCCGCTCATGGCACCATAGGCACCACCCTTCACACGCAGCTCCTGATACAGGAAGTTGTTACTTAATATGTTGTTCAACACCCGCAGCTTACCGGAATATGAGTAGCCTTTTCTAAAGTAGTTTCCGCCTTTGGCGCAGAACTGAACCTGCACCGGTGCATAGATACCTTCATTGTGGTCTTTTATGCTAAAGTGGTTTTCAGTAGGCTCATACTCTGCATCCGGCACATCTTGCAACAGGATTGGCAGTTCGGACACTGTGGCTGCAAAGTCTTCTTCACAAGCACTGATGCTCACTATCAGGTTTTGGCGGGTAAAGGCGTTGTTTTTCACCCAGTTCAGGGCTTCGATAACCTCGTCCATACCGCCATCCAGCTTGCTAACCAGATCAACCATGAAATGGTAAAAGCCCAATCCACCTGTTATATCCTGCCAGTGATGCAATTGCGACATTGGCTTGAACATGCGGGTAACCGCAACGCCAAATCCACCCTGAATAACCGATGCTTCCATCTTGGCTTTCAGTTCCAATAGCAAAGTCTTTAGCCTTTCCGGTTCATCGAACAGCGGTTGCAGAGCCATTTCGGCAGAAAGCTCCATCATTTTGGCTATCTTCGCCTTCACAGCTTTTCCGCGAATCACATATTTCGGCATGATATCGTCCGGATCCTGATAGCTATTAAAGAAATCCAGACTAAGGCTTATCCCGCCGGTATGAGTGCTAATCTCATTGGAGCGTTCGGCAAAGCCATAGGACTTGCTGTTAAGCCAATTAACCAGATAGCTGTACACGCGCAGCCAGGGCAAATCTACTTCCTCGATATGCTTCAGATCGAAGTAGCTCTTCAGATATACAATGCCATTGGCACTAACGTTATGCTTCAGCAGCGTATAGCCGTCATTTTCCTCTTCCTCGCAAGGATAGATGGGCGCATCCGGCTTCATGTCTTCCAGGCTAAGCAGGGGTATCTTCTCCAGTTCTTCAGCCTTGGGCTCTTCTTCCTGCCATGCTGTTAATTGCTTGTTAAATTCTATCAGCTCCTGCATTTCCGCCTTACTCATCTTCGCCTTTTTGGCATCAAGAATGGCGGCGGTTTTGGCATCATTTTTGGCAATTAAGCCGGGCACAGGCTTAAACACAATCTTGCTGCTGTGCTGGTTATTTATAAGTGCATCGGTAATTAGCTGCTCGAAATATGGCTCGGTTAAGGCTTTGCGCATCTCTGCCAAAGTAGGCTCAAAGGCAAGTGCACTAAGCGGATCTCCGCCATGGTTCCATTCGCCCAAACTGGTCCACATATAATACAAGCCCTTGGGGAAACGCTGCATCTGAGCTTCACGCAGGAAGAATTCACGGCTGTTCAGCACTGCTTCCACCAGCTTCTTATCCAGCCCTTCCCTGGCAAGACGGCTAATTTCGGAATTTATCAGCTTCACCAGTGGCTCAATGTTTTCATCCTTCACTTTCTTGCACACAATGGATATGGTCGGCTGCAGGATGTCTGTTTCCACAGTGGTATAAGAATCCTGTGCCAGACCGGAGTCGCGAATGGCTTTCTTTAGCGGTGAAGCCGGAGTGCGCATCAGGATTTCCATCATAAAATCCAGTGCAGTAGCCAGATGCTCGTCGGTAATCTTTCCATAAGTCCAGTTTAGAGCAAGGTAGTTTTGCCCGGTGGTGTCGCTATTCTCGTCCACGGGGTAATCAATCTCAATGCTCTTGCTCTTGCCAAAGGGCTTTTGCAGCGGGAAGCCGATGGGGTCTCCGCTATTGTCGAACTGGCTAAGGTATTCACTGTCTATCAGCTCAAGTGCTTTATCGATGTCCACATCTCCATACACGGCTATTTTGCTGTTTGAGGGATGGTAATACTTTCTGTGAAAATCCAGGAACTTCTCATAGCTAAGCTCAGGAATTGCCTCGGGATCGCCTCCGCTCTCGAAGCCATAAGGCGTATCCGGGAATTGGGCATGCATACATCTGCGACCGATAATGCTTTCCGGCGAGGAGAATGCACCCTTCATTTCGTTGTAAACCACACCCCGATAATTCAGAGGTGCATCTTCCGAAGTTAGCTCATGATGCCAACCTTCCTGATGCAATATATTTGGCTCAGTGTAGATATTGGGAAAGAACACGGCATCCAGATACACCTTCATTAGGTTCATAAAGTCTTTGTCATTGGTGCTGGCTACCGGATACATGGTGGCATCAGGCGCGGTCATGGCATTTATAAAGGTATTCATACTACCCTTAATAAGCTCCATAAAGGTGTTCTTAGACGGGAAATTGCGTGAGCCGTTCAATACCGAGTGCTCCAGGATGTGCGGACAGCCCGTATCATCTTCAGGTATGGTTTTGAAGGCAATCATAAATACTTTGTTATTATCTTCGCATTCGTAGTGAATAAGGTCTGCACCGCTTTTCTTGTGCAGATAGCGGTGGGCAGTGGTTTTAATCTCTTTAATCTCACGGCTTTCCAGCAGTTCAAATCCGTGTTTCAGCTCGCTCTTTTTCATGTTTCCTCTTAAATAATGCTATATTCTTGCAGGCCTTTACGCAATATCTCGCGGTTGGCGTGTTGTAATTTACACATGGGGCTGCGGAATTCCAGCTCAATCATCCCCATCATGTGCAGGGCTTCTTTGGCGGGTATGGGATTGGTTTCTATAAACATCAGGTCATTAATCTTGGCAAGTGCTTGATGCTGTTTGGCGGCAGCGGCATAATCCCCTGCCAGGCAGGTAGCGATATGCTCACTCATCATTTTGGGCACCACATTGGCAGTTACTGAAATCGTGCCTTTTGCACCCACAGCCATTAAAGGCAGATTTAGCGCATCTTCACCGCTGAGCAATGCAAAGCCTTCCGGGGCATCACGAATAATCTGAGTGGCTTGCACGATGTTTCCGCTGGCTTCTTTGATGCCAACTATGTTCTGATGTTCATGTGCAAGTTTAACTGTGGTTGCAGCAGTCATATTCACTCCGGTGCGTCCGGGAACGTTATAGATAACAATGGGAATATCTACTTTGATGGCAATAGTGCCGAAGTATTCCAGCATACCAGCCTGGGTTGGCTTTATGTAATAAGGCGTGATAACCAGGGCATAATCTGCGCCAAGCTCTTTGGCTTTGGCGGTTGCCGCCAGGGTTTGATGCAGGTTGTTGCTACCTGTGCCAATCATCACCGGCAGTCTGCCACCTATCTTCTGCATGACAAAACGCAGCAAGGCATCCTTTTCGTCCGAAGCCAATCCGGCAGTTTCAGCAGTAGTGCCCAAAAGCAATATGCCGGTGGTGCCATTATCGATATGAAACTGAATAAGGCCTTCCAGGGCAGTCCAGTCGATACTGCCGTCTTTGAAAGGTGTAACTAATGCTACATAAGTTCCTTGCAGCATAATAACCTCCATGGTTTTATCCTATTGTTATGTAATACACAATTTATTCCAATCTGATGGGAAGCACCAATTTAGTCAATATAAATCGGATTTTACTCACTAACGGGTGTGATGAAGTGATGAAGTGATGAAGTGCTGGAGTGCTGGAGTGCTGGAGTTCTGGAGTGCTGGTGTGCTGGTGTATAGCGGGAACCCACCATATCGTAGCTTTCCAAGGCTACGCAATTGCGCAACCTGAAGCCGAATGATTTTCAGTAACTAAACAGGTGCATCCTTGCTGCTTCCTTGCAGCTATCCTGTGTTCGACAGGGGATAGCTTCAAGGAAGCAGCAGGGAAGCAGGGAATAAACAGGTTCTTGTTACATGGATTATCCACGGGATCATTGCGCAAGAAGACTGCAATGATAGTGCAGTTCATTCAGAAATGCAATACAAAGAAATCTGGCGTTATTTAGCTTGACTTTCCAGCTAATGCAACAATGTATGCACTAAGCAAGATACAGGGGTAACAAATGGTTAATGAACAGTTTAAGCAGAGCCAAGCTAACAGACTGGAGCTAAAGCAGGGCGGTGGATGCATCGGCTTGTTTGGGCTGCCTTTTTTCTTTGCCGGCGTCTTTATGCTGTTAATCGTCATGCAAGTATTAAAGGTATCAAACGCAGATGAAATCCCCTTTTGGGGCTGGATAATGATATTGGGTATGGGACTTGTGTTCACTGCTGTAGGTGGCACCCTGGTGTTTGGCAGAAAGTGGATTACCTTAGACAACGCCACAGGACGTATCTGGCTGGCTTGGGGCTTAATCAGGCCAATGCGGGGCAGATCATATTATCTAAAGGATTACAGCTCTTTAGTGTTAAAGTTCACTGCTGGAGATTCGGACACTGCCGACAAGTATGAATTGCTGTTGCGTTCGGGTATGCAGCGTGAGTTATCGCTTAGCTCCTATCAGGATTTTGGCATTGCTCATGCTCAGGCAGAGCTGTTGGTTAATTTTCTTGGCTTGCCCTGTGAAGATCAAAGCACCGGCACTGTTAGCACTATGAAACCCGGAAAAACCGGATCTGAGCCAAAGAGAGAAAGTGCTGATGTGCGGGTGCAGATTGCCCTGCCACCACCGGATATGCGCAGTGTGATAGACGTGATAAACGACCGGCTTAGCATCAAGATTCCCTATCCTATGTATTCGCCTTTCAACCTGCTGGAGCTTATCATCCCCCTTGGAATCGCCATATATTTCGGAACTAAGGTGTTGCCCTTCTTTACCACTACCCAAACTCCCCTGCACGTGCAGTCCTTCTTTGGCGGCTTTGTGGGACTGTTTTTTGTGATTATTCCCCTTATCTCCAGGCTGAAGAAATACTTCAACACCAAAACCTACCAGTTAGTGGTGTTCGTGGATAGCTCCGGCATCGTGATGCAGCACCGCAAAAAGAAGCGCAGCATAGCGATAGAGCGCATTATTGGCTTAGATTATGGCATTCGGGATAATCTGCTGGATAAACATCCCAACGCACCAGCATGGATGTATCGCTTAAAGCGATTCGCCACCGCCCAGGGGGTGATAGTAAAAAGCAAAGACGGGATATTCTACATCGGTAACGGGCTTGCGGACGATGAAATTGTATATCTGCACGCATTAATCAAGCAGTTTTTGGGGAACAATTAACCAAATAATCCACAGCCAGATTCCATCCTGATAAGCTTTTCGCTTGACGTGATTTCTGTTTATCTGAATTGGTTCACGCTAAAGCAAGTTCGGCTATTTTAGCGGACTAACGACGACAAAAAGAGGAAAACAAAATGGAAATCAACAAAACCTACGAACCACAGCAGATTGAGCGCAAGTGGTATCGTTTTTGGGAGGAACATGGCTACTTTAAGCCCGATGAAACCTCGCAAAAACCTGCCTTCACCATCCTTATCCCCCCGCCCAACGTTACCGGTATCCTGCATATGGGTCACGTGCTGAATAACACCCTCCAAGATGTCGTTGTCCGCTATCACCGCATGAATGGAGAGCCCACGTTATGGCTGCCGGGGGTTGATCATGCGGGTATTGCCACCCAAAATGTGGTGGAACGTGAACTTGCCAAAAGCGGTAAAAACCGCCACGAGATTGGCAGAGAAAAGCTATTGGAGCTCATCTGGCAATGGAAAAACGAGAAAGGCGGCATAATAATAGACCAGCTTAAGCTGCTGGGTGCAAGCTGCGATTGGGACAGGCAACGCTTTACCATGGACGAGGGGCTATCCCGCGCCGTGAAAGAAGTGTTTGTGAACCTGTATGAACAAGGCCTTATCTATAAAGGTAAGTATATAATAAACTGGTGCCCGCGCTGCGTAACCGCGCTGGCAAATGACGAAGTGGAACATGCCGATGAGACAGGTAAGCTATGGCATATCCGCTATCCCTATGCCGAAGGCGATGGCTGTGTAACCGTTGCCACCACCCGCCCAGAAACCATGCTGGGAGACGTGGCTGTTGCCGTAAACCCCAAGGATGAGCGATATAAGCATCTGATAGGCAAGGAACTTATATTGCCCTTAACCGGCAGGAAGATACCTGTGATAGCCGATGATTATGTGGATAAGGACTTCGGAACCGGCTGCGTGAAGGTAACCCCCGCGCATGATCCTAACGACTTTGAGATTGGCTTGCGTCACAACCTGGAACAGCTTTTGGTGATGGACGAGCATGGCATCATGAACGAAGCTGCGGGTGCAGACTTTGCCGGTATGGAGCGTTATGCCTGCCGCGAGAAGGTGCTTGGCATGCTTGAAGCACAAGGCTTACTGGAAAAAACTGATAATCATGAGCATGCCGTGGGGCATTGCTACCGCTGCGACACAGTTATCGAGCCCTATCTCTCCGACCAGTGGTTTGTAAAGATGGCTCCCCTTGCCAAACGCGCCATTGAAGTGGTGGACAGCGGTGAGATTAAGTTCTATCCTGAACGCTGGACAAAGGTGTATATGCACTGGATGAACAACATCCGCGATTGGTGCATTTCCCGTCAAATCTGGTGGGGACACCGCATCCCGGCTTATTATTGCAACGAATGCGGACATATGATGGTGCTAAAAGACCAGCCGGTAAGCTGCTCAAAATGCGGCTCAAGCTCGCTGGCTCAAGATGAAGACGTTCTGGACACCTGGTTCAGCAGTTGGCTGTGGCCATTCAGCACCATGGGCTGGCCTGAGAATACCGCAGACCTGAACAAGTACCTGCCCACCAATGTGCTGATTACCGCACCGGAGATTATCTACCTGTGGGTGGCGCGGATGATTATGTCCACACTGCATTTTAAGGATATGATACCCTTTAATACCGTGCTGCTGCATGGAACCGTGCGCGATGAAATTGGCCGCAAGATGAGTAAGTCCCTGGGCAATTCTCCCGACCCGATAGACATTATCCAGAGGGTTGGAGCCGATGCCCTGCGCTTTTCCATGATCTTTAATACCCCCAAGGGTGCGGATGTAGCCTATGCTGACAGCATGCTGGAGCTGGGACGCAACTTCGCCAATAAGATGTGGAACGCCTATAGATTTATAATGATGAATGTATGCGAGATTGATGGCTTGCCGGCAAAAAATGAGCTTCAGCTTGAGCTTGCTGATAAGTGGATAATATCTCGCGCTCAGGAAGTGACAGCCGAGGTGCGCGGACATTATGAAAACCTGCGCCTTAATGATGCCGCAAATGCGGTGTTCAAGTTCCTGTGGGATGAATTCTGTAGCTGGTATATTGAGCTTTCCAAGGACAGGCTACGTCCCGAAGCGGACAATGCCAGCAAGCTAACTGCCAAGTATGTGCTGTTGGACGTGATGCAGCAAGGAATGCGCCTGCTGCATCCAATAATGCCCTTTATTACCGAAGAGATTTGGCAGGGCATAAAAGCTGTGTTCCCTATAGAGGAAGATGCCCTGATACTTGCCGCCTTCCCGGAAGCAGACAGCAGCCTGATAGACAGCGCCATAGATGACGATATGCGCTTTGTGCAAGAAAGCATCACTGCCGTTCGTAACCTGCGCAAACAGCTAAATCTTGCCCCCTCGCAGGAGATTGAGCTTTGCATCCGCTATGCCGAGCCCAAGCAGCAAATCCTGTTTGAGAGCTATATGGCATACTTCCGCAAGCTGGCAAAGGTTTGCGCCATTTCCGGCGGAGTTGGCATAGACAAGCCCAAAGCCGCTATCGCAGCGGTGGTGAGGAACATTGAGGTATTCCTGCCGCTTTCCGGCTTGATAGACCTCGATTCCGAACGGCAACGCCTCTGCAAGCAAATAGAGAAGCTGGAAAAAGAGCTTGGCAGCATTAATTCCAAGCTGAATAATAGCAACTTCATCGCCAATGCCAAAGAAGAGGTTATCGCCAAAGAAAAAGAGAAGTTCGCGGAAGTGAACACAAAACTCTGCTTGACAAAAGACCTGCTTGCAGATTTGCAGTAAAGATAATGGCAGCACGGCTTTCGGGCTGTGCTGCCTAAGATTGCGTGGGGCTATAGCTCAGTTGGTAGAGCGAATGGTTCGCAATCATTAGGCCAGGGGTTCGAATCCCCTTAGCTCCACCACCCACTTTCCTCTTTTTTTTCTCAATTCGGAACTCCTTGATCTGCCGCAGCTTGGCAAGAGCTGTGAATAGCTTCCACAGGTTTTGCTTTCGGTTAATATTATTTTACTTGACGTGAGGGGCAGCCTTAATTAGTTTAGCATAAGATGTAAGTTCTTTAATATTAGTTATATGACTTAATTTCTCAGGGAGGAAACATGAGAAAGACATTGTTAATAGTATTGCTCGCATTGCTATCAATTGGAGCTATATACGGTCAGTATATAGTTAATTTTGAGGGTGCAACAGAGCTAAAGGCAAGTTATGCATCCGGCACCGTTAATCTTAGCGGACTGGATTGGAACATGACCGAAGCCATGATTGGCGACTTGGCTGCAGACTTCAAAAACGGGCTCAGATCTGCCAGACTGAGAGGTTATGGCACCTCAGCTATGACCATGCTTGCCGATAAGGCAAACGGCATCGGCACCGTGTCATTTCAATACCGCAGATATGGAACTGATGGCCAGGTAGATTGGAAAGTTGAATACAGCACAGACAGCGGAGCTAATTGGACTCAGATTGGTGCGGCCTTCACCGCTCCAGCATCAGACGTTGTGCAAACCTTCTCCGAGTCAGTTAATGTCTCGGGAAACGTAAGATTAAGAATTAAGCGTGCCACTGAAACCGGTACCACAAACAAGCGACTCAATATTGATGATATCACTCTCACAGACTACGCCGGAGCCCCAACCCCAACCATCACAGTTTCTCCAAGCAGTCTTTCTGGTTTTACCTATGTTTTTGGAGCAGGCCCATCAGCTCCTGCCCAGTCATTTACTATAAGTGGAGCAAACCTCACCAACAACATCAGCATTGCTGCTCCCACCAACTTTGAGATATCTGAGACAGAAGGTTCAGGTTATACCACCCCCATCGTTTTAGTTCCTGTTAGCGGTTCTGTAGCTGATAAAACTATATACGTTCGCTTAAAGGCTGGGCTAACTACTGGAACATACGATGCTGAATTGATAACTGCCACTTCAACTGGAGCATTGGATAAGACTGTTAGTTGCAGCGGATCAGTTATTGCACCTGCCTACATTCATGCAGGAGCTTCTGAACTTGATCCCCTTGCCTGCATCCAGAATAATCCCTCAGATGAAATGCGCAGCTACACTCTTTATGGTGAAAACACTACCAGTCCAATAGTGGTTACAGCACCCACTGGTTTCCAGATTGCTACCTCCGAAATAGGCGATTGGGATAGCAGTCTTGAGCTTCCCAGCAGCTTCGATGGTACAATCTACGTGCGAATGTTCGCCACCTCAACTGGCGAGTTCGAAGGCGTAATCACTCACACCAGTGGCACTGCCACCCAAGTGAACGTTAGCGTTTCCGGTGAATGCTTTGCCCCCAGTGTTGTGTGGAACATCACCCAAAACCTTACTCCTTTCACAGCGCAAGCTGGAGTAGTCTCTTCCGTGCAAAGCTACAGCTTAAGTGCTACGAACGCTACCGGTGACCTGGTTGTAAGCACCGAAGCCCCCTTTGAACTAAGCACCACAGGAACAGGCAACTGGCTTACCGAGCTTAGCCTTGCCTACAATTTCTCCGGTAACGTTTATGTACGCATGAATGCCAGTACTCCCGGCATCTATACCAAGAACATAAACCACAGTTCCTATGAAGCTTCTCCGACATCATTCGAGATAAGCGGTAATGCCACACCTCCTGCTGGAGTGTATGCTACTGATTTGTTATTCTCCGAATACATCGAAGGCGGAAGCAACAACAAGGCCGTGGAAATATTCAACGGTACAGGTTATCCAGTTGACCTCAGCGATTATCAATTCGAAAACTGGTATAATGGTGGAAGCACAGCCAGTTTAGTAGCCCTGTCCGGCACCCTTGCCCATGGTGATGTGTATGTTATTGCCCACACCAGTGCCAGTGCCGCCATTCAGGCAATTGCTGATGTCCTTAGTGGTAATGTCTCTTTTAACGGTGACGATGCCCTGGTACTCAGGAAGATCAGCACTGGCGACACCCTTGATATCTTTGGTGTTGTGGGACAAGATCCTGGAGCAGCCTGGACTGCTGACGGTGGATTTTCCACTGTAAACAAAACCCTTGTACGCAAGCCTACGGTAGTCTCCGGCATCACAACCAATCCGGCTATCAGCACTCCACTTGTTACCACAGACTTTGTTACCCTCGGAACAGAATGGCTTTTGTACGCCCAAGACACAATAACTGATCTGGGCATGCATACCTTCAATCCCGGTGGGGGCGAAATGGCAGAAACGCCCATGTTTGATCCCGCGGGCGGTGCCTACATAAATCCGATAAATGTAAGCATTACATCCGACACACCATCCGCATCTATCTATTATACCACCAATGGTGACATCCCCACCGATTCATCAACCCTATATACAGCTCCAATAGCTATCAGCAGTAACACAACCTTAAAGGCTATTGCTTACAAAGACGGTTATCTGCCCTCATCTGTTGCTTCGGCTACCTACTCCTTCCCTGTGGATGTCGCAAATATAGCCGCATTACGTGCTTCCGCTCAGGGTGCCACAATCTATCGTTTAACCGGTGAAGCCGTGCTTACCTTCCAACAGGCAAACCGCAACCAGAAATATGTGCAAGATGCCACAGGTGCCGTTGTTATAGACGATCCATCCGGTATCATCACCAGCACTTATAACCTCTATGACGGCATCACAGGTATTACTGGAACTCTGAACAATTACAGCAGCCTTATCCAGTTCACTCCCGTTGCCGATCCCGGTGCTGCCACTTCCAGCTCAAACGTGGTAGTACCTGAAGTAAGAACCCTTGCAGAAATCACCACTAATGACCAGGCAAAGCTGCTAAAAATAATGAATGTAACCCTTGATGCCACCAGCGGAAACTTCTTGTCAACTGCCCAGAATATCACCGCGACCGATGCCTCGGGAACACTCACTATGCGCACCTTCCCTGCTGCTGATTATGCTGCCACGCCTATCCCTGCCGAACCCAGAAATATCATCTGCCTGGGTGGTCAGTTTGGCACAACCATGCAGTTCAGCCCTCGCTTCTTAAGCGACTTCGAAATCCCCTCCGGCTCACTTGATGCACCGGTAGTAACCATAACCGAAAATGCAGGTAACGTTGTTCTCGACTGGGCAGCAGTTACCGGTGCCAGCAGCTATCGCATCGAAGCAAGTGACGATCCTTACACAGGATACAGCACTGTTACCACAACTGCAAATCTCACCTGGAGCGGCGCGGCTTCCACAGCCAAGAAGTTCTACCGTGTGATAGCTCTTCCCTAATAATAACAGATAAACATAACAGCAAGGTGGAGCTTCGGCTCCACCTTTTTTTTATTCGCAACCTAATTCTCTGTAGTTACTTGATAGGGACTCTATGCCATTGGTTATAGTCGAACTTCGCTAATTAACACGAAAGTATAAACACCACACCAACCGCACTATCCAGGCACATCACTTAGCAGGTTATTGGTTCAAGCTTTGCGTCCACCTGTTTTGGCCCTTAAACGACACTTTGTAACTGCAACTACCTCTGTAATCAATGTTGCTATCTTACACAAGCCAGACCACCATGAGCCTTACTATTGTCGTTTCGGGGTTAAAACGAAGATAGCAGGATTCACAACGAGTTCTGATGTACTACTTTATTTGATTAACACACAGCACAGGCAACTCCTGCTTCTGTTCGTCCATGTTTTAACTCACAATTTGCTAATGGGATAATGGTTTGTAGCCCGGTTGCATCACTTGTAATGCGTGGAAGCTATAAAGTGCGATAGCGGGGGCAAATTGTAAGTCAAAACGCCGCATGGTTTTGCCCCCTAAACTACACATCGAATATGCAACTCACTTTCCCCCTCAGATGTTTTGACCCCTAAACGACACCGATAAAATGAAACTCATTCTGCAATCAATACTGCTTTCTTTACACAAGCCAGACCACCATGAACCTTACTATTGTCATTTCGGGGTTAAAACGAAGATACAATAAATAAGCTGGGATATAAGCCCAAAATCATATTGTGCTTGACCAATTCGCCAAACTGATTTTGAGTGTAAAAAAACATAGTAACAGCATCGAGGATGATATGACGGCAAAAAATCCAAACCAAAAGATAAAAGCCCCAGCGAAAGAAGCACCTGTAATTACCAAGACAAGGGACTTTGGCAAGCACCTCCCCTGGGTTTTGGTGGCAATTCTCTTTCTAGCCCTTAGCCTGATCTATTTTCCGGTGGCTTATAAGCACATGGAACCCCAAGCCTCCGATATAACCCAGTGGCGCGGAGCAGCAAAGGCTATTTCGGATTATAACGCTCAAAACAAAGACACTGCTCTGTGGACACCAAGCATGTTCTCCGGCATGCCATCCTATATGATTTCGTTCCCCAATCGTTATCCGTTTTTAGAAAGCATTACGCGCATCACCAATGTAGTGATCTCGTGGCGTATATTCCTGCTCTTTATAGGCGGCCTGGGCATCTTTCTTCTCATCCGCTATTGGAAGCTATCGCCCTGGATAGCCTTTTTTGCTGCGATTGCCTTCATGTTTTCCTGCCATTGGGTGGGGCTGTTGGACATTGGGCACAACACCAAGTTTCGAGCTATCATGTACATCCCCTGGGTTTTGTGGGCACTATTCCGCCTGCAAGACAAGCCCAATCTGCTAAATTTGGGGCTTATGGCATCCTTCCTCATTACCCAACTGCGTGAAAACCACCCTCAGATTACCTATTATATGTACCTGTTTATCGGTATGTTTTGGGTGTATAGGCTAATCGAAAGCGCACGTGGTAAAGATTGGCGACGCTTTATCACCTGGACGCTGCTGCTGGGCTGTGCCTTTGGTTTAACCGCTTTGGCTGTTATGAATCCTTACCTGTCTACCATGGAGTATAGCCACTACACCATGCGTGGCGGTGCCGCAGGACTGGAAAAGAGCTATGCTCAGGCATGGAGCTTCCCTCCTGCCGAAATTGTAGCCCTCATAATCCCCGATTTCTTTGGCGGTATAAATCAAACCTACTGGGGCTATATGCCTTTTACGCAGATATATAACTACTTTGGCATAGTGGTTTTGGCATTGGGTGTATTAGCTCTGTTTGGCAAGCATCGCCGCATGGCTGTGTTCCTGTGGATAAGCAGCTTTATATTCACCCTGATGAGTTTTGGCAGCTTCACTCCCGCGCTGTCGGATATGTTCCTGAAGCTGCTGCCGTATTTTAACAAATTCCGCGTGCCCTCCATGATATTAACCATGGTGCAGATTAATGCCGTACTGCTGGCAGCTTTGGGTATAGATGGCATTTTGCACAAAGAAGGAGAACAGAAGTTTCAGAAAGCCCTGTTCAAGGTATTCTGGATTTGCGGAGGGATGTTTATTCTTTTCGTAATCCTCTCCAATGGCATATTCAAAGGATTGCCCTTTAGCAACGCTGCCGAATATGAAAACTATAACAGCAACAACGCCCTTTCGCAGCTTGCGGGACTAAAGTCTATGCGGCTGGACATGCTGGTGAAAAGCGGGATATTAAGTCTGCTGTTTTTAACCGTTACCATCGGCTTAAGCTATCTGTTCAGCACCAAAAAGATGAAGGCACCTGTATTTGTGGTGCTCTTAACCATGCTATGTTTCATCGACTTGTGGATATATACTGGCAAACATCTTAAAGACGTGTATCCTGTGTCAGACCATGGTGCCAGATTTGAAATGCGCGACTTCGACCAGTATCTTTTGCAGGATAAGGATAACTTCCGCATCTATCCCTTTAACATGAACCGGGTGCGCCCCGCGGGTGAATGGGCATATTATCACCAGAGCGTTGATGGCTATTCGGCTGCAAAGCTGAAACGCTACGACAACATCCTGAAGCTGATACAGGGTGACGGAAGCAGTGACGGCGAAATGATACGCTATTTGCGCGGAATGTATGGACAGGAAGGCAGGATGGTAGAAAAGCCCATGCCAGTGCTAAATATGCTTTCTACCAAATACTTTGTATTGCCTGATTCGCTGCCTTATGTAAATATGTTCTCCACCCTGCGCCAGGTTTACTCCGGTGCCGATGGGGTCTATTTGTATCAAAACTTAAAAGCACTGCCCAAGGCATGGTTCGTGGATTCTTTACGGGTAATAATCGATGAAGCCCAAAGGCTAAGCGCAATGAAGGATGAAGCATTTAATCCGGCACAAGTTGCCATTGTGGAAAGCAGTATAGCCGGAACCGCCAGTCCCGATAGCAGCTATGCCCGGTTAACCAGTTCCGGATTGCATCAGCTTAGTTATGACGTTTATACCAATAAAGACGCTTATCTTGTGCTTTCGGAAGTGTATTACCCCGCTGGCTGGAAAGCATTTTTGGATGGAAAAGAACTGGAGATACACCCCACAAACCATGTGCTTCGTGGCTTGGTAATCCCCGCTGGCAAGCATACTCTGGAACTAAAGATGGCTCCTGAGTCTTATCCGCTTAGTTTAAAGCTTAGTTTTAGCGGATTGCTGATAACCGTTCTTGCTGTTCTTGGTGGCTTTGCTCTAAACTATAAACGAAAAGAACAGCCACAGCCCCAATCCTGAGTTAATCTTACATGTTAGCCCTTGCCGGAGTAGTGGCTAAGTTTTTTCTTGCCACATAGGGGACGTGTAAGAAAATTGGCGACGAAAATAGATATGGAAAGGAGGCAATCATGATTCATGCTTTTAAAGTGGTAGAGCAGAAGTTCGTAACAGCTATTACATTGGACGAAGCATTCTGGATACATCTTGAGAGCCCCTCTCCAGAAGAGATTAAGAAGGTTTTAACCAAATACGACCTGCCTGAGGACTTTATTACGGACTTGCAGGACGCGGATGAGAACTCACGACTGGAATGGGAAGACGGCTCTATGCTGATAATCCTGCGCGTGCCTCTGTATTACAAACACCGCTCGGCAAGCGTTTCATTTGCCACTGCCCCACTCGGCATTGTGGCAACCCAGGATAAGCTGATAACTGTGTCCTTTTATGATAACGAGGTGCTAACCCAATATCTGGACGGTAAACATCGAGCATTTAACATCACTCAGCAGAGCTTTCTTTTAAACATAAACCTGCGTACCGCCATCTATTACCTGAAGTTTCTAAAAGAAATAAACAGGCGTACCACACAGATAGAGAACGAATTGCACCAGTCTATGCGAAACAAAGAGCTGATAAGGCTTTTGCGCATGGAAAAATCATTGGTGTTCTTTAACACTTCGCTAAAGTCCAACGAGATTATTCTGGAACGCCTGCAACGCTCACGCTGGCTGCATAACGATCCCGATGCGGAAGACATGATAGACGACGTAATAATCGAAAATAAACAGGCTATAGAAATGGCGAATATCTACAGCAGCATCCTTAGCGGTATGATGGATGCCTTTGCCTCTATAATTTCAAACAACCTGAATGTGGTGATGAAGTTCCTTACTTCCATCACCATTATTTTGGCTTTACCCACACTAATTGCCAGCATCTATGGCATGAATGTTCACCTCCCATTTCAGGATTCCAGCTATGCCTTTGCCATCGTGATGGGACTGTCTATAGCCCTCTCAATTATCCTGGTGCTGGTGTTCATCCGTAAAAAGTACTTTTAGGAGATATAATGTATTACCTCAGCGTAAGTGACAGCTTTTCCGCAGCCCACCGCCTATGCGGATACCAGGGAGCTTGCAGTAACCTCCATGGACATAACTGGAAGGTACGCGTTACCCTTAAAACCGATGTGTTGGATGACATTGGCATGGCTATGGACTTTGGGATTATTAAGCAAATCCTGAAGAACATCCTGGACGAGCTTGATCATGCATATTTGAATGATGTGCCGTCTTTGGGTGGCATGAACCCCACCTCCGAAAACCTTGCCAAGTGTATCTATGAGAGGTTTCAGCGTGAACTTGCCTCAAAGGATATTGAAGTACACGAAGTAGAAATCTGCGAATCTGATCGCAGTAGCGTGGTTTACAAAAATGCTTAGATTTGTTCAGGCTTTCTTTGTTAAAAGCGCGGTGGAACCGGCAGACTATCCAGCCTCCGCCTATCCGGAATTTGCCTTTGCGGGACGTAGCAACGTGGGAAAATCAACCCTGATAAACCTGCTTACCTCGCATCATGGGCTTGCCAAAACCTCAGGTCACCCGGGCAAAACGCGCTTGCTTAATTTCTTTCTTATCCGCTATAAAACAGATGACTCGGAAGCTCCGGGTTTCTTGCAGCTTACCGACTTGCCGGGTTATGGCTTTGCGGAAGTAAGTCAGAACGAGCAAGAGAAATGGCGCAAGATGGTAAGTAAATACTTCGAACAGCGCACCCAGCTTCGCAGCATTATAGTGCTGGTGGATATCCGCCATGCTGCAGACCGCAAGGATATTCAGATGCTGGAAATGCTGCGTTTAAGAAACATAGACCACTGCGTGGTTGCCACCAAGTCCGATAAAATCCCCAAAACCAAGATAGCCAAAACCATCCAGAATCTGGGCAAAGAACTGGGCTTGAAGCATGAGCCTATCTTTGCGGTTTCTGCACTTAATAACACTGGCTTTGAAGCCCTGCTGGATTGGATTCACGGCAAGCTGAACTAATCTCTATGATGCACTTCACAACCACCTGGGATGTAATAGTTGTGGGTGCCGGACACGCCGGCATAGAAGCAGCTTTAATAGCAGCCCGAAGGGGATTGAACGTAGCCATCTTTACCATAAAGCTTGAGGCCATAGGCCGCATGAGCTGCAATCCCTCCATCGGCGGCCCTGCCAAGGGGCATTTAGCCCGTGAGGTGGATGCAATGGGCGGGGAGATGGGCAGAGCGGCAGACCTTAGCGGCATTCACTACCGCATGCTAAACCGCAGCAAAGGCCCAGCAGTTTGGGCACCGCGCGCCCAGAACGATAGAGAAGCATATCACCGCGTGATGCGAGAAGCTCTGGAAGCGCAAAGCGGTTTGCAGATAATTGAAGCCACCATCACCGAACTAATCATCCACGAAGGCAAAGTCTGCGGGGTGCTTAGCCAGATTGGGCGTGAATACTACGCTCCTACGGTTATAATAGCCTCCGGCACCTTTCTGCGGGGTAAGATACACGTTGGCAAAATCAGCTATTCAGGCGGAAGAAGCGGGGAACCCAGTGCGGATGAGCTTTCGCTACACTTGGGCGCTTTGGGCTTAAGTGTGCAACGCTTCAAAACCGGAACGCCACCCAGGGTTGACCTGCGCAGTCTGGACTATAGCTGCCTGGAAGAACAGGCAGGTGATGATGATCCCCAGGGCTTTTCCTATTATCGCGATATAGCTTTGCAAAACCGAGTTTCCTGCTATTTAACGCATACCACACCCGAAACTTCGCGAATTATTCAGGCTAACATCCTGGAATCGGCACTATACTCCGGCATTATCACCGGCATAGGCCCGCGTTATTGCCCCTCAATTGAGGATAAGATAGTAAAGTTTCCTCAGCGTGACAGCCATCACATCTTTATCGAGCCCGAGGGAGTGAACACCCACGAAGCATACGTGAACGGCATTTCCACCAGCTTACCCCCTCACATCCAAGAACAGATTGTTCACAGCATTCCCGGCTTGGAGCAGGCTACCATCCTGCGCTATGCCTACGCGATAGAATACGACTACGTAAATCCGTCGGAGATAGACGCTTCTCTTGCATGTAAAAAGCTGCCGGGCTTGTATTTTGCCGGGCAGATTAATGGCACTTCCGGCTATGAAGAAGCCGCCGCCCAAGGCTTGATTGCGGGGATTAATGCCGGCCTGTATCTGGAAGGCAAAGAGCCGCTTGTGCTCTCGCGGAGCAATTCCTACATAGGTGTATTGATAGACGACTTGGTTACCCGCGGCACAAATGAGCCTTACCGTATGTTCACTTCCCGCGCGGAATACCGCTTGCTGCTGCGTCAGGACAATGCCGATGAACGCCTGATGCCCACTGCCCACAAGCTTGGCCTGGTTTCCGAGCAGCGTTGGCAACGCTTTTCCCAAATGTTGCAGCTAAAAGCAGCAGAGCTGGAACGGCTAAAGAGCAGCAATTGCCTAGCCCGGGGGGAGATAAAAGAGCCGATTAAGTTTAGCCAGCTTCTGCGCCGCCCCGAGATAAGCTTTGCCAATCTTGCCGAATACGGCTACACTGCCCCGCCTGAGTTGAGCAAAGACATTCAGAACCGCATAGAGATTGAGATTAAATACGAGGGCTATTTAGTGCGCATGCAAGAAGAAATTATGCGCTTTAACCAAGCCGAACACCTTGTTATCCCCCCGGATACAGACTTCTTTGGCATACCCAGCATCGCCTGGGAAGCCAGAGAGAAGCTGGCAAAAATAAAACCGCGCAGCATAGGTCAGGCTATGCGCATTCCGGGCGTAAACTACAGCGACAGCTCTGCCCTGATGATTTGGCTGCGCAAAAATCCTACAGGAAAAGCCGATGAATAATATAAGCGCCATCGCCATCATCCCGGCACGCTATGCCTCCACCCGCTTTCCCGCCAAAGCTCTTGCTTTGTTGGCAGGCGAGCCCATTATCAGCCATGTTTATCGCAAGGTGCTATCTTGCAATCTGTTCGACAGTGTGGTAGTGGCTACCGATCACGAGGATATATTCTCCACAGTGCTTGCCTTTGGCGGTAAGGCGGTAATGACCAACATTAACCACGCCAGCGGTAGCGACAGAATTGCCGAAGCAGCCACAAAGCTCCCTCCCGCCGAGGTGATAGTAAACATCCAGGGTGATGAACCGATGATAGACACCGATTCCCTGGCAAAGCTGCTAAGCCAGTTCAGTGACCCACAGGTGCAGATGGCAAGCCTGATGACTCCTGTTAGCGAGCCGGAAATGCTGTCTAACCCAAACATCGTGAAGGTGGTTACCGACACCAAATCCAATGCCCTATATTTCTCCCGTTCCGCCATTCCTTTTTGCAGGGATAACGACATAAACTACACGTATTACCGCCATATAGGCGTTTATGCCTATCGCCGTGAAACCCTCTTAAAGTTCGTAGAGATCCCCATAAGTAAACTGGAGCAAACTGAAAAGCTGGAGCAACTGCGAGCCCTGGAAAATGGCATTCCCATCCGCATGGTAATCACCGATTATCAGGGCATTGGCATAGACACACCGGAAGATCTTGCCATGGTGGAAATGCTGCTCAATTTGCAAAGCTAAAAGGAGCCAGATAATGAAAAAATTCAGCCTACTTCTTATAAGCCTCGTTTGTGTTTGCGCCCTAAGCGCAGTGCCCATCAGGATACTGCACACCAATGACACTCACGGCATATACCAGGCACAAAATACCAAGTCCGGCGACCACATTGGCGGCTACATTAATCTGGAGCATCACCTGTCGCATGCCCGCAGCAGCGCAGCCCGTTCCATCTATGTGGATGCCGGAGATCAGCAGACCGGCAGCATCTTTGCTTCCATGACTCATAATGGCGCAATTGGTGGAGCAGTAATAGAGGTTTTTAACCTCTTGGGTCTGGATGCCAGCACCTTTGGCAATCATGAGTTCGACCAAAGCTTTGCCAATACCATAAAGCTTACCGAACTTGCCGATTACCCCTTTGTATCCACCAATCTACGCACAAAACAGGATAAGCCATTTGGGCAAAATCCATATAAGATAATCGCTCTGGATTCCCTGAAAATCGGTATTATGGGGCTAACATTGGTGGAGCTACCCGAAAAGGTGAAACGTGAAAACATTAGCGAACTAAACATCCTGCCCTATAAACAGGCGATAGACGAATATATAGATTACGTGGACGCCAATAGCGACCTAATAATACTTCTAACTCATTTAGGCATCGAGGCAGATAGCTTGCTGGCTGCTACCCTGGACAATCGTATCGACCTGATAATTGGTGGCCACTCACATGTAAACATAGAAGAACCGTGGCAGGTTAATGGCATCTACATAGCCTCCGCGGGCAGTCATAATATGCTTTTGGGACAACTTGATATAGATGTGCTTAACGACCGCATTGCCTCATTAAAAACCACTCAAATCCCCCTCTGGCAGCCAAAAGAACTGGCTGATACCAGGCTGGCAAACTTTGTAACCACCCTTGCCGACAGCATTCAGATTAGCATGGGTAAAACCATTGCCCGCATTCCCGAAGACTGGAAACCGGATAAGTTTAAGGAAACTGCGGTATCGAAATGGGTGGCGAACTCGCTCCTGGCGGAATACAAAAAGCCCTATAAGCCTGATATTGCCATCATCAACAACGGTGGAATCCGCAAATTTATCCCTGCGGGAGACGTAACTTTGGGCGATATGCACGAATTGCTGCCCTTTAGTAACTACGTGGTGCTATTCTCTTGCTATGGCAAAGACCTGCTGAAAATGGATGAGTATAACCGCAGGAACGCAGTGGATAAGCCATACGATATAGTGCAAACTGCTGGCTTAAAAGAGGCTGTTCAGGATTGTCCCGGCGGTCATGGCCATAGCAAAAAGGTGTGGGAAGTTAATAATCGCGCGCTAGAGCCGAATACCAAGTACCGCGTGGTTAGCCACGATTACATTGTGGGGCAGTGGGATAAATATCTGGGCTTCGAACCCTTCGACGTGCAGGAAACCGGTGACCTGATTCTTGAAGCCATGATAAAACAGCTTATCCTGCAGTTCGGAAAGAAGTAAGCCTCGATAGTTAAAAGATTTACGGCACTGTCGTTCCCGTGGAAACCGGAAACCAGACCATTTGCCCACGAATTACGCAGCTTTCTTAACAAATAAACACAAATGCACTCCCCACCAAGTCTGGAGTCGACCAGGCGTCCCTTGTTTCAATCTGGTATCTCGATTACAAACCCCTGATGGACTCCAGCGACCCAAACTAATTTCTGAATAAATTCACCCCTAATGATACCATGTTTCCATAAGGAAATTATGGCTTGGTTTTTCTCTTCTTCCCTGCTGCTTCCTTGAAGCTATCCTGTGTCAGATACAGGATAGCAGCAGGGAAGCAGCAAGGATGCCTGCGACAAAAATACGCTTCTGACGCCTGTAATCTATCCACGTCTCGACCCCTCGACTTCTCGACTTACCCAGCACTTTTATCTTGACTGTTATATTCTGCTTTATAATATGCGTCTCAGAGGTTCGTATGCGTTCAGTAACTTATGTCATCTTAGTGCTGTTGCTTAGCTGCAGTGGATTAATTCTTTGGGCAGATAACATCCCATTGGTCTCCGAATCCATGCATGCTCTGGGCGATGTGGAAAGCTTTGCCATGTATGGCGATTATGCCCTTTTCATCGGAGGAGATCGGCATCTGCAGGTGATGGATTTCAGCGATGCAGAGCATCCGCGTCTTGTTGCAGGTTGCGATGTTCCCGGGCAAAGTGGTGTTGCCAGTTCAATAAGCATTTATGAGCAGTACGCTTATCTGTTGTTCTCGGATTGCCTTGCCATTATCTCGCTGAGTAACCCGTTGACACCGCAGTTTATCTCCAGAGTCGAGCGTGAACACATTAGCTGCCAAAGCATTTTCAATGATGTTTTATACGTCGCTACTGATTGGGATTATTATCTTTACGCCTATTCGCTTAGCAACCCAGTAGCACCTCAACCGCTGGATTCACTGTGGGTAAACAACTATCCCTCCAGCATCGCCTGTACTGATGGCTGGCTGGTTTGTGGCAATTCAGTTGTGGATGTGATTAACACCATCGACCCCACCAATCTGCAGAAAAGTGGTGAGCTTCATTTGATCAGTGGCTTGGAATATGCTTTTTCTGCTGCTTTTGCCTTTAGCGGCAGCACCTTGGTGGCTGGCTGCGGATATTATTTCAGCGTGTATGATTTCAGTCAGGAGCCCTATCTGAGAACTCCGTTACCCTTGGGGTTTCTGGTGAGTGATAGTAAGGGCTACATCCACAATAACCGCTTTTGGTGTAAGTATAGAACTTTGGATGACGGCAATGGCATCTTGGGAGTGGACTTCAGCAACCTGGATGCCCCACAGATTTGCTTCTCACAAACCTACGTAACTAATGGCATATTTCGCTTTTACATGAACAAAGGGCTAATGACGCTGCGAACAAATCAGATTACCAGGTACCTGAGCTACTCGATTCTTGATGATAATTCTCTACCGGAGTTTGAACTCAAGTATCCTCTGGACAGCATCAACAGCATTGTATCCCAGGGGGATTGGACAATTGGCATAAACTCCAATATTATACAAGTTTTGGGTTTTGACGAAACTGGAGATGCTTATTCGGAGTATAACATCGGCACGACTTATTACAACGACATTACTCTGCATAACAACACCCTGCTATACACGGTGTTTTATGAGCCTTATCAGAATGGCTTAGCAACCCGATATCTGGTTTCATACGATCTGATAAGCAAAACTAAAAAAGCCGAGATAGCATTAGGATATAGTGAATCGAGTGGCGAAATAGTTCTGGATGGTGATAAGGCATACATCTGCAACGGGTTTCGGGGATTGTTTATCGTAGATATCAGCAATGCAGAGCAGCCTGTGCTTCTTAGCCAATTGCAGGAAGGCATCGAGTATCAGTGTGCCATTGCGGAGAATGGAAAGCTATGGGTGGGCTCCGGATATACCATTCGCTGTTACGACTATCGTGAATCAATAACCCCCGTGTTTTGCCATGAGATACCTCTATACATGCAAACTCCGTTTATCCGCCCCTATAAGATACTGATGATAGATAACTTTCTGTATGCCATAACGCTGGGAGATAAGCTTGTCCGCATAAATCCTGATTCTGACAGAGCTACTGAGGTAAAAATATACCAAACTGATAATCCCATCAATACCCATATAGCAAAATTGGGAGATGGACTGATGCTCGGTAGCTGCGATGGGGTAACTGTTTATAGCTTACACGGTGAAGCCTATCCTGAAAAGGTTGCCTTCCGCGAAGTGGAGCGGGTTGAAGGAACATACAGCGTTGTACTTACTTCTTATGCCGTAAATGGTGACTGCATCTATGTGGGTCGGGGGAAAAGCTTGCAGGTTTTGGATGCCCGAACTGCGATTGCCTTTACTAAGTCGAATGCGCCTGGGGCAAGCTTTAGGCTTAGCACCTTTCCCAATCCGGCAAAGGACAAATTGTGCATTATCTGCAAGCTCCCTGCTGCCGGAGCAGCGGAACTGGAACTGTATAACTTGCGTGGGCAAAGGGTTTATATAAAAAGCTTCACTTCGTTAAATGAAGGATTGAACCTGCTGGACATAAGTACCCCGGACTTTGGTGGGCTAAAACTTGGCAGCGGTGTGTATTTTGCCAGAATTATACAGGATGGCTTCCAGCAGACCGGTAAACTAGTGCTGGTTAAGTAGGGTAAACTGGCTATCTGGTTACTAATCTTTCCCAGTTGAATAAGCCATTGGTGGACAATAAAATAGTTAAAAA
>CALLHY010000027.1 GCA_938009275.1 uncultured bacterium
TAAGTGCATTCCACTGTACCGGATAATAGCCCCAAAACCCTCTGCATATCCTCGGGATTGATCAATGAGGCATCGATGATCCCCATCTTGGCTTCTGACAGGATCTGGGGCAGGCTGTCTCCCGCTTGGGGACTGACTATCCCCATCGGATTAAAGTGCTTCAAATCCATGTAGCGCAAAGCGGTCAGGCGGTTGAACCAGGTGTAGGCGACGCGCTCCGCTAGAGGCTTCAGCTTGTCGATTTCAGAAGGCAGTGATTCACTACCGGTCACTTTTTTTACTTCTAAAAGAAGACCGTTATAAAGTGGTTTTGTCTTTTCATAAGTGGCTGCATCACTATCCGGAGCCAGCACCTCGCTAAGCTTGGTATTTACCTGATCGATCAGGTAACGGCGAGCTTCCTGGGCAAAGCGTTTGAGGCGAGTATTGGTTTGTTTGTCGATCATACCTTAATCCTATTGCCCTTTCCCAGCTCAGAGAGGAAGGCTTGTTTGAGAGACTGGAGATATTCATCCAGATCAGCATCGGACTCTATGATCTCCTTGCTAAAGCGGGGCTTCAAGTTTTTAGCACTTATGATCTTGGATCTGGGTTTATCCCCACCAACAGGAGCGTGAACAGCTTCAATCTCATTCAGCAGGTCCAGATAGATATGATCTATAAACTGCACTTTATGGGAGGCGATCATGGGGATCATGGTTTCTTGCGATATTAAGGAAGTAACCTTCTGATATGCTGTTTCGATCTTATCAAGCATATCCTGTTTTCCTACAGCTTTTACTTTTAGTGATTCATAATGCGGTTTGATCTCTGCCAGAGCTTTGTCTTTTTCGGATTTCAGTGTGTGCTTGAGCTGGTCTTCCAGGAGTCCAAGTTTGGCCTTGGCTTCTTTGAGCTTGCCGCCAATATACACCTTCTCGTCTGCCAATAGCTCTTGAAGGGCTGTCACTGCCTCCTGATCCAGGCTGCTAAGGTTTGGTTTATTATCTCTGAAAAACTCAAAGATACTTTTATAGATATCTGCCTGAGGGCTTTCCATGAAGCGTTTCAGGGGATCAACCAGATCATGCTTTTGTGTTGTGAGCGCTGCAGCCTGTCCGTTGAACTCACTAAAGAACCATGATATAGGTTTTGCAGAAATGTCACGATATTGCTTTATCACTTTTTCCAAAACCTTCAGAAAATGATATACATCCTTTTGTAGCAGGTAGCCACTCAGTATGTCCGCTTCTGTTTTCAAAGCTTCTTTCAGCTCTTTGATCAGATCTTTGGCGTCTTTGCTCGTAGCTGGATGTCCTATCAGTTCTTCCGCAGTTTTCTTGAACTGCTGGAAGTCTGTCTGAGAAATCTGCGCATGGGGTTGGATGATAAGTGAGGCATGCTTTTCCTTTTGCCTCAGTTCCCTCGCCAATTCAGCTTTTTCCAGCACCCTGCCTTGAGAGAACACCTCTGCCTTATTCATTGAGATCAATTTGGCAAGGATGTAGTGGCAGGCTGGTTCGCTCCAGCCATAAGGATTATGGGAATATTTCTGGATCAAGTTGGAGAGACTGAGCTTCTGAGCGCTGCCTTGGGCAAGGTTTATTGAGCCCAGCATATCGCGCTCTGCCTCACTAAGCTCCACCAAATCATCAAGGCTTGCCTGGGGACTCAGGATCACTGTCGAGAAATCACTGTCCTTCACAGCCTTGATCATGGCCAGATTGGGGTAGCTTCTGGAAATCAGGGCTTGGGCAGCTTCCCCAATTCTGCTTGCGGCATCTGAGCTCTTGGTAGTAAAGAGATCACCAAGAGCTCAGATGCAATTTGGAACTGCCAATCAGCTCAGCAAAGCGTTTCTTGATAGCCGTCATGCGGGAACCGTTCTGCTGTTGCTTGGCAGCCACCACCAATCTGGTGCTGTCGCTGATCGAGGTCATGGCTTGCTGAGTGCAGTATCTATCGGTTTTCTTGTAGAGCGCCAGATCCTCCCAAAAACGGTTATCCGCGGGCAGGATGATCAGGAGTTCTGCCTTGCCCATCGAGTTTGATCTGATCTGCATTTCGTTGTCATAATACTGGTAATTTGGGGTGATGAGTTGGATGGTGAGTTCCTGAGTTTTGCCAAAGGCTCGGTCGTCCACTTTTCTGCTATAGGCAAAATCCTGTCCGCTATCGTCATGGCGGATCTTGGTTTTCAAGAAGTCGTTGTAGCCGAACATCAGCTTATCGAGCTCGTCCGCGATGGCGGAATCATCTATTTGAGTGTTCTTGATCTGCTGTTCTATGGTTTTTTCGTCACTGGTGAGGTAGGAATACTCCTCTCCGTTGCGCTCAATGTAAGTCTCATGCTCCAGCAGATCCAGAGCTTGTTTGATCTTCTCATTCAAACTTTCAGGATCTGTCTGCAGGTCTTCCAGCAGCAAGATGCGGATATTTCGGATGGTGCCCTTGAAGTCTTTTACGTATTTGAGGATAAACAGGATTTTGAGGATACGCAGGGCAAAGGTATCAGTTATTGAGGCCTCCGCAGTTTGTAGAGTGTGTAGCAGATGAGGCTTTACCATGGGCTTCAAACCTTCATACATCAGATCAAAACCGGCAATGCCTCCAACCTCTCGAGTTGCAGATTGAATCAGGACAAACTGGAATATGGAGAGAAGGCTACGAGCACCAACCGAAGTATATTTACCCGGGAAGGCGTCATGCTCCGAGAGTGAGATAAAGGCAGATTGCAGTAGAAACGACTGATAGGGGATAAAAGGATAGGAGCCGATAAAATCGTCAGAATCACGAAATGTTCTGTAGGTTCTGGCACCATCAGTGAAGTGAAACAATGTCCGCATACTGTTTTCATGCTTGTGATAAAGCTTCAGAAGCTCTGCAACATGTTCTTTCTTCTTCAGTAAGAGCCTCTTTTGTATTACCTCCTCCACATTGGCACCTCCTAGATTCAACTTGATCGGGAATCTGGCAGTGATCCTTCCATATTCTGTGCTCTGTGATTGTTTGAGCTGCCCCACCACCGTCTCAAGATCGGATTGGGAAGTAACTATAATCCAGGCTCTACCTTTACATACCGAATAGAAGCTTTCAGAGATGGTCTGTAGGTTCAACATGAGTTTGGTATTATCTGCTATGAACTGCCCGATTTCATCTACGCAAAAGATCAAGCGATAGTCATTGCCCTTAGTAGCTATGTATTCAGCAACATCATTAGTAAAGTCCTCTATGGATACCTTGTAATTCTTGGAGTAGTTGCTTAAGATGGAGTTGATACTGCTTTCCGAAGCCTGTTTAATACTGGCATAAGCTTTGGACACATTATGATCTTCCATCTCTGCCATTGCCCTGCCTATCTTCCAGTCCTTGCCGGAGACTCTTTTATACTCATTCTTGAACTCTTCCAGCAGGCCTTGCCGATCCAGATCTCTCTCAAACTTGGCGATATAAGCGTGCTTGCCATAATAACCACAGGCTTCATTAAAGACTTTTACGAATACGCTCAAGATGGCGTCTGTCTCTTTGGGAGAGCTGGTATCCGCTTTTTGGTCGATATTGAAGAGAATGCTTTGGGCAGGAATAGTTTTCACCTTGCCAATATTAGCCTTAAGAATCTGGTCATCATCACACTTGTGCATCATCACGTCTGCAATATGGAAGTCATCATGATGCCAACCTTCAAGTAGCAACGAGATCATCTTGAGCAAGTGAGATTTACCTGTACCAAAGAAACCGGAAATCCACACTCCTGGCAGACTGTCGTTATTGATGTATGATTCCAGAAGTTTATCCAGTTGTGATTTAATCTCGTGGGTCAGTACATACTCATCGATCTCAGTTTGAATATTACGATCGTCATCTGCCATGATGACTCCGGCGATCTTACGTTCGATATCTTTTTGGAATAGTTCCTTAATCTGCACAATCCCTCCTGTGTTTATGGCTCGCAGTGATATATGTTAAAGGCTCTGTAGTATCTATCGTCGAGGATGCCAAACAAGGTTAGGTTGGAACCCTTCACGTTGTCGGTTTCATACTTACCTGGAAAGAAAAGGACCAGTGGCTTCTCTGTGTATTTGCTATCCAGGGTTGAAAGTATCTTATGGGAGCGAATATAGGGATAGACTTCGCCCACTCCGGTTATAAAAATCACATCCGGTGATGCTTCCGTAATCTTGGCTATCATTAAATCACACAAGAAATCCTTCTCATCGGTCAAACCAGAGATGGACTTGAAGAATACCCCTCTTGGCGTATTGACTTCATCCTTGATGTGCCTATTCAGTTCGCCAATTGAGTCCAAATGTTCGATAATAAGGCTATAGAGATTGATGTTCAATACTTTGATTTGCTTCAGTTCCAAGGCGCCGATAAGCTGTTTTATGATCTGATACATGGACTTCGTTTCTTCCACCCGGAAAGGGCAGATATAGTATGGAATGTCGCTACTGGGGCCGGTCATATCCAGAAACTTTCTGCTGCTCATAAGTGCCAGTAGGTGCTCAAAGCGGACGTGGGGCTCGTGATGTTCGTTGATGATAGCCATGATTAGTATCCCATTACTACTGAAGGAAAGATAGCAGGTGAAAGAATTCCTTCCTTGATGACAAGCTCCCGCACTCTGGGACTCACGATTAACAGACGCAGTTTCATCTCCGTATCTGTAATTCCAGAGCTAACCAGCATTCTAAATAGATTGGTCTGAAGCTTTTTTCTGCTGCCTTCAGCAATTCCTGCCAGTTTTTCATGTAGTTCTGCCTTGGTATTGTAGTAAAGATTGAAGTCAGCGATTGTGATCTCAAACTCATGCCGCTTCACTTTCTCAGCCAGAACCTCCAAGGCAAACTCCCTCACAAAATCGTATTTCATGCTGATAGCATACCAGATAATCTGACACTGCTCGTCTCTGGTTCCTGAGGCTAAAATCTCCATGGCTTCAAGTGAAAGCAGTTTGACCCTCGTACATGCTTCAGAATAGATCCTCTTTTGCGCCGCCAGCGTCCTTATCTGCAAAAGGTTGTCCTTGAATACAGCATCTTTGACCAAGTTCCAGTCTCGATGCTCCAAATACAGCTGAGCCAGCAGTACAGAATCGCGATAGAGCAGCGCTGCGGCTGTGATCCCGAAAGTGTAGCCTTTCACTTCTTGGGATTGCCGATAGTCTTGGCTTGTTTTTTTACCCACAGGTCCACATCCTCCTTTTTGAACTTCCACAGCCTACCGATCTTATGAGCCGGAAGATCCCTCTCGCTTAGCCATTTATACACAGTATCCTTGGTGACCCCAAGATAGACACCAATCTCCTCGACGGATAGCCATCGGTCTTCCATAATTGAGCTCCTTTCCAGATGCAATCACACCTGGAGACCCCATCAGAATCAGTATAAAATGGGATCATATTGGAATAAAACCAGTATAAAGAGCATGATTATTCTGTCAATGAGTATAAATTCTATCATCCCAGATAATCAAAAAAATGGCTAATACTAGAGACAGAATGATCGATCCATTACAATCAAAAACACTGCTTAGAAGGCAGCATTACATATCGAGATAAAAATACAACTTGACGTTTTCAAAGGCTAATCAATGATGCATTTGAAAGCGTATCTCTCATAATAACATAAATATGAGGAACAACAATGAATAAAAAAAAGCACAAATCAAAGCAGCACAGATCAACTGATTCTCAGAATCCCATAGTTCCAATCATTGATAGAAAAGTTGTAGATTCATTTTTGGATAACATGATAGATGGCAAGGAGTATCAAAGTACAATTGATTGTAAGCCTCAGCAGCTAGATTTTGCTGTTGAGATAAGAAAATCACTCAAAGAAATCAATGCTTGTAGGGATAAGTATGTAATATGCTATCTTTCTAATATGATAAACCAAGGCATTACTGCCAACAACGGTGTGGATATATCCGACGATTTACCATTTTCAGAGATGATAAATTCAATTCCACAGAGTGAGAAATCAGTTGATTTTATTCTTGTTACTCCTGGGGGATCTGCGGAGCAAGTCAGTAAATTTGTAGATTTACTGAGAGCTCGGTTTGACGAAGTAAACTTTATTATTCCACATATGGCAATGAGTGCAGGCACGATTATGATTATGTCGGGCGATGAAATTATTATGAGTAAGAACTCATATTTCGGTCCAATTGATCCTCAGGTTCCTAACAGCAAAGGACGTTATGTTCCAGCACAAGCTTTATTGTCAGTTTTGGAGGACATTCGTGATCGAGGAAACTGTGCATTGAGTAAGGGAGAGAACCCAAACTGGGCAGACGTGTTTGTTTTGCAACAAATTGATCACTATGATTTAGGCAACGTTATCAATGCTAGTGGTTACTCAATAGGACTCGTTAAAGATTATCTTGCCAATTGGAAGTTTCGTAATTGGGAGAAAAATGGGGTTCCGGTATCAAAAGATCATAAAGAAGAACGAGCCGAACAAATAGCAAAAAAACTTTGTGACCATCTCGAGTGGAAAACACATGGCAGAGGCATCAACAGAACTGTAGCCGAAGATCAGTTACGATTGAGGATCACTCATACAGAGAATATACCTGGTCTTGACCGAGCACTAAGGCGATTTTGGGCTTTGATCTATAGGTTTTTTGAAGATTTCCCAGTATACAAGGTTTTTATATCTGAAGATTATGCAATTTTCCGCCATCAAATGCTTTTGAAGATTAATGAGGAACACAAATGAAGAACGCCAAGTATTTAAAACAATTAGGTTTTACCGATGACTTATTAAACAAGATCGAGGAAATTGGCTTAAAAATCCCTTTTATTAAACCGATTCAAGTTACGGATGAAGTTAAGCCCTCAAGTCTTGATAGTAGTACGATTGTAGCTGGCGACACCCAATGTGCTTTTTCAAAATCATCTATGGTCAAGATTAAATTATCTGATAGTTAACATAGCAATAACCAATGCCTACCAGCTGAAATTATCAATTTATAGGAGCAAATCTATTTAATGTGTACTCAGGATTTATTTCCTATACTATCCCACTATGTTGTCCAAAGTCATCCGACTTGGACGAATCGAGTTGCTATTCATAAAAAAGAAAAGAAATCTGGTGTTACCGCAGCGATCTATAACACCCAGCCCTATTCAAACTCCTGAGTTGACCCAGGATACCCTTCTGGACTTTTCTGCCGATCTTGGGCACGTTTTGGCGGGATATGACCACATAAATGTGCTGCCTGAGATCGACAACCTCAATCGATGCCAGTGCCTCCAGATAGATATAGACCCACTGCCTGGATTTGCTTATTGCTTGAGCGATGTCTCGAATGGATTTGTATCTGCCTCGTTCTAGGATGTCCAGAAGCCTGTGGGCATCTGCAATGCTGAAGGTCCAGCCCTTGTAGTGCTGATAGCCAATCCTAGCTTGGTATCGGTTGACTCGGACATAGATGGGGGGACTATCTTCAATCTGCTTGATTGCCTGGCTTTGGAGCAGTTCGGGTAGTAGCTTTTCTATTGCTTCTATGCTTGCATTGGTCAGCTTGGCTATAAGTTCTGCATTGAACAGGCGATCATACTGATTGATGAAGTTGAGGATCAGCTCTTTGTCAGTCATTGTTGCCTCAATCATCCAGATCGGCTTGAGAGACTATTTCTAGATTCTTGTATCTACCAATCTCCTCTACTGATCGGATGAGCTTCATGGCTTTGCGGACATTGCCGCAAGAGTGGAAGTGGACATATTCGACAACATCTGGATGGAACTTGATCTCCAGAATCTCACTGCATAGCTGTGCGATATCCTTCTTGGGCAGATCCTGGAACTCATAGAAGAAATTGCATCTATCAAAGTAATATTCATTGATCTGGTTGAGCTTATCCTTGGCATTCTGCATCCCGACCAGGATAACTATCGCTGTGGTCTCATCCACGATATCCCTGATCGCACCCAAGAGCTGTGGATGCCGGAAGGCGTAGTCTATCTCATCTACCACGATGATTGTATCACGATGGTCTTCCAGGATCGCTAAGCATAGCATAAAGAGGTCATTGGCTGTTCCGTAGGGCACATACTCTCCCATGACAAATCTCTTATATAGTGCTAGGAGCAGCTTGGAGGCAAATGCCTTGGGTGTGGTAGTGGCTTCCAGTCTTAGGTAGACATAGCCTTTACTGAAAGCAATTCGACTGGCATAAGTGGTCTTACCCAGACCTGGTCTACCATACAGCAACCCGAGCCCGATCATCTCCAGTTTGGGTCGATTTATGAGGTATTCTATGCAGTTATCCGCTGCTATAACGTTCTGAGTCCTGACAAGTTTTCCCTGTTTCATTATTACCTCTTAATTGGTTATCCCGATTCGTTTGAGTAGTTCTGCTCTGGAGAGGTGTGCGAATGGTGACTGCTCTTTCTTATCCTCATCAGGTGTTTGTTTATTCTCTTCTGGCAATTCTGTTTTGTTGAGAGTGGCATCGGATTGATTCTGCTCATCTGATGTTTCTAGTGAGATCGGACTATCATTTGTCTCACACTGATCAACCGAGATTGTTTGTTGTGATTTGTAATACTCTCGTGCTGTCTTACTGAATGCTATTTTCATAGATATGGGCATTTCACCATTGCTGTCATTACAATCAAGTCCTATCCTCTCAAAGGAAGCCCTGATCTCTTGCTCTATTATGCGGTTAATCTCTAATTCTGCCAGTCTCTCTTGCTCCTTAGCATCAAGCTGTTCCCGCTCTTCAGGACTCAGCATATCTGGATGCTTCGGTAGGTTCATCATCGCCCTTCTGGTCATTTCATCGATGATCTCATCACTATCCTTGGGTGGTGCTTCCAGCATGGGAGGACTGCTGAAGATTGCTCTGGCACCCTGATCCACAAGCTTCTCTTGCTTAGCTGTGGAGTTGTTCAAGATTCTATCAACTGCTTTCTGGGAGTTCACTACCCACTTCTTAGCATTGCGTTCTTTCTCCCGCTTTAAGCCTTTGATCTCGTTGTATTCTTTATTCAGTTCCTTATGCGAGACTGCCTTATCCATCGAGACTTCAATGAAGGGATGCTGTGTCTTTCTGAGTGCAGCCTGGCAGATGAAGACGTCGTTCTTATCATAAACCACTATCCATCTGGCATCGCTGTAATCGAACCTGATGATGCAAGGCTGTCCCACATGGTTCACCATGTCCCGGTGCCAATACACTTTCTTGTCCAACCTGATACCCTCACTGCGGATGTTCTTACGCTCCATTGCCATCATCAGGAAGTTGAGCCTGGAAATCTCGACCTGGCGATTCTCAGCAATCCTGGCGGCACTGAAGACCTCATATGGAGTCCTTCTGTTGAGTGAGGTATGTGGAGTCTCTCCATAACAGAATCGCACATAGAAGGCGATCATCTGCATTGTCTCTTCTATTGTAGGTGGCTTGCCGGTATAGAGCTTCTTAGCCCACTTCTCGTTACGGCTTAGTGTGGATGGCTTATCTGCAATCGAAGCTCCTCTGAAGGTGGTTATGAACCTCTCAAACTGCTCCTGGAAGGTCTTGAAGAAGCGTTCGATGATCTTGGCTTTGGCGTTATAACTCTCAGCGAATCTCACCCCTATATTGAGCCGGGGGAAGATGCCTCCCAGTTCTTTGTTTAGATCATGCTCTTCCCAGCTCTCATGAAAGAGCTTGGCTCGGAAGGCTTTGCCATTATCCAGATAGACATACTCCGGCAGCACTGCCATAGTTCCACTATTGTTATCCGCTATCTGTGAGCAGTTGATAAAGCCATTGCGGAAGGCTGTGAGAATATGCTGGCTATCCTCTGTAAAGGCGAGTGAGGCTCCCACCGGATACCTGCTTGCCCAGTCCATCACCATGATCATCGTCATACGTTGTGCTCTTCCTGTCTGAGGATTGAGGATATCAAAGGAGAGGGTATGTCCATCCGCTACCCATACCTGTCCCACTGCCAAGCTGCTATCATCCCGCATAATGGTCTTGATGATCCGCTCTGAGACGAACTTACTGCCATCTCTGGCTTGATGCCACTCTGCCGGATGTCTGGCTGCCCATTCCTCGCACCAGCGTCTGAGCGTGCGTTCATTGGTACTGGATTCGATCACATTGTTTCTGGACATCTGCTTAAGGTTGGTGATGGCAGAGCCGATCTTGATGCGATTGGGATTGAGCAGCAGATGCAGCAGATAATGCTGTTCCTGAAAAGTGATCTTACGTTCTTTATACTTGCCTTTGCTCTTGTGGATCAGGGCATACATATCAAATTTATTCTCATGGTAGATATTGAGCCACTCTCGCAGTGCCCTCTCTTTACGGGGTCCTTTGAGATTGTAGAGCTCCGGCACCAGTCTTTTGGTGTTATAGTCACTGGTGATGCGTTTCCAGGCTAAAGTCCTGGAATCAACTCCATGCAATCTGCGGAACACTTCCTGGCAGAACCTGCCATAGAGTTGAGCCTCATCCTTGAATAGCAGTCTTTCCTCTTCCACCGGAGCCAGATCAAGAAACTCACTGGAGAAGTCGATAACCACTTCATTGTCCCGTGCTTCATGGATCAAAGTGAGTTTACGTTCAAACTCCATATAGTCTTCATAAGTCTCATAGACTGTCTCGGACTCCAGATTATCATCCGAACTATCTGCTTTGGCATTATACTGCTGGCTATAGGCAAGCATGAAGCTATTGTCGGCATCAGATTCAGTGGTTGTGCTATTGCCGTTACCATTACCATCAGCATTAACATCACCATTCCCATTAAACTTGCTGAAACCAGACTTTACCTCGGGTACCACAATATATCTGCCACCACTCTTGATTTCCAGCTTCAGTCCCTGGCTTTCCATCAGTTCTTGCAGTTCATTCAGCTTTCTACGATACTCTCTCAGGAACTCCTCAGTCGGTCTACCACTATAGGGAAACATCTGAACCTCCTGCTTTACTGTTACCAGTAATAATGGAGTCAGTACCATTCTCATAATAGACCAGGAAGACACTGGGGTAGCTATGGTCTCCCAGATTGATATCTTCCTCGAAGTAAAGCTCCGGTTTGCGTAGGCTATCTCTGAATCTGTCATACTCCGCCTGAATGATCTCTTCAGTTGCCAGTACGAAAGTCTTGACCGTGGCTCCGTTCTTGGTCGGTATCTGATGCTTGAGTGCAGTAAGCTTCCCGGCATCCACCATTCTTCTGATCGTCTTCAGATTCTTGTCCATCAGCATGGCTACTCTATCAATGGGTAACCAGATAAAATCGACTTTCATGTCCATGTCCAAATCCTTCAAAAACTGTGACCCGCTTGGACATTTCAGTCTGAAATCTTGAAAAATGCGGTCAAGCGCTTGGACATTTTGGCCTCTCATCATAGTTATCAATG
>CALLHY010000028.1 GCA_938009275.1 uncultured bacterium
CTGGACAGGACTTTCACCTGTCTGATATACAACGCTCACAGGCGCACTAACGGAGCTTTCCAAAGCTCCGACCCCCAAAACTGATTACCAATTGCCTGAATCCAAACATTCAAACTGCGTAGCTTCGGAAAGCTACGATACGCAGTAGCCGGGAAAGACACACCAAGAATCCAGCTAACCTGTTAACCTCTTTTCTCTATTTGTGCTTATTCGTGGAGTAACTTGTGTCATTTGTGGTTAAGAAAAAGGGCTGGATTCCAGACTAAATCTGGAAAGACCTTCGTGGAGTATTGGAGTACTGGAGAGTACTTTTGTTGTGAGTGCGGATGTGAGCGACAGAAAATGCAATTGACAGATAATTAGCGGTTATTAAGTATGCAGTAGACACAAACATCCAATGGGGGTATTCATGAAGAAAGGCGCAGTATTGCTGATTGCAGTACAAATTGCCATGAAACGACTGTTACTTTTATTAGTCCTTGCTTTGGCAGTATGCTCACTAACAAGCATCAATGTTGGTGGGCATATCCTGCAGGATACTATCTGGTATCCCGCCAACAACCCTCACGCAATTAACTCTTTTCTGTATATTGATGCCGGGGTAAGCCTTACTGAGCGGCTTCTATAATCTACCCACTTGGTTTGGAGTGAAGTAGAAACATTCGGCAATAGACTCACACCCTATTCAAACGCAGTGATTGACAAAATCGGCACTTCTAAAATGCTGGACTTGAGTAAGTAACAGATGAAGTGACAAAGTGATGAAGTGATGAAGTGGTAGGAGTTCATGATGAAAACCCACAAAGACCTTGACGCATGGAAGAACGCGATAGAGCTGGTTGTAGCAATATATTCGCTAACTAAGAGTTATCCCAAAGAGGAGTTGTTCGGATTGGTAGCTCAAATGAGGCGTGCGGCTGTTTCCATTCCATCGAATATTGCAGAGGGTGCCGGCAGAAACCATGACAAAGAATTCCAGCAGTTTCTGTACATTGCACTTGGTAGCTTAGCCGAGCTTGAGACGCAGTTATTGCTATCTGAGCGCTTGGAATATGCAAGTGATTCAGATTTGCTCGGTTTGAATAAACTGGTTATTCTCATTCGATCACAAATTGCTGGCTTGATAAAGTACTTGAATAAACATATAAACGATATAAAGAAGAAGTGATTAGTTATACGCAGGATGCAGATAATCCAATGTATGCTTAGTTCAAAGCAATCCTATTTGCAGGTGACCATGCACTACATTATCACTCCGTTACTTCGTTACTTTGTTACACAAACATAGAGGAAAAATGAGAAAATACATTGTATCAATAGTGGGTCGTCCCAACGTTGGGAAATCGACCTTGTTCAATCGCCTATGCCGCAAGCGGATGGCGATAGTGGATTTTGAAGCCGGCATAACGCGTGACCGAAAATATGAAGACGTGGAATGGAACGGCAAGGTATTCAAACTTGTGGATACCGGTGGTATAGTTTACGATAGCAACGAACCTATGGACAAGATGATACGGCATCAGGCCATTCTTGCCATAGATGAATCTGACCTCATCATTTTTATGGTGGATGCACAAACTGGTACTACAGACCTGGACAAAGAGATTGCGCGCATCTTGTATCCGCATAGGGATAAGGTGATGCTGGTGGCAAATAAGGCGGATAGCGAGAAGTATGAATGGGAGCTTTATGACTTTTTAGAGCTTGGCTTTCATGATGCTTTCCCCATATCTGCTTCGCATGGCAGAAACACGGGCAACTTTTTGGACGAACTTCTGTCTCTAATGCCCGACACTATGGAAGCTTATGCCGATGAGGTTAAGCCAGCCATAACCCGGATAGCGGTGGTGGGAAAGCCCAATGTGGGCAAGTCCAGCATCGTGAATCTGCTATTGGGCGATGAGAAACAGATTGTAACCGATATCCCTGGCACCACTCGGGATGCCATAGACTCTCCCTTCCGCTATCATGGAAAAGAATACATATTGGTGGATACCGCTGGACTACGGCGCAAAACCAAGGTGAACTATGGCGTAGAATACTTTTCGTCTATGCGAACCATTGAAGCCGTGGACAGGTGCGACATTGTGGTATTGGTGCTTGCGGCAGACGAAGAGCTTAGCACTCAGGACATAAAGATAGCCAGCTATGCCAAGCGTAAGATGAAAGAGATAATGGTGGTTTATAACAAATGGGACTTGGTGGATAAAAGCACGGGCACCACAATGGAATTTATAAAAGAGCTGCATTATCAAATGCCTTTTTTGCAGTTTGCCCCAGTGCAATTTATCTCTGCCAAAACCAGCCAGCGGATTCATAAGATTATGGAGACCATTGTTCAGATAGAGGAAGAGAGCGAGAAGCGCATTTCTACTTCCGAGTTAAACCGCTTTATGGAAACCGTGGTGGAGCACCGTCCCCCTACGCACCCCACTGGCAGGCATGTGCGCATTTATTACATAACTCAGGCAGCGGTGAAGCCGCCCACCTTCATCTTTTTTTGCAATACTCCCGCGCTGATAACCGAGAATTATAGACGCTTTATCCACAATCAGATAAGAGAAATGTTCAAGTTCGAAGGGGTTAGCATAAAGCTAATCTTTAAAGGACGCAAGAAAGGCGAAGAAGATAATGAGCATCAGGAAGGTAATAACGATGGTAAGCTGAAGCGAAATGACAGCAAACAAACCAGAAGCAGAAGCTTTGGCACGGTAGATAATAGAAAAGGCCGTTCAAAGCTATATAAATCCAGCAGTGAGGACAACGAAGATGAATAATCTGCTAGCTGTAGCACTACCCATTTTTGCCTATCTACTCGGCAGCATTCCGGTGGGATGGATTGTCGGCAAGGTGTTTTATCACAAAGATATCCGCAAAGATGGCAGCGGAAACGTTGGCGCAACCAATGCCCTAAGGCTATTTGGCACTGCCACGGGCATAGTGGTATTGCTGCTGGATGCTGCCAAGGGTTTTATTGCCACATTGCTGGCGGTAAAGCTATTACCAGCAGGCAGCCCGATAATGGCGCTGTGCGCCTTGTTGGTTATCCTGGGGCACGTTTTCCCCTTGTATCTTGGCTTCAAAGGTGGCAAAGGCGTGGCAACAGCCGCCGGAGCTTTTTTGGGAGTGGCACCCGCGAGTTTGGGGCTTGGATTGGTTGCATTTATAACTGTAACCTGGCTAAGCCGTTATGTATCTTTGGGCAGCATAGTGGCAGCATTGGTATTTCTGGTGCACAGTCTTTGGCAGATTAGCCGGGCTGAAGCGGCAGATTACGCTTCTTTAGTACTTATCAGCTTTGTGGTGCTAATGATATTAATAAAGCATCGCGGAAATATGCTACGCCTCATTCAGGGGACAGAGAATAAGATAGTATTTACCAAAAAGGGTAAGAGATAATGTGCGGTATAATAGGAGTATTTGGTAGCAAGGATGCTGCTCACATGGCAGCTTTGGGATTGTTTGCTGAACAGCATCGGGGACAGGAAAGCTGCGGAATGGCGGTAAGCGATGGAGCAGTTATCCGTTTGCGCAAAAAGATGGGACTGGTGAAAGAAGTGTTTAACGATGAACGCTTAGCGGATCTGCAGGGCAACATAGCCATAGGGCATGTGCGTTATCCCACCAAAGGCAGTGCAACCGAGTTTAACACACAGCCTCATTTGGTGGAAACCCTTGCTGGGCCTACCTATGCTCTGGCTTCCAATGGTGATTTGGTAAATTACAGCCAGTTACGTGCCAGGCTGGAAGCTGAAAAGGTTTACTTTAAGAGCGATAATGATGGTGAACTGCTGGTAAAATACCTTGCCTATCGCATACTGCGTCATGGAGATGAGATTAGCGAAGCTATCCGCAACCTGATGCGGGACGTAAAGGGCGCATATTCCTGCGTGCTGTGCACCAGAACAGAGCTTTATATGTTTCGTGATCCGCATAGTATTCGTCCCATGGTTTGGGGTATTGCTCCCAGTGGAGCGGTTATAGTAGCTTCCGAAAGCTGTGCTTTGGATACCCTGGATGTAGGCAATAGAAAAGAAGTTCCGCCCGCAGGCATTATTCGAGTGAGTTCAGGAAATGGCGATAATAAGGCTATGCCTGAGATATTAATAATTGAGAATGATCCCAATCTATATCGGCAGTGTAAATCGGAAAAGCATTGCATCTTTGAACACATCTATTTTAGCCGGCCGGATAGCTGCCATTTTGGTGAGGATGTATATCGAGTTCGAGAAAACATCGGTGCTGCATTGGCGAAGCAGGATCAAGACCTTAGTCCGGATATAATAGTTCCCGTTCCAGACTCCAGTAATTTTATCGGCTCGGGCTATGCCAATGCCTGTAATGTGCCCTTGTCTCTTGGCCTCATTCGTAATCACTATATAGGTAGAACCTTTATCAAGCCGGAGCAAACCATTCGCGATGAAAGTGTGCGGCAGAAGTTTAACGTGCTGCCAAACTTCTTCTCAGGCAAAAAGATAGTACTGATAGACGACAGCATTGTACGCGGAACCACCATCGGCAAGATTGTAAGGCTGATTAAGGATGCCGGAGCTGCTGAAATCCATCTGCGAATAGGCAGTCCTCAGGTAAAGCACTCATGCTATTACGGCATCGATACACCCGATGCCAAAGAACTGGTGGCAAACTGCCGCAGTTTGGATGAGATACGAGAGATTAGCGGTGTAGATAGCTTGAAGCACTTGCCATTAAGTGATTTAAGGACTTGTGTAAAAGAGCCCGAAAACTATTGCTATGCCTGCTTTAATGGCGATTATCCTTTGGGGGTGCCAGGTGAATAGATTAACTGCGGATAAGCTGCAAGACATACTGGCAGACTTTGGCAAACGCCGGGTGATTGTAATTGGTGACATAATGCTGGATGAATACCTTTGGGGTAAGGTGCAGCGCATATCTCCCGAAGCTCCCGTTCCGGTGATTGAGCTAAACCACGAAGAGTATAGACTGGGTGGAGCTGCCAACGTGGCATTGAATCTGGCTGCATTGGGCGCAAAGGTTGAGCTTATCGGAGTTTATGGACAGGATAGTCATGCCGGCACCATCAATGGCCTTTTAGGGCAACATGGCATATCAACAAATGGCCTGTTTGTAGATAAATCCCGTCCCACTACCCTCAAAACTCGCATCGGTGCGGTTAGCCAGCAGATTGTGCGCTTGGACAGGGAAGATACCTCGGATATCGACATTGAGATTAGAGACGATATTGCCGCCTATCTGGAAGAACTGATGCCAGAATGCGACGCCATGATAATAGAAGACTATGATAAGGGGCTGCTGTGCCGTGAGCTGATAGAGAAAGCTATCGGCCTGGCTGCGCAACACAACGTGCCTGTGGCGGTCGATCCCAAACAAAAGCACTTCGATATGTATAGAAATGTGGATGTGTTTAAGCCAAACTATGCGGAACTGCAAGCTTATCTGGGTAAGAATTACAGCGACAAAGACGGCTTTTTGGCTGCTGCGAGTGAATTACGACAAGACATAAACTGCAAGCATCTGGTGGTTACCTGGGGTAGCAAGGGAATGTATGTGTTCAGCGAACATGCTCAGCCCCAGCACTTTCCCAGCTTTGCGCGTGAGGTGTTCGATGTATCTGGTGCTGGAGACACGGTTATCAGTGCCTTGTGTTTAGCTTACTTAAAGGAACAGGACGTGTTTACAGCCGCGTTGGTGGCAAATCATGCGGCGGCGGTAGTGGTTGCCAAACATGGCACGGCAAGCGTTAACACTCTGGAGATAATGGATAGCTTTTATGAGCAAAGTAATTGAGCGTACCAAGATTGCCGCATTAATCGATGCACTTCGGGCAAGTGGTAAGCGCATTGTATTCACCAATGGTTGCTTCGACATTCTTCATGCCGGACACGTGCTCTACCTGCAAAGTGCTAAGGCACTGGGAGACGTGTTGGTGCTTGGCTTGAACAGCGATGCATCGGTGGCAAGGCTAAAGGGACCCAGGCGTCCGATCGTAAATCAGGAAGAGCGATGCATAGTGATTGCCGGACTGGAAGCGGTTGATTATGTGTGCGTGTTTGACGAAGACACACCTCTAAATCTCATAATGGATATCAAGCCCGATGTGCTGGTAAAAGGCGGAGACTGGCAGATTAGCCAGATTGTTGGTGCCGATTTTGTACTTAGCAGAGGTGGCGAGGTGCGAAGCCTGGAATTTAAGCCCGGTATATCCAGCAGCCTAATCATCGAGCGCATTGTACAAAGGACAAACAGTGACAAACGAGATTATTGAAGACAGCGGCATAGTAAAAGAAGTCCGCAACAACTCGGTAGTAGTAGAGATTGAGCGGGGTGGCGGGTGCAAGAGCTGTAGTATGCATGGCTTTTGCATGAAGAACGTAACATCAGAATTCCAGATTCAAACCGATTTGCCACTTGAACCTGGAGACAAGGTGCAGCTAGACATATCTGCCGTGGGCAGAGTGTGGGCATCCCTGTTAATCTTCGGGTTACCCTTGGCAATGCTGTTTATGGGATTTCTTGTTGCCAATATATGGCTTAGCGAACTGATATCAATACTGCTTGGCTTCGCCTGTATGGGGCTGGGCTTTGTTATAGTTCGGTGCTTGGACAGCTGTTTTGCCAAGAAATTAGACATCCGTATCGCGAGGAAGATATGAAGATAAGACTAAATGAAATGGTTTTCTATGGTTACCATGGGGTTCATGCCGAAGAGCGTAAGCTTGGGCAGAGGTTTATTGTTAGTATCACCTTGCATACCGATGGCGAAAGGGATAATGAGATTAAGAACCTGGAAGACACAGTGGACTATACCAAGGTGTATGATGATGTTAAAGAGATTATGGAGACTCATCAATTTCATCTGTTGGAGTCTTGTGCCAATACCATCGCAGATAAACTGCTGGAAGACTTTCCTTTGGTTCAGCGGTTAAAGATATGCATCCAAAAGCCATCTGTGCCGATTCAGGGAAGCTTGAGATCGGTGGAAGTGGAGCTAAGCCGCAAACGCTAATGATATACCATCTTTGCTTGGGAGCCAATCTGGATAAGCCTGAAGAACAGATTATGAGGGCTATACAGGCAATCGCTGATTTGGGAGACGTGGAGGTGCTACGCTCATCCTCGCTAATAGTTAGCAAGCCATACGGCAAGCTGGATCAGCCCGATTTTTTCAATCAGGTTTTGGAGATTATTAGCAATCTATCTCCTCAGCAACTATTAGCTAAGCTACTAAGTATTGAACATAACCTGGGCAGAATTCGGCATGAGAAATGGGGAGCCAGGCTGATTGATATAGACATTCTATTGGCAGAGGATACTGTGCTAAACATCTGTGATGCCAGGCCATTGCCAGACTTACCAAATATTACCCTGCCGCATCCGGACTTTCATAACAGGCTGTTTGCACTTCAGCTTTTAAATGAGCTTATCCCAGGGCTTGTTCACCCCGTTATGCATAAAACCATAAATGAATTATACTTTCTGTTAAGAAACAGTGGAGGAAAACCATGAACAATCTTGCAGCGATTATCCTTGCTGCCGGAAAAGGTACGCGAATGAAGTCTGAGCGTGCCAAAGTAACCTTTCCCATCGCCGACAAACCAATGGTTCAGCGAGTGGTGGATACAGCCCTTAGCATGCAATGCAGCAGAATATGCGTGGTGGTGGGCTATTTGAAAGCAACCGTTATATCTTGTTTGGAAGAAGACGAGCGCATTGAGTTTGTAGAGCAAACCGAACAGCTTGGTACGGGACATGCAGTGTCTATTACCGAATCTTTGTTCAAAGACAGGGATCAAGACATCCTGATCCTTTGTGGTGATGTGCCTCTGCTCACACCCCAAACGGTTAATCGGATATATCAGGAACATGTAAGCAGCAAAGCCTCTTGTACGGTTCTAACCGCTTTTCTGGATGATCCTGGTAAGTATGGCAGGATGCTTCGCGATGACAAAGGCAAGCTTTGTGGCATTATTGAATACAAAGATGCCAGTGATGAGCAGCGCAAGATTAAAGAATGGAACACGGGTATTTATTGCTTCAAGGCAGGAGATATGTTCGATGCTCTGCGCAATACATCAAATAACAACCAGCAGAGCGAATTCTATCTTACAGACACGGTTGAGATACTATACAAAGCCGGTAAGACGGTATCTTCGGTAGTATTGGAAGACCTGATGGAAGTGTCGGGAGTAAATTCGCAAGAGCAACTTGCCGAATTAGAAGACATATATGTGAATAAAATTAGAAAAAAATGGCTGAATAGCGGAGTGGTTATCCACAATCCCAATTCTGTATTTATTAGTGATGATGCCATCATCGAGGCTGATGTGGAGATTCATCAAGGTTCTGTTTTAAAAGGAAAATGCACCCTCGAAAAAGGCTGCGTGATTGGCCCCAATTGCTATTTGGAACAAAGCACCGTGTGCAACGACACAATCTTACAAGGTCATAACATTCTGGTGAATGCCATTATCCACGAGCACGAGATTCTGGAGTTCGGCGCACACGTTATAGAAGAAAGCCCTTATGACTGATTGTAAAGAACGGCGATACCTATACTCTCCCTGGCGAATGGATTACATTCTGGGGGAAAAGGCGGGAGACTGCGTGATGTGCCGTTATCAGCAGCTAGGTAAAGACGAAGACAATCTGATTATCCATCGGGCAGAGCACTGCTATGTAATGTTGAACCGCTATCCTTATAATAATGGTCACTTGATGATAATACCCTTTGAGCATTGCAGTAGCATCACAGAACTAAGGCCCGAAACATGGCAAGAGATATGCTGCTTGATAAGGGAAACGGAAAGCATTTTGAAGAAGGTATATCATTGCGAAGGAATAAACATAGGGCTTAATCTTGGCTGTGCTGCCGGTGCTGGAATAGCGGAGCATCTGCATGTCCATATGGTGCCCCGTTGGTCTGGAGACAGCAATTTCATGAGTGTAGTATGTGGCGAGCGGGTAATTCCCGAATCATTTGAGAATGCTTACAGCAAGTTAAAACCAGAGTATGCCAAGCTGCTAAAAGGCAAGGAGTAACATGTTGGATTTGACAAACAACGAGCCTGAAAATAATGTCTCCCATAAATGGAGATTATGGCTTCCAATTGGCATTGGAGCTTTGTTGATCATAGCTGCTGCCGTATTTTACTTCGGTAGAGCTTCAGGTGATGGACATGCTCGCTTATATGGAGAAGACGAGCTTCCTGCCATTAAAGTTGTAGTAACCAATGGCTGTGGATACGAGCAGCTTGCCTCAGAATATGCAGCAGCATTAGCGGGCAAGAACATCGAAGTGGTTAGTTTGGGTGACACCCCCAAGCCAATCTACGATAAGTCCATTATCGTTGTACGTAAAGGCGATATGCAAGACCTGAAACGGCTGCAAAAAATGACTGGTATCCAGAGATGGACAAGTGCAATAAATGAATATTACAGTGCTGATTTTGAGATAATAGTTGGCAAGGACTACGAGGAGTTTACTAGTGACTAAAGTTGAACAAACAGCTGCGGAAAACCCCAAGCTGGAAGCCATAATCAATTGGCTAACCGACAAGAAAGCCGAGAACATTCGCATCTATGATGTGCAAAACAAAACTGATTATACCGACGTGATTGTCGTTTGCGAAGGAAATGCCGATGTGCATAACAAAGCCATTGCTTCGCATCTGATTGACATGGCTAAAGAAAACCACTTTGGCGTGTTGAGCAAGGAAGGCATCGATAATGGACAATGGATATTAATTGATATCGGCGATCTGATTGTACATATCTTTATGCCCCAAACCAGAGAGCAGTATAAAATTGACGAGCTCTTCACCAAGGTTAAGAATAGAATTCCAGGTGAGGAACTACAATGATCAAAGACCTACTGCACGCACATGTTTTAGAGGTGATAAACTCCCTTAGTCTCAGTCACGACAAAGAATTCATTATCGAAATCCCCAATAATACCGAATTTGGCGATTACTCTACCAATGCTGCTTTAGTTCTCTGCAAAGAAAATAAAATAGCCCCCAAAGCTCTTGCAGAGAAGATGATAAAGGAACTTAAGAAGAACAAAGCCTACAAAAAAGTAGAGATAGCTGGCCCTGGCTTTATAAACTTCTATCTGGCTCCTGGCATGTATCAACAAGCTTTTTGGGAGATATATAAGCTGGAAGAATATGGTAGAAGTGAATATGGCAACCAGGAAAAGGTGTTGTTAGAATTCGTTAGTGCCAATCCAACTGGTCCATTAAACATAGTAAGTGCCCGAGCTGCCGCATTTGGCGACACGCTCTTTCGCATTATGAATTATACCGGCTATGCTCCTGCGCGTGAGTTTTATATTAATGATGCCGGAAATCAGGTGGACATCCTTGCTGAATCCCTGGAGCTGAGGTTGCGAGAACTGCACGGAGAAAAGATTGGTGACTTCCCTTACGAAGCCTATCACGGCGAGTATGTTAAGCACCTGGCTCAGCGCCTTAATGCCCTTGAAGGTAGCAGAGTGTTTATGCTTACCGAGAAAGACCGCATGGATCACCTAAAAGAATTCGCATTATCAGAGCTTTTGGAAATGCAACGTAGCAGCCTGGAAAAGTTTGGCGTTACCTTCGAAGGATGGGTTTCGGAAAAAACCCTGCGCATGGAAGGGGTGGTTGAAGAGGTTTTATCTTATTTAACCGAAGCCGAGTGCACTTACGAAAAAGAGGATGCAATCTGGTTCTGCTCCACCAAGTTTGGCGACGATAAAGATAGGGTGCTTATGAAATCCGACGGTTCCATAACCTACTTTGTACCCGACCTTGCATATCATCTAACCAAGATTCAACGCGGTTTTACCAAGCTTATAGATGTTTTTGGCCCCGATCATCACGGCTACGTGCCTCGCATCAGAGCTGCTTTCAGAGCTTTGAATTATGATGACACCATGCTAGAGATAATCTTCCTGCAGCAGGTAAACCTCTTTGAAAGCGGTGAGCGGGTTAAGATGAGCAAACGCGCAGGCAAGATAGTAACCATGGATGATCTGATAAGCGTGGTTGGCAAGGACGCTGCCCGATATTTCTTCATCGCCCGCAAGGCCAACGCGCATCTAAACTTTGATTTGGAACTGGCAATGAAACAGAATAACGAAAACCCAGTTTATTACTGCCAATATGCCTATGCGCGCATTTGCAGCATGATGAAGAAAGCACGCAAAGAGAAGGTTTATCCGAAGCATTTTAAGAAAGATATGATTACTAAGCTTAACAAAACCGAAGAATTAGCCCTTATTCAGAAGTTGGCTGATCTTCCCGAATTGTTGATCTTAATATCCATACACCGTGAACCTCACCGTTTGGCAACCTATCTGGAAGAGCTGGCGGGGATGTTACACCGCTATTACGCAAAATACCAGATAGTGAGCGCAAAGAGCGTTGATCTCACCCATGCTCGCTTGATGCTGATGCACACAGTTAAGCACGTGATGGGTATCTGTTTCGAGCTTATGGGCATTTCAGCACCGGAGAAGATGTAGTTACCTACGATGGAACCACGGCTACGTGCCACTATCGCTGATGATTTTAAGGCCATTCAGGCCATAGAGCAGAGAGCGTTTCCCAATCCTTGGCCTCCGGAAGCATTTACAGACTTTTTGCTTCCGTGGGCCTTTACTCTTCTGGTGCAGGATGAAATCGTTGGGTACATCTTCTACCAGGGAGTGGAGGACGAAATGGTGATAATCAATTTTGCTATAGACCCGGTGTATCAGGGACGGGGATGGGGAGAGATGCTTTTGAGAGACTCGATGGCAATTATGCGAGATACTGGTGTTGTATATTTCTATCTTGACGTACGTGCATCAAACATACAAGCTAAATCACTCTACCAAAAATACGGCTTTTCAGAAATTGGGATCAGGAAGAACTATTACAGCCTTCCAGATGAAGACGCCATCGTTATGAGAAAGGTTTTGCTATGACTTATGAACATGATTTTTTAGTAATCGGCAGCGGGATTGCCGGTTTAATATATGCTTTGCAGGTATCAGACAAGGGCAAGGTTGCCATTGTTACCAAAAGTGACCTCTTCGATTGTAACACGGATTATGCTCAAGGAGGTATAGCCGCAGTTATAGACTCTCATGATTCCTTCGCCGAGCACATTGAAGACACCTATCAGGCAGGTGCAGAACTGGGCAAAAGGCAGGTAATAAGTAATATTATTTCTTCTGGCCCTGAGCTGATTAAATACCTTATTGAACTGGGCACGGATTTTACACGCCTCGATGAGAGTTACGACACGAGTCTTGAAAATCTCTCCTTAACCATGGAAGGGGGGCACACTCGCCGCAGAGTGGCTCATGCAGCCGATTCTACCGGACACCAGATAATGGAAGCCCTAATCGCCCAATGCAAAGCTAACCCAAATATTGATATCTTTGAAAACCGCATTGCTATAGACCTTATCACCCAACACCATGTAAAACAAGATATCGGCTTCATCCCGGGCATAGCCTGTTGGGGGGCTTATGTGCTGAATATCTCAGACAATAGGGTAGATATCTTCCGCGCACGCAAGACCATGATGGCAACTGGTGGCGCAGCTCAAGTATATGCGCATAACACAAATCCGAGGGTAGCCACCGGCGACGGTATGGCTATGGCAAGACTGGCAGGTGCACGCCTGGCTAATATGGAGTTTGTCCAGTTTCACCCCACTGCTTTCTGGAGTCCCGATTCCGATACGTTCCTTATTAGTGAAGCTGTACGCGGAGAAGGCGGAATTCTTCGCCTGCTTGATGGTCGTGCCTTTATGGACGACTATCATCCAAAGGGCAACCTTGCCCCCAGAGACATTGTTTCCCGAGCCATAGATGCCGAACTTAAGAAACGCGGAGAAAAGTATTGCTATCTTGATGCCACAGGCATAGATAAAGACACACTTCACCGCCACTTCCCCTTTATAAACAGCAAGCTTCTCAGTAAAGGTATAGACTTTAGCAAAGACCCCATACCCGTTGCTCCTGCAGCACATTACTTCTGTGGTGGGGTGCTGTCCACAATAGAAGGCATCACCGATATCAGTAACTTATTCGTTGCAGGCGAGGTGGCCTGTTGTGGATTGCATGGCGCTAATCGTCTGGCATCAAACTCTCTGTTAGAGGCATTAGTGGTGGCACATAAGGCGGCAAATCATCCCTCAAACATGGACAAGGTAGATTTCCCCGTTATCCCCCCCTGGCACATTATGGATGAATTTAACGAGAACGAGTGGGTGGTTATAAGCCATAACAGGGAGATAATCGGCACCATAATGCACGGCTATGTTGGTATTCGCAGAAGTCGCCGCTTGCTTAAGTATGCGTTATCCAGACTGGAAAATATCTATAACGAGATTAATAACTTCTATCAGCATAATGCAGTCCGCAAAGAAGTGGTGGAAACGAGAAATATGGCGGTAATAGCCATCGCTGTAATCCGTAGTGCGCTGATGCGTAAAGAAAGCCGGGGTGCCCACTATTTAATCGACCACCCCGAGCGTAATGACCTGAAGTTTAAGCATGATACCATAATTTAGGATAAGGTGAACGATTTGAAAGGGATATTCATTACCTTCGAAGGCATTGAGGGAAGCGGAAAGAGTACCCAAGTGCGTATGTTAGTTGATGCTTTTGAGAAACATGGCATAGCCTATCTCTGCACCAGGGAGCCAGGCGGCACAGAGATCTCGGAAGCTATTAGATCAATACTACTAAATCCACAATTTGAAAGCATGAAACCCGAAACAGAGCTCTTGCTTTATTGTGCCAGCCGCGCCCAGCATACCGGCGAACTGATTCTTCCTGCTTTAGCTGATGGTAAAGTAGTTGTCTGCGACAGGTATTACGATTCCACCTACGCCTATCAGGGGGCAGCCAGAGAGCTTGATGAGGAATTAATTGACACCCTAACCAAGTTTGTAACCTATGGCCGTGTGCCAGACATCACCTTCCTAATCGATTTACCAGTAGAAATTGGCTTGGCCAGAATCCAAAGCCGCAATTTGGATAGGTTGGAGAAAGAAACAACAGAATTTCACCAAAGGGTTCGACAGCAGTTTTTATCTATTGCCAACAAATGCCCTTCCAGATATTTTGTCCTAAATGGCTCGGAGGATGCTGTAAGCATCCATCAACAGATATTTACAATGGTACAATCCCTTTTAGGAGAGTAAAATGATAAAGCCCAAACAAAAGCTTGCCCTGCTATCAATCATTAGCATCTGGGTTTTGGGTGCGGTGCTCTTAACCGTATCCACAGAAGCCTTCGCGCAAAACAAACCCCAAAGTTCCAATATTTATTCACAAATCCAGCTTTTCAGCGAAGTGCTGCAAAAACTTAAGCAGTATTATGTAACCGATCTCTCCGATGAGGAACTAATCAAGGCAGCCATCGAAGGCATGCTCGGTTCTACAGACCCGCATACTAACTACTTTACTGCCTCCGAATTCAAAGATTTCACCACCAGTACCAAGGGTGCTTTTGGTGGATTGGGAATCCAAATAGATAAGATTGGTGATTACGTGACTGTCGTTTCCCCCATCGAAGGTACACCAGCCTACCGTATGGGCATAACAGCTGGAGATAAGATAGTAAAGGTTAATGGAGAATCTGTAGTAGGGCTTACCACAGACGAAGCCATTAAGAGAATGAGGGGAGACGTGGGGACATCTGTAGAGATTACCATCAGTCGTCCCGGCGTGGCACAACCACTCAATTTCACAATCATTAGAGAAACTATAAAGATAAAAAGCGTACCCTATTCTTTCAAGCTAAGCAATGGCACTGGCTACTTGCGCATTACGCAATTTAACGAAAACACCAGCACAGAGCTGCGTGCTGCCCTGAACACTCTGGAATCTGAGGGCATCTCCGGTTTGATAATAGACCTGCGCTTCAACCCCGGGGGCTTGCTGGATCAAGCAGTAGATACAGTTAACGAGTTTATTGGGCAAAACCGCCTTGTTGTGGAAACCAAAGGCCGCATGGAAAACAAACAGCTTTATACTCGCTATAATACCAAGGAGCGCAACTACCCCATTATCGTTTTGGTAAATGAAGCCTCTGCCAGTGCTTCTGAGATTTTTGCCGGTAGCCTGCAGGATTGGGACAAGGGATTGGTGATGGGTAAACCTACATTCGGCAAAGGCAGTGTGCAACAGCTTATCCCTCTTTCCAATGGCAATGGAGTAAAGATTACCACATCCTACTATTACATAAAGAGCGGGCGATGCATACACAAGATGAGCAATGATAAACTGCTGAAGGGAGAACAGCTTAGCGAAGCTGACCTAAAAACAGAAGACGAGAAGAACCATAAGCAAGTGTATTACACCGCCAACAACCGTAAGGTTTACGGAGGCGGAGGAATTACTCCGGACATAATTGCTGATAGTGACCTCCTAACCATGTTTGGCGCAGAGCTTAGAAGAAAAAACGTGTTCTTTAATTTTGCCGTGGACTACCTGGTGGAACACGACCATCAGATATCCAAAGACTTTCAGATTACTGATGCCATTATGAACGACTTCTTGAACTATACCAAGAAACAAGACATAAAATATACTGCTGCCGATCTGGATAGCACCGACGCTTATATTCGCAACACGATAAAAAGCGAGATGGTGCGCAAGGTGCACGGAGATCAGGAAGCATACAAGATAACAATTTTACAGGATAAGCAGTTGATGCAGGCTATGGCTCTGTTTGATAGATACAAAACAATGAAGGCCTTATTCGACCATGCTGCTTCAGTTAGCGTTATAAAGTAATTCAAGGTAGGCTGTATGACTAAGGATAGTAAGCTAAAAAAAATGATCATCTTTGTGGCGGATGATGATGAAACTAACCTGAAACTGGTTAGCACTGTGCTTAAACAAGCCGGATTTGATAATGTGAAACTATACACTTCCGGCAAAAATATGCTTGCGGATGTGCGGCATAACTGCCCCGACCTCCTGCTACTGGATATAATGATGCCTGGATTCAGTGGTTATGAGGTTTTAGAATGGATTAAGCGGGATCCCAGCCTGGAGCATATTCCGGTTATTATGATCACCGCTGCCTCCATAGATGAAAATCAGGAACCCCTGAAACGCTCCTTCGAAATGGGAGCGATGGACTTCATCAGCAAACCCTTCTCTAATTTGGAGCTAATGCTCCGGGTAAAGTCGGCCCTCAGATTAGAGTATAGCCGTCAACAATTGGAAGCTGCTTCGCGCAAGATATCATCTTTGGAAAAGCTGCTACCCATTTGCTCCTATTGCAAAAAAATACGCTCCGATAAAGACTATTGGGAAGAAGTAGAGGTTTATATCTCAGAACATACAGACACCATGTTCTCTCATTCCATTTGCCCGGATTGCTACCACGTTCATGTTCAGCCCCAAATAGATAACCTTAAACGAAAGAAATAACGTAAGACTCACGCCATATAGACAGATATAGCTCTCTATCTATCTGATCAAAAGTGCTGGAGTAACAATAATGATGAGAGCTGAAACATCGGTTATGCATAATGTGTTGCTGAGCAGATCAAATGGCGTACTAAGATACTAGTGAAACCAACATACGAGTTACATGGCGTAAATCTTGTGCGAGATCAATGGATTCCACAAACCTGAAGCTCACGCCTTATGTATACTGTTCATGCCTTCCTAAATGAACAATCCAATATATACATCATAAAACCATTGCACATAAATGGCTCACCTGATTTATCCAGGATTAAGGCTAAACAAATCAATCATTGGGATCACATTATCACCTGCCAGCCAGATAAATCTGGCTATTCCAGCCGAATCAATTCGGCGTTCCAGATTATTCAATGCTCTTTCGTTATAAACTTTTAGGGCTGCCTCTCCCCCATCCCGCGGTGGAAAGTTAACTGCTGCTTCCCGCTTTGCCGAAGCACAATCGCTCCGGGGTTCATCGGGAGTTCATCGGGCTTTTGCCCGTTCAATCCCCGATGAACTCTCTTTCAACGCAGCTTCGAGAAGCAAGAGAAGCGCATGGAAGGATCATTGCACATTAATGGAACACTGGATTCAGCCAGTTGGATCACCGGATTTATCCGATATACAGGCTAAACAAATCACTTATTGAGATTACATTATCGCCTGCCAGCCAGACAAATCTGGCTATTCCAGCCGAATCAATTCGGCGTTTCAGATTATTCAATGCTCTTATCATCCATACACATCCCATCCCAACTATTTATTCATAAACACAATAATATCATTAGCTCTTTTTTTAATGATACCCTGCTTCTCCCTGCACGAATTGCTTATGAAATACGGATGAGATTCGCAATTCATCGGTAATGATTCTGCAATTCGTTCAAGTGACATAGCGAAATCCATTGACACAATCTGTGGTATTTATAAACTTGAAAAAAACTATTCTTTGTATGCATTGCACAAAAGGAGTAATGATGCCCTATATTTCTAACACAGATAGAGATAGGCGCGAGATCCTTGACCGAATCGGTGCTAAAGATTTCGATGAACTTATTGCCTCTATTCCGTCTAACTTGCGTGTGAGCAAGCCCTTAAACATGGATGAGCCGCTGTCCGAAATGGAGATAAGCGACAAGATAAAAAGTAAAACATGCCAAAACATCTGCGCGGGAAGTGCCAATTCCTTTCTTGGTGCTGGCGTTTATGACCACTTTATTCCCGCTGCGGTAGACACCATTGTGTCCCGTCCTGAGTTCTTTACTGCCTACACCCCATATCAGGCAGAGGTTAGCCAGGGAACCCTGCAGTTTATCTATGAATTTCAAACCATGATTTGTGAGCTTACCGGCATGGAGATTGCCAATGCCAGCATGTATGACGGAGCTTCCGCCATAGCCGAAGCAATATTAATGGCAGTGCGTAAAAACCGCCTTACTAAAGCCATATTGCCAGCTACCATGCACCCAGACTTCGTAAAGGTGATAAAGATATACACCGAAGGCATTGGCGTAGAGCTATTAACCGCCCCAGCCAAGAACGGAATTCTGGATTTGGAAGCCTTAGCCGCCATGATGGACGGAAGCATTGGCAGCGTAGTAGTTCAACACCCCAATTTCTTCGGCAATCTGGAAGACATGAAAGCCCTGGACAGCATTATTCACAGCCAGCCCAAGTGTCTTTACATAGCCTGTGTAGATCCCATCTCGCTGGCAGTGCTGAATTCTCCTGCCCAATATAATGCCGACATAGTGGTAGGCGAAGGTCAGGCTTTGGGTAATAGCATGTATTTGGGCGGCCCGCTCTTTGGCTTTTTTGCCACCAAGCTTGATATGGCAAGACAAATGCCGGGACGCATTGTTGGCGGAACCCTGGATAAAGACGGTAACCGCGCCTATGCTTTAACCCTGCAAGCACGTGAGCAGCACATACGTAGAGACAAAGCTACGTCAAACATCTGCTCAAATCAATCCCTCTGCACACTGGCAGCCGTGGTTTACATGAGCCTTATGGGACGTGAAGGGCTAAAAGAAGTAGCCATCCAGTCTGCTCAAAAAGCACATCATGCCGCAGCCGAGCTCTGCAAGCTTCCCGGCTTTAGCATGACCTATCCCAATGCCAAATACTTCAAAGAATTTGTGATAAATACACCCAAACCAGCCGCGCAGATTATCTCCGCTATGCTGCCGCGTAACATATATGCGGGAGTGGATATGGCAAAATACGGCATACCCAATGCACTGATGATTGCCGTTACCGAAAAGAAGAGCCTTGCCGATATTGCAGAACTGGTTAATGCCATGAAGGAGGTGTGTAATGTCTAAAACTATATTTGAATACAGCACCCCCGGACGTAAAGGTGTCAGCCTGCCCAAGCGTGAGCTAAACACCCCCCTGGAAGCCATGTTTGAGGCAGATAGCCTGCGTGACAACATTGCCAGACTGCCCGAAGTAAGCGAAATGGACGTGATGCGTCATTACATTGCGCTTTCGCACAAAAACCACTTTATCGAGAAAGGTCTTTACCCGCTAGGTAGCTGCACCATGAAGTATAACCCCAAAGTGCATGAGCATTTGGTGCGTCATACCTGTTTTGCCAATCTGCATCCCTATCAGCATGAGGACACCCTGCAGGGGGCCTTGGAATTGCTGTATGAACTTCAGCAAGACCTTGCCGAGATTTCGGGAATGGCGCAGGTTACACTACAGCCCGTAGCCGGAGCTCAGGGTGAGTTTACGGGCATAAAGATTATAGATGCCTATCACAAAGCCAAAGGCAACACGCATAAAAACAAGATTATTATACCTGATTCCGCGCATGGCACAAACCCAGCTACCTGCTCGTTGGTGGGCTTCGAAGTGATAGAGCTGAAGTCCAATCCCGATGGACGCTGCGACATTGCCCGTCTGCGTGAGATTGTGGATGAGAACACCGCCGGATTTATGCTTACCAATCCCAATACCCTGGGCTTGTTTGAAAACCAGATTGAAGAGATAGCCGAGATTATTCACAGCGTTGATGCCCTTATCTATATGGACGGAGCAAACCTGAATGCACTACTGGGCATTGTTCAGCCCGGCAAGATTGGCTTCGACGTGATGCACTTTAATCTGCACAAAACCTTTAGCACCCCTCATGGCGGTGGTGGCCCCGGTTGCGGGCCTGTGGGAGTGGTTGAAAAGCTTGTTCCATTCCTGCCTGTACCAATGATAGCCAAGAACCAAAGCGGGTATTATCTGGATTATAATCACGAAGATACATCAATCGGTAAAGTGCACAGCTTCTATGGTAATTTCGCCATTCAGGTTCGGGCATATATCTATATTAAGATGCTGGGAGCAGCAGGCTTGCGCCGTGTTTCCGAAAACGCTATTCTGAACGCTAATTACTTAATGGCACTGCTAAAACCATACTATCACATTCAGCATGAAGAGTATTGTATGCATGAGTTTGTGATGGACGGCACCAAACAAAAAAAGGAGCAGGGAATCTCTACCCTTGATATTGCAAAACGCCTTTTGGATAAGGGCTATCATGCCCCTACCATCTATTTCCCGCTCATCATTCCGGAAGCAATGATGGTGGAACCGACCGAAACAGAAAGCCTGGATAGCATGAATGCTTTTGCCCAGGCTATGATCGAGATTGCAAAAGAATGCAACGAATCACCCGAAACCCTGCACGAAGCACCGCTCTGCACTCCGGTAAGGCGCGTGGATGATGTGCGTGCAGTAAAAGTGCTCGATCCCATATTTCAGATAAAGGATTAGGCACAACAGACAATAGGAGAATACATGAAGAGACTCATTCTGATAATAGTAGTCCTGTTAGGCGCATTAAGCTTGGGAGCACAGGCAGTAAAGCTTGGTTATGTGAATACCGATAGATTGCTGATAGACAGCAACGAAGCGGCAGAAATAGCCCGTCTGTTCTCTTTGGACAAGCAAAACTGGACAAATCAGATACGCCAGTTAGATGAAGAAATTAAGCAGATGGAACGAGATTTCGAAATCCGCAAGCTTACCCTGAATGATGCCACCAAGCGTGAAACTCAAAGCAAGATAGATAACAAGAAGGCAGAAGCCGGCAGATTGCTGGAAGAATTCTTCGGCGACAATGGTAAGGCAGAACAGCGTTACAAAGAGCTAATTGATCCTCTAACCGCCAAGATTGATGCTTTAATCAAAAAAACAGCCCAGGACGAGAAGTATACCATGATCTTCGACGTTAGCATGGGTGTTGTTCTCTATGCTCTGCCCGCGTTAGACTTAACCGACCAAATACTGCTGGAACTGAATAAAGATACAGTTCGACCTTCAGCAGACCCCAACATACCTCCTCCCATCACGCCGTCAACAACCGGCAATCAAGATGGTTTCAAGCCAGATGATGGCCTCAAGCCAACAGACGGCATGGACGAACCCAAAAAACCATAGGAAGCTTATGAAGATATTTGCTACAGCTATCTCTGCGCAACAAGCCGCAGAATTACTTGGTGGAAAACTGATTGCAAGCTCTGGCATTAGTCTGCGTAAAGTGGGCGAAGCAGCAGAAGCCGACCTCGAAACTGTGATATTCTTAGAGCAAGAGAGGCTGCTGGAAAAAGTGCAAGCCTCTGCCGCAGGGCTGATTATCACCAATAATGAATTTGCTCCCTTGCTGCCTGAGCGAAACCTGCTGATTGTAGAAAAGCCATATTTTGCCCTCATGCTGCTTATCACTTACTGGCAGAAAGCATTGGCTATGAATCGCGAGTACAGCATCCATCCCAGTGCCCAGGTGGCAGCAGACATCCGTTATGAAGGCGAGGTGTCCATTGCCGCAAACGTGGTGATCGGCAAGGGCTGTGTGCTTGGCAAGGGTGTGGTTATAAGTGACGGCTGCAGTATTGGCGAGAACGTCTGCATCGCTGCCGGAACATATCTTTATCCCCGCGTTACGGTTTATGATGACTGCATCATTGGCAAAAGCTGCATCATCCACAGTGGATGCGTTATTGGTGCAGACGGCTTTGGCTTTATGCTAATGGAAGGCATACAGCAAAAGATTCCCCAGGTTGGCAACGTGGAAATTGGCGACTACGTAGAGATTGGAGCAAATAGCTGTATAGACCGCGCTACTCTTGGAACCACGCGAATTGGCAAAGGAACCAAGATTGATAATCTCGTTCAGATTGGACATAATTGTGTTATTGGCGAGCACTGCATCCTGTGTTCACAGGTTGGACTTGCCGGCAGCACAATTCTTGGCGATTATGTTTATCTTGCAGGACAGGTAGGTGCCGCAGGGCATATCACCATTGGCAGCAAAGCCATGGTGGGTGCTCAGTCCGGCATTGCCGCCAGCATACCTGAGGGTGGCCGCTATTTCGGCACTCCCGCCATTGATGCAGGCGAAATGAAACGCATCATTGTGTCCCAAAAGCAGTTGCCGGAGATGTGGCGTGCTTTTCAAAAAGCCAAAAAAGACAAGGTATAATAAGGCTTAGGAGATTTTATGGAATACAAGCACACTATTGGCGGTGAAGCCTCTTACACAGGCATAGGGCTTCATTCTGGAGAAATAAGCACCATTCGCTTCAAACCTGCCGGACCGGATGAGGGCATTGTTTTTATCCGCGTGGATTTGCCCGACCGACCTGAGATACCTGCAGATATCGACCACGTGGTGGATATATCCCGTGGAACCACTATTGGAGTTGGCAATGCCACGGTTGGCACCATAGAACACGTACTCTCTGCCATCAAAGGCTTGCGCATAGATAATGTCCGCATCGAAATTGACGGACCCGAAGCACCTGTTGCCGATGGCTCTCCCATTGTTTTCCTGAACCTGTTGCGGGAATGCGGCTCAGTGCAGCAGGATAGCGAGCGAATCTTCTTCGAGTTAGATGCTCCCATCAGTTTCTCCGCTCCCGAAGACAACGTAGATATCGTGATAGTCCCCTCCAATGAACTAAAGATCACCTTTATGATAGACTACAAACACCCCTATCTGGGCACTCAATATACCTGGCTTCCCAGCTTGAATTTCTACGAAAAAGAATTTGCAGGGGCACGCACCTTCTGTTTTATTAACGAGATACTATACCTTAAAGAGAAAGGGCTGATAAAAGGCGGTTCCCTGGAAAACGCCCTGGTGATTGCCGAGCCTAACATCAGTGAAGCTGAATTGCAGCATCTTCAGGACGTGTTTGGCTATCATAAACCTGTTACAGTTTCCGATGAAGGCATTCTGAACAGCCACCCGCTGCGTTATCACAACGAATTTGTGCGGCACAAAGTTGCCGACCTCCTAGGTGACATCGCCCTGCTGGGAATACCCATCAAGGGACACATCCTTGCCGCACGCAGTGGACACAAGACCAATGTGGCTTTGGTGAAAAAGCTACGCCAAATTCAGAAAAAAAACGAGCTTAAGAAGATATACCAGAAAGGGAAAAGCGACGATGTGGTGTTCGATATCAACGCCATTATGCGCATTATTCCCCACCGTTATCCCTTCTTATTAGTAGATAAGATTACCGAATTTGTCCCCGGTGAATCGCTGGTTGGCATAAAGAATGTAACCATCAACGAACCCTTCTTCCAGGGGCATTTCCCAGGCCACCCCATTATGCCGGGAGTGCTGATCATCGAAGGCATGGCTCAAGCCGGTGGCATCATGCTGCTGAATCAGTTGGATAACCCTCAGGATTACGTAGCATACTTCGCTTCGATAGACAATGTAAAATTCCGCAAGCCTGTTCTACCAGGCGACACACTGCGTTACGAATTGAAAGTTATATCATTAAAACGCTCTATGGCCAAAATGCATGGAGACACTTATGTTAATGGCGAAAAGGTTGCTGAGGGCGACTTCCTGGCCATGATTATGGAGAAAGAAAAATGAGTTCTATCCACCCGACCGCTGTAATTCAACCTGGTGCCGTAATAGGCGAAAATTGCACAATTGGGCCATATTGCCACATCGGTGCAAATGTAGTGCTTGGCGCTAACAACACCATAGCCCAAAACGTGATTATTGAAGGCTATACCACCATTGGCGAAGGCAATAAGATTTCTGCCTATGCCATTATTGGAACCGATCCCCAAGACCTGAAATTCAAAGGCGAAGCCACTCGTCTGCGCATTGGTAACAATAACACCATCCGCGAATTTGTAACCATTAACCGTAGCAACATGATGGAAGAAGATACCGTGGTGGGAAACAACAATCTGCTTATGGAATACGTCCACGTGGCTCATAATTGCCAGATTGGCAGCTTCTGCGTGATAGCCAACGTTGTCCAATTTGCCGGACACGTTCATGTACATGATTATGCCACCGTTGGCGGAGTAACCGCGGTACATCAGTTTGTGCATATCGGAACTCATGCCTTCGTGGGCGGTGCCTCAGCAGTTAAAAAGGACATCATGCCTTTCACCCGCGGTCAGGGTAATCCCTACAAAACCGTGGGACTGAATAGCGTTGGTTTAATGCGCAAAGGCTTTTCCAATGAGACTATTGCCGGCATAAAGGAGATTTATAACCTCTTTTACCGCAGCAAGCTGAATACCTCTCAAGCCCTTGCCAAAGCCATGGAAATGCAGGGTTTAAGCCCCGAACAGCTAAAGGTGATAGACTTTGTTAAGAATGCCGATCGTGGCATTTCTACCTGAAGCAACACGATGGAATGTAAGACGTGAATCTGCATACTTATATCATACTATGTCTGTTGTTACTGCTTAGCATTGCCCTAAGTGCTGTGACCACAGTGCCGAGTGTTGATCTTCAGCGCTATTTAGGCCGATGGTATCAGTTTGCCTATTTCCCGAATAACTTCCAGCCCAAAGATTGCGGATTAACCACTGCCGATTACTCTCTGGACAAAAAGGGTAAGATAATTGTTAACAACACCTGTTACCAGGACAAGGCTGGCAATATTATTACTAATCTTTCCTACACGTAAATGCTTGAAAAATGGTGCATCGTTTTGATAGA
>CALLHY010000029.1 GCA_938009275.1 uncultured bacterium
CCCCCCAACATAACCTGCTTATTTGCTTTGGTAGCTTGCTATTAAATGACACCAAATGAGTCCGACAGTGATCAATAAGACAAACTTGCATAAGCTCATATCCGGTGCATGGATGCTTTGGACTGCGTTCAGAAAGATGTCACAATGGTTTTGGACTTCTTTGGACTGGTTTGTGACAGTTTAATATCAAATCTGGACTGATTTCAGACTGATTTCACAATAGGTTGAATCTCAACTAAATAGATCATTTCGTAAGGCTTGCAGTGTGAGTGGAACATTGCGCCAGTATCATTATCAAAGTCCGAATTCCGTCTAAAAAAACGGTTGGATATATCTATGGTGCGATGTTTCTTTTCTAATTGTGTTGGCTTTATGTGCTCGCAAAGCAGTTTCTCCACAATTTCGATCACTCTTTTCTGAAAGCCCTTCCTGAACTTTCGAATACGAATTGCTAATTAACATTTATAAGATATCTCTTGACACAAACATGTAATAAATGATTGGAGTAAATAGGGCGATGTTGTAAGTAAATGCTACATTGTGTTAAAATATCGTGATATGCTTTGTGCATACAAAATTACTGACTATCTGTTCTCCGTGCATGTATTTTGCTTGCGCGTCACAATCCCAAAGCCAGGGCTTCGCCAAGACGTTCTCGGGATGCCCGCTTGCCAGGCAATTGAAGATTACGCGATAGGTTCAATAAACAAAGTAAATGGAGGTGTCTTAAGATGATCAAGCAAAAGATTTTGATGATCTGTATCGTGCTCGTCAGCCTGCTGATGACTGTACCTTGTTATTCAGCAACGGATTACTCAATCCAATTAAATGGTACGAGTCAAAGCATCAATTGTGGCTCTTCTTCGGACTTCAATTTTACCAATGCCCTAACCTTTGAAGCTTGGATTTACCCAACAGATTTCAAGGAAGAAATATACATGAACACGATTGTGGCAAGAACTTCCTGGGATCCCAATAGCTATGGCTGGAGTTTTCGTTATGGGTCTTCAAGCGGGTCGTTGAATTTTAACATGAGTGGAGGAGGGTTGTCTTGGGTCGATTGTATTGCTAACAACGTGCTAACTCTGAATACATGGCAACACGTGGCTGCTACCTATGACGGGATTGATATGAAGCTCTATGTGAATGGCATTCTGGTAGCCACTCAGAACTTCCCCGGAACCATAATCAACTCTAGTAATGATCTTTGTATAGGGACGATAAATAGCCCAGTTGATTGGGACATGCGTTACATGGCAGGCAAAATTGATGATGTCCGGATCTGGAATTTTGTGCGGACGGATTTTCAAATATTCAGTAATATGAGTCAATTCGTCTCTAGCCCCAATCTTGTGGCATATTATCTAATGGCCGACGGGCGGTTATCCACTTTACATGATAACACCCGTAACGGCCATACTGCTACTTTAATTGGTTCACCAACCTGGGTCACCGAACAGCCACGTGAATACTCACTAGGTTTGAACGGAAGCAGTCAGTATGCCGAGCATGGTAATCTAAGCAGCTTCAATTTTACAAACCAGCTAACTCTCGAAGCGTGGATTCGTCCTAATAATTTTAAGGAAACCATGTATTCAAATACGATTATAGCAAAAACACTTTGGACTCCTAATGCCTGTTATGGTTGGTCATTAAGTTATGGATCCTCAAACGGGACTTTAAATTTCCGTATGAGCGTGGGAGGAACTACGTGGATAGATTGTGTAGCGGACAGTGTGCTGACTCTATACACTTGGCACCATATAGCAGCTACCTACAATGGTTCAGCTATTTTCCTATATGTGAATGGAGTTCAGGTCGCCACTCAAAACGCAGCTGGAAGCATTGTCAACGCAAACAGATGTTTGAGCATTGGCGCGACTAATAATTATGATATGCGCTTAATGCAAGGATTGATTGACGAAGTCCGCATATGGAATGTGGCGCGCTCCGAAAGCGAAATACGCGAAAACATGGGTTACTGTGAAGTTAGTGATAATCTTTTGGCATATTACCGAATGACAAATGGAATTGGCTCATATATCACCGACAATAGCGGGCATGGGTTTGTTCTCAGGACCTATGGCAATCCGAGTTGGGGTACCTTGTATCCTTACTACATTTATCCAATTGTCAGAACTGATAGTGTTATCACTACGGGAAGTTTACTTGAATATGCAGCAGTTTATGGGTGTATACTATGGCCTGGTATTAATCCTGTTGAATATGGTCATTGTTGGAGAATAGGGGCAAGTACTGTACCGACAATTTATGACAGCAGGACTGATTTGGGGGTTCCAGGTTCAACCATTGTATATGTATCTAACATGTCGGGCTTGGGTGGCAACGTGTATAGTGTGAGGGCTTATATTTATAGCGAATTTGGGACTAGTTTCTACATCAGTTATGGGAAGGTAGTAAATTATATTCCACTTGAACCACCCTCCCGTCCCATTGCGATGGCTGTCGGATCAGTTACCTCTTCTGGCTTCACCGCAACTTGGCAAGGGCTTCCCTTTTATATTCCCCCAGATCCATATCATCCATATTATCAGTATATGGAGTATAACTTTTTGATTGATGTATCCAAATTCAGTGATTTCAGGAGTTATGTCATCGGTTATAGGAATCTGCATTGTGGCCTCAATGGTGCTTCTTTAAACACAACAAATCATTCTTTTTGTGTAACAGGTTTGGAGGAAGCAACTCAATATTATTACAGGATCCGATCGTCATACAATGGAACTGGCCCTTACTCAGCCACTATCGCCGTTACCACTCTGGCAACCTACAACATTTCACACAACACTGGCAACATCAACGGGGTTCGTATCTATACCGCAGATACAGACTATGGCATCGATCCGGTCAGCCCTCTGATTATTGATCAGGGTTACAGCGGCACAATCCTGGCGGAAAAGGATGGCTATACCTGGAGCTTGGCAGATGGTTCCGATAGCAATGTAATAACAAATTTATCTTCCAATAGAGACATCTCTTTTATTGGCACATATCGCTTTGTTGATCCAGCCAATCCAGATTTTGTATATCTGGGCGAACCTGATGTACCCATATATGCAGAGATTTTTCCGCTGGAGGATATAGCGGCAGCCCCCCCCATTGATCCTGCAGATGCGATGATTCTGCTTCTCTCAGGAACTGTGGCAGGTGACATCACAATCAGTGTTCCCTCTGGAACCTGGTATGCGGTGGCGTATTATGATGATCCTGCAGAGGGGGGCTTGATCTGGCATCATGCCAATCCATATCCGGCAGTCTATCCAGAAAACATCGTTTTCAGTGATCTCCCCTTCGGAGCCAAAAGCAATATCCCTGTTGTCTTAGGCTCACAGGAGACTACCCTTCCCGTGGAACTAAGCTCTTTTACGGCTGTGGCGATGGGCACTAATAGCGTAAATCTGCATTGGGTTACTCATTCTGAAACCAATCTGATGGGATTTGTGGTGTATAGGAATGACTCTTCCCTCTTCGCTTCAGCTACCAGTGCTTGCAGCCTGATCCCAGCTACCAATTCCACACAGACTACTGAGTATAGCTGGCAGGACTCAGGGAATCTTACAGAAGGCCTTTATTTTTACTGGTTGCAAATATTGGAACTAAACGGTTCACTAACAAACCATGGCCCGATTAGTGTTGAAGCTGGGCATCCTGCTGGCTATAATTCACCTGATGTGCCACTAAACACGCGCTTGCTACCCTCCTACCCCAATCCCTTTAATCCTTCCACTACCATTCTTTACGAGTTGAAAACTCCCGAGAATGTCAGCTTTACAATATACAACTGCAAAGGGCAAATTGTGGCAACACATAGGCAAAATCATGACACTGCTGGAAGATACTCCTGGGTGTTTACAGGAATGGATAAGAACGGAAATACGATTTCTAATGGAGTGTATTTCTGTGTTATGAAAACTGTAAAGGATGTCTTTACAAACAAAATGGTGTTGATGAAATAGGATCAAATGACTTTAGGAACATTGAGCTGCCATAGATTATGATGATACTGATCTCAAAAAAGTGACTGGTAAGCTTGACAAATCAGTGTCACGATTTGACATTTCAGGTGCCAATTTGAGTTAAGATCCCAAATGTTTCAACTTGCCCAGATCATTAGGATGGCTGTTTATTCCTTATTCTTGATGCTTACTTGATCCCTATCAGCAGAACTGTCATTTTATAAAGTGACACCCCAAATGTCATATAGCCATCAGTGTGACAAAGAGGCATAAGCCTTTATCCGGTGCAGAGATGCTTTGGACTGCTTTCGGAAAGATGTCACAGTGGTTTTGGACTTCTTTGGACTAGTTTGTGACAGCTTTGTGTCAAATCTGGACTTATTTCAGACTTATTTCGGAAATGCCTGAATATCAACGAAATAGACCAGTTGGAAAGGATCGCAGTGCAAGTGGAACGGTTCCATTAAGAGTCATGTCTGCTGTCTGAAAGGAGTCTATCATAAGAAGGTTTAAGTCTTATCGGTATGATTACATCACTCACTACGATTCCATACCTGCTCGAATATTCTTCTTGACCATTTTCAAAGTGTTGCTGAGACTACTCAGATATTTTGATTGGAGAAATTGGATTATGCTAAGTAACACCATGAGCTTCTTGTATATGATAGAACATACGAGAATGACAAAGTCATACAAGGGACCTGTTTTACTGAGTCTCTTTCAAGAAAACACGATCATTGGGAAAATCGCCATTGATGAACTCATGGAGTATTTCAAATACTTTTATGCTGAGCCCAAGCACAGATTAGACTTGAATGATCTTATCCATGAGAATTTTGATAAGTGGTCGAATGATCAGTTAGAATCTCACATCATACGCAATCCTATTTCTGCCTTACTGAATACATCTTCAGAGCTATTCTACTTCATTAACAGAGAGTTCGGTATCAAGCAGGAAGTATATGAAGATTTGATTCAAGACAATGCTTTAGACTTAGTTAAGGAAAAGATTCATCAAAGGTTGGCTCACTACTACTCCATTAAGTTCAAAATAGTCATATAATTGTTATGGACAAACAGACCTTAGAATACTACAACGATCACGCGATTGAATACTACTACAGTACAATTGATGTTGATATGAGGGATCTTTATGAATTGTTTGAAGTCAATTTAGCTGATGGAGACAGTATACTTGATGTAGGTTGTGGCTCAGGTCGAGATAGTAATTACTTTTTGGGTACCGGTTACTCTGTTACCGCAATTGAACCTAGTAAGGAGCTTGCACGTTTAGCAAGTGAACGGATTGGAATGGAAGTAATTAATACTCCTATTCAAGCGATTAACTTTAAATCTCAGTTCAATGGAGTTTGGGCATGTGCCTCACTTCTACATATACCATTCATTGAGATGCCTACTGTGCTAATTAAACTTCATGAAGCATTGAAGGATGGTGGCACACTCTTCATTTCATTGAAAAAAGGAGATTATGAAGGCTATAGAAATGGCAGATATTTTTGCGATTATAACGTGCCCAAATTCGAGCAACTGAATTATAAAGACATAGGCTATCAATTGCTTAAGTATCATGAATCTGCTGACAAGAGGTCTGACAGACAACTAGAGACATGGTTGAATATTGTTCTGAGAAAGCCAGCTTATCATACTAATTAGTCCCTTGCGGTGGTTTTCTACCGGATCACATCAATCTGATTTTGGAACTGGAGTGTTATCCGAATAGTGTCTTTGTATACTTCTTTACTCCGTCAATCAGTTCGCTGACATCTTCGTTAGAAGGTTCTGCATCTTTATCATGATCACATTTGTTTCTCAGATCGCCTAGATGTTGTATCTTTCGCCAATCTGCTGTATCGACAATCTTCTCACGTTGCAGTGCATCGTTATAATCAGAAATCGATAAGTGCTTCTTGTTTGTTAATATTACTCCACGTTTCAAGCAAACCTGTTTTAGATGCCTCTCTAACACAACACCAGCCATTGCTCCTGCAGCTCTAAGAAATCGATTCTTTAGCAGGTATACGGCAGCTTCAAGTTCATCGTCAAACATCTCAGCCTGTAAATGTAATCGGATATCATATAAAGAACTCTCAAATCTCTTTCTTAATCCCTTGATTATGGCAAGTTGTTGTTGGAATTGTGGAATGGCAGCTGTAGAATCAGCAATTATCACATCCATAGGTGATGTGACCTGCAATCCTTGAAGAAAGTCATTAATGCGATAGCTTTCAAAATCAATGTTCTTTCTGTTTTTTGGTTTCTCGAAATACCTCATGAAATCATCAAGCCTATCAGGTAAAAGATGTTTCACTAAGACCTTTGCCTCGGAATACCATGATTGGTATTCTTCACGAAAGTCAGGCAGATCGGAAGAGCACACGTCTGAACTCCAGTCACGATCAGATCTCGTA
>CALLHY010000030.1 GCA_938009275.1 uncultured bacterium
GAGATCTTTGGCAATTGAAGATAAGGCTGGATTAAAAATGGGGGAATGCCAATTAGACAAGTTATACTTGACAGATTATTTATAAGTAGCATGCTGGTATCTACGAGATTAATAGTCACACAATGTGAATTTAAACACCTACAGAATAATGTAATGAGTAATCAAGGAATGTAGTTAAATGGAAATCAACGAGACTAACCATGCTTCAGCAGAGGTTGAGACTGCTAATAAGCCAGTTAAGAGCAATAACAGAGCTTTATTGTTGTCTCAAATCGCCATTTTTGCCTATCTAATCTTCAAATTCAATATAATTTGGCTCTTAAGTATTTTGATACTGAGTAGCATCTATCCTGCCTTAAGGCAGTTACTTTCAAAAGTGACACCTAGAACAGCAACATCAAAAACAACTTTCATTACTTACTATACTACATACTTCCTATTAAGTATTTCATTCCCATTCATTTTCATTTTCGCCCTTCTTGTGCCATCACTACAAAAAGGGCTACTATCGTTGAATGGGATTCTTATGGTTATTGTACTCCTGTTCACCTTAGCTATTCGGTTCAAAAATAGTGGGCTTAGAAGCAACATAACAAACGTTCTGTACTTGATGGCTATTGTTGTCTCCGTGCCTCTTAAGGCAGATAGTGGTACCCTTACTTTAGGTGTTAATAAGTGGATTGCCTTGTCTGGTTTTGTAATACTGTTTGCTGTACTTGACTTTTTTGAGGATAGAAAAGCACCCGTGGTTAAATAATACAATATGGATTTATGAGGAATGTAAGCCTACAGTAAAAGGAGATTTCATGGCAAACTCAATAATTGTGAGGATTGGACTGGCACTATTAGTGATTTCTGTTTGGGTTATTGTAACCGCTAGCAAGTATAAACCTTCAGACAAAGATGAGACACCTAGTGAGAGACTCTGGGCTAGAATAAAAAGTAAGAAGAAACGGTAACTATCCGCTTGGCTCATCAATGAGTTTACGGAACCGCATGATGACGAATAACATAAACATGTTAAAACCCCCAAAACCGGAAAGAGCGTTGCAGCATAATCTCGTGAGTGAATTCTTTGTCCTGGGGCAGATAGGCAAAGGTGTAGCCTAAGCGGTATTGCTTGGGTAACATCAGGCGAATTGAGGTTTCGTGGGAGATCATCAGTTTAGTTTTCTTCTGTACGTCAGTGGCTTCCTGCAGGTCTAAGGTATAGTCCAAAAACAGTCTTCGTCCCAGATATTTGCTGGCAGAGATGGAGAGGTTATTTAGCAAAATGGAAGAACTGAATTGGGCTATATCGGTGGTAAATTGCTTCATATCTGTATTTTCGGCTAGCTGGTTGGGATTGGTGGAATACTGGGTGTAAAGATTCTGGATGAATCCGGCATTAATTGAGAATTTATCCAATTTCAGATACCTCCTCGCCGCGTTTTCAAGAGGAGATAGAAACGGGGTTACTATAGAAGAATCCAGATTCCCAGATATAAGATTGAGAGCTTCATCCTGAAGGACTATATCTCTTGGGCCGTCTGTGCCGTCCATATTTTGATCGTAACGCAAGCGTGAGAGAATCTGGCTAATGGATACATCTGCCGGATTATCGCTGGATAGATTGAATTCCAGCCTGTCTACAAAGCTCTTGGTGAGATCAGACGAAGTGGTGGCTGTTAGCGTAATCATTGTACCATCGGGGGCTCTTTTGTAAAATATGCCATTAACACTTAGAACATCTTGCGCTTCCACCATGGTAATATCCACATTCTGTACTTGGAATACTGTCCCGAAAATGTCAATCGTGCCTCTTTCCGACGAGAAATTAGCATCTTTGACCACGAAATCCTGCCCATCATAGAGAAGGTGCAAATATCCACCAGATTTTATAGCAAGCTTGGTTGGGTAGGTCACATAGCTTATGTTATCACCCAGAATAAGCATTACATCCAAAGTGAAAGGCAAGGACGCAGGCTGAACATCATCACGTTTTGCTGTGGCTTCTCTTACTGTATTTGCTAACTTTAGCAGATTATCCGTGTTGGGTGGGAACAGAGCATTGGCGTTGGATAGCATCAGCTCGGCAGATATCTTCATCTGATCGAAAGGGCCTCTAACTGTGGCATAGCGGCTATCATGCCCCTTAAGCGTTATATTTGCATAGGTGCGTGGTGGAGTGAACATGGGAATGTTAGCCCGGATACCGGGTTCTTCTATCATTAAACGTAAGATTCCCATATCCAACATAGCTAACTGGAAATGGTCGCTGTTATCGGCTTCAAAGACGTTGCTGAATATCAGCTTGCCTTCACCCATCTGAACCTGACCGCGCTCAATAAGCAGTTTATTGTTGTCTATAGCGCATTTAAGCGTAATATCCCTTAGCGCTTCTCCCTGATCTTTAAGGCGAATAAAGCCGTCACGTATGTCAATAATCCCTGTTTTGATAAGGAACTGGTCATCTGCTACTCCAACACTGCAATTTAAGCGTGAAGAGCCACGAGACTCTTGAATATAGGAAGATATGGAACTAAGCCAGGAGAATAGCTGTCCCTCCACATTCAGATTTAGTAAGTTTGTACCATCAAAGAATTCGTTTTTTATCACGTTAAAGTCTATCGCGCCAGATCCAGAAAGCTCCATCAAACCTTCAGACCTGGCATACAGGTTATCCACTTCTAATTTTTCAGGAAACTGGATGGCTGTAATCTTTGCAGTATCTATGGTGAATCCGCCTGCATTGATGTTGCTCGCGCTAAGATCGGCAAGCAAATCCATTTCCGTGGCTTTTGAGCCGATATCCCGCAGAGCGACTCCGGCAATTCCCTCGATGTTTCCTGTAACAGGTGAATCCAATACAATATCCTGGATAGCCAGCTCATTGAAATATGCTTCCATGGCAAGATCAATCTTATCTGCAATTGATGCACTGCCATTCAGGTTAATTATTCTTCTTCTATCGGTATTGATATCGCCATAGATCTGCACATCGTCAATCTTACCACCCATAGATAAGTTTATGCTAAGTGGAACAACGGCAATCAAATCCAGTTCATTCAAACTAAGTTTGGCATTCAGCATTCTGGTATTATCCCGGTTATAGTCAGCTACTAAAGTTAGAGACTTAAAATCTGGAATGCTTACGTCAAAATCGGGATAATACTTTATTAAATCCCAAGCCTTAATGTCCTGCATCGCCATTGAAAATGCCAAATCCTTTGGATCGTGCAAGTTCAATCTACCGCTTAAACTTAGTAAATCGTTTATGCGCATGGCATTTATGTAGAGTTGCTTATCTTTCATGGCAGCATTAACCGATAAATCCAGCTCATGATTGTTTAGCAGCCCAGATTGAGTATCTAAATGTAGCGTTGCGTCCATAGTCCGTATATTGAAGCTTCCCAGAGCGTCCAGATTGGCTGAGTAGTTCACCGGCCACTGCATTTGAGTATCCATCCTGGTTTGAAGGTAAATATTGTCTCCCTTCATGATGGCTTTCAAAGACCCACTTACTATGGGGCGCATTTTATCCAATACTTCCTGGCTGTATACCGACGCAACATCCAAATCGCCAAAAGTAGCGTCCAGTAGTAGGTTCCGATCCAGAATATCACCAACAACTGAAATCGAGTAGCCATTAGCTGCTACCAACGCTGCATCAAGATAGTAATTTTTAGTTTCAGATACTGGAATTAGCTGGATATGCCCAATAACGTTGTTCACCGATAGATCACCACTAACGAAATCTACATTGTTTATTGCTGCTTCAACCAGCGGGTATTTGTCCAATAATTCAACATATACATCTATGTCTGCATTGGCTGTATATGGTTTGTAGGAGGCAAGTATGGGATAGGTTTTGATATTGGCCGACAGGGCACGGGTATTTACGGCAAAATCACCCGATACACTTAGCTGTTGATTTTGAAATGTGCTGTTGGGGATACTAAAGGCTATCACATTATCAGAGTATTCCGCATTTACAGAAGTGTTGTACAACTCGTATTTATCATATGCAACAAAGGGGGAACTGATCTCTGCTTGTGCTTTCAGCTCTTTAATCTTGCCTTCGGCATTGGCACTGAAACTAACCAACCCACTAAGCTCGGGGCTAATCATTCCCAGATCAGCTATTCCCTTGGCAGTGGCAGAATCGAAACTTAGATCTGAATCCATGTTGCTAAGGGAGACCTCAGCCTCAATGCTGCTGCTGCCCACGGTGCTTCTGCTTATCTGAGCCTTTAGCATCGAACCATCTGTTTCGGCAGCGAGGAAAGGAATCTGAACAGGATACCTGGTAGCGAATATAAGGTTGGTTCCCCATATCTGAGAACTAACTTTATACTCCAATGCTTCTCCCCTATCCCTTTGAAAAAGGTGTGCCACTGCCGAAACCTCCGTGCTGGCGTTCATTATGTCTGGATGCTGAACAAAAAGTGGACGCAATGCCTCCAGTTCGGCATCTACAAACTTGATGCGTCCCTTTTCCAATTCGCCTTTCGCCTTCAGCCTCCCCTTGCGAGAACTAACGGCATCGAGGATTATGCTCGTTCCCGATTTATTGGTTGCGATGATGTTTATGTTGCTAAACTCATCGCGTACAAGCAAGTTGCCTTGGTTAACAATCTTCAGCGGAAGGCTTAGACCAAGTTTTACAGAACCATCACGAACACGAAGATTGTTAAAATATGGGGCAATATCTGGTAGGATTAGCGGCTTTTTCGGCTTTGGCGGTTTGGGAGTTTTCACATAGTTAACAGCTACTTGTGGCTGAACTATGTCGATATCTTTTAGCAGTTTACCCACCTTAAAGCCAGATATCATAAACCTTAGCAGGTTGTATTGAACCCGCAATCTTTGGACATTCACAGCAATACTGCTATCGGCAGAACTATAGCTAAGGCCCTCTGCAAGCAATTGGCGATCGCTGAAATGTAACTCAGTTATACTGATTTTTCCTTTTACTATCTTGCCTAACTGGCTTGCCAACATGTCTTTGAACCAATTTCTAAGTCCAAGTCCATACCATGCCAAAAAGAATCCTGCATTAACTAACAACAGGATTAAGACAATGGTTAAAAATACCTTTGATCTCGGCATCGTAAGCCCCTAAGAGCTAATTACTCCCGAGGGATTTGTATCATGATCAATCAGGTTAAGCTTGCCATCGGCAAGATTGTATGTTAACGAAGCCAATTTAGCTGACTTGTGGTCGTGAGTGACGATTACAAAGGCCTGCCCCCGTTCTCTATTCAGTTTTAAAATCATATCCCAAACCTCAGCACTATGCTTTGGATCAAGATTGCCGGTCGGCTCGTCTGCCAATACAATTGCGGGGCTATTTATCAATGCTCTGGCCAGAGAAACCCTCTGCTGCTCACCACCACTAAGCTGATTGGGATATCTGTTTTGCCTATCAGACAAACCAAGCTTGCTTAAAAGGTCGATTGCATGCCGGTATGCTATGCTACTGCTTTGCCCGGCTATTATCATCGGGAGTGCTACGTTTTCTTTTGCGGTAAGGTCTTCTACCAGATAGTGAAACTGGAATACGAAGCCTATTTCCGAGTTGCGTATCTTGGGAGCATCTGCCATGGAAGAGCTGATTTCTTTGCCACGTACTAATACTCTTCCGAAATCATAAGAGTCCAATAAGCCCAGGATGTGAAGCAATGTACTCTTTCCACACCCCGACTGCCCCGTAATACAAATGAGATCAGATTCGTTTACTTCCAATGTAGCATCTGTTAGAACCTGTATCTGTTGATCACTATCTATGTATCTTTTACTTAAGCTATATCCTGCCAAGCATTGCATATATCAATTCCTTACATAATATCTACTGCAGATCATGTAAATCTCTAACGATTCCTAAGTAAGTCCATGATCTGCATCTTGTCGATTTGTTTCAGTGGATATGCTATGCATACAGCTACCAAAACAGCAGCTACCGCAAATATAACAAACTGGTTTAAAGGAGATATAGTAGCCGTAAGTGTATCTATAAAATACACATCTCCCTTTAACCTGTAAAATCCCTGCTTTTCCACCAGTATTGATAACCCGGCTCCAAACACTTGTCCAGCAATAATGGCGAAAAAACCTACCAAACCTACCTGTAGTGCAATTAAACCTTTTACTTCTTTTGGTTTTGCCCCAAGGGTTTTAAGAACAGCAATCTCGTTCTTCTTGTCCAATATTATCGTTGTAACAGCAGAAATCACATTGATACCTGCAATTAACACCAAGAAGCTAAAAATAATGAATATCAGCCACTTCTCCATGGCCACAAGCTTCAAAAGCCCTGCACTAAAAATCGACCACGGATAGGCAACGATATCGATGCCCAAATCACTCTGTATGGCATTGGCCAACACAGAAGCAGATTCTATGTATTCTGAATCCAGGCGTAGCTCTAACCGCGAGAAACTGGGATTAATATTCAGTAAAGCTTCTGCATCAGAAAGGCTACATATGATGTGTGATCTATCATTTTCGTAGTATCCCGAGCTATAGATACCCACAATTCTAAAATTACGTTCCGAGGAAAACAAACCCATTGCCGAAATTCTGTCAAAGCGTGGATAGAATACATTTATGCTATCTCCAATTCCCTTGCCAAGCTCTTTGGCAAGGTATTTCCCAATTACAGCTTCTCCGTTGTTAACTCTATGTGAGCCCTGTGTAATGTACTGGCTATAGGGAAAGGATGAACCGGAACTGAAGTCGTAAGCATTAAGGGAAGCACCTCGAACTCTATCGCCATTAGAAGCCATTACAGCATAGCTAATGGAAGGTGTAACTGAAGCTATTTGAGGGTATTTGTTCAGCTTTTGAATAATCTGGTCTGCCCGTTCTTTGCTAAAGTATTCGGAATTGGCATCCTGTAAGCTGATATGCGGAAATGAACCCAACAGCACATCCTTTAAGCTCTTTTCATACCCCTCAAACAGGTTTAGACCAGCACTTAGTATTCCTACAGACAAAACGATCCCAGAGACCATAAACACGAAGCTAAAGCGCATTAGATTGCGCTTGGGAGCATTTATGTACCTAAGCAGGAAGAATTGCTCCAGCTTGCTAAATTTCCATTTAGAGCTTATCAATCTCATCTTGGTTATCAATATTTATTACATCGGCTATGGAAACCGTTAGCTTGTTCTTAACTCTAAAGCGATTCACTATAAGCTCGGAAATAAGCCCAAGAGATATGAATTGTAGCCCCCCCAGGATTAAAAGTATTCCCAGGAACAACAATGGCCGGTTGGACAAAGGATGCCCGAAAAAAAGCTTTAAAACCGCAAGATAAGTAGTTAATGCTCCCCCAATGAAGGCCGATATAATTCCAATTCTGCCGAACAAATACAAGGGGCTTTTAATATAGTGGGTAATCATCTTTACTGTGAGTAAGTCGAAAAAGCCACGTAAGTATCTTTCCATGCCATACTTGCTTTTACCATACTGGCGGGCACGATGTTCAACGGCAATTTCTCCGATTCTGTAGCCCAATGATTGCGCCAAAGCCGGTATATAACGGTGCATCTCACCGTATAGGCTTAGCTCTTTTTCCAGGGGGTGTCGGTATGCCTTGAAACCACAGTTATAATCTTTTAGCTTCAAATGGAAAGTGCGTGCAGTAACGTAGTTAAACAGCTTTGATGGCCACACCTTATGAATAGGATCAAGCCTTCGCTGTTTCCAGCCTGAAACCAAATCATATCCTTCATTCAGCTTCGCAAGAAAGTTTGGTATTTCGATGGGATTGTCTTGCAGATCGGCATCCATGGTAAAGATAATGTCTGCATTAGCTATATTAAATCCCGCCTGAAGGGCTGCTGCCTTGCCAAAATTGCGCCGGAAACGAATAATCTTAACTTTTGTATCTTGCTTTGACAATGCTTGCATAATGGCAAAGCTGCCATCGCTAGACCCATCATCGATAAATACAATCTCATAATTGTTATCACCGCAATTACGGACGATCTCATTGTAGAGAATTGGTAATGACTCTTGTTCGTTTAGAACCGGGATTACAAATGATAATTTCATTATACCTTCATTAGATAACTATATACAAAATAGTCATTATTACGCCTGCGCTCAAGGGCACTTTCAGGTTGTCGTCCACTGGTATCCTGCCCAATTCGGCAATGGTTGCAGCCAAAGCACCTCCGAAAGCCAGGAATGGATATAGGCGCAAACTTGGAGTATTCAGCCAAAAAATACCAAAGATGAAGCAGGAAACAAAGCAAGCAATGCTACCCTCCAAGCTTTTACTCATCCCCAAAAACTTTCTCTTGCCAAAGCTCATACCGATCATAGCTGCAAAGGTGTCGCCAATCGATAAAAAAGCCATGGCACAGGAAGCAATATATGGCTCGAAGAAAGCTACACATATCATTGCGGAGAATAGCAGATAAGTGGCTCCTGTGAAGTCTTTATGCTCGTGTCTTCTAAGTATTAATCCAAACAGCTTATTAAAAGTTTTTCTAAATCCTTTCTGCCACAATCTATGAAACTCAATTACCATGCTCACGGCAAGCGCAACCAATAGCAGAGAAAAGGTTAATCTGCGGTTGAAGCCCAATAGATACCTATAGCTAAATGGGATTATCAAAGATCCCAGATGTATGGATTTCCGAAGTGTTTCGCTTAGTTTCACCCTATTCAATCCATCTACACAATTTGGCTTAAGTAATCTCCTGCCAACTTAATACTCTTATCAAACCTGCTGATTTCCATAGCACTACCGCATCCCCTCTTTCGTGCAAAGGAAGAGTTATCCCGGAATGATCGAGGCTCAAGTGCTCATTAAGAATGGTTTTGCTTACATTCTTCAGCAACACCGTTGGCTCCGGGTTCATCTGACCGTAGGGTAATAAAAGCTCGAGCTTAGCCCAGTTACTCTCATTCAGGTCAGATACCTGCGCTTCGATATCCCATTCAATTTCATTCACGTGACCAGCATCCCAATTATGGACAAGATAATCATTGAAGCACTCCAGAAATGCATCATAGTTTGATGGCAACATTGTGAAACCAGCTGCCTTGGGATGCCCGCCAAACTGCTTCAAATAACCCTTACAGTGGCTGAAGGAATCTACCATGTTAAAGCCTTCTCCGCACCTTCCCTCACAAACCGTGCTACCATTATGATGCTTTAACATAATAGTTGGTATCCTCAGTTTGTTTACTATATAAGTCGCGGCTGTTCCCAAAAGTGAATATGGAATTACATCCTCGTCGTCAAAATATACAAAATAGCTACCAATAAAATCCATGCTTAAGGTATCCAAAAAGCTGAATACCCGGTTCAGTTCTCCCTCCCAGATGTTCTTTTGACTTTCCAAGTCTTCAAACAACCTTGCTTTGGCATCAGAAAGCTGAAGGATAAAGCGCAAAGCCGTGTGTTGGCCATTCGCTTCTCTGCCATTGGCTATTAAACGAGATGTGTATTGCAAAAAGCTAAAGATGTCATAATAGCCATTTATCCTGCTGTAATTCCTAAGCAAGAACTCAACTGTTTCATCCTGCACATCTTCGAAATGCTCCAAAACATGGCGCACCAAGATTCTATTCAGCCCGATCATGGGCACTTTATCCGCAATAGAGCCAACTGCTGTCCAAAAATAGCTTGCCGGATCGATGGGATGATCCCATTTCTGACTAAGATATCTGATCAACATCAGTGCAACTCCAACTCCGGCAAGAGACTTAAAGGGGTATTTGCAGTTTGTTAACTGTGGGTTCATGATGGTGTATGCATCGGGCAGTGAATCTGGCTGAACTAAATGATGATCCGTAACAATCACGTCACACCCCAGTTCATTAAGTCTATCTACCCCCTCCCTGGCCGAAATGCCATTATCCACTGTTACCACAAGCTTATAGCCGCCTTCTTTAACGAAGTTTATAAAGCCTTCCTGAATTCCATGAGGCTCCAGATTCCGGTTGGGGATATAATAATTGTGCTTTTGATAACCGCAAGATTCCAGAAACTTGTATAATATATATGTGCTGGTGATACCATCCGGGTCGTCATGTCCAAAGATTACCATGGATTCATTGCGGTACATCGCCATGCGTATACGTTCCGCAACATCATCGATATTAGCAAATAGAGATTCATCAGGTAAGTCGGCTATTGTTTCTACAATAGTTTTCTCAGACACTCCCCGGGCTACCAGCATCGAACATAAAAAATCGGGCTCCGACTGGTTCAGGCTACTCATTCCGTCCGACATTACTGGATTTCCTCCTTAATGGGAATATCCCGTGGAGCAGTGTTATCTTTGGTTCGCGTGATGATATCGAATCCTGTGAGGCCAAGCATAAACATAAATGATGTATCGCTTAGCTTGTTCTGGGATAACTGGCCTCGTTGAAGATACTGAAAGCCCAGGTCAATTCTGCTAATCTTGCTTTTCAGAGGAAGGGTTAAACCACAGCTCAGGGCTGTCTCGTCAATATCTTTCCCAGCTTTATCTTTGAAGGCTAACTGCCGATATGAAGCTCCAAGCCGTAGCGGCATTCTGCCCAATGAGGTGCGCTGTTCATCCTGGTCTGGTTCAAAGGCCAAGCCTACCCCAACCTTCGCTGTGTTCCTGTATTGCTTGGAAATAGTCTCCCAAGTCTCGTAGCTTACATCGGAGGCAATGCGGAAGTTCTCTCCCAAGGCAATGGTGGCACTTGAATTATATTGCGCTGGTAGCTTGTACTCATAGGGTATAGCAGCTTCTGTGTTGTGAATACTGCTACGTACCAAATCTCCCTTTAGTGTAACCGGCATCATCACATGAGCACCAACACTAAGGTTTCTATATCTCTGAAGCATTCCTGCGGAAAAGCCGATGTTCTTAAAATCACGAACCAATACTTCCTTGGTATTAAAAGAATACAAGCCCGTTTGAGAAAAGCTTTGCTTATCATGGCCAAAGTAGAAGTTACCCCCTACTCCCATGGAGAAATCCTTGTAAAAACGGCTGTAAAGCAAATCTGCCCGATAAAGATACTTATCCGAAGTCTGATTTTCCACCGAGCCATCCGGCAAAGTAGTTTGGTTTGCTACAACGCCAGATGCCTGAGAATTAAACTGCATACTGAATCTATTCTGCTTAAGCGGTACACTAATACTGAAGTACGGAAAATCAAGAGAATCATCTCTGAAATCTTTCTTTACCCCATTATACTCCGATTGATACTTGGTATAGCCCATCAGAATTCCTGTAGCGAAAAGGGTCTTATTGCTGCGATCGGTCATAGCCGGATTGGCAAAACCCGTATTCAGACGAAACACATCGCTGGCCCCCGTATCACCCATACCTAAGCTATAAACGTCTTTACCATAGCTCTGCACAGGAAAGCCTTCGTAGGAAAATATCGAATTGCCCGCCCATAGGCTGCCAATAACAAGTGCAATGATTATTGCTATATACTTCTTCATTTCTTATGTCCTGCTTTATGATGAGTGGTTTTTACCGGATCAGGTGGTACGCGGAAGAACCGGTGCGCATTATTGAAAGAGGCTTCTGCTACCTCGTTAGGAGTAATCCCTTTTACTTCGGCTATCTTTTCTGCCACAAGATGTAGCAACAACGGCGAATTTCTCTTTCCCCGGTGTGGGTGGGGAGGCAAATAGGGACAATCCGTTTCTATCATAAATCTATCCATGGGAACAAGCTGAATAACGTCGTCCAATTGAGAATTGGCATAGGTTATCGAGCCTGTGAAGGACAGCATCCATCCCGCATCCAGAACCTGTTGGGCAAAGACGATATCTCCAGAAAAACAATGAAACACCGCTTCCTTAACAGATTCTCTTTTTAGTATGTTATAGCATTCCTGATGTGCTTGTCTATCGTGAACTACCACCGGTAAATCATATTCCACTGCCAGATGCGCCTGGTTGGCAAAAACCTCCCGCTGCACTGGGAAGGGTGATAGATTTCTAAAGAAATCCAAGCCTATCTCACCAATTGCAAGCACTTTCTTTTCTCTGGCCAATCTTTTTACTAATTCGGCATCAAAGTCTTGCGCATCATGAGGATGGAAGCCAACAGTAGAAAATATGTGCAAGTGTTTCTTTGCCAATTCCAAAGAGCTTAAGGATGTTTCCTTATTGAATGCAATATTCAGGATATATTCTATCCCGCTGTTAAAACATTTACTGATCAAGCTTTCCCGATCGGAATCGAAATCAGGATGATCTAAATGAGCATGAGTTTCAAATAGCTTCATTATCTGTTACTTAACCCCTGATTAATACTGAATGCAATAGAAATCTACTCTCATATTTCTGTCAAGCAGTTCCCCACATACTATCATACTTCTAGTTCTCAAGAATGTTATTATCAGATTGCCGAACGTAAGCTTCCCTGCTGCTTCCTTGCTGCTATCCTGTGTCGAATACAGGATAGCAGCAAGGAAGCAGCAGGGAAGAAGGCAGATAATACAAAGATCAGTCTGATTTTTTGTATGATGATATTGGGCAACAGGTATCTATTCGGCAAAGGCACCGTAGTTTCTCATAGCCGCGATCTGTTGAAATGTGAAACACAGACTGGGTATTGAGAGCGGGTTTGCTGGATCAGTCGCCTGATTCGTCCATAGGTTCTCGGTCTTGGCTGTAGATGAAGTTGTGACTTCCAGCTTTCACCAAGTTCTTTAGTTTATCGGCAATTATCTCTACACCATCCAGGTAGTCGATGGTATTCAATCCGCCTGCTGCATCACAATCACCGTTTTGGATTTGCCTAAGCACTTCATCTCGTAGGGTTTGATGTTGTTCGTTAATTCTACCCTCTATTTCAATTATCTTATATGTGTAATCAATTTTCAGTTCTTCGAGATACTCAATGGATAGATCGATCATAAAAATCACTTTGGCATGTAGATCGTCTATCATCTTCACGAAAACTGGGCAAAGCTGATGCTTTTGGGCTGGAACCTGGTAGTTTAGAATTCTGTTTATATCTTCGGTGAAATCACCTAGCTTTTCTATATCGTTAACGGTATGCAACAGGGCGGGAATCTTTTGGATGATGTCGTCTGCATTGGTACGCTCATTAACAGCAACCAGATAAAGAGTAATCTCCTTCTGCAGATTATCCACGGCAGTTTCTATCCGGCTAATCCTTATCTGCTTTTTGTAGTTTTTGTCTTTGAATGCTTCGTAGGACACGATAAGCCCCATGCGCACCAGACGTAGCATTTCACGCAATTCCTTCATCACCTGGCCAATGGCAAGCTCTGCGTCACTGATAATGTGATAATTCAAGTGTTTCGGTTCACCCAAAGACAGTGTTTCCTCTTTTCCCTGAGGTATAATTGCCTTTGCCAGTTTTGCCAATAGGCCTGCGAAAGGAAGAAACACAATTGTGCACAGGATATTGAAAAGAGTATGACCATTGGCTACGTGTCGGGCTACGTTCTCACCCGCAAACACGTTTCCGGGGGTAAAGCTATTTACTAGTGAAGTATAGAGCCCAACATATGTGAGCGTTCCTACCAGGATGGTGCCGAAAAGATTAAACAGAGTGTGCACCAAAGCTACTCGTTTGGCAGTAGTATTAGAGCCTATGCCTGCCAGCCAGGCGGTAATTGTAGTGCCGATATTATCACCAAAAACCAGATATAAGGCACCCTCAAATGGAATTAAGCCATTGTTCGCCAGAACTATAACGATACCAACTGAGGCCGATGAACTTTGGATAAGCATGGTAAATAGAGTGCCAGTAAGTATACCTAAAACCGGATTTGCAGCTATGCTAACCATGAAGTCTCTGGCAAGCTGGGATTCTTTTAATGGAGATACGGCAGCGGACATCACATTCAGCCCAACAAAAAGCAAGCCAAAGCCGATTAATATCTGACTCCAGCGTTCCATTTTGCGGCTTTTCCGCATGAACAGCAGAATAACACCGGTTATAACAAATACGTAGGCATATTGACCTATGTTAAAGGCAATTAATTGAGCGGTGATGGTAGTACCAATATTGGCTCCCATCACTACTCCCACAGCTTGGTTCAGGGTCATTATCCCCGTATTTACCAGTCCAATCATCATCACTGTTGTAGCAGAGCTACTTTGAATTAGGGCAGTAACTCCCAATCCTACAAAAACGCCTCTTAGAGGTGTGCTGGTGAGTTTCTTAAGAATCTTGCGAAATTCAGCTCCGGCAACGGCGTGCAGGTTGTCGCTCATTTTGTTCATCCCGAACAAAAACAGGGCTAAACCTCCAAGTAAATTAATGATTTGGAATAAGTTCATACGCTTATAATGTTCCTCTTAAGCCAAGATAAACAAGTCTTTTTTATGTGCCTGTAACGGTCAAGCAGTATTTATTTTGCATGTGACTTGTTTCAATTTTCGCAGAAGGGCTTTGCTTTATGCAACCCAATTATGAATTCTACTAATTCAGATTAGCAATAGCCTACTATCGCAGTAGAATATTTATGCAGGATTCGCTGATGAGGATTGTATTATAAATGTGTGGCGAAAGATCAGCATTGGATTAGATTAGAATGTCCGGCTTGATTTTTGGCAAAACATATTTCGTGCATTATCTATCTGTATGTATGTCAAGCAGATTACATCATGTTTGATTTCGTTGGATATGGACAAGTGATATTTTAGTAATGGTTCGGCTTCATTCTTGCTTAAACCATATAAGTACGAAGAAGTGAAACCTTCAAATAGTGATTTTTAATGATTGAATTAAATAAGGAGTGGAAATGAAAAACCACGCGTTGTTACTCGTATTGCTGGTTTTGGGATCATTGCTGTTTGCTGTCCCAGGAACCATCAAACTTCAGAATTCTCCCATGGCAGTTGAATTGCTGCGTAATGGCTCCGACGGGCTTAATGTCCGTTATGCCATAGATGAACTGCATCACAGACAAATCAACTCAAAAGAAGGTGTGTGGACAGAGCTGTCTATTTCGAATTACACCACAACCAACCGTGAGGGAGTTCCCTCACTGCCATTAATCCGTCAGCTAATAGGTGTCCCCATTGGTGCTGAAGTATCGGTGTCCTTTGTAAACTCAGACACCAAGACCATAGATTTGACAGGAAGCGGCATTACCTATCCCATTATTCCTCGTCAGGCATCTGTTGCCAAATGCGAAGACCCTGCCAGTCTTGCCTTCGCCGTGAATCGTGATTTTTACAATAGCAACTCCTGGACAGATGATCAACACATCAGTGTAACAGAATTAGGCATTTTACGCGGAACCCGTATATTTGCGCTGGACTTTGCTCCGGTTCGCTACAATCCATTACGGAAGAAAATTGAAGTTGTATACAACGCCGAAGTTCGTGTAAACTTCAGCGGATCTGACCTTGATGCCACCAGAGAGCTTAAAGAGCGCACCTATTCTCCAGCTTTCGAACGCAATCTGGCCGGAGTGTTGTTCAACTATGAACCCTCCAGGCCAAGCTTGAACCGTTACCCGATCGGATATGTTATCATCATGCCCGATAACTATGCAAGCGCAATGCAGCCTTTTATCGATTGGAAGAGAAGAGAAGGTTACAATGTTATAGTATCCCCCACCTCTGTTACTGGTACCACAGCCAACAACATTAAGACATACATGCAAAATTTGTGGAATAATGCCACTACCACCAATCCAGCTCCTTCTTATTTGCTAATTGTTGGGGACGTAGCCCAGGTTCCGGCAAATACCGGATCAACTGGTTCACATCCCACAGACTTGAATTATGTTCGTTTACAGGGCACAGATTATATGCCCGAGATGTATTTCGGCCGTTTCTCTGCTACCAGCGTAGCGGAAGTTACCAATCAGGTTAACAAAACTCTCATGCATGAGCAATACACTATGCCCAACGACGAATACCTGGCAAAATCGGTACTAATAGCTGGTGTTGATAGTAGCTATGGCCCTTCACATGCCAATGGCCAGATAAATTATGGTGCAAACAACTATTTCAACGCTAATAATGGTATTACCAGCACCAATTTTATGTATCCTGCGTCTGGTAGCTCTGCATCATCAATTGTGCAGAATGTATCTAACGGCGTTGGATATGTAAACTATACTGCTCATGGTTCTGAAACTAGCTGGTCTGATCCCAGCTTCACCATCAGTAATATAAACAGTTTACAAAATACCAATGAATACTCCTATGTAGTAGGAAACTGCTGCATCACGAATAAATTCGACGTAGGCACTTGCTTCGGCGAGGCTTGGTTACGCGCCAGTAATAAGGGTGCCATTATTTATATTGGTGGCACGAATAACACTTATTGGGATGAAGACTATTATTGGGCTGTTGGCTACAAACCACCTGTGGTTAGCACCGGCTCACCTTTCGTGGCAAACCGGACTGGTGCTTATGACGCCATCTTCCATACTCACAATGAAGCATTTGCAGATTGGGGTGGAAATGCAGGGAGCATGGTACTGATGGGTAATCTCGCTGTTGTAACATCTAATAGTAGCCGTATAAACTACTATTGGGAGATCTATTCCATTATGGGCGATCCCTCCCTAATCCCCTATCTTGGCATTCCTCAGCAGAACTCATTCCAAGCACCTCCCCAGATATTCTTGGGTGTAGGCAGCATGGATATCCAAGCCGATCCCTATACCTGGGTTTCATTATCTATGAATAATGTTATTCATGGCGTTGGGCTTACTAACGAAAGCGGTGCACTGACTCTGAACTTTACCCCCTTTACTCAGCCAGGAAATGCTCAAATAGTAATGACCCGCTCACGCCGTCGTCCTCTTATAAACAACATTCAAGTAATAGCTAATGTGGGACCCTACATTACCATGGGACAAATGCAGATTTCAGACGATAACAATGGAATCCCAGAAGCAGGAGAGACCATTAGCCTTTCCGCTCCCTTCAATAACGTTGGTATTGAGAATGCCACCAACCTTAGCTGCACCCTAACGTCTGAAAGCGAATGGGTTCAGATAAACACTCCCCAGATTTCCATCCCGGATATCAGTGCCGGAAATAGTGTAAACATGAGCAATGCATACAATGTGGTTATAAATCCCAACATACCTGATCAGACTGATGTAGTATTTAACTTTATTGTTCAAAGTGGAGCCAATACTTGGGAGATTCAAAGAACCATTACCGTAGATGCCCCGAACATGATATTCGGCTCACCCGTTGTTTTCGACAGCAGCGGAGATGGCATATATCAGAGCGGGGAAACCTTGAATGTTACTTTAGACATCAGCAATACTGGTCACATGCTAACTGGAAATGGTAGCGTGTCACTATTTGTGGCTACCGACAATGCCTATATTGACGTAGTGAACTTCTCAATCCCCACATTGCCGATAGACTATGTTCTACCTCTAAACTTCAATGTGCAGATTAACGAAACTGCTGCCGACGGCGACATAGTTCGGGTTGGTGTGCTCTTTAACTCAGGCGTACTAATGGCAAATAGCTCGTTGATATTCCCAGTAGGCCTGGTTGGAGAAGGATTTGAATCCGGAACCTTTGGCGCATACCCGTGGGTAAACACCAGCAGTAGCCCCTGGACAATCACTACCGGAACCGGAAATGTACACAGCGGAAACTATAGTGCCAAATCAGGCCCTATCTCAAACTATGGCTCTACAACTCTTCAGATAACTCATACAGCTTCAGTTGATGGATATATGAAGTTCTGGCGTAAGGTGAGCAGTGAAACCGGTCATGACTACTTAACTTTCTACATCAACGGTGCCGTTATGGCCGCATGGAGCGGAGCACAAGACTGGACAGAGATGATGTATCCCGTTTCTGCTGGAACTAATATATATAAATGGACATACTCCAAAGATGGTTCAACAGCTAACGGAAGTGACTGCGCCTGGATAGATGATGTGGTCTTTCCCGGCTCTGGTAACGTGAGCTTCCCTATGTTATATAGCTCAACCAGTAATATAGATTTTACAGGTGCTCAGCCAAATTCTACCCTCAGTTCGGATATTATTATCCGCAACTTAGGAAATGCTCCTTTAACAGGAACAATATCAGTGCCAACAGGCTTCAGCTTGAGTTTAAATGGAATCAGCCTGCCCATCGATTATTCTTACCAGATTGATGCTGGGGTAACAAGATCATACTCTATTAGCTATACAACTGGACCTGTGGTATCTTATATTGATGAAGAGATTATGATCACAGCCAATGATCCAGATAATCCTGTTCTTATAATCCCGATAGTAGTTGGTACTGGTAACAGTGATGTAAACATTAGCCCTGTTGAAAACAATCTAGACAGGAACTACCCTAATCCGTTTAATCCTGAAACAACCATCCGCTTCTCAATTAAGGAAGGCGGTAATGTGCAACTGAACGTTTACAACCTAAAGGGTCAGCTGATCCGTAGCTTGGTGAACGCCCAGTTATCTGCCGGCCAGCATCGGATAGTTTGGAATGGCAAAGATAATAATGGAAATGCCGTTGCCAGCGGTATATATCTATATAAGATGGAAACAGCAAACTACTCTTCAATGCAGAAGATGATGCTAATGAAGTAACTAATTGTTATGGGTTTGACGTTCCTGATGGGAACGTCAAACCCAATAATAGATATCATAGATTTGTTTTTTTAGATTAAGTGCATAGAATACATGGAGGAACCATGAGACCCATATTGATTATAATAAGCTTGCTAATAGCGATCACATCGCTTTTTGCAGCGCAGATCACGGTAAGTGGATATCAAAATGATTTTCGCATAACCAGTGGTACAAACAACAACATGGAATTGGAGTTTACTTTAGGAAGTTTCTATAGTAACCCCATTAGCATAAACGGAAGTGAATGGCACACTGTTTCACTACCTAAGGAAGCCATATCGCTTGAAGCAGGCTTTCCCGAGCTTCCTATTGTTTCCCGAAGCGTAATTATTCCTGCTACCGCCGCGATGCAGCTAAGCACATTAAGCAGCGAATACGTAGATATTCAGATGCAAGTCGCGCCATCTAAGGGAAACCTGACCAGAAACATAAATCCAGAGTCTGTAGCCTATAGCTTTGCGGATGTATATGAAAGTAATGAAGCTTATCCAGAGCAGATTACCAGCTTAACCGAGCCCTTTATTCTTCGTGATTATCGTGGAATAACCATTCGTGTAAACCCCTTCCAATACTTTCCCGCAACAGGAACTTTACGTGTTTACACCAAGCTAAGTCTTTCCCTACAAGTAAACGGAACAGACCTTAACAATGCCATATCATCTTCAAAATCCAGCTATGCCCGCAGTTTTGAAAGCATTTACCAGAACATGTTTTTAAACTTTGGTGACGCCAAATACCCCAGCTTAGGTGAAGAAGGCAGCATACTGGTTATCAAACACAGCATGTTTGATGCTACATTGCAACCTTGGGTGGACTGGAAGCGTCAGATTGGATTTGACGTTACTGTAGTAGATGTTACTACAACCGGTGCATCTGCCAACCAGATAAAAACCTATATTCAAAACTTCTATAATGCCGATAACAACCTGATGTTCGTTCAGATTTTTGGCGATGCTCCCCAGGTTCCCTCCCTGTCTTCGGGTGGCGGTGGCAGTGATCCGTCTTATGCTCTTCTTGCTGGAAGTGACAACTATCCAGACATTTTTGTTGGCAGATTCTCTGCATCCAACGTTAATGACATGCAAACCCAGGTTCAGCGCAGCATCTATTACGAAAGAGATATCCAGGTTGGTGCCGACTATCTGGCAAAAGCCATGGGAATCGCCTCTTCCGAAGGTGGTGGTGGACAGGGTGATAACAACGAAAGTGACATCCAACACATGAATCTCATCCGTACAGATTTGTTAAACTATGGCTACACCTCGGTAGACCAGGTTTACGATCCGAGCGCGTCTGCAGCAACAGTCAGCACCAATTTGAACGCCGGACGAGGATTCATAAACTACGTTGGTCATGGTTCAGACACCTCCTGGGTAACCACAGGTTTTAGCAATTCTCACGTTAACAACCTTACAAACAGCAACATGCTGCCATTCATAGTATCCGTAGCCTGCGTTAATGGAAACTTTGTTAGTCAGACCTGTTTTGCAGAAGCTTGGATGCGTGCCACACACAATACCACTGGTGCCCCAACTGGAGCAATAGCCATTTATGCCTCCACGGTTAATCAAGGGTGGAATCCGCCCATGCGTGGACAGGATGAAATAACAGACCTCCTGATTGCCGAATCAAAACATAGAATTGGCAGCCTTTATTTTAATGGCTCATCCAAGATGATTGAGGCTTATGGCACCTCCGGTGTGTCTGAGTACAAAAACTGGACAATCTTTGGCGACGCTTCACTAATGGTGCGCACACAAAACCCCAGTCTGATGAATGCCAGCTACAATCCAGTGCTGCTAATGGGAGTATCAAACTTCAGCATCCAGACAGAGCCAAATGCCTACATTACCCTTAGCAATGCCGGAACTATATACGGTAAAGCAGTAGCCAATGCCACTGGTAATGCCTCAATTACTCTAAATCCTGCCCCAGCAGAACCGATGAACTTAACCTTAACTGTGGTGGCATTTAATAAGCAAACTCTTATTCAAACCATCCAGGTTCTGCCCAATGACGGCCCTTATCTGATGTTGGATAGTATTAGCATTAGCGATGATAACGACTCCATTCCCCAATATGGCGAACTGGTTCAGCTTTCACTAAATGTAAACAACATTGGCAGCGAAGCTGCAAACAACGTTTCTGTGTCACTAAGCACATCCGACAGTAATGTTACAATCGTAAATCCGATGTTTAGCATACCCACTGTTGATGCTAATGGTGGCGGATTATTCGGTAACATCCCCATTCAAATTAGCTCTTCCATTCCCGATCAGCATGAAGTTATAATTAACGTACACATGCAAGAAGAAAATGGTGATACCTTCGATTTCGAACGCAGTTTCGTGGTTAACGCCCCACAAATCAGTTGGGGAACCATAGAGATTGACGATACAGATGGCAACAACAATGGCAGAGTGGACGCGGGTGAATCAATCGTTTTCACGCTTAACCTTAGCAATACAGGCCATGCTGATGCAACTGATATTAGCTCAACCATTCTTATTAACGGCGTAGACCACTATTATGTAGAGCCGGTTCTTCCCGAGATTGCATCTGTCCCCGTGGGATTCCAGGAGATGCTTATCTACAGAGTATCATTCAGTTCTCAGATACCCACCGGCACCCAAATTCAGATAACAGCCATGGCTTTTCACGGTGACTATCTGGCAATGAATACCTATAGTCTTACCCTCGGATTAGAATTAGAGAATTTTGAAGCCGGCTTCTCTTCCATGCCCTGGACTTTCCAAGGCGGCACATGGTTAGATACTCAAAGCAGTTACAACGGTTCGATGGCTGCGAAATCTCCAGCCATTAACCACGGCACAAACACAAGCATGAGCATCACCAAGAACATACAGAATGCCGGCAGCCTGTCCTTCTGGAAAAAGGTATCCAGTGAAGCTACTTACGATAAGCTAACCTTCCATATAAACGGCCTTTTAATGGGTGAATGGAGCGGTACATCTGATAGCTGGAGCCAGGTAAGTTATCCTGTTCAGGCAGGACTCAATATCTTCACCTGGAAATATACCAAAGATGGCGGCGGCTCTGTTGGCAGTGACTGCGCCTGGATAGACGACATCATCTTCCCCTCTACCAACGAGATTCTGGGTGATCCCATCTTATCAGTCATTACCGAAAACATAAACTTTGGTGATGTTCCTGCTAATAACTCCATTAGCCAAACCATTACTATCACCAATAGTGGCACTGCCGCCATGATGGGTGTGGTTAATAGCACAGCTCCCTTCTACTTAGGTGAAAATCCAGCACAGAATTCCTTAACAGAAAGCTATTACCTGCCCGCCGGTGAAACCATGGAAATGATGGTAACCTTCGCACCTACCTATGCCAATAACTACAGCGCAAATATTACTATCAGCTCAGACGATCCCAATATGCCAGAAGCCATCGTACCGGTTTTGGGAACCAGCGGAACAGTCAGTAACCAGGATTTAGTAAACCCATTGGTTACTGCTTTACATGGAAACTATCCAAATCCCTTCAATCCCAATACCAACATCAAGTTCAGCCTCAAGGAGAACAGCCCAGTCCAACTGGATATCTACAATATCTCCGGGCAGAAAGTTCGAACATTGCTAAATGCCAATATGGCTGCAGGCAATCATATTGTAACATGGAACGGTTTGGATAACTCGGGTAGATCAGTTGGTAGCGGTGTGTATTTCTTCAAGATGAATTCCGGTAAATACACCAGCACCAAGAAAATGATTCTAATGAAATAATATCAACCTTAGATATGCCTTAAGGGAGGGGAGTTCACCCCTCCCTTTATGCTTTTAACTACTTAATCTCGCAAGCAATATCGTGTCTCCAGATAAGATAAAGCTTCAAAATGAAGCTTCCTTGAACGAATTACTAATGAATTACCCATGAAATACGGATGAGATACGTAATTCATGCGTAATTCTAGCGTAAATCGTGCAGGCAGAATGTAGGCAGTAGCTTGTATTGTAACAACGGTGGGAGTATCGATGAACGAATATTTATCAGGTCATCAATACTTATTGACAACGTTCGCCGATAATATGGAATGGTAATTGCACACAGTTTTGGTGGCTGTCTTTGATACACCATCGGGAGCGGTGTGCAAAGATAGCTAACTTTGAGACTTACAGGGGAGTAAATGACTGTTCTGATTCTTGCGACGTTGCTTCTGGTGATAAACTGGATAATAGAATACCGGAGGCATACCCGTAATGTGTTATCCATTCCTATCAGGATACACGTGAACGGTACCAGAGGGAAATCCAGTGTTACACGATTGATAGCCGCGGGATTGCGCGCTGGCGGAAAGCGGACAGTGGCAAAGATTACCGGAACCCTTCCCAGAGTGGTGATGCCTGATGGCCAGGAAGCGGCCATAATTCGCTTGATGGGAGCTAACATCATTGAGCAAAAGTATATCTTCCGTCATGCTGTAAGTCATAAGCCTGATGCTATTGTAATCGAATGTATGGCGGTAAATCCGGTATTTCAATGGATAACCGAACGCAAGTTTATCCGTAGCACCATAGCCGTTATTACCAATTGCAGACCAGATCACCTTGATCTGATGGGCTCAACCGTGCAAAGCGTAACCATGAGCCTTAGCAACACCATTCCCCGTAATGGAGTATGTTATACAGCCGAACATGAACACTTTGGTATATTGGAAAAGGTGGCAAAGAGCAGAAACTGCAAGATACATAAGATTAGACCAAGCGATGTCACTCAGGAAGAAGTGGATAGTTTTCAATATATTGAACACTTAGAAAATGTGCAACTTGCCTTGGCAGTTTGCGCGGAAGCAGGCGTGCCCCGAGAGATTGCTTTAAAGGGTATGCAAAAAGCCCATCCAGACCCAGGAGCTCTTAAAAAATACCGCATTGTTGATGGCAATAAAGTGATAAACTTTTATAACATCTTCGCAGCCAACGACCCGCAATCTACTGTAAGCATTATAAACATGATTACAGGTAATTTGAAAGGGGTGGAGAAGATTGTTATCCTTAATAGTCGCGCCGATCGTTTGTTCCGCAGCCAGCAACTGGTTGAAGCCGTCAAAGATACAGACTACTCCTATATTCTATTAACCGGAGAAATCCCGGAGAAAGTAGAAACCTTCGCCTTGCAAGCAGGCATTCCGAAAGATAAGCTCTTTGCTCTGGGAGAGCCCCTTACGGAAGTGATATATCAGAAGGTACTGGAATTGACCGGAACCGAAGCACATGTGCTTGGTATCGGAAACATAGCGGGAAACATAAAATATGGAGCACAGATTGTAGCCCATTTCAAGCATAAAATGAAAGATATTAATAAAAGGAGCCGTAAGTGATAGATGCAGTAGTGCAAGCCGCAGTCGGAATCGGCGTAATAATCAGCTTAATCTTTAGTGAACTATTGGGAGCATCAGCAGGTGGTATTGTTGTGCCAGGCTACTTAGCTCTATATTTGGATAAACCACTTCAGATACTTGGAACCCTGTTAATCAGTTTGGCAACATGGGGTATAATACGCATTATTGGTAATTTTACCCTGCTTTTTGGTAAGCGTAGAATGGTGCTTAGTATCCTTATTGGCTTCATCTTGGGTTGGGCATCCAGAATGTTGGTGTTCAATGACCTTACTGTCACTCAGTTGCAAATGCAATCAATTGGCTACATAGTCCCAGGCCTTATTGCTAACTGGTTTGAACGTCAAGGCTTCCTAAAAACCATTTCTACAATGGGTATCGCTGCAGTATTAGTACGTTTGGTGCTGATGGTAGTGTTCCATGGGGAGATATAATATGTACCGCCCATCATTAAAATCTGGTCGCTCCCTTGTAGCTCTATTTGTGCTGTCTGTAGTTCTGTTCTACATAGCACAGGTTAATTATGTTCATATTAAAACAGATAATTACGACATGAAAGTAGCAGCCGCTCAGTTAATGAAAAACGCCATTGATACATTGCAGGTGGAGCTACAAAACAGAAACATGGAGATTGACCCCATAGATGATCCGCTAAAGACCGGACTGATTGGAATGCGCCTTAGCTCTATTACTACCGATAGAGGATTGTTATCCGAAAAGCGGGCAGCTATTAACCCCAATATTGCTGCAATTTTCGTAGAAGAATTCACCAGGCTAAAACTGTCCCCGGGAGATCATATAGCGGTAGGTATTACTGGCAGTAACCCGGCAGTGAACCTGGCACTTTATTCCGCTATCCAAGTAATGGGCTTGAATCCTAAGATAATTTTAGCCGTATCCTCCGCTTCTTATGGAGCTAACAGGGAAGACCTGACCTGGCTGGACATCGAAAGCATAATGCGTGAAAAACGTTTATTCAATTTTAGCAGCTCTTATGCGTCATTGGGCGGCAAAGAAGACCTTGCGGTTGGTCTGTCGGACAATGGCATAACTGCCTTACGTGAAGCAATGAACAGAAACCAGGTACCATTATTGATGGGTTCCAGCTTAATGGATAACATAGATATCAGAATGGCAGCTTACGAAGAACTACTGCCAGCAGATCAAAGATATCAGCTATTCGTGAACGTAGGTACCGGCTTGGCTAACGTTGGTAGCGAACCTAACGCCAACCTGATCCCAGAAGGGGTAAATAGGAAGCTGGCAGAACGTGCCTACGAAAAAGAAGGCGTTATGATGAAAATGGCTAAGCGTAATGTAACGGTCTTGCACGTCCGCCGTATCCTGCGTTGGGCAAAGAAGTATGACCTGCCAGTAAGCATAGATACCATGCCCAAGGTTGGAGAAGGCAAGGTGTTTAGTTCGCTAATCCACAATCAAACCGTAAACGTTATCTGCTTGTTTGTCCTGCTTGCAGCCATAATAGCAGTAATAGTGTTTGATCGTCATGACCGGCGTTTTATGGCCAACATCGTAGATCCAGACGAAGAATTATAAGGAAAGTATAAATGATTAAACGTATTGCAATAGCCCTGACCATCGTATTGTTCGGCTGCACTATGTATGCCCAAACCAAACCCAGGTACAAAGCTCTGAACTTCGATAATCCTGGCACCAGACGAGTATTGAAAACCGAAGCAGGAAGCTTCTATTACTATCGCTCATTGCCAGAAAAGTCTATGAAGCTAAACACCAATGGCATTCAAAAGCTACAGCTTCGCAGCTTTAGCACCGAACCACTGCGCAAGCCAGAGCTGATCACCATTGTAGCCAAAACCAGAACCACTCACTCATTAAAGCAGATTGCAACAGTAAAAACCTATTCTGTTTACGAAGATATTATCATAGACTTGCCTGTCGATACCAAAAGCATCGAAGTATTATGCTACTCCAGAGCCGTATATATGCGCGCCTTCCACGTAATACCACCGAAGCCAGCAAAGGCTGTGAAGCTTGCCAATTTGGTGCTGAAAGCACATGGCGGAGCAGTAAGCCTATTGCATAACGGCTCAAGTAGTGATTACTACAGCTTCCTGCCTTCACAAGCTCTGAAGTTCAGCGTTAATAACAAACACAATGCCGTAGTTTATGTACGCCCGCGCCTTCTTGACCGCAGCACTCCAAAACTTGGATTATATAAGAATGGAGAACTGGTAGAAACCATAGAATTCAGTTTAAAAAGGACAAACAAATACCGTGTTCAAGGCATCAAGAACCTTGGAGTTGCAAAAAAGATTGATCTACCCCACAATAGTAACAATAGTGAGTATGAATTAAAAGCACTTAGCGATCACTTGTTTATCGCCAAACCAGTGCTGATTAAACAAAAGTAAACGGAGTTTGAATGGCACTTATCTCATCGAAACATAATTCGTCATCACAAACACCACGCCGAACTGATAACAGGAATCTGTTTGTATTCGGTTTGATAGCAGCTTTAAGCTTCATTAGCAGCATCTTAGCCGCACAGATTACGGGCAGTGTGTCCATCTATGCGAACTATAGTGATAACGCCTTTCAGCTTTCGGACTATGATTTTGACCGCTATAATAACGATCACAGGCTGTTAGATTTTGTGGAGACAACTGATGATGTAAACCTTGGCACCCAGATTGAAATTGGCTACCCATTGCATTACCGATGGTGGAAGTTTACTCCATCTGTGGTTGCCAACATAAACCAGAACCTTAGCAACACAGAGAAATACCGCCGCGACTCCACCGTAAAATTAAGAATTGACCGGTATTATTGGTACCTTATTGCCCGCTATCAATACCAACCCCACATCTATTTCAGAGACTTTAATGATGGCGATGGCACTGATAATCTGGAAAACTATAGCTACAGCCGTAACACTACCCGAGCCGATCTGGCTATAAGACCGCTACGAAACACCACAGTAAAGGCCAATTTCAGAGTGGAAGACTATCGCTATAATGAATTCTTTACCGAAGCTGATGGTCAGGCATTAACCGGAGGCTTGGGGATATCCTATCGCTTCCCAACTTTTACAGTTGATGCAGGTGTGGATTACCGCACCTATGATAATGATAATCGCACCACCGAAGCCGATGCTTCCTATGATGCCAATATCTACAAGGCTAAACTAACCATGCCCAGAATGCCCGTTTCCGATACGGGCCACATGACTTGGCAACCATCTTTAGGCATCAATTATCAGGAGAAGTTTTATCAAGGCGGAGGTTCCTGGTATGGTGGAAGAGCCGACTATACCTACTCCATGACCGCAGGATTCGAATGGTTTTTTAATCCTCGCATCAATTTATCGCTTGACTACTCACATGTATTCCGTAGTGTAGAGTCCAATAATAGTTCTGTAGTACAGCTAAAGGAATACAGTGAAAACAAGTTCGGTGCGTCAGTGAACTATAAGTTCTAAATAAGTGAGGTTATTATGCAGTTTCGTCAAGAAGATAACAGCAAGAAGATAAAAGAGTTTCTCGATCTGGTAGAAAACCATAAGGTGGACATCCGGCATTACAAAAGCCCCGTATTAGTATGGGCTGTTCAGGATGGCACAACATACTATTCATTTTGGGATGCTGATATTCTGATGCGCTTTGGTTTAGAAAATGTTGATGGGTGGGATTTCGAAGAAGACTTGCTATTTTGCCCCGATTGGATGGCCGATAATGAGGACGAAGACTTGGATGATCTGGACGATGACGATGATGATGATCTGGGGCTGATCTGTAACCTCAAGATAGACAACAAAAAGTAATCACTCATTGGCAATATGCGCATAGCAATAATCGGAGGCGGAGGATGGGGGCTTGCCCTGGCCAAGCTGCTTCATGATAATCATCACTCGGTTATTGTTTGGGAACACAACCCCGGATTTGTAAAAATCCTACAAAACACTCACAGCAATCCGCATTTGTTAAAGGGAGTTAGTCTCCCCCATGCTGTGAGATTTACCGACGATTTTAATGCCATTGTAAATGAGCAATCTGATGTGCTTCTTCTGGCCACCCCCTCTCAATTCATCCGTTCCACTCTGCGCAAAATACCCTCCGAGCTTTGGGAATCCCCAAACCTAAAGGCAGTGGTGAATGTTGCCAAAGGTATCGAAGACGGTAGTTTGCAAACCATAGATGCTATCCTGAAAGAGGAACTCCCCGATCATCTGTCTCACCTCATTTGCGCCCTTTCAGGGCCTTCACATGCCGAGGAAGTGGCAAAGAGACTACCAACCACTGTTGTGATTGCCGGGAGTAATGAAGACCTGTTAAAACAACTGCAAGAGGCATTTAGCAATTCATATTTCCGGGTTTACCGCAGTGATGATCTTATCGGTGTAGAGATTGGCGGAGCAGTTAAGAATATTATTGCGATTGCTGCCGGCATCATCCGCGGTTTAGGATTTGGGGACAATACCATAGGAGCTTTGCTTACGCGAGGGATTGTAGAAATCAGTCGGCTCGGAATAGCCATGAATGCTCGCCCCGAAACGTTTTTAGGCTTATCTGGTATAGGCGACTTGATTACCACAGCCACCAGCCCGCATAGCCGCAACCGGCATGTAGGTGTGGAGATTGGTAAGGGCAGAAGGCTTACCGATATTTTGTCTGAAATGAGCATGGTTGCAGAGGGAGTAACCACCACGCGCAGCGTGCATATGCTGGCTAGAAAACTCGGTGTAGACATGCCAATCGTTGATCAAGTCTATGCAGTGTTGTTTGAAGATAAACCACCCCTTGATGCTATCTCGGAACTAATGACCAGAGAGCTAAAAGCCGAGTAAGTAACTATCTGCAACCCTATTAGTTAAGCTTAACACAGCCTCAATGTTTTTGTAGAAACATATATCCAGCAACAACAATGGGATACTACTCCTTCCCTGCTTCTTCCTTGCAGCTCTCCTGTGTCGAACAGGGGATAGCAGCAAGGAAGCAGCAGGAAAGAAGCCAGTTACTGGTACAAAAGTAAGACTTCTACAGCGAGCGCAGCTTCGCTACCTCTGCACCTACAGGTTTCGGCAGCCTAGGAATCCATACGGGTAATCTTTGCTCCAATGGAGTTTAGCTTTTCTTCTATCCGGTCATAACCTCTATCGATATGATATATGCGGGAGACTGTTGTAGTTCCCTGGGCAACGATACCTGCAAGTACCAGGGCAGCACTCGCTCGCAGATCGGTTGCCATTACCTCAGCTCCGCTAAGCTGCTCCACTCCCTTTATTGATGCCACGTTTCTATCCATTCTTATGTTTGCCTGCAAGCGGTTAAGCTCGGCAACATGCATAAAACGATCGGGGAAGATGGTATCTTCCACAAAGCTAATACCTTCAGAGAGTGCCATTAACACGCTGAACTGTGCCTGTAAGTCAGTCGGGAAGCCCGGATGAGGCAGGGTTATGATGTTCACCGGCTTAATTCTAAGGGGTGGGTTCACGCAGATAAAGTTCTCGCCGATGTCAAACTCACAGCCTGCTTCGCGCATCTTGTCCAATAGCGCAGTTAAGTGCAATGGCTCGCAGTTCTCCACCGTGACTGGTGAAGTGCTTAATGCTCCAGCAACCAGGAAAGTTCCAGCTTCGATGCGGTCAGGAATCATGGTCATTTCCACTGGGAAGAGATCATCAACTCCATCTATACAAAGTGTGGTAGTCCCCTTACCACTTATTCTGGCACCCATTTTGTTCAGTATATCTATGGTAGTATCCACTTCTGGTTCCATAGCAGCATTGTACATGCGTGTATGCCCCTTTGCCAATACTGCTGCCATTAAGGCATTTATTGTTGCGCCTACGCTGGACTTTTCGAAGTAGATATCTCCACCAGTAAGCTGTTTAGCCTGAGCGTGAATGTATCCGTGCTCAATCTCGATTTTTGCACCCAAAGCTTCCATGGCTTTGAGGTGTAAGTCAACTGGTCTGGTGCCAATAGCGCAGCCGCCTGGGAACGATACTCTCGCCTCACCCAAACGTGCCAACAGAGGCCCCAAAACATATATGGAAGCACGCATTTTGCTAACCAATTCATAGGGAGCTTCTGTATAGCACACATCTTTGGAGTCTATACTCATGCTGCCCTTGCCATAATCCACTCTGGCCCCAAGCACGCGCAATAGATGAGCCATCGCTTTCAAATCATTAAGATTGGGGACATTACGTAGCACCGACTTTCCCGGTGCAAGTAAACAAGCCGCCATTATTGGCAATATGGCGTTCTTGGCTCCGCTAACCTGGATTGAGCCGCAGAGATTGCGGTTACCTTCAATTACAAATCGTTCCATCTATAAACCTCATTCATTATAATACTAAACTTATGGGTACACCAGCAGATACCTGTTTCTGCCCTGTAAATCGGAATATGGATCAAATCTGCTATAACCCATCTTTTGAGAAAGAATACCAATGTCAGCCCGTTGCAAAGCTCCATGCTCCAAGGCAATGAAACCACTTGGACTTAGGTGTTGCCTTGCTCTACCTAGAATAGTCCGGTAGCAATCCAAGCCATCTTCCCCGCCGAACAATGCCTTCCATGGCTCATGATCTTTAACCCGCGTACCAAGTTGTTCCATCTCTGTGGCTGTCACATACGGAGGATTTGAGATGATGGCATCGTATTTGTTACCATTATCGGGAAACATATCACCCTGATAAAAAGTGATATCTGTACGGCAATCGGATGCGTTTTTCTTAGCTATCTCCAGAGCCTTTGGGCAAATGTCTATCGCTTCTACACTCAAGCTGGGACACGAGCTCTTTAATGCGATGGCAATAGCCCCGCTGCCTGTGCCAATGTCCAAAACCCTGTAATAATTCTTTAGCCTGGATAAAGCAAGTTCTACCAAGCCTTCGGTTTCTGGCCGGGGGATTAACACTCCAGGAGCTACGCTTAGTTCATTGCCGAAAAATGCTGCTTTCCCCGTAATGTATTGGGGAGGCTCTCCTGCTATCAGACGGTTAAAATCGATCAGTGCTCGATCAATCTCCACCTCAGATAGCTTCTTGTCGGAATTCAATGTCAGTTGTGCCCTACTAATCCCCACGAGTGGTTCTAAAACATAAAAGAAATCTGCTTCCGGTATTGCGGAAGATGCAGCCAGAGTTTTAGCCCTGTTAATCAGGTCACCCAACGTCATGCTTAACCGCTATTAGTAATTTTCTTGCTTACCGACACTCTCCTGCCACCTTTGGAGAATTCTAATGTATCGGCAAGGTGATATAGCATGGATATTCCTCTTCCGTGTTCGTCGAGATTCAGCTTTGGTTCCTCTACTACGCGCTTCAGCCATTCCTCATAATCAAAACCGGGGCCGTCATCTTCTACGGCAATCTTGATTGTGTGAGCTTGATGGTCTATGCAAAACTCAAAACGTAATCTCTTTGCGGCAATCTCGGGGCGAGATAACCGCTCAGCGATAATCTGCTGCATCCCATTATGATCCAGCATTCGTTCACTAATGCTTAGCCCCAGAGTGCCATGGATGAATGCATTGTATATCATCTCGTCTACACAGATAAGCAACTCATTCAGCAGGTTATGATTAAGCTGGAAGCTTTGTCGCAAGTAAGCGTTGAACACCTTGGATACCGCAAACTTGGAGAAACGTTTGGGGTCGATAACAAACTGGAATTGGGCCAATTCTGTGTTCTGATAAAAGTCGCTAAAGTCGTTTCTTGTTCGCTTGCGTTCCATTAAACCGTGAATGGAGCGAATAATCTGTTTGGTATCCACTGGTTTGCGGATAAAATCAGACGCACCCAGCCTGATAGCTTCGATGAAGTAGTCGTGATCCAGGTAGCCAGTCATTAGAATCACGTCCAATTCACGATCATAATCCCTACGAACTTTACCAAGAAGATCAAGCCCGGTAATCCCTGGCATTTCGATGTCGCAAATGATGATATCATATTCACCACTGTGTATCCTGCGCAGGGCATCACTGCCATTGAAGGCAGAATCCACCTCATAACCACTAACTTTCAGGATGGTACTGAGGCTGTTGACGATGGCTATGCTATCATCAACCACCAGGATTTTCGCCTGCTTCATTTACCCCAGATTAACAGTGAAAAGCTGGTTCAGTTTCAGCATCGAAAACAGCTCATAAACGCTGTTTGAACTCCGAATCACCTCGATTTCACCACCAGTTGAAATAAAGTCTTTGTAGAATAAAAGAATCTTGCCAATGCCTGTGGAGCTAATATTTCGGCAATCGAACAAATCAAGTTCTAACAGGTTAGCCTTAGAAGCAACTACTTCAGCTAGCTTCTCTTGCAAAACGTGGGCGTTCTCGCTGTTGAGTATACCTTCAATCTTCATGTTAGCAACGTTGCCACTAATAACGAGATCAATATTCATGTGTACCTCACTCGGCTTTTTTTTCTTTGTTTTCATAGATTAAGACATCCGCATTGATTGTCAAGCATTTATTGCACATAGCCCCGTATCCGCTTCAAAACTTCGTTCTGAACATTAACGGGTGTTATCTCATATTTTTTGAATTCCAAGGTATAAATTGCCCGTCCCTGGCTTAATGAACGGATGCGGGTGGAATAGCCAAACAGCTCGGATAAAGGGGCTTCAGCAGTAAGCTCTTGCTGGTATTCGCTGTGTCTGCGCATCACATCAATCTTGCCACGCTTGGCATTAATGTCGCTTATAATATCACCAATGAAGTCATCTGGGCTTAGTACTGTTAGCAGCATTATTGGCTCCATTATAACCGGTGATGCCTCGCGTAAACCACGGCTTACTGCCATACCTGTGGCTATCTTGAAAGCAAGTTCGTTAGAATCAACCGGATTAAAGTCTCCTCCTATCAATTCTACTTTTACTCGTTCCACATTACCGCTAATCAATGGCCCATCATTCAGCGCGTTCAGAGCCGCTTCCTCTATTGCTTTATGGTATTCCAGTGGTATTTGATCATCAGCAATGTTACTTACAAATACATTGCGTGCTTCATCGGGTAGCTCGCTAAGGGCAAGCGGAGTTATCCTGAACACCACCTTGGCATAGTTGCCCTTTCCGTTCATATCCCGCTGGAAAACCTCGGTAATTGATACCTGCTTGGTAATGGTTTCCTTATACGATACTTGCGGATTACCAACATTTGCCGCAACCCCAAACTCACGCCGAAGTCTATCAACTATGATATCCAGATGCAGCTCCCCCATTCCTGATATCAGCATTTGCCCGCTATCTTTGTCGATATGCACTTTAAAAGTTGGGTCTTCCTCCTCCAGGCGGGTTAATGCCAAGCCCAGATTCTCTTGATCAGCCTTGGTTTTCGGTTCGATGGCAATGGAGATAACAGAATCAGGAAAATGCATCTTAGACAGTAAGATATCTATGTTTCCATCCGTTAGGGTGTCACCTGTTGCAATAAATTTGGCACCCACAATAGCCCCAATGTCACCGGCATGAAGGTTATCCAGATCATTCTTTCGGTTACTCATCATTTGCAGCATTCGCGAGATGCGTTCTTTCTTGCCGCTGGTTTGGTTATAAAACATCGCCCCCTTCTTTACCGTACCGGAATACACGCGAATGTACACCAGCTTCCCCAGATATTTATCGATCTGAACTTTGAAAGCCAAGGCCACAAACGGTTCATTGGGATCGGGAGGCACTATTTTTTCTTCATGCGTTTGAGGATCAAAGCCTTTGGTTACGCCAATGTCCAGGGGTGAGGGAAGGAAGTCGCAAACAGCATCCAACAGAAGCTGTAAGCCCTTGTTTTTAAGCGAGCTGCCGCATAGCACCGGGATGAACTTATGCTGTATGGTGGCAGTCCTGATTGCCTGTTTTAATAGTTCTACAGGCACTTCTTCCCCCTCAAGAAACAGCATCATCAGTTCGTCGCTATACTCGCTTACCGCTTCCAACAGCTCTTCACGCATCTGCTTTGCAGTGGGTAAAAGCTTTTCGGGAATATCGGAGAGCTGAACTTCTGAGCCGGAAGTGAGGGGATCAAAATGCCATGCTTTCATAGTAATAAGGTCTATTACTCCCTCGAAATTGTCTTCTTTGCCAATGGGGAAGTTTATTGGATGTGCATTAGGAGTTAAACGCTCATGTATCATTTGGATAACACGCTCATAATCCGCACCGGTTCTGTCCAACTTATTCACATAAGCCAGGCGCGGGACATTATATCTATCTGCTTGATGCCATACTGTTTCCGATTGAGGTTCCACACCTCCAACCGCGCAAAAGACCCCAACGGCACCATCCAAAACACGCAGTGACCGCTCTACCTCTGCTGTGAAATCCACATGGCCAGGGGTGTCGATGATGTTTATCCGGTAGTTGTTCCACAGGCATGTAACCGTGGCAGCGGTGATGGTAATACCGCGTTCGCGTTCTTGCTCCATCCAGTCGGTAAAGGCATTGCCATCATGCACTTCGCCCATCTTATGCAGGAATCCGGTATAAAACAGTATTCTTTCGGTAGTTGTGGTTTTACCAGCGTCAATATGCGCCATTATGCCGATATTACGTATTTGGGAAAGCGGACTGTCCGCGTCGCTATTCATAGATTATTCCTTTATAGTCGTGTGTAGGGACAAGAAAAACTTGGCGGGATTGTTTGTCTATCAAAAAAAGCTATTACTGCTGCTTCCTTGCTCCTACTGCTTATGCAATAGGCATGAATTACGGATGAAACCCGTAGTTCTTCCTAATGATTCTGATGCCCGGGCAGGAGAAAAGCAACTGATTATATAGCAAGGCTGATACATTTAGCACGTATCAGCCTTAAGTTATAGTATAATTGTTAATGCTTATTCGTATCTTAGGGCATCAATTAGATTAAGGTTAGCAGCTTTCGAGGCAGGATACCAACCAAAAAATATACCAATGGCCATAGAAAACCCAACGGATAAAACTACCGACCATGGGGTCACAGCCACGCTCCACTTCATTATGTCACCCACAATCTTTGCTGCGGCAAAGCCGAGAAAGATGCCTAATATACCGCCTATGATGCTTATGGCAACTGCTTCTATTATGAATTGTAGCAAAACATCACGTTTCCCGGCACCAACCGCCATTCTAATCCCGATTTCTTTTATTCGTTCCGTTACCGAGACCAGCATGATGTTCATGATGCCTATTCCGCCAACCAGCAGCGAGATTCCAGCTATTGATGCCAGGAGAATAGTTAATGTATTAGATACACTGTTAGCTGTGTCAGCAAGTTCGGTTTGAGTTCTAACCGAGAACACTTCGCTGGTGGTTCCTCTATGCCTGCTTTGCAGCAGATCAAGTATATCTTGTTGCACTACTTGTATGGCTTCTTTGCTCTTTGCGGACACTAGCACCATCATATTGCGCCAACGTTGCCCCAGTAGCCTGGTATAAACCGTAGTGTAGGGTGCTATAACCGTGTCATCCTGATCCATGCCCATCACATTCTGGCCTTTAGCTTCCAGCACTCCTTTCACGGTAAAGGGGATATTTCGGATGCGTATTATCTTGTCCACGGGGTCAACATCTCCAAAGAGGTTGTCGGCAACTGTCTTGCCAATCACACACACTTTGGCACCCATCTCAACTTCAGAAGCATGGAACAGCTCACCTTGACTGGTCTTCATATCGCGAATGAAGAAATAATCCGCATCGACGCCCATTATACCTGTGCGCCAGTTACTGCCTTCAAACTTCAGCTGCCCCCAAGTGTTGTACACTGTAGATGCATACAGCACACCGTCAACGTTATCCCTAATAGCTTCCACGTCTTCAACTTCCAGCAAGGTTCCGCCCCCTGCGGCTTGCCTGACGTTCGAAGAAGATTGCATAAAATTAACGGTTACCATTATTACATTCGTGCCCATAGAGTTAACCTGGTCCTCCACAATCTTCTTAGCTCCCTGTCCGATGGCAAGCATGGTTATTACTGCTGCAACACCGATTATAATGCCCAGCATAGTAAGAAAGGTTCTGGTTTTATTCCTGGTTAGCGATTTCAAGGCGATTCGAATAATTCCAAAGATAGACATTAATCCTCCTCGTCCAATGAAGGGAGATTCATTAAGTCATCCGTCGCAATGCGAGGACTTGGGTTAACCCTATCGCTAATAATCTTACCGTCACGGAAGGTTATCAGTCTATCTGAGTATTGAGCAATATCGTTCTCATGGGTTACCAATACTATTGTTTTGCCCTGCCTGTGCAGTTCCTGGAACACAGCCATTACTTCTATGCTGGTGCGGGTATCAAGATTACCTGTAGGTTCGTCGGCAAGGATGAACACAGGATCATTTACTATAGCCCGAGCAATGGCCACACGCTGCTGCTGACCACCGGAAAGCTGGTTTGGGAAATGCTTTGCTCTATCGGCAATACCAACAATAGACAGTGCATGCCTGGCTTTTTCGTGCCTTTCGTGCAGTGAGCACTTTTTGCAATAGAGAAGTGGCAGTTCCACGTTCTCCAGTGCAGTAGTGCGGGGCAACAGGTAGAAGCTTTGGAATACATATCCAATCTTTTGGTTGCGTATCTGTGATAGCTCAGTTTCGCTCATTTGGTGCACGGCAATACCGTCCAGAATGTATGAACCAGATGTCGGTTTGTCAAGACAGCCGAGTAGATTCATGAACGTTGTTTTTCCGCTGCCACTGGCACCCATAATGGCTATAAATTCACCAGTGTTTATGTTTAGGTCTATTCCGCGCAGAGCATGAACCTGAATGTCACCCATGGTATAGGTCTTTATCAGGTGTTCTGTGCTTAATAATCGTGTCTTATCCTGATTTGCCATATTTAGAATCTACGCCCCATTCCCGGGCCAGTAGGCGATGTGTTATTATTCTGCTTTATATCCTTGTAAATAACGCCCGTGATAAATGATGCTTTTTCGTCTAAGCCTTCTACCACCTCAACAAATGCACCGTCTGAGATTCCGATCTTTACCGGTACCGGCTTCGGGGTATTTCCTTCAAGCACCCAAACTATAGCTGTTCTTGTTCTGGCTCCACTGCCGAACCCCATACTCATAGGCGCAAAGCCGGGACCGGCTCCACGTCCGCCACCACCGCCTTGTCGGGCTGCCATCTTTGCCTTTATACTGTCGGGCATGTTTCCGCCTTGTTTGAAAGTCGGTTTTGGCAATTCAGCTTTCTTTTCAGTGGCTTTGGCTTCACCTTGGGCAACGGATTTGGCTTTCTCAGCAGCAGCTTTCATGGCATTACGCCCTGCATTCAGAAGCTCATCATCCCATTTGAGGCCAAACTGCTCCCAAATCTCCTGACTGGGTCTAAATCTGGTGGCAGTCTCTGGTATGCGCATAGTATTCTCTTTTGCCTGAATAACTATGGTTACATTTGTTGTCATGCCGGGTAACAGCTTGCGTTCCGGATTTGCCGCGTCTATTATAACGCTGTAAGACACCACATTGGAATCGGTTGTTGGATTAAGGCGTATCTGCTTCACCGAGCCTTCAAAGCGGTTCGTAGGATAGGCGTCAACGTTGAATTCTACTGGCAAGCCTATCTTTACCTTTCCGATATCTGCCTCGTCCACATTTGCTGTAATCTGCATCTGATCCAGGTTGTTTGCTATCTTGAACAAGGTTGGTGAACTCATGCTGGCTGCAACAGTTTGCCCTTCATCCACATCGCGTGATACTATTATGCCATCAATTGGACTGGTTATGGAGGCATTGTCCAGGTTCTTCTGTGCCCGCTGCAAGTTCAAACGGGCATTGGCAACCGATTGCTGGGCTGTTTCATACTTGAATCTAGCTTTGGTTACGTCGTATTCTGGTGTCATGTTCTTTTTGAATAGCTCTTTTAGCAGTTCATAGTCCAGCTTGGCCTCTTCCATTGCGGTAGTTGCCTTGGATAGATCACCCTTTGAAGCTTCCAGATTGGTTCTAAGTATCTCCGTATCGAGCTTGGCAAGCAATTCACCTTTCCTAACCCGATCATTAAAGTCCTTGTATATCTTGTCTATCTTCCCGCTAACTTCCGTGCCCACGGAGACTAACACATAAGGATTTAGCGATCCAGTTGCAGTTACTACTTCTCTAACGGAGCCCTGAGATGCAGTGTCCGTTCTCCATTCCGGCATGTTTTTTTTCTTTTTATAGCGTCCCCAAAGCACCACAGATGCTACAATGAGGATTATTACAACGATGAATTTTATGTATTTCTTCATGTTTGATAGTTACCATTTCCCTAAGATTTGCTGTGAGAGCAGCTTATTAATAGCTTCTTGTTTGGCTATTATCTGATACCTGTTTGCATTATAGGCAATATCGGCATCTATGTATTCAGTACGGGTCTTGTCCAGTTCCAATAGCTGAATAAGCCCCAGTTTATAGCGTTCTTCACCTTGCTTTATCTGTTCGCGGGATTGGGCAAGCCTCTCGCTATAAAGCTCGTCCAAACGCACCAGATACTGCAGTTCACGGTTCATGTCGGCATAGTCACGCTCTAATTGATCCTTGGTGTCATCATAACTCAGCTTGGTGATATGCCTGCTAATCTTGGTTCGAATGTCGGATTCACGGTTTTTGAACTGATTCCACAGCGAATAAGATAGAGACAGGTTCACGCCATGATTGGTGCTGTAGCTGTCGAATTCAAAATCTTCACCGCCAACTCTTCGGGCAAAGCTATAGCCAACCGACACCTTGGGTAGGTAATCCAGAAAGCTTTGTTTCAAGTTCAAGTCTGCTTTCTTAAGATCATGTTCCAAAATCTTTAGCTCTGTAACCCCGGAAGTAGTGAAAGCTGGTGCTTCCTTGTCAGTATGCACTTCGATGTCTGCCAGATCAAAGCCTTCATCTTGCATCTGCACCAAGGCAAATAGCTTGTTACGAGCCGAGGCAATGCTGTTTTCCAATTGGATAATGCCAATGCGCGAGTTCATTACTGCAATCTCACTTTGCTTTACTTCGAATGGCGTAGTTTTCCCAAGCTGTAATAGCACCTTGTTTTGCTCCCAAACTCTGGTTTGAATGGCTAAGTTTTCTTGCAGTGATTCCTGACGCTTGGAGGCGGAAAGAACATCCACGTAAGCACTGAATACCTGATAGGCATAGTCCCGGTTAGATTGTTCAAGCCTTAGCTTCGCGCTTTCATTCTCAATGGATGACTGCCTATAGTTAAAGTAAGCTGCATCATTCAGGCTAATGGTTTTAGATATGGATATGCCTGCTGAACTGCTCAAATCCTTATTCTGTATCACAGGATCAAAGTCCTTATCCACACCCGCAGTAAGCATTGCATCGGGCAGCAGGTTCCACTTGGCAGAATTCAGATTGCTTAAGCTTGATTTGGCATTCAGCTCGTTACGCTGAACACTATAGCTATGGCTTAGGCCATAGTTAATCATCTGCTCCAAGGTATATTCACCGGCCATCAAATATACCGGCAGCATCAATAATAGGAAGGCTAAGCGTTTCATGTTCCCTCTTGTTATGTTAATCTGTAAAAATCTAAAAAACCTATCGAAGTGTGCGGCTAATGCCACCTTTGTCTATATGTCATACATTCGAAAGCCTGTTTTCCTGCAAGATATTTTTTGGCTCACGCTGCTTTACTCTACCCATTCTGTAGTGCATGTTGAACGCTGGCATACTTAGCTAAACTGAGCACCACGAAAAAAACCTCTTGCCTGAAAGCATGCAAGTTTAAAACTGGCACTTGGAAATAAACACATAATAATAAAGGAGATACCAATGGCTTTCAACCTAAGAAACCGCCACTTCCTAACCCTGATGGATTTTAGCCCTAAGGAAATCAAGTATTTGCTCGATCTTTCTCTCGACCTCAAAAAAGCTAAATATGCCGGAACCGAACAGCAGAAACTGAAAGGCAAAAACATTGCCCTCATCTTCGAAAAAGACAGCACCCGTACCCGCTGCGCCTTCGAAGTTGCCGCTCTGGATCAGGGTGCCCACGTTACCTATCTTGGCCCCACCGGAAGCCAAATGGGCAAAAAGGAATCCATTGCCGATACAGCACGCGTGCTTGGCAGAATGTATGACGGCATAGAATACCGCGGTTATGGACAGGAAATCGTGGAAGAGCTGGCTAAGTACGCTGGCGTACCAGTTTGGAACGGACTTACCACAGAAGACCACCCCACCCAGGTGCTGGCAGACTTTATGACCGCCATGGAACACCTGAACAAGCCCACCCACGAGATGACCTTCGTATATGCCGGTGACGGACGCAACAACGTTGCCAATGCCCTGATGATTGGTGCTTGCAAAACAGGTATGGACTTCCGCATTGTTGCCCCCAAAAGCCTGTTCCCCGAAAAGAAACTCCTTGCCAAATGCCAGGCTGTTGCCAAAGAAACCGGTGCCAAGATTACCGTTACCGACGACATTGCCAAAGGTGTGAAAGGCGCAGACGTTATCTACACCGATGTTTGGGTTAGCATGGGCGAGCCGGACAGCGTTTGGGAAAGCCGTATTAAGCTGCTGAAACCCTATCAGGTGAATGCCGACATGATGAAGAAGACAGGGAAATCAACCACACTATTTATGCACTGCCTGCCTGCTTTCCACGATCTTAATACCACCGTTGGCAAACAGATTTACGAAAAGTTCGGGCTTACCAGCATGGAAGTTAGTGATGACGTTTTCGAAGGCCCCAATAGCGTGGTTTTCGATGAAGCCGAAAACAGAATGCACACTATTAAAGCAGTTATGGTGGCAACTTTAGGCGCGTAACTGATACAAACTATAGCAACCCGGGAGAGGCTTAATCGCCTCTCCTTTCTTTACCCCAGCGCTTCTTCGACCTCTCGACTCCCCCGCACTCCAGCACTCCAGCACTTTCTATCACTCTTCCACTTTTCCACTTTCGTAGCTACGGAAAGCTACGTTACCTCTCGACCCTCTCGACCTCTCGACCCCTCGACTTCTCGACCTCTCGACTCCCCCGCACGCCAGAACACCAGCACCCCAGCACATATCACACTCTATCCACTCATAAAAGACCTCGGCATTTTGCATACCTCTACTATACTGGGGGTGGACAAAAATGAAAAATAATGGACAAAAACTAGATATATTTTGTGCGCATTGCCATAAGCATCTGCATATAGTAGCGTAAGAATGTTAGGCTTTGATGTAATATGGGCTAACCCCATTGTCGTTCCCGACTCAATCGGGAATCCAGTTCTGTATCAACACCGTTTATAAACTGACACCCAAAGCTGCAAGTTGTGACACAAGGTGAAAGTGGGGATAAGGCTTTATGTGGTGGTGATATACGATGGACTTGCTTTGGAAATGTCCAAGCGCCTATTTGGACGTAATTGGACTGATTGCTGACACTTTAGCTGCAAATTAGGGGGGCGTTTGGACAGGCTTTGGAAAGAGCAGTTGGGAATTTTATTCTAGCAAATTAATAAAAGCGCAATTGGAGTGCGATTGTGCCGATCAAGAAAGCTCCGTAATTCCAATCTGAGTCTAAAACCAGAACCGGATAGTCTATATTAAATGGTTGGAGGATAATCTGTTGCCTGTGGTGGTCGATCTGCACCTTCTTGATGGTGAGACCATCGTCAGTCCTTACAACTGCAATTTTACCATCTGCATTTTCCCAGCTTAGATCACTCTTGATGACCACGATGTCCTGATGTAGGATCACAGGCTCCATGCTCTTGCCATTTATTTGAAAGACAGTGTATTGCTTGGGATTGCCAGGCAGAAATGAGATTGGCAATTGAATCTGTCCCACCTGACTCCACTCGTCTTTAATCTCTATCGGAGGTCCGGCAGCTATTTCACCAACTATGGGAAAGGTGATAGACCGAGTAGGATCGAAGTCCTGATTGTTGATGGGATGCAGGATTGGTGATACTATTGATGGAGTTGAGTTATCTGTATTGGTTTGCTTAGTGGGCGTCTGATTGGACTGGATAAGCTCCTGGAACTCATCTTTGGCATACATAGAACCGTTTCCAGTAAAGAGCCAGTGGAGGTTGATCTGATCTTTGGAGAGGGCTTCCAAGAACTCCGGATCGGGATAGCGCTCATTCAGCTTGTATCTTGATAGGGAGGCACGAGAGATGCCATACTTATTGGCAAACTGGTAATCCTTCAGGCGCATGGCCTTAATCACCAAGCTAAGACGTTGTCCTATTGTAGGTTTATTCATTGTTAACTCCGTATAGCAACTTTACCATTGACCGTTTCCTTGTGGCTGCAGTTATGGTTCCTGATGCCAGTCTACCGGGAGGTGGATTGGAGTCAATACTAAAGTGCATACTGTGACTCTGACAAATAATAAGTGATTGCCGGACAATCTTTAAGAAATCCCACAAACTTAACAGAAAGGACTTCCCAAGATTCTGCCGCTGTTGTTGTTAGCACCCTACTAATACATAAGAGAGGTGTAGTATGACTACAGCGAAAGCAAGACCAATCGGAAGGCAGAAACTGGCGAAATGTGGGGATGTCCAAGCGGGTAGCCCTGTCCAAGTGGGGGGTGAAAAACAGCCTAACTCATTGATAACTATGATGAGAGGGCAAAATGTCCAAGCGCTTAGCCTCATTTTACGGCAGTCTCTGGGAAAATGTCCAAGTGGGTCACGGTTCTTAAAGGATATACAGATGGATTGTAGAGTCGATTACATCTGGCTGCCCTTGGACAGGGTGGCCATGCTGCTGGGCAAGAACCTGAAGACGATCAGGCGTATGGTTGCAGCCGGGAAACTGATAGCGCTGAAGCATCAGATCCCCACCAAGAACGGAGCCACGATCAAAACCTTCATCCTGGCTACGGAAGAGATCATAGCAGCCGAGTATGAGCGGTATCGGGATAAGTTGAGAAGGCCAGAACTCTATTTCGAGGAAGAGATTAAACTGGGCGAATGTAGCTTCCCCAGTGTTTTCCTAGTCTACTATGAAGATGCTTTAATGGACACAAATGGTCCCACTAACACAACTATCGGAGGCAATGATGTATCCGCTCGATGAAAGACCCACTCCTGAGTTCTTCGACCAGTATAAGGCAAAGCTGGCAGAATTGAATGAGCTATTGAAGAACCAAGGGCTATCCCTGGAGATCAAGCCAGGCGGCAGATGCTTTGTGGTGGACAGAACCAGAAAGGATGCTCCGGAACCCGAGAAGAGCCATCTGATCGCCTATGCGGAGCAGTTCAATAAGGATACCACGCTGCCTGATAAAGACGAATCTGATAAAGAAGACTACTATGGCTATGACGAACAGCAGTTCTTTGAAGTGGTGATCTCTCAGATACACGAAGCCAAAGATAATGATGTGGTGATCGATCTTTTTCCAGACTACATTGATCTGGCTCCGGTGGAAGAGGAGAAGCTACTGCACAAGGAAGAGGCGCAGCTCTATGCCCAGTTCTGCTTCGAGGCGATCAAGAGGCTGGATGCGGCACAATCGCGCACCACTGCCTGGAAGAGGATCACCACCGACTACAACGCGGGCAGGATAGTACCGGAACTGAGGGAACTCAAAGGTCCGAGGCAGGAAAGGGCACTACGGGAATGGATCAAAACCTATTATGAGAGCAACTTCAACATGTTTGCCCTGATCCATAAGAGCAAGAGCACCCGCAAGGAACGCAAGATCACCTTTCACGAACAGCAGTATCTGCTCAACAAGCTGCTCAGTCCCAACCGAATCAAGATCGGTTCCGCCATCGTCAATATGAAGCAGATGGCCAGGCAGGGCTTTCTGGATTCACCAACCCATGAACGGACTCTAAGACGCTGGTGCGAGGAATGGGCGGAGACCCATCCGGCTGAGTGGTATCAGGCCAGAGAGGGCAGTAAATATGTATCGGAGCGAGTCATAAAGTCTATCCGCAGAGACGATAGCAGCTTAGCTGTGGGCGAAGTATGGGTGGCCGATGGACATACCCTATCCTTTGATATCATCAATCCCCAGACCGGCAGAGCCCAACGCATGACCATGATCATGGTGATGGACTGGGCAAGCAGGTATCCGGTGGGAGCATCTTTAGCCTTTACCGAAGATAGTCAACATATCCTGACCGCTTTCCGCAATGGCTTCATCAACGCCTCGCAGATTGCCGATAATGATAGGCAGACCATGGCGGTGTTACCCCAGTATGTCTATCTGGATAATGGCAAGGCCTTCAGGTCAAAGCTCTTTCATGAACAATGGGAGGATCATGACCTGAACAAGGAACTGGGTGGCATCTTCCCCCGACTCGATATAGGAGTCAGGTTCGCAGAGAGTTACAATGCCAAAGCCAAAATCATCGAGCGGTTCTTCAAGACCTTTCAGGAGCAGTTTGAGCGGTTCATCTCCACTTTCAGAGGTGCAAGCGTCGCCGATAAGCCAGCCCACTACGGCAGAAACGAGAAGTGGGCAAAGAAGCTGTATACCGGCAAGCCGCCTACCATAGAAGAGACGATGCAGATGATCAACTTCTACGTATGCAAATGCTATGGCGAGACACCACATGGATCACTGCAGCATCGGACTCCCTATGAGGTATTCAGTGCTGCCAGGATAGCCGAGAATCGCCAGATCGAGATATCCAAGCTCAACTTCATGATGATGGCAATGGAACGCAAGAACATCCGCAACGAGGGCATCCGGCTCAACAAGCTGCTCTACTGGGACAGAAAGCTGGTCGATCATGTGGGACAGCCCTGCATCATTCGGTATGACTATAGTGATGCCAGATGGATAGTGGTCTATGACAAGAACGATACCTTCATCTGCCAGGCGGCACTACGTCAGACCCAGCATCCCTTCATAGAAGTATCGATGGACAAAGCGGTCTCGCATAAGGCACTCAACAAGGAATACAATGAGATCAAGAAGCTGAGACGGGATAAGGAACGCAGCGCTCAGAAATGGGTGATGTCTACCCAGGAATCGGTGGACGCGCTCTTGAGGCAACATGCGAAAAGGCCAGAAGTGCCAGATGAACTGGAAGACAAGGAATCGCTGTTCAATAGCCCACCCATGCTGGAAGCACCGCCACCTGATCCGGATGAAATCATCGAAGAGATGACCAGGCAAGCCATGCGCAACATGCCGCTGCATCCGAGTATGCTTGATAACAGAGCAAACCCTGAGAATCAGGATGATGAAACCGAACATGAGAATCCATTTGAAGCTCAGCGCAGGAAAGATGCTGAAATCAGAACCGTGCTTGAGCGGATGGGCTTTGATTGTCGGGAATTCAGGGGTGAGATACCTCAGTTCTTTATCGACATGGCCAATAACCAAATCCGCAAGCAGCAAGCAGAACAAAACAAAGCACAGGCAAACACTGATACAAAGCCTGAAAAAGCAGCAAGCGAGCAGAACAAATACCCAGATCAGGACAGTACAGATAAACGCCAACACACACTTGATGAGATAGATATTGAACTAATGCGCTCTGAGGGCATCCCCATCCCCGGTGAAGACGATAAGGATGATGATAATCCTAAGGAGCCTATAGAATACCTAGATAAAGAGACGCTCCGCAGAATCGGGATCATCAAGTAGGGGGCGGCCATGAAACAGGGAAAACTGATAACTACAGCCAATGTAGTCAAGGCTGATCGTGCCATTGAATATCTGCAGCGCAGACCGAAACTGGAGTTGGTGGGATTGGGACTGGTGTATGGCAAACCCGGGCTGGGTAAAAGCACTTGGGCAAGCAGAACCGCCTTCAATAAGGGCTACATCTATCTCCGGCTGGAATCCACTACTACTCCCAAGAACTTCGCACAAAGGCTGCTCAACTCACTGGCAAGCAGATACAACTACGGGAATGTGCCCACCTGTGGAGCTACCAATACCATCTTCAAGCGCTGCAAGGCAATCCTGGAGAACCATGAGGATGCAGTAATCATAGTTGATGAGATCGACTATGCATTCAGCAACAAGCAGCTCTTGGGTGCGATCCGGGATATAGTGGATGAGACCCTGGCCATCGTGATCCTGGTGGGCATGCAGAATGCCAAAGAGAAGCTGCTGCAGGTAAACGAATACTACTTTGACCGCTGCAATGTGTTCTGCGAGTTCAGCAGCAGTAACAAGAAAGATATCTCAGAACTCTGCCGGCAGGTAATGGATAAAACGCCAAATGAGTCCATGAAAGAGATGATCTATCGTGAATCGACAGGGAACTTGAGACGAGCAGTTAAGCTCATCTATGGCGTCGAGAATGCGATTGGTGGCAATCATAATACTACCGCTCAAGCAAGCGAGATCAACTGAGGTGAACATGGGAACCGAAGGAACGACAAAACAAGATCATCCCACATGCTCAAGCCCACAACTGGCTGATAAAGCCGAGATACTGGTTCGCAACTTCGTGAGCCAGTATCGTCGGCCGTTCTCTGCAGAAACAATCGCAATCTATACTGGCATATCCACCAAACGGCTGAAGCCAATCATAGACCGACTTATCGCAGATCAGCAGATCAAGGTAGTATCCATTGATCCTGAGCAGATATATGTTAAGGCTAATCGCTATATGGGGATATACGAAAAGACGCATGATCATAATCGCTGGAATTTTGATCCAGACAAGGCGATGATCTTACTGAAGGAAGTCGAAGCCAACAAACATAGGAACGTCCGAACCATTTCCAAGGCCATCGGTAAATCCAGGCAGTGGGTGTATGTGTATCTGGAAGCCCTTGCTTCGATCGGAGCAATTGAGAAAGTGGATGGTTGTTACAAGTTAATCACTAAGGACTTTGTGTGGGCTATTGGAACGAATATCAAAAAGGGGATACTGGCGAGCAAAAAAAGTGATTCGCTCATCTGCTTGCCACTCAATCAAGTATAGGTCGATCTTGCTTTTGTCTTGCGGAGATGCTGAAGATTCTCATTGACAAAATATGCTATTACTACACGTATGTCCATAAGGAGTTATTGAAAGATGATAGTATTAAGTTTATCAAGATTGAGTGTACTCGAAAGAGCTGCAAAGGCCTATTCAGAAGGCGATCTTAGAGAGATTGAGATAAGTGCCCAACGCTTGTATCCAGATGGGAACTACCCCTTTGTTGTATCACCGGAGTTCCCCTTCCCCTTGCATCTGTTCAGTCCGCGTTTAACGGCTATGCTCACTAAGGATGAAGATCAATTAGAGGCTATGGCTATGTGGAGCCGGATAACTGCTAGGGAGAACATTATCCGCATGATCACAGCTACAGAACTTGAACGAACCGCAGCGGAAAGCCTTGGCAAGCAGTTTGAGGTTATCTATAAGAAAGATACTGATGATGTGAAAATGAAGCGGAAACAGATGATTGGCTATATGATAAAAGTGGTGATGGAGTGTTTTGGGTACCTGGTTTATAGCAGTCGTATGCTGGTAAACACCCGCAGAGGCGATGAAAATGATGCAAAGCGGAAATCCAATTACTTCACAACTGCTACCAGATACGCACTGATGAGCAAAAGGGACAGAAATGCTCTCTTAAACTTGGTTGATGAGAAACACAAGACATCGTTCCTTTCTATAACGGACAGCCTTCTGGAGCGTAATACGAAGTATCAATCCAAATTCAATATTGATGGCATGACGAACTGGGAATCACTGTAGGGAGAAGATAGGATGAAGATCGAGGGTATTGAACCAGTAGAAATCCTGCACAAGCTGATTGAATTGAAACCAATGAAACATGATATGGAGGATGAGCAGGAACCTACTCAAAATGCCGTTACTACTGCTATTGATGCCTCCAATGCTAAGCTAATCAACAAGCATGTTCGCCAATTGATTAAACACCCACTGTTTGAGAGTTACAGCCTTTCTCAACAGGATGTGATGGTAATCGCCGATCTCTGGCAATTTCATCTCGAACTGCCTGGCAGGGGCAGTAGCTGGGCAAGTATCTGCGCCAGTGCCAAGATTAGGCGTTATCAGGCGATTGCATGCCTGAAATACGTTACCGGGCTCTTAGAACGCAATATCATCTGCTTTGATGAGAGGATTGAGGGAAACTACTATCTTAATCCTATGATCCTGCAATCTGCCGAATACACTCTCAGCAAAGACCTCATCCTGAAGATATTGGGGAGGGATATAAGAGAAGACCTGGAACTGGTCATCAAAGATAACTGGCAGGATGATAAGGACTTCATGAGTGACCTGAGACTGATTTTTAATCTCTGCTACAATACCTTTGGCGAATTGGGCAGCAGGTCTCCTGTACTGGAGTATCCGATTCTATCGGCTTGCTTGCATCTTCTCAAAGACAGAATACTGGCTGCTCCGGATAGCCTGGGCATAAAAGAACTCATACGCCAACATAGCCTAAGAGAAGACCAGCTGTTCATAATACTTGTGGTCATGTATCACCAACTATGTTGTGATGATAGAATAACTGAGGCAGATCTGGCTCTCTCTCTGGCCCCAGATCCCAGATTCAGGTGGCTGCAGCAACAACTCCTTAGCGATGATTCCGTCTTGATATCTTCCGGGCTTATCAGCAGAGAACAACGCTTCCATCGGGCCCAGGTGAACACTATAGGTATTCCGCATGAAACACTTAAAACGCTGGGGTATAGGTCTAAAACCTCTGAAGATGTGGTGATAAAGCTTACCCCATACTTTCAAAAGTGCCAGCCCAAGCAGACCCTGGGTGATGTGATTATTCCCGAATCAGATAAGCAACTTATTTCCCAGATAATAACAAAGTGCAAGCCTTATAAACGCAGAGACCTGGAAAAATGGGGATTCAAGATCGAAAGTAATAAACAAGGTGCGGTACTGCTGTTGTACGGTGCTCCTGGAACCGGCAAGACTTTTACTGCCGGCGCCATAGCCAATGAACTTCACAGAGATTTGGTCACTCTCAACGTACCCGAACTAAGAAACAAATACTACGGAGAGACCGAGAAGCTGATCAAGAAAGCTTTCTGCGAGATGCGGGAGCTGGCTACTAAGGAAGAGAATGCTCCAGTGTTTCTGCTCAATGAAGCAGATCAATTGATCCATGAAAGGATCTCCATCACTTCAACCTGCAGCACTATCGAGAACTCCATCCAGAGCATTATATTGGAGGAAATGGAAACTTTCCCGGGCATCCTGATCCTAACCACGAACCTTGAGACTAACCTCGATGAGGCCTTCTTTCGCCGCTTTGATCTCAAGTTCAGATTTGGACTACCGGATCTCGAAAGCAGACGCAAGCTGTGGAGGATGTATCTCAGAAAGGAGATTCCAGGATCAGAGGATATCGATGTTGAGCCATTAGCGCAGAAATATCAGTTCAGCGGCGCACAGATCGCACTGGTGGTGCAAAACGCCTGTATTGAAGCGATTGGTCGAACTGGAAAATCAAAACGGCTCTATCTTCAAGACCTACTTAAATATGCAGATCTTGAGCTACCTTGGGCAGACAAAGTAAATAAAAGTATAGGGTTTTAGGGGGTATAATGAAACCTGACAGAATGATAAATCGGAAAATGGTGGAAGCTGCCTTGATTATGAAACAGATCAATGGCGAAATAATTCAAACCATCTCACATGACGTGGATTTGAAACACGTATACTGCGCCAACTATGCAAACAGCGTGATCGATGGCATCTCTGCTGATATGTTCTGCTGCGACCTTATTCGTGGAGATGGAGGAGAACTGAGCAATTCATCAGGATCAGCACCAAAATTCAATTCAATTTCATCCTCAGCAGCACTCGCGGTTAGCACATTTGCGCCATGGAAGACCCACTTGGATGATCTAACAGTTGATCTCGGAACAAAGCAAATGGCAGGATTTGACAAACTGGAATTTGAACATATTGCCGAAACCGCCATCCCCAAAGCCAAGAAGCATCCTAATCTGGATGTTTGGCTGGAATCTGATGATGCAATCCTCGCTGTTGAGTGTAAGTTTTGCGAGTTCCTATCCGGGAGAACTGAGAAAGCAAGTCTGCATAGTGCCTACAAAAGGCTTGCAGCAACTATGGAGCAAAGTAATCCTTGGGTGAAGGCGATTGATTTTTTTACAAACGAGATGGGCGAATGTAAATACAGGTTCTTTGATGCTGTTCAAATCATTCGTCATTACTTTGGTGTTTTGAACTCCGGCCAGAAAGAGAAACATCTGCTCTATCTATACTGGCATCCGGCAAACGAGGATTGGATGGATATCCATCCCTTTGATTTGCACATGAAGGAACTGAAGGAGTTTTCGGGGCTTGTATCACAGGCAACGGATGTCAGTTTCCACTATATGAGTTTCAATGAGCTTTGGGAGCAATGGGCTGCCACTGATAAAAAAGTAGTTCAGAAGCATATCAAAGCGCTGAGACAGAAATACTCTGTAAATATAACTGAAAAACAATAAACATAAGGAGATAAGGTCATGGACATCAACGACATAATCAATAGTTGCGGTAACCTTCTACAGCAGAATCAGAATGTAGCAGGACACATAAAAAAGTTTCGAAATAGAGCGCAAATTGATCACGATGAGACATTGCTGACCTTAGTTTTAGCAAATGCCTTTGATGCAGATAAGGTCAATAACTATGCAAGTGTTAGCAGCTTACTTGGCCAAGTTATGTCACACAGAAATTTAAAAACAAATGCCCCTGTATTTTCGAAAGATCACTCTGTGTATATAGAATACCAGACACCAAACTTGAAACACTACAACAAGTTTATTCGAGAAAACTGGTTTAATGACTCCTTCCCAAAACACCCATACAAAGACAGAGTTAAAAGAATTGAAGACAGGTTAAAAAAAGGTGATAGACACGATATAGAGGGTAGCACACACTTCGATATGGTTATCACTTGTCCAAATAAGGACAAAGTGTATTTTGAATGTAAGTATCTCTCAGACATTGATTGCAAGACTACTTATGTTCCGTGTCGTGACCAGATATCCAGATGTTTGGATGCAGCATTATGTGATGCAACCGATAAATTAAAGAATCCAGAGGGACTGCAACATCTATGGTTTTTCTTGATAACACCTGAGATGTTTCGTATCAAAGAATTTGGTGGCTCACGTAATAACAACAGAATCTTCCATCCAGAAAGATCACGTTTATACGGCTACAAAATGAGGGATTTGGTAGATGAGAAGTACTTAGGCTATAACTTCCCACATTTACCCAAATCAATTAATCTGAAATTGCTTAGTGAACGTATTTTCTGGATGACGTGGGAAGAAGCAGCGCAATATGTTGTAAACAATATTCTCGTTGTACAGCATGCCGATTTAGTAAGGTCCATCTTTAATGATAGAAATCTGTGGAGAGGAAACAATGAATAACACCAATCGAGTTGTTAGCAATAAGGAGTTTGACGAAAGAGTGAAAGCAGTTACAACTAAACATCTCCGTGCCATACACGAGAGACTGCATGACTTGACTGCTCTCAAACTTTCTTGGGAAGATAAAAGGAAAACGCCTAATCAGTCTTCTCCACACTCGAAAGCATCCCAAAGAATTCCAGTTGATATTGTAGTTTTTGACACTGCTACTTTGTTGAACAAGCTAGGTATTGACTATGAATTCGATTTTTGGTATGCGCTACTTCGAGGCTTTTCTGACCCAGTCTTTGATAGATTATCGATAGACCATATGTGCGATGACAATGGAATTCCCGTGGCAGCTGAAGGTATATTATCAAAGATAAGAAGACTTTCTGATGAGTTTGAAAATAGTTATGATGACTTGTCGGTGTTTTTAGGGAAGATACTTCGTGAAGAGTGGTTTGGAGAATCAAACAAGCATGTTGAAGACCTTCTGGGTGTATTTTTCTCCTGTGAAGACATCAGAATAGAGCTATACGCACAAGTAATAGCATTTTACTCAATTATCTTGGGCGTGTCGAGTGAATTGCTAGCTGTCGTAGTTCTAATCCATGAACAGGCTCATGCCTACACGATGGCAGGTTTTGATATTAGTGGCAACAGGGGTAGGTTATTATGCTCCTATTATGACAAATACGTTATCGAGGGATTAGCCCAGTATTATACTGAAGCAGTCTGCGGTCAATTGGAGAATTCTATTACTGGAGTAAGTGACGCCTTCTTTAAGCTGCGCGCAGGGCAAAGAGAGCCTTACACAGACTATCAACAATGGATGGGTAGTGGTGTTTTTGACCATGAAAGAGTAAGAAAAGAGCTGATGTTGTACAGAGGAAGTGTTTCAAGCTTAGAGCCTGCACTTTGGTGAATATAACAAACATCCGACTTGAAAAGGGGGTTGCGTGCTTTCAAAAATTGATCAGTTATTGCTGGATGCTGGAACTGGTAATGCAGACGCTCAAAACCAGTTAGGAGATGCTTACTTCGATGGAATCGGAATTGAGCAAGACCGCGCTAAAGCATTCGAATGGTATCTCCGAGCTGCTGAACAGGGTCATGGAAAGGCTCAATATAACGTAGCCTATGCTTATGCCAATGGAATTGGAACTCAGAAGAACACATCTGAAGCTATCAAATGGTACGGCAAATCAGCAGATCAGGGTGTGGCTCTGGCTCAGTATGTCCTGGCGAAGTTACTAATCGATGGGCAGTACGTAGAACAAGACTTAGGCCAAGGTCTGGATTTGCTGCAAAATGCCTCAGATCAAGGACTAGATCTTGCGCAATATGATCTGGGGACTATCTTCCTAGATGGCAAGATCGTCGTGCCCGATGTAAGCAAGGGTATCAGGATACTAACTCTTGCAGCCGAGCAAGGGAATAAAGACGCTCAATTCAATCTTGGCTTGGCCTATTCCAGTCTACCCGAACCAAACTGTCCCAAAGCCGAGAAATACCTTCGAGAAGCATCATTCAATGGCCATTTTAAGGCGATGTTCGAGTTATCCAGACTATACACGATCAACATGAGAGACTACAAGCAGGGCCTATTGTGGACAATTGTAGCCTTAGAATACTGTGAAAAACAGGATGAACAGAGGATTTGTCGGGTCAAGCATAACTTGGAAAACAAGCTGAATACGGCCGAGTGTGAAGCAGTTATATTTCAGGCAAGGGACATCATAACCAGATTGGACGCAAGGCTTAGTTGACCTGGTCAAGAGTCGATTAAGGAGGATAGATGAGTTTTGTTCATTTACACGTACACAGCGAATATAGCTGGTTGGATGGAGCCTGCATCATCGATGATCTGGTGCAGAGAGCGGTGCAGTATAAGATGCCGGCAGTGGCGATCACCGATCGCAATAGTGTGGCGGGGGCGTTCCGCCTCTGGCAAGCTTGCGTAAAAGCTGGCATCAAACCGATCATTGGGCTGGAGATAGCAGTCCTAAACAATCCCGGAGATGGCAGAGCCTTTTCCGTTATCCTGCTGGCCAGGAATGGCTCCGGTTACGAAAATCTCTGCCATCTGGTCTCTCTGGCTTATGAGCAGGATGCTCTAGCCCCAAAGATCACTAAAAACCAATTGGCAGAGCATGCTCAAGATCTGATCTGCCTATCCTTCAGCGTAGTGGGAGAGCTTTGCACCCTGTTGTTGGAGGGCAGAGATGTCGAGGCAAGGCAGGTTTCGGATTGGTATCATGAGGTCTTTGGCGAAGATTACTTCTACGAAATCCAGAACCACGAGCTGCCCTCTGAAGCGGTTGCCATGAATAAAGTTCTGAATCTGGCTTACCAGACCAAGATACCCGTGGTTCTCACCAATGACTGTCATTGCATGGATCGTAGTGACTCTATCTCGATCGATGCCCTGAACTGCATCAGAAAGGGCTTGGATTTCGCTCATTCGGAAGCCAAACGCTTTGCCTGCAATGAGTACTATCTCAAATCGCCCAAAGAGATGAAAGCGCTCATTGGTTTCCCACCTCAGCTTATCAAGAACACTCTGGATATAGCCAATAAAATCGATGTAACGGATGGCTATATACCTGTTTCTGAGAGCGATCTATCCGTATCCAAGGTGGTGGGATTACTAAGCAGCTACTCATCCACCTTGAAGATCAAATTCAAGCCCAGCAGCAGGCATATTTCTTTATCTTTGATGGATCATCAGTCCGCGGATGTATTGGAGCATCTCCGCCAGCAACTGCCAGATTTTGAGTTCATTCACTTTACTGAGTATGATCCCTGGACGCCAAGAAGTATCTATGCCGCTGTCCTGAATGCAATGAAGGTCCCGGAAGAGAAGATCAGGGATCTTTGTGGTTTGATCCCTGCTGAGGCAAAGACCCTCCGAGAAGCCGTCTTGATCGATAGCGATTTCTCCTGTCTATCCAGTGAGGACTATGTTTGTTCATTGGCTGCAGAGATAGGCGATACCTTGATTAGTACTTACAAAGAAGAAAGACCGGCGAGACACAGTTATGCCTTGATCCCTAAGGATATGCCAGTTCCGATAGTCCGAGATATGTATGGACAGCAAAGATGCCAGTACGACTTGTGCATGATTACCCAGGCTGGCATAATCAGCCTGGAGTTTCAAATATGAGATTAGTCAAAATCAATCATATTGAGGAGATAAAATGAATAGGGAGACTAAGCCAAGGAAACTGAAGGACAGCTCCAAAACGAGAGTGATGCCTTTCTTTACTTACCTATTCGAACATTATGGCATTGGACCCAGTTGGATTCCCACCTTACTTGGGATGGCTACAAAGAATCAGGATCTCGCTAACATGATGTCTGCGATGAATTGCAGTATCAGCACCGACAAAAGAAAACAGACGACAACCAAGCAGGTTGATAGCCAACAGAATAGGAAGAATTGCTTTGAATACTCCATAGCACCTTCTGTTGCTTTTCTCAAATGGCTTATCTTGAATCCGGGAAAATTGACATGGCCAAAAACCAAGGGGGTTGAGAAGGTTTTCAATAACTTAAGAACACAAAAAATGAGAACGTCCCTGATTCATCCTGCCAACGCCAATGAAAGGGAGGTTGTACAGCAGTATGCTCTGAATCAGCTTATGCTGATTAGTAATAGAGGAATCGTAGTTAAAACCTCTAAGGACAAAGCTGAAGCTTGGGTTAAGTTTGAAGGATACACAAGGTTGGATTGTTTGCTTGAGACTGCGGATTATGTCCTGGCTATTGAAGGTAAAAGAAATGAGGGTGTATCAAGATCGATTCATTGGTATCCTCAACGTAACCAAATTGTTAGAAACCTGGAAGTTCTCCGAGAGTATGCTGGGACTAAACAATACGCATTAATCCTTATGAACAAAGATGGAACAGATCCTATTAAGGATGCTGATTTTGTATTGAGTCTACCCCATATGAGCAGAAAGGCAGTTCAAGAAATCTCACGTCACTACTTAGGGAGCATATCGTGGAGAGAAGCATGTGAAGTACTCAATGTACCATACTCTAATCTTCCAGATACGATCTGTGATGCGATTAAACAATAAAAGCGAGTTACCCATCGGTAATATGAAACTATGAGGAGACTATGATACCAATCACATTCTTGTCCCACGCTTGCGATATTCTCGCAGACACAAATGCAGGGTTGCCCGGTTCAAAGATTGCAGAATACTGCGCAGCATACGCTGTAGACTACAACGTTGATATACCTTATGGCACCTATCCTTTTTTCGATAGTCCAAACAAGCGAACGGCACTCCCTAAGAATCTCCAGGCTTTCAAACCAGAGCAGCAGTTCGCAATCATCAAGGAGTTGTGTGAATTAGAAAAGTGGTCTGACGAATCCAAGATCAAAGACCTGAAAATCAAACTAATATCACGATTTGGCAGTTTGTTTCAGGGTTCTGAGTGCATCAACGAGATACTGATTGAAGAAACCAAGCACTGGCTGGAACCTTATACAAAGTCAAAGCAAAACTACTTATATGCCTTGGACAAATTCAATAATGGCGTGTTTCTTAGGAATTCTCTTGATGACCTAAGGCTGTCTCTTGAATTGCTACTGCAAGAAATCTTTGGAAATTCTAAGTCATTGGAGAACCAAATCAATGAAGTTGGGTCATTGGTTATCTCGATGGGAGGATCGAAAGAATTCGCCAATATGTTTCAGAAACTCGTGGAGTACTATACCAAGTATCAAAACACCTATATCAAGCATGACGACAGGGTCATGGAGCTTGAGATTGAGTTTATTTTTGAGCTCACATCGTCTTTCATGAAGCATTTTGTTAGGCTATCTGATCGCTAAAAGCATAGTTTGGTAATGTATTCATCATCGGAGAATCGCTGGTCTGGATCAGAAACCAATGTCTAATACAAATCAAGGTTCAATTAGAATCAAACACGAATGATCCTTTCTGCTAGGGTGGAAAAGGATTTTCTCATTGACAGAAGAAGCTAATATGATTGTTTGACTTTTGGCGTGTAATGGCCGAAATTAATGATGCGACTAAACGCTTGAAAGAGGCAACTGATCAGACCTTGGGAGTGTTAGGCGGATCATCTAGTTCTTTTTTTAAGGAATCAGGATGATGAGATTAGAAGACATTAAGGCAGGAGCCCTGATTCAGGGCATGGAACCAGGGGAAGTAGTGCGCATTGTTACCAGTGAGCCTATCAGGATTTTGTTTCCATGCAATTCTTCAAATCAGCACGCTTACAGCCTTATCCAAGTACTTGCAGATATGTTGGGAACAATGATATAGACGGAGGCGACAGAGAGTGAAGAACCTAGCCAAGAGCATCTTAAACTACTACTCTACCTACAACGAGACCAGATTCCGCTTTGATACCAGGATAAACTTTGCCTGGAGCAATGACGACAAGACGCTGGATATTCCCTTTTTTCCTGAAGTCGCCCAAAACCTGTTAAATGAGATACAGGAGGGTAAAAGGATACATCTTTCAATCCATCCTGAAGAGCACAGCATTTCTTTGGATAGAAGGGCATTTATTGATGAGGTTTCCAGGGAAGCCAAAGATCTGTTTCCCAGATTACCAGAGACCTTTGACCCGGCAAATCAAGAAACCAACAATGCTCTCAGGCAGTTCAATCTGGATCTTCGCTCCAAAGTCCAGGCTATACAATACAACATGCAAGCCCAGAAGATTGCCGAACTGCAAAATCTGCATGGGACATCGCATCAGCCCAAAACTAGCTTCAACCCTAGCATCAATGAGCAACTTATCTATGACAGCATCCAACGTGAGATAAACGTCACGACTGATATTGAGCACTTTAAAGAGGCAGTCCTGCAGATCATCAAGAATTCCGAGTATACACTGGTCCTGTTTGACTTGTTTGCCCAGTTGAGGGATTTGGATAGGAAGATTGGTCTGGACAGAGTCTATCTCTTTGCCCACCAAATCAGTAATGAAGTTGGCAGCTATCCCCTCTACTTTGTTGAGTTGAGCATTGACAACCAATTTGCTTCCATTAGTCTGGTGCAGACCCAGAAGATCATCTACTTGAATACACCAGCTATCAACGCCAACAAGCCCCAAGATGTACTGACATTACCACGTGCTGAAGAAATGAGCAACGCACTGGCTACCATACGTCAGTTGAATGGCTTTCTAAATACCATCTACCACGGCCCCCAGGATTTTCTGATGCAGGACAAATTCCCCAGCTTGATTTTGCCCAACTATCCAGAGATCTCCTCCCGGGTGGGATTTCAGATCGTAAAACAGGACTCAAACAACCTCCTGGATTACTCAGAATTACTAGCGCTATCTGACTCTTCAGTAGGGCAGAAATTCCTCAATTTAATAGACCAATACATCAATTCCAATGTTCCCTCTACGCAAAAAGAAGTAGAACAGCAATACTGGGATAAATACCCTCCCCGGGATGTCTGGAACATTGTCGATGACAATCCCTTCCCCTTAAACAAGTCTCAGAAAAAGATCCTTTTGGCTGCCCAAAATGAGAAAAACAAGATTATCGTTGTGGAAGGTCCTCCCGGTACCGGGAAATCGCATACTATCTCTGCGCTTGTCTATATGGCTTCAGGCTTGGGTAAAAGCGTTTTGATCACATCACACAAGAAGCAAGCGCTGGATGTCATCGAAGGTTATCTGACTGCTAAGTTTAGAAGCTTGAATCAAACAGGCAAGCCAGCCATCATCAGAATGGACAAGGCAAGCGATGGAATCGCCAATCCACCCGCTCAGACTCTGGCTAATCCAGCTTTCAACGGAGCCGCCAATAGGGTTCAGAGAATTAATATTACTGCAACAGAGCAAAAACTACAAGAGACTCTGGATAGGATCAAAGAGCAGAACCAAGTCTATTGGAAGCAGTTCAATTCGGCTTTGGTTTCGAATGATCTCATCTCCGAATACCTCGATCTGGAAAAGGATCTACAACTCCCGGAGAGCGAGATTTTTATATGTAACTTCACAGAGAAGGACGCTTCCGATCTGCTCGGATTCTTCAACCAGTTGCAGGAGATTGATTTCCCCCTCAGTTATCAGCACTTGAAGGAGTATTTCCAGAAAAGGGAAAGGTACGAGGCCTATAGAAAAGCACTGGAGCATCTAAACAAAGAAAAGACCATACCGACCTCAGCCGCTCCTGAAAGCGTAGATTTATCTTCACTGGAGGGCTTTAGCCAGATAGTTAAAGCATTAGCCATATCAATAAAAGGCGGTTTCAGTGTTTTCCAAGATGATTTGAAACCCATCAAGTTGCGCTGGGGGGATAAGTATCTTCCCCGGGCAGATGAGTTGGAATCGCTATCGGCTCTGCTAAATGATATCGAAAAGCACAGCGGATTACTGGCTGGCAAGGAAAGTAAAAAGAAACGCGAAGAGGCGGAACATGCCCTTGAACAGGATCACCCGGAGTTCTGTGACCAGGTCTTCAAGCTTAGAAAGGTCAAGGAAGCCAGAAAATACCTGGATGAAATCAAAAAGAAACTGGCTCAAAACTCAAGCGACTCCCAATTCACAGATGCTTATCTGCTGGCTGAGCACAAAAGAGTCAGCTTTGAAAGTATTAAGAGCAACCTTCAGCAGCTCGGGCATATAGATCATGCTGAGCTTATCCAAACCATAGCCGATCAAACCGGAAAAAAGAAAGATGACCTCACATTGCAGGACCTTGTAACTGGAGTTGACCTATTAGGATCTCAGAACGAGACTGGCCTGGCAAACAGCCTGATTGAAGAGCTGGCAGCCATGTTGGAAACCGATGTCAGCGCTCTTCCCCTGATTAATACCAGATTAAAAAGAGCGCATGAGGTAGTAAGCAAGATTCAGGATACTGACTGGGATTGGTTTGATAAACTATATGATACATACCCAGCCTGGCTGGAACATCTGGGCATCGGATTGCACGATCTGAGCAACTGGAAGCAGATCCCCGCCGAAATGTTCGAGAAGATGCTCAGGTTGATCCAACTGCAGAATGAACTGGCTGCCTTATCGGGAGCAAGTAAACCTGCACAACAGGACATTCAGGAATTCTATCGCCTTGTCCATCAGAGATATGAATATCAAAACGATGAACGCTATTCCGACCTGATGAATTTCACAGGAGATATCAGCCGGATGCAGACCTCGATCCTCACTAAAAAACGCCTCTCCTCAGAACAAACCAGTGTGATGAACCAGCATCTAACCTGCGTGATCGCCCAACCCAGCCTGATCACGGATTACTTTCCCATGGAGGAGGATATCTTTGATTACCTGATCATCGATGAAGCTTCCCAGGTCTCGATTGCGGATTCATTATCGCTGATCCTGCGGGCCAAACAGGTGATCATATTTGGAGACGAACTCCAATATGGCGCGGTCAGCGCGGTTAACGTGGCAGAGCATTATGCCAGTGCCTATTTCAAGGAGATCATCCGCAGCTATAGCAAAGATCAAAACTTCCATGTCTCAGATGAAGATACTGACAGGCTGAGCCGCGAGGTCAGCAAGGCCTCTGTTGATGAAGATGAGGAGGAGACTTCCCGGATTTTCCTGCCCTCAGCCGGGAACATCGAATGGCTGAAAACCTTCAGCATCAGGACTTCCACCTTGGCTTTCTGCAGGGCGATGGCCAATTACAGTTCTGCCCTTGATGTTCACTTCCGCAGTTTCCAGGAGATCATCTCCTATTCTGCCCAGTTCTTTTACAAACAAAACAGCATCGATCTGATCATCAACCGGATCAGGACCAAACCCATCAAGCAGGTACTTAGATTTATCAGGGTAGAAACCAAAACCCATTCAGCCTCAAACGTGAACCTTGATGAGATCGAAGTGATCATGGATGAATTGAAACAACTGCACGAGCAAAATTTCAAGGGTACTGTCGGCGTGATCTGCTCTTTCAAAGAACAGCAGGCCAGGATGGAAAAGGAATTCCGGAACAAGAACTATATTACCCATTTGAAGGCTGATAATAATCTGAAGGTCTGGTTTGTAGGAGACGTGCAAGGTGAAGAGAGAGACCTGATCTTCTATTCCTTTGTCCAGGACGATAAATATAAGACAGCCGATCTCCGGACCATCTATCCTGTGGTGGGCGGCACAGCCGACAATATCCGCAAACTGAAGATGCAAAGGCTGAATGTGGGCTTTTCCCGCGCCAAGGACACCATGGTCTTCGTACATAGCATGCCCTTGGAAAAATATAACGATACCACTCTGGGCGCTGCTCTGCAACATTATCATGAGCAATTGGAAAACACACGGGACAACTATATTGAGGATGAGGGCATATTCGAATCTGAAGCAGAGAAAGAGCTGTATCGTCTGATCACGCAAACTGAGTTTTACCAGAAGCACAAGGATAAGATCAAGCTGGTGGCACAGTTCGAGATCGGTAAATACCTGGAAGATCAATACCAGCGTTATATCCCCAAATACCGGGTGGACTTTCTGCTTACTCTCAGCCAGGGAGGCAGGGAAAGATCGCTGATCCTGGAGTATGACGGCTTTGAATACCACTTTGATCCCAACTCGCCCCACGACCCCCAATATCTGGAGTATGACCTGGCCCGCCAATTGGAACTTGAGAGCTATGGCTACAAGTTCCTACGCATAAATAAATTCAATCTGCTGCCCTCAGACCCGGCGCAGACCAAGATAAGCACCCTGAACAAATATTTGCAACAAGCCCTGGAGGAATAAAGTGAGCAAGATCCATCTATCCGACCAAGAAAAAGAGATCATCGCCAAATGCATCAATGAGAATGTCGAGTTTCCGCTGGAAATAGTAAAAAAGATCGCCCCCGGGTTCTTTGACAAGCTCGCCCAAGCCGGTGAGTTCGATTATAGACGGCTCGATAAATACAAAATCCCCATTCTGGATTATGAGGGAAAACGCAGCGAACCTGCCATCCTCGCTTCAGCCGCGCTCTTGGGTGAAAGCTCACCTCTGCAGATCCTGCGCTATTTTGACGGTAAAGAATTCAAGCACAACGGTGACAGCCAGGAAGAGATCTTCGATATTCTGGAGAAGCAGAAGCGTGGCGAAGATGACTGGCGCAACCTGATCGTCCAGGGCGACAATCTGCTCTTTCTCAAAGCCTGCTACCTGAATCAGGACCCTTTGATCAAGGACAAGGTCAAAGGCAAGGTCAAACTGGTCTATATCGACCCGCCTTTTGGAACTGGTGATGAGTATGGGGATACGGGTGGAGTTATGAGTTATAGTGCTAAGTTAGCCGGAGCAGAGTTTATCGAATCCGTTAGAGAAAGGCTTATCTTTCTAAAGCAAATGCTTATGGATGAAGGCAGTATCTTTGTCCGTCTTGATTATCATTTTAGTAACTATGTTAAAGTTGTTATGGATGAAGTTTTCGGATCTGAGAACTTCAGGAATGAGATTGTTATCGGAAGAACAAAAACTGCTTATTATGCTAATGTTCAAAGAACTAACCCTAAGAACTTGAGTATAAACTACGATGTTTTGTTTTGGTACAGCATCCGACCCGAAACTACATTCAAAAATCTTAACAACGAAGTTATTATCGAGGCTAGGGATGCTTACTGGAAGGATCTCAAAACGTTTTACCCAAGACCTGAGAAGAGGTATGAGCTTCTAGGAGTCACAATTGATGATAATTGTAGTTGGATGTGGAAGAAGGAAGACGCGCTAAAAGCAGATCATAACTATCAAGAATTTCTCGAAGTTAATAAAAAAAGGAAAGTTAGCTTGGAGGATTATTGGGAAGAGCATGACAGAGCCATTAGATTCATCCGTAGAGAAAATAACACAGTGAAGTACTGGATTGAGCCCATTAGTAAGGTTCCACATAACAACTGGATCAATATCGAGGGTTATTCTCGCGCATATGGTTATCCCACTGAGAACTCAGAAACCCTTTTAGAGAGAGTAATTGTTATGGCATCAGATTCTGATGAACTTGTTATGGATGTGTTTGGCGGCTCTGGAACAACTGCTGCAGTAGCTGAAAAACTTGGACGAAGATGGATAACGGGAGACTTTGGAAAGCATTCTATATATACGATGCAAAAACGGATTTTAACTATCGCTGATTCAAAGAAACTTAGTTCCAATGAGAGTAAAGGTGATAAATACGGTAAGAACGCTAAGCCATTCATAATTGCCTCAGTTGGCAGCTTCGACTTCAGCCGGATTGTTAACTTAAGGCAGCACAAGGAAGCCTACATCAATTTCATACTAACTCTGTTCAACATCCAGGAGCGCAGTTCTGAGGAGCTGGCAAAGTACAAATTGCCCAATATCTATGGTCTGAAGGATGGCGATCCGGTGGAGATCTATCCCATCTGGGAAGACGACTACCTGAAGAATATCAAGATCGATAAGGAATACCTGAAAGGCCTGGCTGAAGCAGAGGGTGGCAAGCTCAAGGGTAACTATTATATCATTGCCCCGGAGATCTGTGACCGGGTGGGCGACTGGGATTATAGAACCTCCCAGGGCAATACCGTTAGCTTCAAGATCCTGAGCTACCCATACAAGATATTGGAAGAGATCAGCCGCTCCCAGCAGCTTTCCGAGCAGCCGGGCAGCTCTTCCGAGATCAATAAACTCATCTCATCCACTCGTTTCTATTTTAACCAGGAAGTAACATGTAAGCTCAAATGGCATCCTCAGGGTTTAGTGATATCTGATCTTGAGACAGCCATCACCGACAAAGCCGGTAATGAGATCCAAGGTCTGGACGCCCTGGCCATGGTGCTGATCGATAAGAACTACGACGGCAAGATGTTCACCATGGAAGCTGCGGTCTACCGCAAGGACATCAAAGACGATGGCATCATCAACGTGGATAAGCTAACCGATAAAGTGGCGGTGATCGTGATCGACCGGCATGGCAACGAAAGTAAGATCATAATCCTGGAGAAATGAGCATGGCCAGGGAATACAGAAACAAAATCAGCCTCTCGGAATTGACCCTGGATATCGATCACCGGAAGTATGATATCGGGCAATTTGATTTTTCCGAGATCGAAGAGTATGTGCGAGAAATCTCCAATGGCAGGCAGTATCAGTTTGACGCTATCCGGCAGATTATGGTCTACCTCTGGGGCGGGCGCTATGAATCGATAGAGGACCTGGCCCGGCAGAACTTCAAAAAGAAGGAAGCCATCCGGCAGAGGTTCTCATCGGAAAAAAAACTGCTCTCCCAGATCCCTTTACCCGGCAAGCTCTCCGGGGTTTGCTACATGGCCACCGGAGCGGGAAAATCCTATGTGATCTTTGCTATTGCCTATCTTTCGATCCTCTTGGGGAAAGTGAAACGGGTGCTGGTGCTGGGGCCTCCCTCCACGGTAATCGAACAAGGATTGACAGAAAAATTCCGGGATTATATGTACTCACCCAAGGGACTGGCAATGAAGAATAAATTGCCGGAGAAATACCGGAACATCCAGGTCAGCCTGTGCAACGCCAATGACATTGTGGATGATTACAGCATCGTTATCGAGAATATTAACGCTGTCTATACCAAAGGCGAGAATGCGATCACGGATATGCTCTTCAAGCATACCGAAGAAGTACTGGTTTTGAGCGATGAAGTGCACCACGCCTATTCCCACTTGAAATTTGGCGATGCCGGAGTAGCCTTCGATTTCGATGGTATGAATTTCGGTAAAGGCGAAGATAAGAATGAGCGCTTGTGGATGAAGTTTCTGCGGGACAATCTTCTGGAAGACCAGAAACTGAGCGAGGAAACCAAGATCAAGCGCCATATTGGCTTCACGGGGACGCCTTATAACCAGAACGATTTCTTCCCTGACGTGATCTTTGATTATTCGATCAAGGACGCCCTGGAGGAGGGGATCATCAAGAGGATCAATCCTTTGCTGAAGATCAAGACCTCGGATGATGATTCCGATCTTACCCAGGATCAGAGATATGAGCAGATCATCCAGACCCATCTGGATAACAAGGATAGATATTCCTACGGAGGGAAGGTAAAACCCATAAGCATCTTTATCAACAACACCCAAAAAGCCGCCCAGGATAATGCAGACAAGTTTTACACAGTTTACAGCCGTTATCTTGCAAAGCATGATCCATTTTATCAAGGCCAAACCGTTAACGCTATCGAAGGTCTGCTACGTAATGACAAAGTGGTGATTGTAGCTACATCCTCAGCCAATCGGGAAGACTACCTGGATCAACTGAACAGGATCGAGGAAACTGATCCAGTTAAAACCGGGGGCAGGACAGAATTTATCTTTGCGGTGAATAAACTCTCCGAAGGGTGGGATGTGGACAATGTGTTCCAGATCGTTCCCATGCAGGAGAAGGTGTTCAACTCCAAGCTGCTGATCTCTCAAGTTTTGGGAAGAGGGCTCAGGTTACCTCGTAAGGTTTCGTATTTTGAGCTTAAGGGCAACTACCCCGAAGTGGTGATCACCAATCATGAGAAGTTTGGCGAGACAGTGCGCAATCTCCTGGATGAGGTGCGTGAATGTGATTTGATCGTATCTTCTAAGGTGTTTACATCAAAAGACGAGAGTCCGCGATTTAATCATCATTTCACTTTGTTCAACCTGGATTATGACTTGGTAAAAGAAATCGTGGATAAAGAGCCGGAACAGGAATCAAACCGGTCTTTGACGTTGAAACCTCAGACCAGTTCTATGACGGCGGATGTGCAATATCTACATGGGGAAAAGACTTTCACTCTGACCAAGGACTTCAGCTCTTTGGATGAGGTGGTTCTGAGCGTTTTCAGGAAGATGAAGAATGTGGAGTTTGAAAATCAGCGTCTAAACTTGGATCGTTCTCTTGATCTGTCAAAACTCACCAACCGTGATTATATTAGAGAAGTCATCCGTGCAGCCATGCAGGATGCTGGTATCACGCAAGATGCGCTCACAAACGAGAATAAGAAGGCTGTGGAGCTTTATTTCAACAGCTTCCTGCCCCGGGGTGAGAAGAGTGTCAGGTTTGATAGAAAAGTCAATCTGGCTACTGCCTTGCGAACTCTGGAAATGAACGCCAGCAGCGTCCGGGCCGGAGCACTGGATCAAAGCAGTTCGCTGTTTGTCTCGGATGATTGGGAAAATGAGCTATCGAATGAGTATCACATTTTTATCAATGAACTTGCCCTAACATCAGGCAAATCTGCTGATCAAACCACGATATTTGATACTGGCATTTCCGATCTGGATACCGATCTGATCCAGAAACCGTATGAGGGCAAGAGATTCTTTACCGTAAATCTTAGCGCTTTCAAAACACCCCAAAACTGCGTTGTTTGCTCCCATATCCCGGAGACCAACTTCATCATCGGATTGATCAAACATGCAGCCTATCTTGAGAGCTGGATCAAGTCCCCGGATATGGGTTTCTACTCCCTGGGCTATGAATACTGGAAAAGGGGCAAGGACAGGGTCCGGCGATTCTTTAATCCGGATTTCTTCATCCGCATTGATCTGGCCCGTTATCTCACGAATTGTGGTAAGAACATGCATGATTCGGATAAAAGAAAGCTGATAGGTTTGCAGGATCAGGGTATCAGGGAACTGGTCTGCGTCGTGGAGATCAAAGCCGAAGATGATTTTGAAGAAGTAACCAATGCTAAGGATGAGCACGGTTCCCGCCACTTTGAAGAGCTAAACAAGGAACTCAAACAAGCCAATCCGATCGATCTGCACCTAACCAGCCGGGAAACAAAGGATCAGCACTACTCCTTCTTCCTGCTGAGAGCGGATGGATTCGAATCTTGGTTCAGAAAGCTCAGGAATGGGGCTTTGATATAGTATCATTACACATTAAGGAAGTATTGTATGACAAACACAACTGATAAAGCGCTGCTGGTTGGCAATGGCATCAACAGGGTGTTTTGCGATTCAGACTACTCCTGGAGTGATCTATTACAGGATCTGTCAAACATTCGTTCGGGAAATATTGATCTGAGTAATCCCTTTAAGCCTTTACCTCTAGCCTTTGAAGAGATTCTTAAAGCTAAAAACAACGATTATAAAAATGCTGTTCGAGTGTTGAAAAAGAAAACTGCTGAGATATTTGCAAAGCTTCCTGTTCGGGAAGTCCACAGAATGATAGCCGGTAATACTAAGTATCGGAATATAATGACCACAAATTACGAGTATACTTTGGAAAAAGCTTATGCAGAGATTCATTATCCAAATAGTGACTTCAGGGATCATTGCATAAGTAAGTTAAGCACAAATGAAGAAATTCACAGTCTTATGAGAAAGTATGAGTTTGCTGATGAGCGCCTTGTAGTTTGGCATATCCATGGTGAGATTAATCATACCAAGTATTCAAATGCGGAAAAAATCCTGCCTAGCAATTCAATCTTGATCGGATACAATCAATACATATCATATCTTGATACTATCTATCGGTATTTCTTTACAAATAAGAAGACCAAATATACAGAATACTCATCTCTACAGGAGAAAATGACTAAATGCATGGCTGACCTGAATAGATTGGACATCGACACCTGGATCGATTTCTTCTTTTTCAGAGATATTGATATCATTGGACTTACACTGGACTTCTCAGAGATGCATCTTTGGTGGATACTCAATCGCCGATTTAGCCTAATCAAAGACTCTGATATATTCAATGAGGAGTCTGATAAAAAGGCATCATTTAACCCAACAAACACGATCACATACTACTACCCCAAACTAAGCAAGAACTGCTTGGAAGAGAAGTGCTCTGATGCCCTGAATGATGTTAAACAAAAGGCAATATTGAATATGCTCGAAGTGTTAGGAGTAATCACCAAAGCCGTAAAGTGTAGATCCTATGAAGATTATTATACTCATGTATTGGGTAATAACGTAATCGCTTCGCAGCGAGCATAAGCGCTAAAAGGCTGTTTCGGCATTAGCATTATTGCATACAGTTTTTATTGCTTTGGGGATATTGGGAGAATGAATGTCATACAAAGCTTTGGATGAAGTTCTAAGCAACTTTCAAGATAGAATAATCGGCGTAAAATCGATCGATTCTCGTGAGGCTGTATATGAGTCTATACCGGAAAGTTGCCATAGCTCCATTAAGAAGGGGCTGGCAACTTTGGGTATCAAGCAATTGTATAGCCACCAAGCCAAGATGTTTTCGGAAGTATACGAGGGCAGGAATGTTATCATTACCACGGGTACTTCCAGTGGAAAATCTTTGGCTTTTTACCTGCCAGTACTACAAAGTATCATTGAAGATTCACGCGTAAGAGCACTCTTTGTCTATCCAACCAAAGCTCTGGCACAAGATCAAAAAGCAAGCCTGGAGAAGTTCCTTAAAGCAATCAAATGCAAACCAGAGATAACTGTTGGAGTATACGATGGAGACACTCCGCCCTCAGAACGAAAGAGCATACGAGACCATGCGAATATCATACTGACCAATCCGGACATGCTGAATGTCAGCTTCCTGCCAAACCATAATAAGTATGGATTCCAAGAGATCTTTCGATATCTTGACTTTGTGGTCCTGGATGAGTTGCATGTTTATCGAGGAGCCTTCGGGACACATGTGGCAAATCTCATGCGCAGATTACTCCGTATCTGTAACTACCACGGAGTATCTCCACAATTTCTTTGCAGCAGTGCCACCATTGCCAATCCTCTTGAACTAGCGCAAAATATCTGTTCCAAACCATTTATCCATCTCGAACAGGATGGTTCGTTCAATTCCGGGAAAAAGCTGGTTTTTTGGCAGTGTCCACTTCATAATGATTCTCTCAATGAGGTTACAAACCTGATACCTGATCTGGTTGTTAATGATATCAGTAGCATCACATTCTGTCAGAGCCGGCGAGACGTAGAGGTTGCTTCACGGGAGATCTGTGGAATCCTGGCTCAGCAGCACGGAAGTATTCATCTACAAAACAAAGTGTCGGCTTATCGCTCTGGCCTCACTCCCAATGAGAGAAGATCTATCGAGTTTAACCTGCGCACGGGAAAACTTAGAGGAGTGATTTCGACTAATGCGCTCGAATTGGGTATAGATATTGGATCATTGGATGCGGTTGTAATGGCAGGATTCCCGGGAACCAAAGCTAGCTTCTGGCAACAAGCTGGTAGAGCAGGCAGAAGATCCGGGGATGCTTGGATAGTAATCATTCTATCCAATCGGCCTATTGAACATTACATTGCCCAAGACCTCGATTGGTTAACAGATTCCAGCGTGGAAAATGCGATAATAGATATCAGCAATATTTTCATTCAGATGGCTCACATCAGAGCCGCAGCATATGAGTTACCGCTATCAAGAACAGACATCAAGTACTTCCATGATCTTGGTGTAATAGCTCAAAAGCTAGTTGAGACTGGCGAACTGACTCAGGAAAGTGATCAATTCCTATGGGCTCATAAAAACAATACTAATCCCGCAATGGAGATCAGTTTACGTAACATGAGCAACGAAAGCATCGATGTTGTGGATAGACAGAGTGAAAAGACTATTACATCTACAGATCTGATTACCGCAAAGTATGAGCTTTTCCCGGGAGCTATCTACCTCCATGACGGTGTTCAGTATAAAGTACTGGCATTAGATTTTGAACAAAAACAAGCCATATTAACCGGAGTTAACAGCAACCACTACACTGTGCCTTTCGTGAATACCTCGGTCAGAATACTCGGAACAGTACATCATAAACCAATATTCAGGTGTAAGGCTGCTTGGGGTGACGTCAAAGTAACTGCCCTAATCAATGCTTATAAAAAAATAGCATATTTCACTCATGAGAACCTTGGCTATGAAGAACTGGATACCGATCAAAGGGTTGATTTGGATACCGAGGGTACCTGGATATTGCTGCCGGAAAACCTGCAAGCATTGCCTTCAAGACTAGGATCTGGAGAAGAATCTCCCGTGAACAGAGACTCCAAATATGATATTGATGGATTGGTCTTTGCCCTGGTAAACGCGGCATCGATCAGAACAATGGCTTCTTATAGTGATATCGGCGGTACGGTATTTGGGATCGATAAACCCCCCAAGTCATCTCTGTTGATCTATGACAAATACAATGGAGGGCTTGGATTTGCCCAGAAGATCTACGAAGTGATTGATGATGTGATCCTGGATGCGATAAAAATTGTCGAATCCTGTCCATGTAAACATGGCTGTCCTTCATGTGTTGGACATATGCAAATTGATAAGAACATCGTTTTATGGGCACTGCGCAATCTAAGGGTAGAATCGCCTATGCCAGAATCTCTGGAGCTGTTACAACAAACTCCCTTAGTAAATCCTAATCCAATCATCCGGGAAAAGTACAAATTGAACTGGATCGAAGAGCATTGGAGCGAATTCGCCGATAGTTTCAAGCTAAGCTATCCAGATACCTATCAATTTCTCTTACTCGTACAAGGAGTAACTATACTGGAAAGCACGATTCACATAGCGGTTTGGAAGTCCAGGATTTATTTTTTGCCAGATTACAAGGACTACTTATCGTCGGTCAGGGAAGATATCCGGAAGTCGATTCATGAGCCAGTGGAGGTTATAATTGACTTAGAGGATGATCCTGGGCTTCAAGCAAAGCAAGCAAAACTTGATAGGCATTTCAACAAAAGCCCTGCCATCGAAGTAAAAGGTTCAAGTCCTCCAGAGGGGGGTATACAATCTACTGCTACTAAAAAATCTTCTGCAGATTCTCAGAAGAGCGAGTCTCTTGACGATGCCGGTGCCATGGTTACAGAATTCGATTCAAGTACTTCTGAATTGCTTCTTTGGTGCCTGGAGTATGAAGATTATGAACAAGTACTGGATCTGCCAAACAAAGTCTTAGTATCGATCCTTACGCAAAAATCGGGAAGCCAAGTTATAAAAGCAATCCGTAGCTCTGCAAACTACCAAAAGTTGCTGAAATATATCGTTAAAATGCATCGTTCATCTAGTGTCCAATGCACTGCATTAAGCCTTGTAGAAGATGATTTATTCATTGTTGACACAGCTCTCAATAGTCTTTATGCCAGTATTCGCCAAACAGCTGCTGATATGATCGTCGACCCGCAATTGCTTCTAAAGATAGCATTGAATGACAGAAGCAGTAAGATACGGGCATCTATGGTGGAGAGAATTAAAGATCCAGCATTGTTAGAGCAGGTAGTTCTGGATAGCAAAGAGCAGGATACCATGAAGCAAGCGCTCAAATTAATCGATGACATTGATATTTTAACAAGATTGTCGTCAGAAAGTAAGTTTGCTGCAATTAGAAACATGGCTTTATCACGACTAAATAAAACACGAAACCGAATCGAAAAAGCTGAGAGAGCCGCAGAAAATGAAGGGCAAAATCATAAGCCACAAAAACAACAATCAGCTTTCGATAAAATGATGAAGGCAACCGGTACTGTCAAACCGATTTATCAACGAGGCAAAGGACCTGAAAAACGAAAAACACCATGGGTAGAATTGAGGGACAAGTATCAGGAGGAGTTTTCAGGTATCAAGATTGAACGTCCGCAATTGAATTTAGAAGTATTCAACAAGAGCAAGGACTTAACCAAGCTGATCAGGTCCATCTTAGTAGAAGAGAACACCTGGGTACAGGAACAAGACCTCTTTATTGTAGAAGAGGACTCATGGGAACAGGTACAAGACCTATACACTCTCGTTGCACTGAAGAAAATTGCGTTTGAACTTTCTGGCAAAAAATCTAACGCTAAACTAACGATTGAAACCGAATCAGTTTTTAAGGATATTGTTCTAAGTAAAAGAAGCCAGAAATCCAAGCTGGCTGCTATACGGGGTATTGATGATCAACAATTCTTAAAATACCTGCTTTTTGCCGGAGCAGATAAAGATCATCGCTTGGCTGCAGTGCAAAACATAACCGACCTGTATTTATTGGAACAACTCACTAAACTGGATCGTAGCAAGGATGTCCGCGAGCAAGCTTATCATAGGTTGTTAGATCTCAAATGGGCAGCTACTAGAGGTGATGGAATTGATAATAGTCTGGCAGTTTTTTTTAAAAAGTCTAGTCTTGTTGTTATCGACACAGAAACAACTGGATTGACTCCAACCGATCGGATCTGTCAACTTGCTCTTGTTAAGTTTGATTCGTCCGGTGTTGAGACTTTTTCTGACTACTGTAATCCTCATGTTCCAGTTAATCCCTTTGCTTATATGGTTCATGGCTTATCAGACTCGTTTCTAAAGAAACAGAAAGATATCAAGAAAACTCCAACCTACAAGAAGTTGAATGAGTTTATCGCTGAAAAATGCGTTTTCGTTTTTCACAATGCTCCATTTGATCTTCGTTTCCTGTCTTACGCTGGTGTTAAGATTAATAATCCTGTGGTAGATACCTTGAAAATAATCAGGCAGATGAAGTGTTTCCAGGATAATAAGCTGAGCACAGCATTAACATTTCTAAAGAGAATCTTCCCTGACTTGAATGTCAAACCACATGATGCTCTGGGCGATGCTATGACCACTCTGCATTTATTAAAATGGCTGTACCAAGCTTATCCTTGTCACGTTGGTAGAATGATCTACGAGGGTGGCAATTATTCAGCACATACTGACACTGTTCCACGCACGCCTACCCGATCCCGTAAAAAGAGTAGTAAAAAGCCAAAAAGTAAGGTTGTCAAAGAACCCAAGGCGAAATCTATAAGTAATGTATCCTTTGACGAGGAAGAAGATGACTTATTCGAATTATACGACGATTTAGAAGATGATTTTTACGATTTCTAGCCATTGTATACTTATTATTCATAGATTAGTTCTAGCTTGCGATAGTTAATACTTGTTTGAAGTCTCGGGCAGGATGTTTAGAACTTTTGAGATCACCTAGGCATCCATTATCAGCAGTAAACATTTCATTTGCAGAAATCCTGTCAGAATTTGCAGTTTTCGGTGATCCGATTTGCAGAAAGCCTGTCCAAAACCACCTAAACAGGTCTTGGGAAGGATGAGCAAGGATGTCCCACGATGCGACAGTTTGCAGATTTCGCTGCACAATATGCAGTTTTCGTTGTCAGTTTGCACCGTTACTTTATCACTCCTTCACCCTATTGGCTCGTTTTTTCTTGACAATTGAACTACACACAAAAAACTCCGCAAAGCTATATTTTGTAACAACGAGAGCTTGCATATAAAAACAGCTAAAGGCAGTGTGTATGAAGGATGAATGCAGTTTGGCATCATCATTTCATGAGGATATGCTTGTTAAGCCCAACATATCCAAAGACATTCATTAGAATACCCGCTTGTGTTTCGTGTAGATGAGAGATTAAGAACATAATGAACTGGAGGTAATGTGATTACGATACTTTCGTTAATCATTAATGTGTTAATTATTATTGCAGGACTTGCTTTTGGATTCTCGTGGAAGCATTGGGCTCCTCGTTTGCTTGAATATGCCTTCGACAAGAAGCTCATCAAATACAAAACCGATTTGGAGACAGAGAAGGAAAAGCAACTCGCGGAATATGGAAAAACCATAACCGGGTTTAATAAGTGCTTCGATAAAAAATACGAAATCTATCCGGTTTTATACGGAAGTATTATAAAGCTTCATGGAGAGTTAAAAAACAGCTGGGATCAGATTCCAGATACTCACGATTTCCAAGTACAAACAGAAGGTGAATTCAGCGATTACATAGACACGTTTATATTCTCAAGCCCAGATAGGTGGGGTCTAGTAGAAAAGAAAAAAAATGGTCACATAATCAAGCAAGATATCCTTAGATTATTGCCTCAGCACTTTCTTCTAAGCATAGGAGAAACAAACAACTACTTTTTGGAGCAACTGATATTCATCTCAAGAGATATTGAATCGTTGTTTGAAAAGTTCCGCGAGAATGCTAAAACGATACATTCAGCATACCGGCAAATAACTTCATATCCTAACATCGGAGATCAATGGGGTGTAATTGAAACAACATGCGAAGAAAATCGTAAGTTAGTAGAGGATATATTACGTCAAATGCGTTCAGAATTAGAACATAATATCTCTAGTCAGGATTCATGAGGGATAAGAAATGGATAAAAAGGGAAGATTCAAAGTATTCATATCTTACAGTTGGGATCCCAACCATTTTGATAAGAAGGTTGAGTATATAGTTACAAGACTTCTCAACAATGGGGTAGATGTCATTTTCGACAAGTATGATTGTAAGCCAGGTAATAATGTTTACAAGTTTATGGAAGACTCGGTAAACAATCCTATTGTGGATCACGTTCTGATAATGTGCACAGAAGCTTACAAGAAGAAAGCAGACGACAGAGAAAAAGGGGTTGGTGCTGAGACACTGATTATCTCTCCAAAAGTATATCAGAATTGCATGCAAAGTAAATTCATTCCAGTTATCTTGGAAAATGATGGTAATGGAAAACCCTATAAGCCAACCTATATTGAGTCCAATATTCATATTGACTTGTCGGATGAAGCAGAATTCGAGGCTGAGTTTGACAAGCTTCTAAGATTCATATACAATAAGCCGCTACTTGTTAAACCAGAATTGGGGTCACCTCCTGCGTTTCTGGAAAATGAGGAAAAAGGGATTATTATAAACTCTCCATTAAAGTACAAAGCATTCCATAAAGCATTAGTAAACGGCAAACCTAACTATCTGCAACTTCTGCATGAATTTGGAGAGGAGTTTATAAATGATATGGCTCAATTCGAAATCCCAAAAAGCGAAGTAGAGAATCTTGCTTCCGACAAAATAGATGAGTTAATTCTTAAGAAGATAGAAGAAACAATAACACTCAGCCAAACACTTGAAGAACTGGCTATTGATTTTGGCTATTACTGGGATATGATAATAGAAACGGAAGTTATCCAATTTATAGAAAATTATGCATCTTATGCAGTATCATTAGAAACTAGATACAAACATGAATTATCAACTCGAGATTATAGATCTGATGTGGTAAGGTTCATCCTGTATTTGTTCATTGTTATGTTATCAGCAGCACTAATCCAAAGAAGACGATGTAAAGAATTGAAAACACTGATCGAGCATAAATACCAGGTTTTCAATACTCTGGATTATACTCAAACTACAGAGCATGATGTGCTAGCCTTCGCGAAGTTCTCATTTTTTCCTTTATCGATTAGTAACATGACTAGCAGGAACAACACAAATCCAAGGGTTGCTCTGCAAAAAACACTGTCTTCACGCCTTCATAAATTCAAACTCCATGACTTTCAAGAGGCTGACTTTGTGTTGGGTTTTGTTTCATATACTAGAGCAGAAGTTCAAAAGGTTAAAGGTGAGCATTGGCGGAGCTTTACGCTTACTAACATTCCAGATGTTAAATTGCTACACCAAATGTGCTCAAAAGCCATTTACGATGCAGCTAAGTGTCTTTTTGGAATTGATGATCCAAGAGAGTTAAGCATGAAATATGGCAGCTATGCGTATAATTACAACCCTGGTTTCCCTTCGAACGTTTTTTATCCCTACTATGAGTTTGCTACGCTACCTTAAAATCGAGGTCAATTAATGATCTCGTTACCAGTAACTGAGCAGTACGATACCTCAATTATATGGGACGTATTTTATGATGAGTGCAAAGCGGATGGATATTGGCATTGTTTCCTGTTTATTCCACAAAGTAAGATACAATGCATATATGAACTTATCAGCAAAGCGCGTTCCGTTTCTCGGTTTAATGACGCTATTCACTACAAAAACATAGGGCAAAGTGCGAAGCTGAAGAGCAATAGGGTGGTATTCGTTCGCGTGCTTATGGATATTCTATTATATATCATACAACAACAGAAGATTGATGCAGTGATAGAATGGAATGGAAAAAGGGAGAAATTTTCACATCCGATTGGAGCCAGGTTGGTGATACTTCGCAAAACAACTGAACTTGTTAACGCTTCTGAGTCTCAAACGCTAGTTGAGGCTACTTTTCGGATGGGGTTAAAAGGTGCACTTCATTACTTGTTCACTCAGGAAACACCAGTTATCGACAATATATTCGTTGACTATTCCGAGGAATCATTCAAAAGATGTTTTAATGAAGACAATATGTGGGAATCAGTTAAGACAGAACTAAGAAATAATATCACTTTCACTAGCGGTTCGTCGTTAAAATTCATAAGTAAACAAGATTACAGCCTAGATTGCCCAACTAGTCAGATAATGCAATTTGTAGACGTGATTCTCGGTTCATTCCGCACATGCGTAATGCAAAACACTGAATTCCATGCTAGGTATGTCGCAGCAGAACAGATTAGACGCGTGCTATTAAAGGATTACGAGAATCATGCCAGGATGAAGGAAAGCAGGTATTATAAAGGATACAGCTTGTCTGAAGCAAGGCTTGTTAATAATTGGATGTTTGATCCTATGAAAATTAAGGTAGATAAGAGTCAGTATGAGATATTCGATTTATTATGATTTGCTGATCAGTAAGAAATGTATAAGGAGAACGATTCGGCATTCACAGTAGCTGTATACTTGTCAGTACTGTCTTAGACATATAAGTTGTCTGTATCCGTTTCATTGTTCAACTGCATCCTGATGTTTGCATTAAGAAAAGCTTCAAGATGAAGCTTCTACCATACCCGTCAGGATGGCGTGTCCACGACTTATCAGTACGATTAGCATGGTGGATAAGTATGGCTAAGATTTGAGCCATTTCTGATTGGATTAGCTT